>NZ_JADGLL010000009.1 GCF_015235415.1 Microbacterium paludicola | reverse complement strand
CGCGTACATCGTCCCGTCCGACGCCCACGCCATCCCCTGCACGTTGCGGTGGCCGAGCGAGTACACGAGCGAATCCGGATCCGGATTGTCGAGGGCCGGATCGCCATCCGGTGTCATCCGCAGGATCTTGCCGCCCAGCGACGACGGATCCTGCGCGAGCGCCGGATCGGCCGCGTCGCCGACCGAGGCGTACAGCATGCCGTCGGGGCCGAACGCGAGGCGCCCGCCGTTGTGCCGGCCGGCGGAGGGAAGGCCGTCCAGGATCGTCTCCGCCTCCCCGAGCGCACCGCCGTCGACCTCGAATCGCTGGATGCGGTTGCCATCCGCTCCGGTCGAGTAGGCGTACAGGCGCCCCCGCGGATCGAACGCGAGCCCCAGCAGGCCACCCTCCCCGCCGTGCGCGACGCCCTCGACGACACCCAGCTCGTGGGTCGATCCGTCGTCGGCAAGCCGCAGGATCCGGCCGGAGTCCCGCTCGCTGACGACAACGAGATCCCCGGAGCGGGCGATCGACCACGGCGCCTCGAGCCCGGTCGCCACGACCTCCGTCCCCGAGGGAGCGCTCGGCGCGGGACCGGGTGACGACGCGCTCGCGGGATCGGATGCCGCCGCGGACGGCGAGGGCGCCGGATCCGGATCTGTCGCCGTGCAGCCGGCGAGGGTGAGCGCCGAGACGAGCGCGGCCACGACGGCAATGCCGTGCGTCGCTTTGCCGCCACGCGCTCGGTCCGTGTGCCGCATGGCGCCCACGGTACGCCGGATCGCGCGCGCCGCGGCCGTAGGATCGTGGATCGTGGCGAAGCGACCGAGCAGCAAGCGCAAGAACACCCGTGGCCTGAGCGGGAACCCCGCCAAGCGCGCCGTCGCGCGGACGGACGCATCACCCACCGCCGGCCCCGTGACCGTCGGCGACTGGATCGGCGCCGCGCGCCTGCGCACCCTTCCGCTCGCGGTGTCACCCGTTGTGATCGGCACGGGAGCGGCGCTGATCGTGAGCGACGTCTTCCACTGGGTCATCGCGCTCGCCTGCCTGGTGGTCGCGGTGTCGCTGCAGATCGGCGTGAACTTCGCCAACGACTACAGCGACGGCATCCGCGGCACCGACGCCCACCGCGTGGGCCCCGCGCGCCTCACCGCGTCCGGCCGGGTGAAGCCCCGCTCGGTGCTCGTCGCCGCCTTCGTCTTCTTCGGCATCGCCGCGCTCGCAGGTCTCGCGATCACCATCCGCACGCAGCAGTGGTGGTTCATCGCGCTCGGTCTCGTCTGCATCGTCGCCGCGTGGTTCTACACCGGCGGCAAGCGTCCCTACGGCTACAACGCGCTCGGCGAGGTCTTCGTCTTCATCTTCTTCGGCCTCGTCGCCACGCTCGGCACCACGTGGGTGCAGGCGCTCGCCCTGCCGCAGGAGGCCTGGTTCGGCGCCGTCGGCGCCGGCCTGCTCGCCTGCGCCGTGCTGCTCGCCAACAACCTGCGCGACATCGACCAGGATCGCCGGGTCGGCAAGCGCACCCTCAGCGTCCTCATCGGGCGCCGCGCGACGCAGATCCTGTACACCGTCTTCGTCCTGCTCGCCTTCGCGACGTCCTGGTACCTCGCGCTGTTCTACCCGATCGCCTGGCTCGCCTCGCTCGCCCTCCTCGCGGGAGGCCCGGCCATCCTGATCGTCTGGACCTACCGTCAGCCCCGTGAGCTGGTCACCGCGCTGGCCCTGACGTCGCTGACCTCGCTCGGCTACGCGGGGTTCCTGTTCTGGGCGTTCTATTGAGACACGGCTCGCACCGGTTCTTTCAGAAGCGGCAGTTCCCTTTAGAAGCGTCTCGCACGCTTCGGGGCCGCAAGCGGCGCCCTCGCGAGCGAGGCACCGTCGCTGACGCTCCGTTGCGGCAGCGCTTCGCGCTGCGGGGGTCGCTTCGCTCCACGTTCGCTTCGCTCACACATGGGGGCACAGGTCCGTTGCCCCTCCCGCGGGCGGCTTGAGGTCGGTCGCTTCGGCTCGCAGGCTCGCTCAGCAACCGGGTGAGGGGTGAACGTGCGGCGTTCGCACCTCTCAGCGCCTCATTCGGTGCGTTTGCCGCACCTTTGTGCCCGCCCCACCCCGGTTATCGAGCGAGCGGAGCGAGTCGAGATGACCTGCTCGCACGGGCGGGCGGCTTGAGGTCGGTCGCTTCGGCTCGCAGGCTCGCTCAGCAACCGGGCGTCAGCCGCGCTGGGCCTCGTCGTTCGCCGCGTCCTCGAGCTCGTCCTCCAGCTCGCGCTCGGTGCGCGCGCGGGGCGCCGCCTCCCGGCGGGCCGCGAGCGACTGCGCCGCATCCGCGAGCGGGCGGCGCAGGAACAGCACCGAGATGCTCAGGCCGATGAGCGCGGCGAAGATCGCGGCGAGCCACCACAGGTCGTGGAATGCCGGCAGCAGCATCATCAGCCCGAAGGGCACGAGGAACGCGGCGAGCCGCAGCACCGCGTAGACCACCAGCGACACACCCGCCGGGCGACCGGATCCAGCCGGCCGGGCCTCGTCCGTCGCGGCGGATCCCGGGGCGTCCTCGAGCGGGGCGTCAGCGTGCGTGTTCACGCGCTCGAGTCTAGATTCGCCACCTGAGCGCGACCCGGGCCGGCGGTCGCGTCAACCCCATCCCGTGCACAGGTGACCCGCCTAGGATGAGGAGATGCCGCCTCGCGTGTTGATCCCCCTCGTTGTGGCTGCGATCGCGTTCTGGGTCTTCAGCATCGTCGACTGCGCCGTCCAGCCCCCGACCCGCCACCGCGGTGTCTCGAAGGGTGCATGGATCGCGATCGTCGTCCTGGTGCCCGTGCTCGGCGGCATCCTGTGGTTCGTCCTCGGCCGCTCGCGCCCGCAGTCGGGGAGCCGCGTCATCGCTCCGGATGACGACCCCCAGTTCCTCGGCACGCTGAAGGGCGTGACCGATCAGGATGAGCGCATCCGCCTGCTCGAGGAGGAGCTCGCACGTCTCGACTCCGAGTCGGACGAGCAGCCGAAGCCGGGCGAGGAGAAGCCGGACGAGACGGGGGACGACGACCCCCGCGGCCGTCGCGGGACGCTCTGACGTGAGCCGGGACCCCGGCGCATCGCCCGCGAGCGCCGCAGCCGCCGCGCTTCTCGACGAGCTCGTCGCCCACGGGGTGCGGCACGTGGTGGTGAGCCCCGGCTCGCGCTCCCAGGCGCTCGCGCTCGCCGCGGCGGCCCTCGAGCGCGCGGGGCGCATCCGGCTCCACGTCCGGATCGACGAGCGCGTCGCCGGCTTCACGGCGCTCGGCATCGGCCGCGAGACGCGCGTGCCCGCCGCCGTGATCTGCACGTCAGGGACGGCCGTCGCGAACCTGCTTCCCGCGGTGCTCGAGGCGCATCACGCCGGCGTCCCGCTGCTGCTGCTGACGGCCGATCGCCCGCCCGAGCTGCGCGGCGTCGGGGCGAATCAGGCAACCACCCAGCCCGGGATCTTCGGCGCGTTCACGCGTTTCGCGATGGACGCGGAGACGCCGACCGGCGAGCAGGGTGAGGTCGCCGCGGCGCGCGCCATCGCGCGGCGCGCGTACGGCGCGGCCACCGGCGACGCAGGCGACGCCGTCGCCGGCCCCGTGCACCTGAACCTCCCGTATCGCGAGCCGCTCGCCGGGGCCCTGCCGGAGTGGTTCACCGGCGGCAGGACCCGTGCCGTCCCGGACGCCATCACGGCGCCGAAGCGCGATCCGCACGCCCTCGAGCGGGGCCCCCGCACGGTTGTGATCGCGGGCGCCGACGCCGGACTGGCCGCCGAGGAGCTGGCGCACGCGGGCGGATGGCCGCTCATCGCCGAGATCGTCAGCGGCGCCCGCTTCGGTCGTCAGGTGATCCACGGCTACCGCGCCCTGCTGCGCGATCCCGACCTCGGCGGACGCATCGAGCGCGCCGTCGTCCTGGGGCATCCGACCCTCTCCCGCGAAGTCGCCGCCCTCCTCTCGCGGCCGGATGTCGACGTGGTCGCGGTGCGCGGCGCGGGGGAGGACCTCGATCTCAACCACCGGACGACCCACGTCGACGCGGTCGCGGTGACCCCCGGCGATCCGGATCGCGCCTGGCTCGGATCCTGGCTGCAGGCATCCGCCGCGCACGCCGTCGACCTCGACGCGCCCGCGCCCGATCTCGACGGGCTCGCCTCGAAGGATCCGCTCGCCCGCGCGCAGGCGACCCGCGCCGAGCTGGCCGCGGTGCGCCGCCCGCTCGATCGCGAGCAGCTCGCCGCCGCGGTGTGGGCCGCGACCTGGCCGCACGACCGGCTCGTGTTCGGGTCGTCCCGCCTCGTCCGCGTGGCCGACGCGGTGCTGCCGGGCAAGCGGGTTCCCGTTCACGCGAATCGCGGTCTCGCGGGCATCGACGGCACGATCGCGACGGCCCTCGGCATCGCGCTCGCGAGCCAGGATGGCGCCCGCCCCGGCGTCACTCGGGTGCTGCTCGGCGACCTGACCCTGCTCCACGACGTCGGTGCGCTGCTGCTGCCGGTCTCGGAGGAGCATCCGCGGATCCAGCTGATCGTCGGCAACGACGGCGGCGGCACGATCTTCGACGGGCTCGAGGTCGCCTCCCTCGCCTCGAAGGACGACATGGACCGCGTGCAGTACACGCCGCAGCAGGCGGACGTCGCGGCGCTCGCGTCCGCGTACGGCTGGGAGCACACGCGCGTCACGACCCGCTCGGCCCTGGATCAGGCGCTGATCGCGCCGGGATCCCGACGCATCATCGAGGTCCCGCTCGAGCGGGAGTGAGCTCATCCGCGCGTCGGCTCCCGCCGCTCTCGCGTCGGGTCGGATCCGGATGGTTGACTGTGCCGCATGATCGCGAAGAGCCAGGCCCGCTGGACGGATGACGCAGCCCGCGTGCTGCGGGTGACGAAGGGATTCCAGCTGTCGGACGTCGACCCCGACGCGACGCCCGGGTACGACGGCGACAAGGCAGCGGGCAAGGCCGACCTCAAGTCGGGCCTCGAGCAGCTCGCCGAGTACCAGGAGCGCCTGTACGCCGCGAGCCGCGGCGGCACCGCGAAGGACGCCGTGCTGCTCGTGCTGCAGGCGATGGACTCGGCCGGCAAGGGCGGGGTCGTCCGTCACGTGGTGGGAGGCGTCGACCCGCAGGGGATTCAGCTCGCCGCCTTCAAGGCACCGACGGAGGAGGAGCTCGCGCACGACTTCCTGTGGCGGGTCGAGAAGCGCCTGCCGGGTGCGGGCCTGATCGGGGTGTTCGACCGCTCGCACTACGAGGACGTGCTGATCGGCCGCGTGCGCAAGCTGGCCGACGCGCAGGAGATCGAGCGTCGCTACGGCGCCATCGTCGACTTCGAGCGCCGCATCGCCGACCGCGGCATCCGGATCATCAAGGTCATGCTCCACATCTCGCCGGAGGAGCAGGGCGAGCGCCTGATGGAGCGCCTCGAGCGCCCCGACAAGCACTGGAAGTACAACCCGGGCGACGTCGACGAGCGCGCGCGGTGGAGCGCGTACATGGACGCGTACCAGACCGCCCTCACCCGCACCTCGACCGATGAGGCGCCGTGGTACGTCGTGCCCGCGAACCACAAGTGGTACGCGCGCCTCGCGGTGCAGGAGCTGCTGCTGGAGGCGCTCGAGGGCATCGACCCGCAGTGGCCGGTCGCGGAGTTCGACGTCGAGGCCGAGAAGAAGCGCCTGAAGGCGACTCTGTAACGCCGCACAGCCCCGCCCGCCCCCGGCCTGTGGCCTGGACCCGTCGCCGGGTGCGGAAGGATGGCGGCATGGGTATGCGGGTAGTGGTCGCGCCGGACAGCTTCAAGGGCACGTGCCCCGCCGCCGACGCGGCGCGGACGATCGCCGACGGCTGGGCGGGCGTGCGCAGCGACGACGAGGTCGTGCTGCGGCCGATGGCAGACGGCGGCGAGGGCACGCTCGACGCATTCGCCACGGCGTTCCCCGAGGCGACGCGGATGCCGGTGCGCGTCACCGGGCCGCTCGGCCTCCCGGTCGATGCGGCCTGGCTGCTGCTCCCCGACGGCACGGGTGTCGTCGAGATCGCCTCGACATCCGGAATCGAGCTGCTGGCCGGCGACCTGCGCGGCCGGGACGCGTCCACCCTCGGCTTCGGGCAGGCGATTCGGGCCGCGGTCGATCACGGCGTCTCGCGGCTCATCCTCGGCATCGGATCCAGCGCCTCGACGGACGGCGGCATCGGGGCCCTCACGGCCCTCGGTGCGCGCTTCATCAACGCGTACGACCTGTCCGTCCCTCCCGGGGCGGCCGGCCTCGAGGAGCTCGCGAAAGCGGATCTCACGAGACTGCGTCCGGCGCCGTCCGGCGGCGTGCTCGTGCTCACCGACGTGACGAACCCCCTGACCGGTCGCCGCGGCGCGGCGGCCGTCTTCGGCCCGCAGAAGGGCCTCGACGCCGGCGGCGTCGCCCGCGCGGACGAGGGCCTCGCCCGCCTCGCGAGCCTGCTCGACGCCGATCCGGATGTGCCCGGCGCCGGCGCGGCCGGCGGCTGCGGCTTCGGGCTGCTCGCCTGGGGCGGGCGCCTCGTCGGCGGAGCGGCCGAGATCGGCGCCCTCACCGGCCTTCCGGCGGCGATCGAGGGTGCGGACCTCGTCATCACGGGCGAGGGCTCGTACGACGGCCAGTCGGCTGCCGGGAAGACCCCCGCATACGTCGCCGGGCTCGCACGCGAGGCCGGCGCCCGGATCGCCGTCGTCGCCGGGCGGATCGCGGACGACGCCGACGTCACCGGTATCGAGGCGGTCTCCCTCACGGAGCTCGCCGGGTCCGCCGACGCGGCGATGACCGACACGCGGCACTGGCTGCAGGCCGCCGGCGAGCGACTCGCCGCGGCACAGGGAGAGGATGACTGACATGGAACTCACCAACTGGGCGGGAAACGTGCGCTTCCGCGCGAACCGGATCGCCGACCCCGCCAGCACCGAGGACGTCCGCGAGATCCTGCGGCGCCCCGGCCGCGTCCGCGCACTGGGCTCCGGCCACTCCTTCAGCCTGATCGCCGACACCGAGGCGACGCTCGTCTCCACGGCCGGGCTGGCTTCCGCCCCCGTGATCGACGCCGACGCGCGCACCGTCACGGTCGGCGCCGGCGCCCGGTACGGCCACCTCGCCCAGGCGCTCGAGGCCGAGGGATGGGCGCTGGCGAACCTCGCCTCGCTGCCGCACATCTCGATCGGCGGCGCGATCGCGACGGGCACGCACGGGTCAGGTGACGGCGTCGGGACGCTGTCCTCCGCCGTCGCGGCACTGGAGCTCGTCACCGCGACGGGCGACGTCCTGACCCTCGCCCGCGGCGACGAGCACTTCGACGCCGCAGTCGTCTCGCTCGGGGCGCTCGGCATCGTGACGCAGATCACGCTCGACATCGAGCCCTCCTTCGAGGTGCGCCAGCGCCTCTACGAGAACCTCCCGCTCGAGACCGCGCTGTCGCACTTCGATGCGCTCATGGGCGCCGCCTACAGCGTCAGCCTCTTCCTGCGGTGGACGGATCCGGATGTCGTCGATCAGGTGTGGACGAAGTCGCGCGTCGAGGAGCCGCCGACGATCCCGGGCGATCCCGCGCCCGCGACCGAGCCGCTGCACATGCTCGCGGGCGTCTCGCCCGACGCCTGCACGCCGCAGCTGGGGGAGCCCGGACGCTGGCTTGACCGGCTGCCGCACTTCCGGATGAGCCACACTCCCTCGAGCGGCGCCGAGCTGCAGTCGGAGCACCTCGTGCCGCGCCGGCACGCGGTCGCCGCGATCCGCGCGGTCCGCGAGCTCGCCGACGACATCGCCCCGCTCATCCAGGTCACGGAGATCCGCTCGATGCGCGCCGACAGCCTCTGGCTGAGCCCCGCGTACGAGACCGACACTGTCGGCCTGCACTTCACGTGGCTGCCGGATCAGCCGGCGGTCGAGGCGGTGGTCGCGAAGATCGAGGCCGCGCTGCAGCCGTTCGCCGCCCGCCCGCACTGGGGGAAGCTCGCCACGATGAGTGCCGCGGGCCGCGCCGCCGTCTGGCCGCGCCTCGCGGACTTCGCCGCGCTCACCCGCGAGTTCGACCCGGGGGCCCGCATGCGCAACCCCTACCTCGGCTTCCTCGACGAGCTCTAAACCGACGCTGTTCTTTCTTGGCCGCGCGCTGATCGATCACTCGGCCGACGCGGGCTGTTCGTGACTCTCACGCGTCGGGCACCGCTCCGCGGTACCACTCCGTGAGAGAGGCCGTCGCTCCGCTCGCGGGGCGCCGGCGCTCGCGATCGATGGGCTGTCGCTTCGCTCCATCCGTGGGCGCGCTGGTTGGCCGCTCCGCGGCACGCTCCCTTCGGTCGCACGTGGCGACCACAAGCCTCGCGGTCGTCGTCCTACGCCAGCGCGTCCACGATCGGCCGGAACTTCACCCGCGTCTCCAGCAGCTCCGCCTCGGGCACGCTGCCGGCGACGATGCCGCCGCCCGCGTGGGCGGTGACTGGGCGCGTTCCGTCTGGGTCGATCATCCAGCCCCGGTCGGTGGTCTCGCCGGGCACCCCGAACTGGGCGCAGCGCAGCGCGATGGCCCACTCGCCGTCGCCGTTGCCGTCGATCCAGCCGACCGGACCGGCGTAGCGCCCGCGGTCGAAGGGCTCGATGCGCCGGATGGCCGCCATCGCGGCCTCGCGGGGCGTGCCGGCCACGGCCGCCGTCGGGTGCAGGGCACGCACCATGTCGAGCGCCGTCGATCCGTTGGAGAGCGTTCCCTCGACATCCGTCGCGAGGTGCCAGAGGTTCGGCAGCTTGAGCGTGAAGGGCTGCTCGGCGGACGCGAGCGCCGAGGTGTGGGGGCGCAGCGCATCGACGACCGAGCGCACGGCGTACTCGTGCTCGTCGACGTCCTTGGGGTTGGCCGCGAGCTCGGCGATGATCGCCGAGTCCTCGTCGGCGTCCGCGCCGCGGGGGCGGGTGCCGGCGAGCACGCGGGCCGTGACCTCTCCGCCGCGCACGGTGACGAGGGTCTCGGGGCTCGCGCCGATGATCCCCTCCACCGCGAACGTCCATGTGTCGGGGTAGCCGCTCGCGAGGGCGCGCACCAGGCGACGGAGGTCGGCGTCGACGGGAACGGAGCCGGCGATGTCGCGGGCGATCACGACCTTCTTCACCTCGCCGGCCTCGATCGCCGCGAGCGCCTCGCGCACCGCGTCGCCGTGCGCGGCGGGATCCATCCGCCCCGGTCCGAGCGTCGCCGACCAGTGCGATCCGTAGTCGGAGGGCTGCGGGGCCTCGTCGGGCGCGGCGGCGCGGGCGTTGCGGATCCGCGTGATCCAGTGACGGCCGCCGCGGCGCCCGAGGATCGTCGACGGCACCGTCAGGGTGCTGCGCTGCGCCGAGCCGTCGTCGAACGCGAAGGCGCCGAACGCGACGAGGCCCGTCCCGGGAACACGCACCTCGTCGTCGACCTCGGCCGCGGCCATGATCTCCCGCCACGAGGCGGCGATGCGCGCGATCCGGTCGGGGCCGGTGACGTCGAGGCGCAGGATCTCGGTGCCCGCGCCCACGAGCATGTCGCCCTTGCGCTGCCAGGCGAGGGGCCAGGAGCGGCTCGCCCAGAGCAGCGGATCCTCGACCGGATCCGCCTCCCGGGTCTCCACGATCAGGCGCGGGACGCGGGACGTTTCTGACACCCATCCAGCTTAGATCCGCCCCTCCGGCCCGGGGCGCGCGCTCCTGCCCGCCCGGGCGGCATAGGCTCGGACAATGCCCCGGCCCGCCATAGGAACCCCGCTCGTCTTCCGCTGGCGGAAGTGGGACGGCTCCCCGCACTGGGAGCACGAGTGCGTCTACCTCGGATCGGATCACTGGGGCGACTGGCTGGGCCAGCGGACCGGATCGCGCAGCTTCCGTCCGGGACGGGACCTCGTGCTGGACATACCGAGCGTCATGTTGATCCCCGCCGACCGCCAGGACTACGTGCTGACCGTCAACGCGTCGCCGGCCGCCACACGCGTGTACATCGACGTCTCGTGGGCCGCCGGCTGGGGCGAGGACGGTCTTCCCACCGCGATCGACATGGACCTCGATGTCGTGCGCCGCACCGACGAGCGCGGCGTCTACATCGACGACGAGGACGAGTGGGAGGTGCACAGGGTGCGCTACGGCTACCCGTCCCGCGTGATCGAGGCCCTCGAGGCGACGGCCCACGACCTCGAACGGCGGGTGCGCGCGCTCGAGGCGCCGTTCGACGAGGCGACGGCCGAGCACTGGCTGGCGCGGCTGGCGACCGTAGACTCGGAGGCGTGATCTCGCACGCCGGACGCCGCAGCCCCTTCGACGGAGGGCCCAACCGCGCCGACCTGGGCAAGGACCCCGCCAGCGTCAGCGGCATGTTCGATCAGGTCGCCGCGAAGTACGACGTCACGAACACGGTGCTGAGCGTCGGCAACGACCGCCTCTGGCGCGTCGCCACGACCCGCGCCGTGCGCCCGCGGCCGGGGGAGCGCATCCTCGACCTCGCTGCCGGCACGGGCGCGTCCTCCATCTCGCTTGCCCGCAGCGGTGCTCACGTGGTCGCCGCCGACTTCTCGCCGGGGATGATCGCCGAAGGGCGTCGCCGGTACCGGGATGTGCGCAACCTCGAGTTCGTCGAGGCCGACGCGACCGCCCTTCCCTTCGCCGACGGCGAGTTCGACGCCGTGACGATGTCGTTCGGCCTGCGCAACGTCAAGCAGCCGAAGAAGGCCCTGGCCGAGCTGCTGCGGGTCGCCAAGCCCGGCGGCCGCCTCGTGATCTGCGAGTTCTCGCACCCGCCCGTCCCCGCGATCCGCGGGCTCTACCGCTTCTACAACGACCGCATCCTGCCGCGCATCGCGCGCGTCGTCTCGTCGAACACCGAGGCCTACGACTACCTCAACGAGTCGATCAGGCACTGGCCGGATCAGCGCGCGCTGTCTGCCTGGATCCGCGAGGTCGGATGGGCGGACGTCGCGTATCGCGACCTGAGCTTCGGCATCGTCGCCCTTCACCGGGCGGTGAAGCCGGCGCAGCCGGGAGCCGCGCCGAGGTCCTTCGACGCCGAACCGGAAGGCCGTCGCGGCGAAGACGCCGCCGGTAGGCTGGAGTCGTGACACCCCGACCGGCGACGGGCTCCTCCATGGCGAGTCGATTCGGCCTCAGCGAACGCGTCTTCGCCGGGCCGGGATCGAAGCGGCTCATCGGGCTGATCGAGGACGGCCTGGAGCAGGTCGAGGAACGTCTCGCCGACGAGCTCCACTCGGCCGATGAGCTTGTCGACGCCACCGCGCGCTACCTCTACGAGGCCGGCGGCAAGCGCGTGCGTCCGATGCTCACGATGCTGTCGGCGCAGCTCGGCGACGGCACCGTCCCGGCGGTGATCGACGCGGCCACCGCCCTCGAGCTCACGCACCTCGGCTCGCTGTACCACGACGACGTCATGGACGGAGCCGACCGCCGCCGCGGCGTCGCGAGCGCGCACCAGGTGTGGGGCAACAGCATCGCCATCCTGACCGGCGACCTGCTGTTCTCGCGCGCGAGTCAGATCATGGCCCGCCTCGGCGAGCGCGCCATGGCGCTGCAGGCCGACACGTTCGAGCGGCTCGTGCTCGGCCAGATGCACGAGACGGTCGGTGCGCAGCCGGGTCAGGATGCGATCGCGTTCTACATCCAGGTGCTCGCCGACAAGACCGGCTCGCTGATCGCCGCGTCCGTGCAGGCCGGCGCGATCTTCTCCAACGCGGATGAGCGCTTCCACCAGCCGCTGCGCGTGTACGGCGAGAAGGTCGGCGTGGCGTTCCAGCTGCTCGACGATGTGATCGACCTGTCCGCGGATGCGTCCGAGACGGGCAAGGTCCCCGGCACCGATCTGCGCGCCGGAGTGCCGACGATGCCGTACCTGCTGCTCGCCGCGGCCGACGACGACGAGTCGCGCGCGCTCACGCAGCGCATCGACGATGGCGTCGCCCGCATCGGCGAGGGCGAGGACCCGGCCATCCTGGATGAGCCGCTCGCGGTCCTGCGCGACCACCCCGCGACCGCGCGCACGCGCGAGCTCGCCCTGACCTGGACCCGCGAGGCGATCGACGCCCTCGACCCGCTGCCGCGCGGCGGCGTGCGCGAGGCGCTCGTGCGCTTCGCCGAGTCGCTCGTCGACCGCAGCAGCTGACACCGGATCCATCCGGCGTCGCGCGGCAGACTCTTGTGTATCGAAGGCCTGACCGCCTGAAAGGAAAGTCATGACCAAGCTGAGGCTGGCCATCGTCGGCGCGGGACCCGCGGGCATCTACGCCGCGGACATCCTGCTCAAGGCAGAGAAGAAGTTCGACGTCTCCATCGACCTCTTCGAGAACCTGCCGGCGCCCTACGGGCTCGTGCGCTACGGCGTCGCCCCCGACCACCCGCGCATCAAGGGCGTGATCGGCGCGCTGCGCGAGGTGCTCGACCGGGGCGACATCCGCCTGTTCGGCAACGTCCGCTTCGGCGAGGACATCACGCTCGACGACCTGAAGCACCACTACAACGCGGTGATCTTCGCGACCGGTGCCGTGCGCGACGCCGATCTCGACATCCCGGGCATCGACGCCGAGGGCTCCTACGGCGCCGCCGACTTCGTGAGCTGGTTCGACGGACACCCGGATGTGCCGCGCACGTGGCCGCTGACCGCGCCGTCGGTCGGCGTGATCGGCAACGGGAACGTCGCCCTCGACATCTCGCGCATCCTCGCCAAGCACGCGATCGACCTGCTGCCGACCGAGGTGCCGCCGAACGTGTACGAGATCCTCGACGCGTCGCCCGTCACCGACGTGCACGTCTTCGGCCGTCGCGGCCCCGCGCAGGTGAAGTTCACCCCGCTCGAGCTGCGCGAGCTCGGCGAGCTGCGGGATGTCGACATGGTCGTCTACGACGAGGACTTCGACTACGACGAGGCGTCGAAGGCGGCGATCGAGACGAACAAGCAGGTCAAGGTCATCGACCGCGTGCTGCAGTCGTGGCGTCAGCGCGAGTCGGCGAACAACGCCGGCGGCACGGCGTCGCGTCGCCTTCACCTTCACTTCTGGGCCAAGCCGATCGAGGTCAAGAAGGACGAGCACGGTCGGGTCGCGGCCCTCGTGTACGAGCGCACCCGCCCCGACGGGCAGGGCGGCGTCGTCGGCACCGGCGAGCTGCGCGAGGTGCCGATGGGGCAGCTGTACCGCGCGGTTGGCTACTTCGGCTCGCCGCTGCCGGGGGTGCCGTTCGACGAGCGCCACGGCGTCATCCCGAACCACGAGGGCCAGGTGCTCTCGCCCGACTCGAACGAGCGGATCCCCGGGATGTACGCGACCGGATGGATCAAGCGCGGCCCCGTGGGCCTCATCGGCCACACCAAGTCGGACGCGATGGAGACCATCCAGCACCTGCTCAACGGCCAGGGGTCGTGGTGGCAGCCCGCCGATCCGTCGGAGGAGGCGATCCCGGCGCTGCTCGCCTCGCGCGGCGTCGCCTGGACGGATCTCGAGGGCTGGCACCGGCTCGACGAGCACGAGATCGCCCTGGGTGCACCCGAGGGCCGTGCGCGGGTCAAGGTCGTCCCCCGCGACGAGATGATCAAGGTCTCGCGGGGCGAGTAACCCGCCCCCGACCGACCGAGAGCCCGGCGCCTGGTGGGGCCGGGCTCTCGTGCATCTGGCGAGAAGCGGTGCCGTCGGCCCCTCATCCGGATGGATGACGGCCCGACGGCACCGATTCTGGTCCCGCCGAGGCGGGATGTCGCTTAGAAGGAGCTCGACGCGCGGCGCGGGCCGCGGCGGCGCTGCGGGGCCGGGTTGCCGGCACCGGTCGAGCCGCCGTGCGCCGAGCCGCCGTGGGCGGGGCGCTGCGCGGGCTGGCCGGTCGAGGTGCTGTACGTCGGCGCCGACTGGCCGCCGCGGGGTGCGCCCTGGCGCTGGCCGCCCTGCGACTGACCGCCGCCCTGGCCGCCACGACCGCCGCGTCCGCGTCCGCCGCCCTGACCGTGGCGCTGGCCGCCCGCAGCGCCCTGGCCCTCGCGGGCCGCGCGCTTGCGCTGGGCGTTCGCGCCGGTCGAGCGACCGCCGCCGGTCGATCCCTCGGCCGGGGCGTTGCCCGCACCGGGGCCGCCCGGGCGCGGGGCGACGCGCTCGGCGACCTCGCCGACGAGGGCGATGACGGCCGAGTGGTTCGCCGTGACGTGCTGCGGCTTGACGTCGATCGCCGCGCGGCGCATCAGGATCTCCGTGTCCTTGCGCTGCGACGGCACCATGAGCGTCACGACGTCGCCGGCGGCGCCGGCGCGGGCGGTGCGGCCCGAGCGGTGGAGGTACGCCTTGTGCTCGGCCGGCGGATCGATGTGCACGACCAGGTCGACGCCGTCGACGTGCACGCCGCGGGCGGCGACGTCCGTCGCGACGAGCACCTTCACGGCGCCCGACGAGAAGTCGGCGAGGTTGCGGTCGCGCGCGTTCTGCGACAGGTTGCCGTGGAGATCCACGGCGGGGATGCCGGCCGCCGTCAGCTGACGCGCGAGCTTCTTCGCCTGGTGCTTGGTGCGGGTGAAGAGCATGCGGCGGGCGGTGCCCGAGGCGAGGGCCTTGATGACGTCGGTCTTCAGCTCGGTGCTGGAGATCTCGAAGAGGTGGTGCGTCATCGCGGCGACCGGCGACTCGGCCGAGTCGATGGCGATGTGCTCGGGGTTCGGCAGGAAGCGCTTGACGAGCTTGTCCACGCCGTTGTCGAGCGTGGCAGAGAAGAACATGCGCTGACCGTCGGTCGGCGTCTTCGACAGGATGCGCGTCACGCCGGGGAGGAAGCCGAGGTCGGCCATGTGGTCGGCCTCGTCCAGCACGGTGATCGAGACGCGGTCGAGGCGCACCACGCCCTGACCCATGAGGTCCTCGAGGCGGCCGGGGCAGGCAACGACGATGTCGACGCCGCGCGCGAAGGCTGCCTCCTGCGGCTTCTGCGAGACGCCGCCGAAGATGGTGGTCACGGCCATGCCGGCGGCCTTGGCCAGGGGCTCGACCGTGCGGGTGATCTGCGTGGCGAGCTCGCGCGTGGGAGCCAGGATGAGGGCGACCGGCGAGCCGGCGCGACCGCGCTGGCCCTTCGCGGCGAGGCGGGCGACGAGCGGGATGGCGAACGCGAGCGTCTTGCCGGATCCGGTCTTTCCGCGGCCGAGGACGTCGCGACCGGCGAGCGTCGAGGGAAGCGTCTCGCGCTGGATGGGGAAGGGGGTGGGACGGTCCATGGCGACGAGCGCGTCGACGAGGATCGAGGGGACGCCGAGGTCGGCGAAGGAGATCTGCTCAGCGGCAGAGGTCATGTGTGTTTCTTTCGATGATCCGGCCCAGGCGCACAGGGGCGCGGGCGCAGGGAAGCGCAGGCCGGTGGGAGGCGAACACGGCGGATGCCGGATCCGTTCGCCGCGGCAGGAAGACGGGGCGTCAGCCGGATGCGATCCGGCGAGCCCTGGTCTCTGGGGAGACCTGTCGAGACACGACGACGCGCCCGAGACTCGGACGCATTCCCGACAGTAGCACCCTCAGCGGCGAGCACCCTGATGGTCAGCCGCTGCGCATCCGGTTCCGGACTCAGGGGACCCGGGGTGCACGTGCGCGTGTCGGGCGCAGGAGGCGACATCCGCCCCGCATCCCCTGAGCGCGGGACGCGCAACGGACGCAGGATGCCCGCGGTCAGTCGCGCGGGCGGGACGTCGACGACCGCACCCGCAGCTCGAACGGCAGCGGGGTGTCGGACGGCGGGGTGTCGTCGCCCTTCGGCTCGAGCTGCGCCATCAGGATGTCGACAGCGAGCGCGCCCTGCGCGCCCGGGAACTGGGCGATGGTGGTGAGGCCGAAGAAGTCCGACATGTCGTGGTCGTCGACACCGACGATCGACACGTCGAGCGGCACACTGAGGCCGAGGTCGCGCGCGGCGAGCATCGCGCCGAACGCCATCTCGTCGGAGGCGGCGAAGATCGCCGTGGCCCGGTCGCGCAGGGGAGCGCCGAGCAGCTGCTTCGCCGCCCGGTAGCCGCCCTGCACGGTGAAGTCGGCGTTCGCGACCCGGCTCTCGGCAATGGGAAGTCCCGCCTCGCGCATGGCCGCCTCCCAGCCCTGACGGCGCTTGGTCGGCAGGTGGAAGTCGGCGTCCGACTCGACGTCGCCGCCGATCAGGCCGATGCGCGAATGACCGAGGCCGATGAGGTGCTCCGTGGCGAGCGTCGCCACGGCCACGTCGTCGATTGCGAGGGTGCGTACGCCGGGGATCGGGCCGCCGACGCCCACGAGCGGCTTCCCCAGCGCGTGGAGGCTCGTGACCTCGGGCTCGGTGAGCTCGAGCGACACGGCGATCACGGCATCCACGCGCTGGCGCTGCAGGAAGTGCTCGAACACCGTGCGGCGCTCGCCGCCGTCGCCGGCGAGGTTGTACAGCGTCACGTCGTAGCCCGAGCGCATCAGCCGCTGCTGCGCGCCCTCGAGCACCGCGGTGAAGTACCAGCGGCTGAGGAACGGCAGCACGATGCCGACGTTGCGGGTGCGGCCGCTGGCAAGGCTCGAGGCGGCCTGGGAGACCACGTAGCCGAGCTCCCGCGCCGCCGCGACCACGCGCTCGCGGGCCGCGGCGGACACGTGGCCGCGCCCGGACAGCGCGCGGGACACCGTCGCCGTGGACACTCCGGCCAGCCGTGCCACCTCTGCGATGCTCATGCTCCGCGCGCTCCCTTGCGTGCTCGGGATCCGATCCGGATCCGTGGATCAGTCCTGGATCAGCCAGACGGTCGTGTCGGCGGGAAGGACGCGCGATCCGGATCCGTCCTGCTCGAGCGCGCCGCTCGAGACGAGGACGCGACCCTCCGGCAGCAGCACCGGCTCGGCGCCGGTGTTCGCCACGACCGTGACCCCGCCGCTGCGGAACGCGACCGCGGAGGCCGGGAGGCCCTCCACCCACGCGAAATCGTACGCGGCGCCGAGGCCCAGCTCGCGCCGCAGGCGCAGCAGCGTGCGGTACAGGTTCAGCGTCGAGTCCGGATCGTCCTCCTGACGATCGCGCGCGAGCTCCGCCCACTCGGACGGCTGCGGCAGCCACGCAGCACCCGTGCCGTTGAACCCGAACGCCGGGGCGTCGGCCTCCCACGGGATCGGCACGCGACATCCGTCGCGGCCGTAGCGCTCGCCCTGCGTGCGGAACCACGTCGGATCCTGGCGCGCGTCGTCCGGAAGCTCGATCGCCTCGGGCAGGCCGAGTTCCTCGCCCTGGTAGAGGTAGGCGGAGCCGGGCAGCGCGAGCATCAGCGACGTCGCGGCGCGGGCGCGGCGCAGGCCGACCACCGCGTCCGGCTTGCCGGGGGAGAGGGGGCCGATGCCGTGGCCCTGCGGCGCGTCGGCGCCCAGCGCGAGGCGCGAGGCGTGGCGGATCACGTCGTGGTTCGACAGCACCCACGTGGTCGGGGCGCCGACGCCGCCGAACGCGCGGAACGACTCGTCGACGACCTCGCGCAGCTGCGCCGCATCCCAGTCGGCCATGAGGTACGGGAAGTTGAAGGCCTGGTGCATCTCGTCGGGACGCACCCACAGGGCCGTCTCGGCCGCGGTCGGCAGCCACGCCTCGGCGCACAGGGCGCGGTCGCCCTCGTACTCCTCGAGCAGGCGGCGCCAGTCGCGGTACACCTCGTGCACGCCCTCCTGACCCCAGTAGGGAACCGGCTCCTTGCCGCCCATCGAGTCGGAGTCCTCCGGCGGCATGTAGTCGGGAAGCTCGTCGTGCTTGACCAGGCCGTGAGCCACGTCGACGCGGAAGCCGTCGACCCCGCGGTCGAGCCAGAAGCGCAGGATGCGGCGGAACTCCTCGCGCACCTCCTCGTTCGCCCAGTCGAAGTCGGGCTGGGAGGAGTCGAACAGGTGCAGGTACCACTGGCCCGGCGTGCCGTCGGCCTCGGTGACGCGGGTCCAGGCGTTGCCGCCGAACACCGACTGCCAGTTGTTCGGGGGCAGCTCGCCGCTCTCGCCGCGACCGTCGCGGAACATGTAGCGGCCGCGCTCGGGGCTTCCGGGAGCGGCGGCGAGGGCCGCCTGGAACCACGGGTGCTGGTCGGAGGAGTGGTTCGGCACGAGGTCGACGATCACGCGGATGCCGCGCTCGTGCGCGTGCTCGAGCATCTCGTCGAAGTCGGCGAGCGTGCCGAACAGCGGGTCGACGTCGCAGTAGTCGGCGACGTCGTAGCCGGCGTCCTTCTGCGGCGAGGTCATGAAGGGCGAGAGCCAGATCGCGTCGATGCCGAGGTCGCGGAGTGCGTCCAGGCGCGAGGTGATGCCGGGCAGGTCGCCGATGCCGTCGCCGTTCGCGTCCGCGAAGGAGCGGGGATAGATCTGGTAGATCGCGGCGGTGCGATACCAGGCGGCGCCGGGGGCGGCGGCGTCGCCTTCGGGGCCCACGAGTGTCGGGCTCAGGGTGGGAGCGGGAGTCATGAGATGAGACTTTATGCGATTCCGGCTGGATGTGGAAACGTTTGCAGGCAGGAGCGGCGTCCGTGTGCATCACGGTTGGGTATCGAACCTCTGGCATCACAGAAGGGCCGTTTTGCGGATCCGGGATGAACGGGTATACCTGTAACCGCTTGCAGAAATCGGCGGAGTGGCCGATTCCACGACAGAGAGGCAACACGCCAATGAAGGTGAACAGCAAGGGCCGCCTGGTCGCGGCTTTCGCGATCGCGACGACTCTCGGCCTTGCCGGATGCTCGTCCACGCCGGCCCCGCAGGGCGGCGAGACGTCCGCCCCCGCCGAGGGCGAGGGCGAGGCCACATCGACTCTGACCGTCTGGGTCGACGCCGAGCGCGTGGATGCGCTGCAGGGTGCGGCCGACGCGTACACCGAGCAGACCGGTGTCGAGGTCGAGCTCGTCGGCAAGGACAACGCCGACATCAAGGACGACTTCATCCAGCAGGTGCCGACGGGCGAGGGCCCCGACATCACCATGGGTGCCCACGACTGGCTGGGCGAGCTCGCCACCAACGGCGTCGTCGCGCCGCTCGAGCTCGGCGACGCGGCCTCGGACTACCTGCCCGTCGCGCTGGACGCCTCCACCTACGAGGGCACCGTCTACATGCTCCCGTACGCCGTCGAGAACATCGCCGTGCTGCGCAACAAGGCGCTCGTGCCGGATGCGCCCACGAGCTTCGACGACATGATCGCCAAGGGCAAGGCCGCCGGCCTCGACCAGCCGTTCGTCGTCGAGCAGGGTGCCGAGGGCAACCCCTACCACCTGTACCCGTTCCAGACCGCGTTCGGCGCCCCCGTCTTCGGCACGAACGACAAGGGCTACGACCCGACCGACCTGCAGCTCGGCAGCGCCGGAGGCGAGCAGTTCGCCCAGTGGCTCGCCGGCCAGGGCAAGAACGGCACCGGCGTGTTCAACACCGACATCGACGGCGACATCGCCAAGCAGTCGTTTATCGACGGCAAGGCTGCCTACTGGCTCACCGGCCCGTGGAACGTCGGCGCCGCGATCGACGCCGGCGTGGACGTCGCGATCGACCCGGTCCCGAGCCCGACCGACAAGCCCGCCTCGCCGTTCGCGGGCGTCAAGGGCTTCTTCGTCTCGGCCGAGTCGGACAACAAGGTCGCCGCGAACGACTTCCTCGTGAACTACCTCGGCTCCGAGGACGCGCAGCTCGCGCTGTTCGAGGCGGGCAACATCCTGCCGGCCCTCTCCGCCGCGGCCGAGACCGCCTCGGAGGACCCGATCATCGGCGGCTTCGCCACGGTGGGCGAGCAGGCGGTGGCGATGCCCGCGATCCCGGCGATGGGCTCGGTGTGGCAGTACTGGGGCATCGCACAGGCCGAGATCATCAACGGCGCCGACCCCGTCGCGACGTGGCAGAAGCTGACGTCCGACGTGCAGGCCGCCATCGGCTGATCCGGGACTGACACCTCCACATCCCTGCTCGTCGAGCGAGGGCCTCGCGGCCCTCGCTCGACGAGCGGACTCTGACGACTTCGCACGGGCAAGGGAGCCATGACCGACACCGATACCCAGGTCGCCGAGACGGCGACCGACGCCGCGACCGACCCGCGTCGCCTGCGCAGGCAGCGCCAGGCGCGCGACATCGCCGAGCGGGCGGGCGGCGGCATCCGCGCTCTCGTCCTCAAGCTGATCCTGCTCGGCATCGTCGACGCGATCGCCGTCTACGCGGTGCTCGTCCTGATCGGCTTCCAGCAGTGGATCGTGATCGGCGTCGTCGTCGTCGTCGCCGTCATCGTCAACTGGATCTACTTCTCCCGCCGCACCCTGCCGGCGAAGTACCTCACGCCCGGCGTCATCTTCCTGTGCCTGTTCCAGGTGTTCGTGCTGATCTACACCGGCTACGTCGCCTTCACGAACTACGGCACCGGCCACAACGGCACCAAGGAGCAGGCGGTCGCCTCGCTCATGGCCTCGGCGCTCCAGCGTGTGCCCGACTCGGCGACCTACCCCATCACGGTCGTGGAGCAGGGCGGCGCGCTCGGCCTGCTCGTCACGACGCCCGAGGGCGAGGCGCTCGTCGGCACCACCGAGATGCCGCTCGCCCCCGCCGCGAACCCGACGTTCGAGGGAGACAAGGCCGTTGCGGCCGACGGCTGGAGCAGCCTGCAGTTCGCCCAGGTGCTGCAGCGTCAGAACGAGGTGACCGAGCTGTCGGTGCCGTTCTCGGACGACCCCAATGACGGTGCGCTGCGCACTCCGGACGGCACAAGCGGCTACCTCTACACCTCGGCGCTCGAGTACGACGAGGCCGCCGGCACCCTGACGAACACCGAGACCGGTGCGGTCTACCGCGACACGGGGGTCGGCGCGTTCACGGCCGAGGACGGGACCCAGCTGCTTCCGGGCTGGCAGATCACCGTCGGCTTCGACAACTTCATCCGCGCCGTGACCGATCAGCGCCTCGCGGGGCCCCTGTTCTACGTGACGCTGTGGACGTTCGCCTTCGCGCTGCTGTCCGTCGCGACGACGTTCTTCCTCGGGCTGTTCCTGGCGATCACGTTCAACAACGCCCGCATGCGCAGCCGCGCGGTGTACCGGGTGCTGATGATCCTTCCCTACGCGGTCCCGTCGTTCCTGTCGGCGCTGGTGTGGGCCGGCATGATGAACCAGAGCTTCGGCTTCCTGAACCAGGTGATCTTCGGCGGGGCGTCCATCCCGTGGCTGACGGATCCGGTGATGGCGAAGGTGTCGATCCTGATCGTGAACCTCTGGCTCGGCTTCCCGTACATGTTCCTCGTGTGCACCGGCGCGCTGCAGTCGATCCCCGACGAGCTGCAGGAGGCGGCGACGGTCGACGGCGCGAAGCCGTGGGCGGTGTTCCGCCTGATCAAGCTGCCGCTGCTGCTCGTCAGCGTCGCGCCGCTGCTGATCGCGTCGTTCGCGTTCAACTTCAACAACTTCAACGTCGTCTACATGCTCACCGACGGCGGACCGCGCGACTCGGCGGCGCCCATCCCCGTCGGGCACACCGACATCCTGATCTCGATGGTCTACAAGGTTGCCTTCACCGGCCAGACGCGCGACTACGGTCTCGCGAGCGCCTACTCGATCATCATCTTCATCGTGGTGGCAGTGATCTCCGTGATCGCGTTCCGCCGCACCAAGTCGCTCGAGGAGCTGAACTGATGAGCGCGACCGCCCTCACCGACCGCCGCCGCTCCTTCGGACGCTGGTTCGCCGACCTCGGCTGGCGCCACGTCGTCGGCATCATCGTCACCGCGTTCTCGCTGCTGCCGATCGTGTTCGTGATCTCGAGCTCGCTCAACCCGCGCGGCACCCTCACCGGATCGAACGCGCTGTTCTCGGCGATCGGCTTCGACAGCTACGTGCGCATCGTCAGCGACCCGAAGGTGCCGTTCCTCGCGTGGTTCGCGAACACCCTGATCATCGCGGGCATCACCGCGATCCTCACCGTCTTCCTCGGCGCGCTCGCCGCATACGCGTTCTCGCGCATGCGGTTCACCGGCCGTCGCTTCGGGCTCATCACGATCGTCGTCGTGCAGATGTTCCCGCAGTTGCTCGCGGTGGTGGCGATCTTCCTGCTGCTGAGCGCCATCGGCGACTGGTTCCCGGCCATCGGCCTGAACAGCAGGATCGGCCTGATCCTCGTCTACCTCGGCGGCGCCCTCGGCGTGAACACCTATCTGATGTACGGATTCTTCAACACCGTGCCGCAGTCGATCGACGAGGCCGCGAAGATCGACGGCGCGAGCCACGTGCGCGTGTTCTTCACGATCATCCTGCGCCTCGTCGCGCCGATCCTGGCGGTTGTCGCATTGCTGTCCTTCATCGGCAGCGTGAACGAGTTCGTGGTGGCGTCGGTCGTGCTGATCGACACCGAGAACCAGACGCTCGCCGTGGGTCTGACGAAGCTGGTCTCGAACCCGCGCTACGCAGACTGGAGCGCCTTCTCGGCCGGCGCGGTGATGGCCGCGCTGCCGGTGGTCGCGCTGTTCCTGTTCCTGCAGAAGTACATCGTCGGCGGACTGACCGCGGGTGCCGTGAAGTAACCCGCGGCTGGCACGACGGAGGCGCCGGATCGCCTGTCGGTCCGGCGCCGACGTCGCTCTTTGTAGTACGTTTACACGAAAGCATGCACCCAGCGCCCGCCGGACTCGCTCCGCGGTCGGGAAGGTGACTTCTGAGTAGTTCTACTACACCTCGATGGAGAGGCTCTCGTGATCCCGACAGTGCTTCCGGTGTATCTGGAGGACATACCGCAGCAGTCGTTCCACATTCAACTCGAGGCGTTGCGCGCCATCGCGGGGCACATGGTGGCCTGGCTCGAGCCTTGTCGGCTACCGGAAGCCGACGGGGTGCAGGCCGACGCCGTGATCGTGCCCGACATGAGCGGCGCCGCGTACCGCCAGCTCGACTACTTCCAGCGCATTCGGGTTCCGATCCTCGTCGTGACCAGCGAGTTCGGCACCGTCTCCATGTGGGACTGGGAGATCCGCGATTTCCTCGCGCGGCGAGGCGTGCCCACAATTGCTCCGACCGCGCGCACGGAGTTCGAGGACATTCTTCGTGCGCTCGGCGCCAAGGCGACGTTGCGCGGTGCGCGCATGCTTGCCTACCTCGACGACCTCGGCGCAGGCAAGCAGCCCGACATCTTCAAGCGCTTCTACTGGTACGAAGACGACTGCGCGGGAGCGCTCGCCGATGTGTTCGGCACGGTGGTCGAGAAACGCAGCTTTCGAGAGCTGGCCGCACGCGCCGCCGCCGTACCCGCGTCACGGGTCACGGAGGAGATCGCACGCGTGTCCAACGGGGTGCAGCTCAGCGAGCTCGGTCTGCGTGCCCGAGAAGAGGCCCTCCGCATGAAGCTCGCGCTCTCCGACGAACTCGACGAGACCCCCGGCGTTATCGCAGCCGGGATCAACTGCCTGAACGAGTCGGAGACGTCGGCGACCACGCCCTGTCTCGCCTGGAACCTGCTCTTCGAGGAGCGAGGCCTGATCTGGGGGTGCGAAGCCGACTTGACCTCCATGATCACGAAGTACCTCGTCAACGCCTCTCTCGACGCGCCCGTCATGATGACCAACCTGTACCCGTTCCTCATGGGTCAAGCCGCGCTTAAGCACGAGAAGATTCCGCATTTCCCGCCCGTGTCCGCCCAGCCAGAGAACCACATCCTTGCTGCCCATTGCGGGTTCTTCGGCATCGTGCCGCAGCGGTGGGCGAGCCAGTGGGCGGTGCGGCCCCGGGTGCTCGAGATCGTCGATCCGCGCGCACACGCGCTCGACGCCCGCTTTCCCGAGGGTGACGTGACCCTCGTGAAGATCACGAGCACGATGGACCGCCTCTCGGTCACTCCCGCCGTGCTTTCCGAGTATGCGCAATTCGAGAACTCGGATTGCCTCAACGGTGCCGTGCTGCGCGTCGAGGACGGCTATCGCTTCGTCGAGAACCTGCCATCTCATCACGCGATCATCGCCGTCGGGGATCTCACGCGACGACTCGACGTGGTCTCGCGCGTTCTGGATCTCGAGACCTTCCGCATCTGACATCCCACGGAGGACCCGATCATGCCCGCCACGATGAAGGCCGTGGTCTACGACCGCCCCGAGCATTTCGAGATCCGCGAGCTCCCTGTGCCCGAGCCTGGGCCTGGGGAAGTGCTGCTGCGAGTGCTGCTCGCCGGTGTGTGCGGTACAGATCTTCACCTGCACGTCGGCGAGTTCGGCCCGAGCTACCCGCTGGTGCCGGGGCACGAGATCGTCGGTGAGGTGGTCAGGTTCGGCGCGGACTCCGAAGACCTCGTTGCGATGGCGGGACTCGCCGAGGGAATGCGAGTAGTGCTCGACAACACCGCTCAGTGCGGTGAATGCGCAGAGTGCTTACGCCAACGGCCGGCATTCTGCCTCGCCAACGTCGCGCACGGCGTCAACGCGCAGGGCGGTTTTGCCGAATATGTCGTCATCAGGATCGGACGTTGCTACCCCGCGGACGACCTCGATGTCGACGTCGCCGTCTTCGCGGAACCCACGGCGTGCGTCGTCCACGGCCTCGATGTGCTCGGACTGCGGCCTGGATCGGACGTGCTGCTGTTCGGCGCCGGACCGACCGGTCTGCTATTGACACAATTGCTGTCTCGAAACGGAGCAGCCCGACTCACCGTCGCGGCGCCGACGGTCGAGAAACTCGAGCTTGCGCGTCGGAGCGGTGCGACGCGGACCGTGCGAGTCGATCGTCAGGATCCGGAGACGGCACTGGCCCACCTGCGGGCGAACGCACCACGCGGATACGACGTCGTTGTCGACGCCACTGGCGCACCCTCTGTCCTGGAGAGCACGATCGGGCTCACCCGCACAGGCGGCACGGTGTTCGTCTATGGCATGACACCGGAGGCAACCCGGTGGCCGGTCGCTTCCTACGAGGTCTTCCGTCGCGAGTTGACGATCAAGGGATCCTTCGCGCAGCAGTTCTCGTTCGATCGTGCGCTCGCCTACCTGCGCTCCGGCGTCGTGAATCCGAGCGGGTACGTCACGCACCGTTTCGGAATCGAGCAGTATGCCGATGCGCTCGCCGCGGTGGCCGATAGCGCGTGCGTCAAGGCTGTGATCGCCCCCTGAGGGGTCGCCCCCGGTTCAGAAGCGTGCGAGCAGGCGGGCGGGGTTGCGGCGCAGCACCCGGTCGGAGAGATCTTCGCCGACCATGGCGATGAGACGAGGCACGACGCGCAGCCCGAGATAGCGCAGGCCCGGGAGGCCGCCATAGGCGCGATATCGCGAGCGCCGCGCGACGTCTCCGCCGACCAGCAGCCGGTTCTCGGCACCGAGGTGCGCCGCCCGCTCCAGGCAGTCGAGCACCACCGAATCCGGGTGTTCGCGATGCCTTGCGAATCCGTCGTAGCCGAGGAACGCGCCGCGCGCGGCGAGCTCAGCATGCAGCACGGCGTCGGGGTTCCGGTCTATGTGGGCCAGGACAACGGCGTCCGCCGATACACCGTCGGCTTCCAGGACGTCGAGCACCTCGTGGGCGGCGCTGCCGTGCTCCAGGTGCACCATGACGGGTGCGGAGACCTCGGCGTGCGCCGACGCCGCGGCGGCGAGCACCCGTCGAGAGAACCGCGTGATCTTCCAGTAATCGATCCCCGCCTTGACGATTCCCGACCGGCTCCTGAGGTCCTTTGTGAAGCGCCGCGCGAGGTCCGCCTCGTTCAGCGCGACGAGAGGATGGTCAGCGCGGTAATGCGATTCCCGGTGGGCCCCCGTAGCCGACACGATCCGAAGCCCTGTGGCGGCGGCGACGCGTGCCAGCGCGGGAACGTCCCGGCCGAGACCGAGCGGGGTCGCGTCGATCATCGCTTCGAAGCCGGACTCACGCAGCTCGGCTGCCTCGGCCGCTGCGGCCGACTCGTCATCGAGCTCGTCGCCGGGAAGCAGGGGCGTCACTTGGAAGAGATGCTCGTGGTAGTCCACGCGACCGAGGTCGCCGGCCGCGACATCACCGGCGACTGTGCGTACGCGCCCCGTCATCACCTCGGGCTCGAAGGGCGGCGTCATGCTTCTTTCTCCAGGGCCGTGATCAGGTTGCGTACCGCATCGGCGGCCGCGCGGCGCACGCTCGCATCCGTGTACGCGCCAAGGTGGGAGGTCGCGATGGTCGCGGGGTGGGCAAGCAGGCGGCTGGGTGCCGGGGGCTCCGTGTCGTAGGCGTCGACCGCGTAGGCGGCGAGCTGATCACTCTCGAGGGCCGCGAGGACCGCGTCATCGTCAACGAGCGCGGAACGCGAGGTGTTGATGAGCACTGCGCCGCGTCGCATCCGCGCGAGGCGCGCTCCGTCGATCACCGGACGCCCTTGCGGGCTTGGTGGAATGTGCAGGGTGACGACATCGGCTCGTGCGATGAGGTCGTCGAGGGGAACAAGGTCGAAAGGCGCCTCGGCGACGAACGGATCGTGCGCGACGACGTCCGCGCCCAGTGCCGCGGCCATCGTCGCGACGCGGCGACCGATCGCACCGAGACCGACGACGCCGATCGTCACGTCGCCGAGCTCACGGCCTTCGCGGCGACGCCACTGGCCATCCGCGAGTGCGCGTGCCGACCAGGTGATGCCACGAAGCCCGTCGATCGCGAGTCCGATGGCGAGTTCGGCGACGCCTTGTGCGTTGGCCCCGGCCGCGCGGACGACCCGTACTCCGCGCTCCGCGGCCGCGTCGTGATCGATTCCATCGACCCCGGCGCCGTTGCGGCTGATCACCCGCAGCGCGTCTGCCGCATCCAGCACGCGGGCGGTGATGGGTTCAACTCCAGCCAGCCAGCCGACGCAACCGGGAAGAACTCGGCGCAGCTCCGCTTCGGCTGGGATCTCTCCAGGGGTGCATCCGACCAACTCGTAGCCCGCCTGCCGGAGCAGATCAAGCGGGCCCTCCGCAATGAGACCTTGTCGTGTGAGGGAGCGCGGTGTGATGAGAATTCGGCCGCGTCCGATCACGGTGCGGCTCCAGGTCGCGAGGCGGCGCTCTCCTCGCTGCCGCGCATGCGCGCCAGACTCTGCTTCATCTCCTGGACGCGCTCGAGATCCGCAACGGAGCGCCGGGTCGCAACCGCTGTTGCAAGGATGTCAACGATGACGAGGTCTGCCAGGCGGCTCACGCTCGGGGTGTATACGTCGGTGTCCTCGAATGTGCTGCTGCGGATCTCGACGTGGGCGAGCGAGGAGAGTGGCCCCTCGTCCCCCGTGATCGCGACAACACGGCCTCCGGCGGCGCGGGCAGCCTCGGCGACCCGCACCACCTCTCGAGTGCGCGCGGTGTGAGAGATCGCCACGGTGACCGTTGTCGGGCGGCTCATCGACGCGGCGATGAACTGCTGATGGAAGTCCGACGGTGCCTGGCACGGCACGCCGAACAGAGGGAACTTCTGCTGGGCGTCCTGCGCGACGATCCCGCTCGCGCCGAATCCCACGAAGATCAGATCGTCGGCCTTCACAAGAAGATCGACCGCGAGGCCGATCCGCTTTGTGTCGAGGTGGCGTCGCGCGCGATCGAGGCTCGAGATCGTGTGGTTGAAGACCTTCTCTGCCAGGGCGTCGAGCGAATCGCTGCGGCTGATCGCGGAGTACGTCAGCGGGAGCCCGACCGCCACGGACTGCGCAAGCGCGAGCTTGAACGACCGGAAGCCGTCGAATCCCAATGCGGCGCAGAACCGCATCACGGTCGGCTCGCTCACACCCGCGGCGTCCGCGAGGCCCGCCATGTTGAACTCCACAGCCTCGGCCGGGTCCGCCAGGACCACGTCGGCGACCTTGCGTTCGGACGCGCGGAGGTCCGGCATCGTCGCGGTGAGGGTCTCGAACAGACCCGATGCGGGGGCGGCGGAGCCGGCGGAGAGGGCGTCGTTCATGGCTTCCATTCAGCGGGTCGAAGCGGCGAGCATGGCGAGATCGTCGAACACCGGACCCGCCGTGGGGACATCCTCGTGAAGGACCTCGGCGATCACCCGCGTCCAGCCGTGGAGGAAGTACACCCATCCATCCTCGATGCGTAAGCGGCGGGGGCCCGCTTGGGCGCGCGCCTGATCGAGGAACACAAGCTCGCCGCGATAGTTCAACTCCCACGCGAAGCCGTCGGCGGGGAAGCGTGCGTCATCCGTGAGCGGTGAGCCCGGCGCGTCCTTACCGAGTCCCGTCGCGTTCACCACGAGCGAGCCGGACGGCATGCGCGTAAGCACGCGGTCGTTGTCCACCGGCGAGGGCGCGAGCACGGTCTCCAGAGGCACGTCGGTGCCGAACTGCGCGTACACGTGCTCCAGATGCGCGAGACGCTGAGGGGAGCGGTTCGTGACAACGATCCGATCGGGGCGGTCGGCGCGATCGGAGTGGGAGAGATGCCAGGCGATGGCGATGGTCGAGCCTCCCGCGCCAAGACTGAGCACCTGCCCACCGGTGTCCGCCCAATGCCGTTCAGGGATGAACGCGTCCATCGCGAGCCCGCTCGAGATCGGATCCTTCGCATGGCAGACCAGGCGGCCGTTCGACTTCGACAAGCAACTCGTCTCGCCCATGAGTGCCGCGAGCGGGTCGATCTCATCGAAGAGGTCACGGCATGCGGTGAAGAGGTCGATCTTGTGAGTCGTCACCAGCCCGCCGAGACTGAGGGGATCCGTCGCGATGAACTCGACCACGGCTCGGTAGTCCTCGGCCGGGGCATGCAACGGAAGATCGATGCCACGCAGTCGCACGTCGGGGCGGCCAAGAGCGCGAGCCCACTGCGGGAAGACGCGCTGGATGGACGAGCGTCCGGTGGTCACGCCGATGAAGTACAACGTCGGTTCCTCGGCCGCGGTGAGGCTGGAGGCAGTGAGGACCGGCAGCACGTCCGTCATTCGTCAGTCTCCCCGGAACGGTATCCGCGATGGTCAGGGTTCGGCACCTGTGCCCATGCGCCGCCGGCTCCGCGCACGATGAGGCTCCGCATTCCGCCCGCGTGGGCGATGACGTCATAGTCTTGCCCAGCATCCGTGGCGTAGCAGAAGAGGGTCGTGAACAACTCGTCGCCGACGTTCACGCTGCGGTGGATCCAACCGCCCGGCACGTGCACAGCGACGCCTGGCGTGATCTCGACGGCGCGTGAATCGCCGTCGAGTGCGTCCATCAGCATCACACCGCGACCGGACAGGCCGTAGTACAACTCGGCGGCGCCGACGGTCCTATGAATGTGGCCTCGCGTCATGGCGAACTCGTTGCCTATCGTCCCCGGGCGCAGGCAACTGACTCCGATGGTGAGGGCGCCGGCGACCTGAGACGGGGTGCTCGACTCGACCCAGTACACGGGCTCGCCTTGGTCGGCTTCGAGCGCACGCGCATATGCCGCATCGTCGCGGTAGAGGCCTGCGAGATCTGACAACCGCTTCTCGTAGCGTCCGTCGGAGCCTTCCAGCGTCCCTTCCGCATCCGGGGCGAGGCGCACTGGGGCTCCGTAGATGTCCTCGGTCCTCATCTGTCTCCTTCCCTCGCGACTGCGGCTGCGGCTGCGCGATCCTCGAACCAAGGCTCCAGTCGTCGGTAGGCGTCGGTGAACGCCTCATGGGCTTCGCGGTACTTCGCAGTCGCGGTGTGGTCTGGTTGAAGCGGCTCGTCCAGTTCCGACATCCGCCGAGAGATTCCGAAATCGGAGAACACCCCGACGCCGACTCCGCCGACCACGGCTGCGCCGAGCGCCGTCGATTCGTCGACGAGCGCTCGCCGGCGCACGGGCACGCCCCAGACGTCGCACAGCACTGACATCACGACCTCGGAGTTCGCGGCGCCGCCGATCAGGTCCACGCCTGTGATGGCGGCGCCGCCTTCGCGGAATGCGTGTAACCCGCTCATGAGAGTGAATGCCACTCCCTCGAGAACCGCGCGCACGAGGTGCGGGCGATCGTGATGGCGCCCGAGGCCTACGAAGGCAGCGCGAGCGTGAGGGTTCCAGTAGGGCGAGCGCTCCCCGAGCAGATGCGGCAGGAAGAAGAGACCGTCGTCCGCGGCCGCCGCGCTTCTCGCCGGGCCGAGCAGTGCGGCGTAGCGCTCCCCGCCCGATTGCGGCTCGAGCACATCCGCGATCCATTCGATCGCGCCTCCGCCCGACTGCATGGTGGCGGTCGGGACGAACAGGCCGGGCACGACATGGTTGAACGTCATCGAGCGCATCTGGGGATCGTGGAGCGGGGCGGTCGAGGCGTACGACACCCATGAAGACGTGCCGAGATAGCCGTATGTGCCAGAGGATGGGGCGTGCACGCCGGCGCCGAGAGCGGCCATCGGCCCGTCGCCACCGCCGATGACGACGGGCGTGCCGGCCGCGATCCCGGTCAGTGATGCGGCCTCCCCCGTGACATGCCCGATGATCGTCGTGGAAGGGACGATGGGCGGCAGGACGCCGCGAGGCACCTCCGCCGCGGCCAGCAGCTCGTCGGACCAATCGCCGGATGTCTGATCGAACGCATTGGTGCCACTGGCATCCGACGGATCCGTTGCGAGTTCGCCCGTGAGCCGAAGCACGACGTAGTCTTTCGCGAGCACAACGTGCCGCACACGGGCGAACACGTCGGGCTCCCGGTCACGCACCAGCATGAGCTTTGGAAGGGTGTAAGTGGGATTGAGCCGGTGTCCGGTGATGCGGTACGCACGGGCCATCCCCACGCGCTCCACCAGGCGGTCGGCCTGCGCACTCGAGCGGGTATCCGCCCAGATGATCGCAGGCCTCACGGGGGCCAGATCCCCATCCAGCATGACCGCACCCATCATCTGTCCGGAGAAGGCCACAGCGGCCAGGGCACCTCGTGCCTCTGGATGAGCATCGATCAGCTGCCGCGACGCGACGCAGACTGCTCGCCACCAGTCATCGGGGTCCTGCTCCGCCAGCCCACCCGGGCCGAACGTGACACTGTACGTGGCGGTGGTTGTATCGACCACGCGACCGGCATCGTCGACAAGAGTCGCTTTGTCGCCGGTCGTGCCCAGGTCGTGGGAAAGGATGTACGCGGTCACCGCAGGGACGACCCGCCATCGACTAGGAGCTCGGCGCCGCAGAAGTAGGCGGCGTCGTCGCTCAGCAGGAACGCGACGGTGCCGGCGATCTCCTCGACCAGTGCGAAGCGCCCGACGATCGTGCCTTCGATCCAGCCCTGGTGCATGTGCTTCTTCAACGCATTCAACGGCGTGTCCACGTACCCGGGGGAGACGGCGTTGACTCGCACGCCTCGTCCGCCCCATTCGACGGCGAGAGATCGTGTCAGCGCACTGACCCCTGCCTTGGAGGTGTTGTAGACGCTCTGTCGCTGGGGGAAGTTCACCAGAGCGTTCCCGGACATCGAGGCGATGTTGACGATACAACCGCCCTGGCGAGCGAGCAGCTGCCGGCCGAACTCCCGGGACGTGAGGAAGACGCCACGCAGGTTCACGCCCATGACGCGGTCGTAGGTCTCCATCGGCATATCCTCCGCGGCCACGTCGTCCTCGACGATGCCCGCGCTGTTGACGAGGTCGATCGGCCGGTCGTCATGGGCGTACAGGCGGGATACGACATCGGCGACGGACTGCTCGTTGGCGACGTCTATCGGGACCGTCTGGATGTGCGCGGGTACGTTCTCCAGCCCACGCAGGTCGAGTGCGTATACCTCGGCTCCCTCGTCGGCGAGGCGACGCGCGATTGCGGCGCCGATACCGCCGGCGCCCCCCACCACGGCGACGCGGCGACCGGTGAACCGGCCGGAGATGACTTCTGACACTGCAGCTCCTCACTGAACTCAGCTCCGCGGGTGGCGCTGATCGCGCGCCCGATGCATCGACAATAGCCGAATCCTGTAGTTCTGCTACATCCTCGATCGGATGTGAGGGTTTCCGGGCTGGCGCTCAAAGATGCGCGACGGGTGTCATGCGGTTGCCGCTGCGGCAGGCATTCGGGGCGACCCGGATCCGCTGGCCACCGTCGGTGAGGAGGGGTGTGGCAGGGCTGTTGGGCGTGCGGGCATCGGGGTGAGTACGGCTGCTGCGGACGCCTCTTCCTCAAGCTAAATAACAAAAGTGTAGTAAGTAGTAGCGCAAACGCGACGACGCGTGTAGCGTCACTACATCGACGGACCGCGGACCCTGCGCGGCGTCGATGGAGCAGCACCCCACAACGATGTGATGGAGGAACACCGATGTCCCGTATCAAGATGTCCCGTGCGCGCGGCCTGGCAGCGGCTGGGGCCGTCGTCGCGCTCGCGCTCAGTGGCTGTGCTGCGGGCGGCGCAGCCGGCGGAGGAGAAGAAGTCGAGCCCGCTGAGTCGGGCGAGGTCGTCTGGTGGGGCTGGACCCCCGATACGCCGGTCGCCGAGCGTTACATCGCGGCGTTCAACGAGGAATACCCGGACATCAAAGTCACCTACAAGAACTTCGAGAACGTCGACTTCCGTAACGCCATCGTGCCCGCGCTCGACTCGGGCACGGGCCCCGACATCTTCAACCTGTCGCCTGCAGGCGGCTCTCCCGATACCTACGGCGGGTACGCACTCGACCTTGAGCCGCTCGCCGCCGACGTGCTCGGCAGCGACTGGGAGTCGAAGTTCGCGGGCGGCTACGCCGAGCAGCTGCGGGCGTCGGATGGTCGCCTCGTGTCGATGCCGCTCGGCGGCATGGCGGCGGGATTCCTCTGGGTGAACCAGGACATCCTCGACGAGGCCGGCACCCAAGCGCCGACCGACTACGACTCGTGGGTCGACGCCTGCGAGAAGATCAGCGCGATCGGCAAGACCTGCTACACGATGGGCGCCGGCGGCGAGGACACGTTCCCCACCGAGATGTTCCACTCGATCGCGAACTCGGTCGACCCGGAATGGTTCATCAAGGCCGCCACGGGTGAAGCGCAGTGGGACGACCCCCAGGGCATCGAGGTGCTCGAGATCCTCCAGAAGATGCGCGATGACGGAATCATCGCCGCCAACGCACTCGACGGCCCCCAGTACCCCCTCGCGAACGAGGCGTTCATGAAGGGCGAGGCCGCCATGGTGCAGATGGGCTTCTGGTACACGCAGTACGCGGAAGCCGAGTCGTGCAAGACCGCCATGGAGGGCGCGGGTGTGAGCAACGCCACGTGCTTCGTGCAGCTTCCTGCCGAGTTCCCGGATGTCGCAGGCAAAGGCAACGGCTCGGCGTACTTCGGCGAGGCCGACTACGGCCTGGCGATCAACGCGGACTCCGAGAACATCGGTGCGGCCAAGACATTCCTGTCGTGGCTGACGATGTCGGAGGCCGGTCAGCAGCACGTCGCGAACGCTCTCGACCTGCTCCCCGCCCTCCAGGGCGTCACACCCGCGTGGGATGAGATCGCCCTCGTGGACGATGCGGTGCAGCGTCCCGCGATCGAGAAGCTGATCGCCGACAGCGCCGCCACGACCCAGTCGCGCCAGTGGCAGACGCACGAGAAGACGCTGGATGCGATCGTGCTCGCGATGCAGCAGGTGCTCGATCCCTCGATCGACAAGAGCATCGAGGACATCGCGGCCGAGATGCAGGCCGGTTCGGAGCCGACGGACATCGGCAAGTGACCGACGCCGCACCAGCCGTCGACATCCACTGAATGCAAGGAAGGCACCCGCACATGACCGCTCTCGCAGAGCACACCGCCACTGTGCCGGGTCCGACCACGCCCGCGAGGCGAGGGGGACGGCACCGCGCCGGCTCCCTCGTCCCCGGCGGGATGGCGTGGATCCTGCCCGGTCTGATCGTCTCGGTCGGACTGATCTACTACAGCATCGTTTACGCCGGGTACCTGTCGTTCTTCGACTGGGGTGGCGGACGCTCGCTCATGGTGCCCGCCGGATTCGACAACTACGTGCGCGCGTTCACCGATCCGGTGTTCTGGATCGCGATCCGCAACACGGTGATCTTCTTCGTCGTGGTGTACGTCGTCCAGGTCGTGGGCGGCGTGCTGTTCGCCGCCGCGATGCACTCCAAGGTGTGGCTCGCGAACGTCTACAAGGTGATCGTCGTCGTCCCTGTCGTCGTGGCACCGGCCACCCTCGCCCCCGCGCACATCCAGGTGTGGCAGACGGATGGCACGATCAACGAGATCCTGAACGCGATCGGGCTCGGGTTCGTGGCGCAGTCGTGGCTCGGGCAGTCGTCGACGTCGCTGCTCGTGATCGTGCTCCTCGGCTGCTGGGGCTCGGTGGGATTCGGCTTCATCCTCTATTTCGCGGGGATGGCGCAGCTCGACCCCGAGATGCTGGAGGCCGCCCGCATCGACGGCGCAGGCAACCTCCGCGCGCTGTTCTCAGTGGTGCTGCCGAACCTGCGCCCCATCACCGTCTCGCTCGCGATCCTGAACTTCATCACCGCCCTGAAGCTGTTCGACGGCGTCTGGCTGATCACGCAGGGCGGACCTGCGAACTCCTCCGAGTTCCTCGGCACGATGATCTACTCGCAGACCGCGTCGTCGACCCGCGAGGTCGGATACGCCGCCGCGCTGTCGGTCATCCTGCTCGTGATCGCGGTTGCGACGAGCATCTTCATGCAGGTGCGCGGACGCGAGCGCGACGCACGCCGCACCACCCAGATCGCGACCGAGCCGCTCGCCGTCGAGTCGACCCGGGCGATCGTGCAGCCCCACGCCGCGCGCCGTCGCGGCGGACAAGGAGACTGATCATGTTCGAGACCCGTTCTCTCGCGGCCCGGATCGTGCTGCAGGTGATCATCACGATCGCCGTGATCCCGTTCCTGATTCCGCTCTACGCCATGTTCACGAAGTCCTTCGAGGGCGCGGGCTGGGGCAACTACTCCGCGGTGCTGCAGGTGCCCGGCTTCGCGCGCTTCTTCCTGAACACCGCGATCGTCGCCGGCGGATCGATCATCATCATCTACTTCGCGACGATGGCCGCTGCCTACGGCTTCTCGAAGCTGCGCATCTGGAACAAGGAGCTGTTCTTCTGGCTCATGATGGTGTGCCTCACGCTGCCCGAGGTCGTGCTGATCGCGCCGCTGTACTCCACCGCCGTCACGCTCGGGATGCTCGGCACGTTCTGGTCGGTGATCCTGCCGATCGCGGCCCTGCAGATCCCGTTCACCGTGCTGATCACGCGCGGCTTCGTCGACGGCATCCCCGACACGCTGTTCGAGGCGGCCCGCATCGACGGTGCCGGCACGTGGCGCATCTTCTGGAATGTGCTCGTGCCGCTCGCCCGCCCGATGGCCGTCGCGCTGATCGTGCTTGTGCTGATCAACGCGTGGAACGCGTATCTGCTGCCGAAGGTGTTCCTGGTGAACGAGGATATGGGTGTCGTGACGCTGCTGCCGGAGTTCTTCCGTCGCCAGTACAACGACGACATCCCGAAGATCCTCGCCGCCTCGGTGATCACCGTTATCCCGACAGTCGTCGCCTACGTGGCACTGCAGAAGCAGTTCGAGCGCGGCATGGCCGCCGGAGCCATCAAGTGAGGGACGTGCGGGGAGAATGACGACAGCATTCGCGCGCCGACGCGCGCAAGGGGGGAGAAGCTGATGGTGCGTCCGATCGGGCCGTCTTCCGAGCACACGCGCAGCGCGATCCTCGACATGGTGCGCTCCAGCGGCACCGTGAGCAGGATCGAGCTCGCAGAGATGTCGGGGCTGACCGCGACGTCGATCACACGGATCGTGAAGTCGCTTATCGAGGACGGGCTCGTGATCGAGACCGGCTTCGGAGATTCGACGGGCGGCAAGCGCCGCAGCCTGCTCGAACTCAACCCGAAGGCGGGGTTCGCTGTCGGGATCTCCCTGGACGAGGGGAGGCTCACCTACGTGGTGGTCGACCTGGGCGGTGACGTCATCGGCCGGGTCGTGACCGCGGGCATCGGCAAGGCGTCGCCCAGCGCCGTTCTCGAGCGCATCGTGGAAGAACTCGAGGAGTTGTTCCGGGAGCTCGAGGTTCCCCGATCCCAAGTGCTCGGCGTCGGCGTCGCCGGTGCGGGCCTTGATCTCGGCGCGGGGTCCCGTCGCCTTTCAACGACGGCCGACGAATGGGACGAGTTCGCCGTTCAGGAGATCCTCGAGGCCCGGCTCGGACTGCCCGTCGTGCGCGACAATGACGCGGCGTGCGCCGCTCTCGGGCAATACTGGGTCGGTCGAATCCCAGCGACGCAGGACTTCTGCACTCTCTACATGTCCAACGGCTTCGGCCTCGGGCTCGTCTCCGGCGGACGCGTCGCGCGTGGCGCGTCGTCCAATGTCGGCGAGATCGGTCACGTGATCATCGACGTCGACGGCCCCGCCTGCTGGTGCGGTGCGAGCGGGTGCTTGGAGATGCTCGCCGCGCCGCGCGCGATAGTGCGCCGCGCGCTGGGCGATCCTGAGCTGACGAAGGAGTTGGAGCTGTCTGGGGAGGACGCTGCGCTGCGGCGCGATTACGACGCGCTGGCGCGAGCGGCCGCATCGGGGGAGGAACGCTCGCTCGCGCTGGTGCGGGAGTCGGCGCGATACGTCGCTGCAGCGGTGCTGTCCACCGTGAACGTTCTCGATCTCGATCGCCTCCATCTCAGCGGGCCCGGCTTCGACGACGCGGGACCCATCTACGCCCAGGCCATCTCCGATCTCGTTTCCCGACACGCGCGTGCGCGCGCGGTGCACGGGGTTGATGTGGTCCTATCCGATCCGGGGTTCGACGCCGCCGCCGTCGGGGCTGCAGCGCTGGCGCTTCAGCATGTGCTGACCCCGCACGCCCGCAACCCCCGTATCGCGCCGATGCGAGCCTCCGCCTAACCGATCCGCGTCGCGACAGGCCCGAGGCGTGTCCTCACTTCGTACCTAAATGTCAATAAGTAGATCTGCGGCGATCACGCCGCGAAGCGGGGGAACCCGCGCCAACCAGAGAGGAATGGCACAGTGGCCATCCGTTCCGTGCTCATCAATGTGACCGACGTCCAGCGCTCGGTCGACTTCTATACGCGCTTCCTCGATGTCGAGGTCCTTTCCCAGGACGACGACGGGGCCGTGCTCGATGCCGTCGTCGGCGTGATTCGCCTCGTGAAGGTGTCTGGCGAGACGGTCTCGACGTGGGACAGTGATGATCTGCAGGCCGGCTTCCGCCATGTCGGATTCAAGGTCTCCGACCTCGATGCCCGCGTGGAGAGCCTCAAGACGGCGGGCGTGCCGTTCCACCTCGACCCGATCGAGGCGGAGGGAGGGGTGCGCATCACGTTCTTCTTCGATCCGGACGGCACACTGCTCGAGCTCGTCGAGCGCGCGCTCCAGTACCACGAGGTCTACGATCGCGAGCTCGTAGACGCAGACTGGGCGCTCGGCGACCCGGAGCGGCCGCGCTTCGATCATGTGGCGGAGACCGTCGAGGACATCGACGCCACCATCGCGTACTTCGCGCAACTCGGCTACGCGCGGATGTCGGGCATCCACCAGGCATGGGATCCGCGCGGATACGAGATCGACTTCCTGCGCGACGGGGACAGCTCACTTGAGATCTTCACGTACGCGAAGGCGGACAAGACCCATCGCGTGCCGCAGCTGGACGCCCCCGGGTTCCTCGCCGTCGAGTTCGACGGCGCGATCCCCGTCGATGCGACTCCCGTCGGCGATACAGCGGGTGTGACCCTGGTCGCCGATCCCGACGGTCTCGTCCACACGGCGACAGAGGACTGAGCGTGCGCTGGGACCTCCGTCCCCTGGGGGCGACCGGGTTGCGGGTGAGCCCGGTCACGCTCGGAGGAGCGCCGCTCGGCAGTATGCCCGAGAACTTCGGGTACGAGGTCGCCGAGCGCGACGCCATCGATCTGGTGCGGGCCGTGCTCGACAGCGGCATCCGCACGATCGACACCGCGAACGGGTACTCGGGTGGACGCAGCGAGATGCGGATCGGAAAGGCGATCGCCGAGCACGGCGGTCTGCCCGACGACGCGCTGGTGATCACGAAGACCGACGCGCAGGGATCCGATTACAGCGGGGAGCGGGTGCGGCGTTCTCTGGCGGAGAGTCGCGAGCGCCTCGGGCTGGAACGACTGCCGGTAGTGCACCTCCACGATCCGGAGTTCCACGACTTCGGTGCGATTGCAGGACCCGGGGGCGCTGTCGAAGCGCTCGTCGCCGCGCGCGAAAGCGGCGAGATCGGCCACATCGGTCTCGCGGGCGGCGACGTGCGCGTGATGCGTCGATACCTCGACCTCGACGTGTTCGATGTCCTGCTGGTCCACAACCGCTGGACGCTCGTGGATCGCAGTGCGGGGGAACTGATCGAACGCGCCCGTGAGAAGGGCATGGGGATCATAAACGCCGCCGTGCTGGGCGGGGGCATCCTCGCCGACCGGACGGGTCGCAATACCACCTACGGCTACCGCCCGGCGCCCGCGGCGACACTCGAAGCGATCGAGCGCATGCGTGGGATCTGTTCGCGCCACGGCACCGATCTCGGAACCGCCGCGATCCGGTTTTCGACGCGCGATCCGCGGATCGACAGCACGATCGTCGGGATCAGCAAGCGCGAGCGCATCGAAACGACGATCGAGGCGGCCACCACGGCGCTCCCCGACGATTTCTGGGCGGAGCTCGAGCAGGTCGTGCCCGGCCCAGAGAACTGGCTCGACCACAGCCAGCTCGGCTGAGCCGAGCGGCTCACTGACCACCGACGACGGATAGAACACACAGAGAGAGAAGCAGCAGAAGATGCCACTTGTCAGAGTCGACCTTCACAGCCACCTGGCGGAGCTCCGCCCCCAGATCAGCGCGGCGATCCACGCGGGCCTGGTCGAAGGTTGGGACTTTCCCGCCGACGACCTCTTTCAGATCTTCAGCGTGCACGAGCAGGGTGACCTGTTCTACAGCCGCACCTTTCCCGATGCCGACCGGTCCGACATCGTCTTCATCCAGATCCTCGCCTACAACGGATACACGCCCGAGGTGAAGCAGCGGGGCGCGGGCCTGGTCGTCGACCGGCTCGCGGCGCTCGGGATCAAGCGTGACGACATCCTGATCGCGCTTCACGAGAACGGCGACGGCGACTGGCTGTCGCCCGCGAAGGAGGCCTGAGATGCAGCGCACGCATTTTCCGCCGTCGTTCGTCTGGGGATCGGCGACAGCGTCGTACCAGATCGAGGGCGCGGTCGCGGAGGACGGCCGGGGTCCGAGCATCTGGGACACCTTCAGCCACACGCCCGGCCGTGTCGCGAACGGCGACACGGGCGACATCGCTGACGACCACTACCACCTGTACGCGGACGACGTCGCGATCATGGCCGACCTGGGGCTAGACGCCTACCGGTTCTCGATCGCGTGGCCCCGCATCCAGGCGGACGGGAGTGGGCCCGTGAATGCGGCGGGGATCGGGTTCTATCGCCGTCTCGCCGAGCAGCTGCTCGAGCGCGGCATCACGCCATGGGCGACGCTGTACCACTGGGATCTGCCCCAGACCCTCGAAGACCGCGACGGCTGGCTGAACCGCGATACCGCGCTGCGGTTCGCGGAGTACTCCGCGCGCGTCGCGGAGGAGCTCGGCGACATCGTGAAGCACTGGATCACGCTCAACGAGCCGTGGTGCTCGGCGTTCCTCGGCTACGGCAGCGGGCACCACGCCCCGGGGCGTCAGGAGGGCTCGCGTGCTGCGCGCGCCGCGCATCACCTGCTGCTGGGCCACGGCCTCGCGATGCCCGCCTTGCGCGACGCGCTGCCGTCGGATGCGCAGGTCGGCATCACGCTCAACCTGTACTCAGTAAAGCCCGCTAGTGACGCGCCCGCCGACCTCGACGCAGCGCGTCGCATCGACGGCCTCAGCAACCGGCTGTTCCTCGACCCGGTGCTGCGCGGCGCGTATCCGGAGGACGTCGTCGCCGATCTCGGCGAGCAGGCGTGGTTCGCCGGGCAGTCGGAGGACCTGCCGGTGATCGCCGCGCCGATCGACTTCCTCGGCATCAACTACTACAGTCGGCACACCGTGCGCGCGGGCGAGGCGCGCGTGCAGAACGACCGCGGCGAGGCGAGCGCCTACCCCGGCAGCGAGTCAATCGAGTTCGTCGACACGGGCGCGCCGCGCACGTTTGCGGGGTGGCCCATCCATCCGGATGGCATGGTGGACGTGCTTGAGCAGGCGCACGCGATCGCGCCGGAGCTGCCGCTGTACATCACGGAGAACGGCTCCACGTACGTCGATACCCTGGAGCCGGATGGATCGATCAACGACGTCGAGCGCACGGACTATCTGGCGCAGCACGTCGGGGCGTGCCTCGAGGCCGTGGAGAAAGGGCTGCCGCTCGCTGGCTACTTCGTGTGGTCGCTGATCGACAACTTCGAGTGGGCATGGGGGTACTCACGCCGCTTCGGCATCGTGCACGTCGACTTCGAGTCGCAGAAGCGCACGCCGAAGCGCAGCGCCCGCTGGTTGAAGGACTTCCTCGCGGGAGAGGACGCCCCGGCGTGAGGTGACGCTGCGCAGAGCGAAGGGGGCAAGATCGATCGGGTTCGATCTGGCCCCCTTCGTGCGCGCGGCCGGCACGGGCCCGCGCGGCGGACAGCCTGACGAGCACGCCCTCGTAGGCTGGCAGGCGTGTCCGCCACATGGGTCGCCGATGTCCTCGGTGAGGGGTTCGAGGCCCTGACGCTGCCGCTGGGCGCGGATGAGGAGGGCGAGGTCGTCGCCACGGTGGTGCGGCACCTCCCCGCTCCGCGGCGGTTCTGGCAGCGGCCGCGGCTGCTCGAGAACGTCGACGTGCTGTACGTGCACGGCTGGTCGGACTACTTCTTCCAGCGCCGTCTCGCCCGGTTCTGGACGGATCGGGGCGCCCGGTTCTTCGCGCTCGATCTGCGCAAGTACGGCCGCAGCCTGCGGGAGTGGCAGACGCCGGGCTACGTGACCGACCTCGCCACCTACGACGAGGACATCCGGGCGGCTCTCGACGCGCGCGGCGACAGCGACGGGCGCCGGCTCATCCTGCTCGGCCACTCGACGGGTGGCCTCGTGCTGAGCCTGTGGGCGTCGCGGCACCCCGACGAGGTCGCGGCGCTTGTACTCAACAGCCCGTGGCTCGAATTCCAGCTGAGCGCCGTGGCCCGCACCGCCTTGTCGCCCATGGTCGAACTGCGCGCGCGGTGGCGTCCGCTGGACAAGATCCGGATCACCGACCACGGCTTCTACTCGCGGGCGGTGGAGGAGGCGGCCGACCCCGACGATCCCGTGTCGATCGACGCGGACTGGCGCCCCGCGTCCGGCTTCCCTGTCTATGCGGGCTGGCTCGACGCCATCCTGGGCGGCCACAATGCCGTGGCGAAGGGCCTCGGCATCACGGCGCCCGTGTGCGTCATGCTGTCGGCGCGCAGCACGCTGCCGGTCCGCTGGAGCGACGACCTCACCCGGTCCGACACCGTGCTGTATGTGGAGGACGTGGCGCGGGCGTCGCTGCGGCTCGGTCGGACGGTGACGGTCGAACGCCTCGACGGGGCGCTGCACGACGTGTTCCTGTCGCACCCCGCGGTGCGTCGCGACGCGTATGCCCGCCTGGATCGCTGGATCCGCGGCTTCGCGGCGTCCTCGGACTGAGCCGCTGTCCTCAGAGGCCGAACTGCTCGCGGACGAGACGCTCGGCGGCGACCTTGTCGCGCGCGCGGATGGCCTCGCGCAGCCGGCGGTAGTTCTCGCGCAGCTCGTCGTCGGAGACGACGGGACCCACGTGGGTCAGGTTGCGCTCGAGGGCGAGGTCGAGATCCTCGAGGTGCTGCTTGTAGACGTTCTCGGCGGTCAGCGAGGCGATGTACCGCGAGAAGGCGATGCGGGCGGCGATCGAGGCCGCGGCGTCGCCGAGGGCGCCGTCCATCGCATCGAGCAGCTCGACGGCGTGGTCGGCCTGCTCGTCGGTCATGCTCGGCAGCGTGGCGTAGATCTCGATGCCGCACTTGTAGCCGGCGTAGGCGAGCGAGGCGCGGACGAGCTCGTCGGTGACGACCGTCACCCGCGTGTAGCGGCTGGGCATCATCTCGACCAGGCCGATGCGCTCCAGGCGCTGCAGCGCCTCGCGGATCGGCATGCGCGACACGTTCAGCTTCTCGGCGAGCTCGGCATCGCGGATGCGCGAACCCTGCTCGAGGGTTCCATCGATGATCGCGGCACCCAGGTACTGGAAGACCGAGTCCGCCAGCAGCTGCTTGCCCTTGTCGATCGGCGTCAGGCCGCTCATTCAACTCCTGCCATGGCTGTGGGATCGCGCGGCTGAGGAGGGGAGCGTGCTGCACACGCCAACCGCGCCCGCAGCGATCAGATCCTCGTCATTCTACGCGAGCAGAGGCAGGCCCAGCAGGGTGCAGCCCGGCGTCGTGCCGCTCAGTGGCGCTCGTACGCGGGGCCATCCCGGCCGGGCTTCGCCGGTGGGATCAGCGGTAGTTGATGAACTGCAGATCGATGTCGAGATCGGCGGCCTTGAGGAGGCGGATGACCTCCTGCAGGTCGTCGCGGCTCTTGCTCGACACGCGCAGCTCGTCGCCCTGGATCTGCGACTTGACGCCCTTCGGGGCCTCGTCGCGGATGATCTTGCCGATCTTCTTCGCGTTCTCCTGCGAGATGCCGTCCTTGAGGCTGGAGACGAGCTTGAACTCCTTGCCGCTCGGGGTCGGCTCGCCCGACTCGAGGCTCTTCAGCGAGATGCCGCGCTTGATGAGCTTCGACTGGAACACGTCGAGCACCGCCTTGGCGCGCTCCTCGCTGTTGGCGGTGATCAGGATCTGCTCGCCGCTCCAGGCGATCGACGCATCCGTTCCCTTGAAGTCGTAGCGCTGCTCGACCTCCTTGCGGGCCTGGTTGAGGGCGTTGTCCGCCTCCTGCTTGTCGACCTTGGACACGATGTCGAAAGAACTGTCAGCCATGGCGCCAGCCTACTTGCGTCGCGTCGCCCAGCCGAGGCCCCACGTCGTCAGGGATTCGTAGACTCGTCAGGGATCCGCGCGACGGCGGATCCGGCAGACATCCGGGAGGTTTGCATGCGCGCGCTCACCGAGGCGGAGATCCGCGAGTCGTTCGTCAACGCCGAGCGGACCGACGCGTCCGCGATCGCCCTTCCCCACGACTTCCTGCTCACGGAGTGGGATCACCTCGACTTCCTCGCCTGGCGCGACCCCCGCACGCGCAGCCGCGGCTACATCGTGGCCGAGATCGACGGTGAACTCGCGGGCGTCGTGCTGCGCGCGGCCGACGGGGCGTCGAACGCGCGCTCGGCGTTCTGCAACATCTGCCGCACGATGCAGCCGGGCAACCAGGTGGCGCTGTTCACCGCGCGGAAGGCGGGAAGCGCGGGGGAGCACGGCGACAGCGTCGGCACCTACATCTGCGCCGATCTGTCGTGCCACGAGAACGTGCGCCTGGCCCTGCCGCTCGCCCCCAACGAGTACCGCACGAGCGTCGACATGAAGATCGACGGAACCAAGCGCCGCACGCGCGATTTCGTCGAGCGGGTGCTGGCGAAGGCCGCCTGACACCGACGCAGGATCGCGCCGCGCCCGGGGCGAGGGGCTGGATTTCAGTGCACGGCAAGGTGCAGGTAACATTGACACGCGTCTCCGGTCGGCTGGATAAGTCGGTCGGGTACGCCTGGCAAGTTGCCCGAGCGGCCAAAGGGAGCTGACTGTAAATCAGCCGCGTCATGCTTCGGGGGTTCGAATCCCTCACTTGCCACACCGATCGAAGCCCCCAGGGAGACCTGGGGGTTTCGTCGTTCCCGGCACCGGGCTGTCCACCGTCCTGTCGGCGCGCGCTCGCCCCGTGCCAGGATGATCCCGCAGGGCCGCTGGTCCGCATCGAGAAGGGGGATCTCCATGTCGACACCGAACGGTGCGCCGTACGAGCCGGCGCCGCAGCAGCAGGCGCCGCATCAGGCACCCGCTCAGGGCACCGCGCCCGCCGCCGAGCCCGGACGCCCGCAGGTGCCCGGCATGCCGAAGGTGCTGCGCGGCGCGATCTGGATCGCGATCGGCGCGCTGATCGCGGCGGCCATCGTCTGCGTCGTGTGGGTGCTGATCGGCCCGCAGGGCAACGAGCTCGTCGGGCGCGCGTTCCTCACCATCGTGCTCCTCGCCACCATCGTGCTCCTCGCCGGATTCTCGGCCTGCGTGCTGCTTGAGGCGAGCCTCGCCGAGCGGCGGCCCCCGTGGCTCGTGCTCGCCAGCATGGTCGGCTGGGTGCTCGTGCTGCTCGTCGGCGCCGTGAAGATCTGGGCGCCTTTCGAGGTGGTCGAAACCGACTTCGGCGACACCTACACCGACGAGAACGTCGCCGAGCGCATCTGGCATCTCCTGCTCGCGATCGGTCTCGTGCAGCTCGCGGTGTGGACGCAGCACTTCCTGTGGAAGGCGCACCAGCGCCACGTCACCACGTTCACCCGAGCCATCACGATCGCCACGACCGCGCTCACCGGCGCTCTGGTGCTGATGCTCCTCTTCTTCCTCGCCTTCGCCGACACGTTCGACTTCCACGAGTTCTACTGGCGGGTGGTGGTCGCCCTCGCGATCCTCGCCGTCGTGGGCACGCTGATGATCCCGCTGCTGAACGCCCTGTTCGCTCCGAAGAAGCCGCGCCCCGCCCCGTACGCCGCGGCACCGGGCTACGGCGTGCCGCAGGCGGCGCCGCAGCTTCAGCAGTGGCCGACCTACGCCGACGGTCGCACGCCGCTTCCGGTGATGCCCGACGGTTCCCCCGACTGGAACGCCTACTACACGGGTGTCCCCACGGTGTTCCAGACGCCCACCTCGGCTCCGCAGTCGCCCATGCAGCAGCAGCCGCCCGCGCAGCAGGCTCCGGCGCCCGTGCCGCCGGTGCCTCAGGCGCCGCAGCCCCCGGTCCCGCCGGTCCCGCCGTACCCGGGTGACCGGGGCGGGCATATGCCGCCGCGCTGAGCGCCCGCACGGAGGGCCGTCATCCGGCCCCGATACCGTGAAGGCATGACCTCGCCGCTCGAACTCCAGGAGATCGCCCGCGCCATCGCCGAGGAGGCGGGCGAGCTCGCCCACCGCCGACGCGTCGCGGGGGTCGCGATCGCGGCCTCGAAGTCGACGCTCGCCGATATCGTCACCGAGGCCGACCGCGAGGTCGAGGCCCTCATCCGCAGCCGCCTCGCGGCGGCGCGGCCCGAGGACGGGTTCCTCGGCGAGGAGTCGGGAGACGCGGAGGGCACGAGCGGCATCACCTGGGTGGTCGATCCGATCGACGGCACCGTCAACTACGCGTTCGGGATCCCGTCCTGGGCCGTCTCGATCGCCGCGGTGAGCGGCTCGGTCGACCCGGGGGAGTGGCGCGCGCTCGCCGGCGTCGTTCACGCTCCCACCCTCGGCGAGACGTTCCGCGCGGCGGAGGGCGAGGGGGCCTGGCTGGGCGACATCCGGCTGCAGGTGAACACGGACGCGCCGGCGGGAGCGCTGCTCGGAACCGGGCTCGGCTACGACCCGCGCACTCACACCGGCGACCTCGAGACGCTGCGGCGTGCAATGCCGCTCGCGCGCGACATCCGCCGGATCGGCGCCGCGTCGCTCGACCTCGCGTTCGTCGCGGCGGGGCGCCTCGACGGGTACTTCGAGCGCGGACTGCGACCGTGGGACATCGCCGCGGGGCGGCTGCTGGTCGACGAGGCGGGCGGGCGCACCGGCTGGTTCGCGCCCGACGAGTTCGGCCGGCACCTGGCGATCACCGGCGGGCCAGAACTCTATGAGCGTCTGCGCGAACGGATCCTCGGATGACGCCCGATCGGTCGTCCACAGCGGGCTGCCGACTCCGGTCCCGCCCACAGGGAGTGCCGCACATGGCGTTTTCAGTCGCAACCGGTTAGTGTTTACCCAATCGTTACTCTGTCACCCGAGACGGACGACGATGAACCCGTGCCCCTCGCCGACCCTCCCCAAAGTGCCTCGGCGCACCAACCCGAAAGTCTCTCTGTGCCCTTCGACGTCCCCCCGTCTGAGTCCGCGCCCACGCGCCGCTCACGTCGCGTCGCAGCGCCGCGCCCGGAAGTCGAGGCGCCGCTGTCGCGCCGTGAGCTCCGCGCCCGCGCACCGCACACCGCGATGAACGCCTCGGAGCCCCTGCCCGAGATGCTCGCCGAGGTCGCGCCCCTCACTCGCCGGTCCTCGCGCGTGCGCTCCGCCGCGGCCGTGCCTGCGGTCCCCGTGCCGAGCGAGCCCGTGCTGCACCTGCCGTTCCTCTCGACTGAGGAACCCGCCGCCGCGAAGCCCGCCATCGCCGACGAGCCGACGGTCACGCAGTCCGCCGTGGAGCAGCCCGCGGCCGAGGCGTCGCGCGTCGCCGAGGAGCCTGTGGCCGAGGTCATCGAGGCCGCCACGGCCGAAGAGCCGGCGGACGAGCCCGTCGATCTCTTCATCGAGGCGGCACGTGCCCTGAACTTCACGGGCGAGACCCCGATCGCGTCGGATGAGCCGCGCCCGGCTCCGCAGACGAAGGCCCGCCCCGCGCACCGCGGCCGGCCCGCCACCGTCCGCCGCGTCGCCACGCTCACGGCCTCGATCAGCGCCTTCGGCGTCGTCGGACTTCTCGCCGTGGGGATGACCACTCCGTTCTCCGCGCTCGCGCCCACGAAGAGCGCCTCGGCCGCTGCAGGCGTCTCGATCGCCGCCGCCGACGAGACGGAGCAGGAGATCCAGGCCTTCGTCGCCCCCGCCGAGGTGAAGAACGCAGAGGTGCAGAGCTCGGCCGGTTACGAGACCGCCACGTTCGCCGAGCTCGCCGAGGTCACCGGCATCAACACGGCGAACGCCTTCTACGTGAACGACCCGACGGCCGACATCCAGTGGCCAATCGCCCTGGGCACGAGCAAGTCGTACTCGTTCGGGCAGCGCTGGGGTCGCCTCCACGAGGGAATCGACTTCACGCCCGGCAACGGGGCGCCCGTGCAGGCGATCGCCGACGGCACGGTGCGCATCGCCACCGAGTCGGGCGGCGCCTACGGCGTGAACGTCTACATCGACCACGTCATCGACGGCGAGATGATCACGAGCCACTACGCGCACATGCAGTACGGTTCGCTGCGCGTCAGTCAGGGCCAGCAGGTTGAGGTCGGCGACGTGATCGGCCTCGTCGGCAACACGGGCCGCTCGTTCGGCGCCCACCTCCACTTCGAGCTGCGCCTGCCGAACAATCAGGCGATCGACCCGATGCCGTGGCTCGAGCAGTACGCCGGAACGCACTACCCGAAGACCGACGCGGCCGAGGAAGAGGTGGCGAGCGCCTCCGACGAGTGAGACGCGCGCGGGCGGGGACTCGTTTCGAGTCCTGGCCCTGAGGATGATATCCTCGTGTGGTTGCCCCGGCGCGGGCAGCACGCCCCGATAGCTCAGTGGCAGAGCACTTCCATGGTAAGGAAGGGGTCGTCAGTTCAATCCTGACTCGGGGCTCTCGACATCTTGCGACCGAGATGCGAATGGCAGGGTAGCTCAGTTGGTGAGAGCGCACGACTCATAATCGTGAGGTCGCGGGTTCAAGCCCCGCTCCTGCTACAGATCAACACCTCCGAAACCTGATTCGATCAGGGATTTCGGAGGTGTTGTCGTTTCTGCGGCATCGTACTGAATCCCGGGACATCGCGGGACGGTGCACGATAGCCTTGGGCGGACGTGCCGGCAAGGGCGCGCACGGATTCTCACCCGAGGAGAACGATGACTGCACTCGACGCTTCCCTGAGCGGCGACTGGCTGTTCGACCCCGATCACACCCGGATCGGGTTCTCGGCCCGCCACGCGATGGTCACGAAGGTGCGCGGCGCCTTCAACGACGTGGACGGCCGCATCCACCTGGATGTCGACAACCCCGAGGAGTCGTGGGTCGAGGTGCGCGTGCAGACCGCCAGCATCGACACCCGCAGCAAGCAGCGCGACGAGCACCTGCGCAGCGCCGACTTCTTCGACGTCGAGACCTACCCCGAGATCGTGTTCCGCAGCACCGCGATCGACGAGGTCGACGAGAACGCGCTCAACGTGATCGGCGACCTGACGATCCGCGACGTCACGCGCCAGGTCACGATCCCGCTGGCGTTCACGGGCGTGGAGCGCGACCCGTTCGGCAAGCTGCGCGCCGGCTTCGAGGGCACCCGACGCCTCGACCGCCGCGACTTCGGCCTCGAGTGGAACGCGGCGCTCGACACTGGTGGCGTGCTCGTGTCGGAGAAGATCACGCTCGAGTTCGAGATCTCGGCCGTGAAGGACGAGGGCCCCGCGGAGGGCTGAGGCCACCCGGACTGTGGTTGCACGTCCGGCCTCTCGCGGCAACCCCATCCACATCGGGACATCGCACGCATAGCGTGCCGGCATGAGCACCGAACACGAGGACCTCCCGGACCACCACGGATCAGACGGCGGCGCGCAGGGCGAGGCCGCGAACCTCGACCACGAGGACGCCGATCGTCTCGCCACCGAGCACGGCGAGACGGACTTCGCCGGGTTCACGGATCCGGATGCCGACGCCGACGCCGATCAGGGAGACGACCGCGCGCGGCCGCATCCGTCCTGATCCGGTCGGCCCCACCGCTCAGCGGCGGCCGATCGTCCTCCGCAGGAGCGAGACGACGCTCCAGGCGGCGAGCACCCACGGCCCGGCCACGATGATCGGATCCAGCCAGTGGTGCTTCACGTCCGCCCGCCGGGTGCCGAAGCGCGAGGCGACACCGTGGCGGCGCCCCTCGCTCAGGATGCCCGTCTGCGTGATCGGGTTGTCGGGCCGTCCCTTCGCCACCGACAGCAGGTGACTCTCGACGGCGTCGACGCGGTCGCCGACGATCAGCAGCAGCCAGTGCGCGGCGCGGCCCTCGCTGAACCGGGCGTACGCGAAGCGCCGGATCGCCCCAGAGAGCCCGTGCAGGGGAGCGGCGGTCCCGAACACCGGCGTGAGCCGCGCATGCTCGATCGACCTCTCCCGCGGCGTGCGCTCGGGCTGCTGCTCGGGCAGCTCCCAGTGCGCGCCGGTCTCTCCGGGCGCGAACCGCTGCTTCGGGTACGACGGCCGGTCGGCCGGGTCGGCGTCGACGCCCCAGCCGGGGATGCGCGCGCGCAGCTCGTCGGGAGACCAGTGCCTCGGGTCCTCAGCGGTGTACGGCATGTCGTTCTCCTTCCTCGCTCGTCTCAGGCGGCGCTCGGCACGATCACGGGCTTGATGCAGCCATCGAGCTTCGCCGAGAACATGTGGTACCCCTCGGCGATGTCCTCGAGCGGCAGCCGGTGGGTGATGATCTCGCTCGGCGTGATGTAGCCGTTGCGGATGTGCTCGAGCAGCCGCGGCCACTGCCGCTTGACGGGGCACTGGTTCATCCGCAGCGTGAGGCCCTTGTTCATCGCGTCGCCGAACTTCACGGCCGAGAACAGTGGGCCGTACGCCCCCATGACCGAGACGTTGCCGCCCTTCCGCACGGAATCGATCGCCCAGTTCAGCGCCACGGGCGAGCCGCCCTGCAGCTTGAACTTCGCCGCGGTGATGTGCTGGGTGAGGTTGCCGTCGGCCTCCGCCCCGACCGCATCGATCGCGACATCCGCCCCGAGATGATCCGTCGCCTTCTTCAGCGCGACCACGATGTCGTCGTGCTCACCGAAGTGCAGCGTCTCGGCGTGCGCGAACTCGCGCGCCTTGGCGAGGCGGTTCTCCAGGTGGTCGACGACGATCACCCGGCCGGCGCCCATGAGCCACGACGACTTCGCCGCGAAGAGCCCGATGGGGCCGGCGCCGAACACCACGACCGTGTCTCCCTCGGCGATGTCGCCGAGCTGCGCGCCGAAGTATCCCGTCGGCAGGGCATCGGTGAGCATCAGCGCGTCGTCGTCGTCGAGCCACTCGGGGATGACGCTCGGGCCGACATCCGCGAACGGCACGCGCACGTACTCGGCCTGCCCGCCGTCGTAGCCGCCGCACGTGTGCGAGTAGCCGTAGATCCCGCCGATCGCCGTGGCGTTCGGGTTCACGTTGTGGCAGTTCGAGTACAGGCCGCGGGCGCAGAACCAGCACGAGCCGCAGTACACGTTGAACGGCACCATCACGCGGTCGCCCACCTGCAGGTTCTCGACGGACGGGCCCACCTCCTCGACGACCCCGATGAACTCGTGCCCGAACGTGGTGCCGACCCGGGTGTCGGGCATCATGCCGTGGTACAGGTGAAGATCCGAGCCGCAGATCGCGGCGCGCGTGACGCGCACGATCGCGTCGTTCGGATGCTCGATCGGGGGGATGTCCTTCTCCTCCACCCGCACCTTGTACGGGCCGCGGTACACCATCGCCTTCATCGCGCCTCCTGTCTCGCTCGTATTGGTCCACTGTCCGGCGGGCGAATCATCCGCTCAAGGCTCTTGCCCTCCGGGAGACGATGTGCGATGAACGGGACCGTCACATCCGCCCGGTAGGGTGGCACGGTGATCGATGCCCTCCGCTCCCGCGGACCCCGTGCCCTGCTGACCTACGCGGGCATCGGCCTCCTCACCGGGTTCCTGTCCGGACTGTTCGGCGTCGGCGGCGGAACGGTGATCGTCCCTCTGCTCGTGATGCTGGCGGCCTTCGGGCAGCGCCTCGCCTCCGGAACCTCCTCGGCCGCGATCATGCCCATCGCCGCGGTGGGAGTCATCACCTACGCCGTGCACGGCGACGTCGACTGGATCGCCGCCCTGCTGCTCGCCGCGGGTGCGGTGGTGGGCGCCCAGCTCGGCACCCGCCTGCTGAACCGCCTGTCCGAGCCGCTGCTGCGGTGGATCTTCGTCGGCTTCCTGATCGTGGTGATGGTCAGCCTGTTCTTCGTCATCCCCTCGCGCGACGCCGAGCTGCACCTCACCTTCTGGTCGGGCGCGGCCCTCGTCCTGACCGGCCTGGTGACGGGCGTGATGTCGGGCCTCATCGGCGTCGGCGGCGGGATCGTCGTCGTGCCGGTGCTCATCCTGCTGTTCGGGGCGAGCGACCTGATCGCCAAGGGCACCTCGCTGCTCATGATGATCCCGACCACGATCTCCGGCACGATCGGGAACATCCGTCACAAGAACGTCGATCTCGTGGCCGGGCTCGGGATCGGCGTCGCCGCCTGCGTCACCACCCCGCTGGGCGCCCTGACGGCCGGTGCGATCGACCCGCAGCTCGCGAACATCCTGTTCGTCGTGTTCCTCACGCTGATCCTCGTGCAGATGACGCAGCGCGCGATCCGCGCGAGCCGCAAGCCGAAGGACGACTGACCTCCGCCGCCCTCGACGGGCGGCACGCGGCGGGGCAGGATGAGAGCATCCGGCCCGGCCTCAGGAGGATCCGCGATGTCCCGCACACCCGTCACCGTCACGGTCACCGGCGCGGCCGGTCAGATCGGCTACGCGCTGCTGTTCCGCATCGGCGCGGGAGACATGCTCGGGCCGGATGTGCCCGTCCGGCTGCGGCTGCTGGAGATCCCGCAGGCCCTGAAGGCGGCCGAGGGCACCGCCATGGAGCTCGACGACGGCGCGTTCCCGCTGCTGGCGGGCGTCGACATCACGCACGATGCCCGCGTCGCGTTCGACGGGACGAACATCGCGCTGCTGGTGGGCGCGCGGCCGCGGGGGCCGGGGATGGAGCGCGGCGACCTGCTCGAGGCGAACGGCGGCATCTTCGGGCCGCAGGGCGCGGCGATCGAGGCCGCCGCCGCGGACGATGTGCGGGTGCTCGTCGTCGGCAACCCGGCCAACACCAACGCGCTCATCGCGCAGCGGCACGCGCCGAGCGTGCCGGCCGGGCGCTTCACCGCCATGACGCGCCTCGACCACAACCGCGCGCTCAGCCGGGTGGCGGGGCACCTCGGCGTGCCGGTGGCCGACGTGTCGCGCGTCGCCATCTGGGGCAACCACTCGGCCACGCAGTACCCCGACCTGACCCACGCGCTCGTGGCGGGCGAGCCCGCGGCGGCCAGGCTCGACCGCTCCTGGATCGAGGACGACTTCATCCCCGGCGTCGCGAAGCGCGGCGCGGCGATCATCGAGGCGCGCGGGGCCTCGTCGGCCGCCTCCGCCGCCAGCGCGGTGATCGACCACGTGCGGGACTGGACCCTCGGCACGGCGCCGGGCGACTGGACCTCCGCCGCACTGCCGTCCGACGGCTCGTACGGCGTCCCGGAGGGGCTCGTCTGCTCGTTCCCGGTCACGGCCGAGGGCGGCGAGTGGCGGATCGTGCCCGGCCTCGACATCGACGACTTCTCGCGGGCCCGGATCGACGCGTCCGTCGCCGAGCTGATCGAGGAGCGCGATGCCGTCGCCGCCCTCGGCCTGATCTGAGCGATCCTCAGGCGCCGAGGGCGCGCGCGAACGCGCGGACGTGCTCGCCGAGGCGGCGGATGCGCTCGTCGCGCGCGGCCTCGCGGTCGAACCCCTCGTAGGCGAGCGGCGGGAGCTTGCGGACCACCGCCGAGCAGCCGAAGTTCGCGCACACGAGCGTGCCGACGGTGTCGCCCTTGCGGCCGGCGGGCCCCGCCTTGCGTGCGGCGAAGAACTGCACGTCGTTTGTCAGCATGACGTCCTCGCACCACGAGCACTGGGCCCGGGCCGACGTGCGCTGCTCGGCCTGCTGCAGCAGCATGCCGACAAGCCGGCCGTCGAGCTCGACGACCGCGTAGGCGCGGCGCGGGAACTTCGGGTCGGACCAGCCGAGGTAGTCGAGCCGATCCCAGTCGAGGTCGGCGAAGCCGGCGGGCAGGGTGAGGTCGGAGACCTCCTTGCGGCTGGCGTTGACGAAGGAGGCGCGGATGTCGCGCTCGGTGACGGGAAGCATGGATGTGTCCTTGTGAGTGAGGGTGCGGAGCACCCGGATGTCGCCGCGTGCGGCGGGAAGGGGACGGCCGGAGCCGGGCGGCTGGTTCAGCCGAGGAGCGCGCGAGGGTGCGCGTCAGCTCCTGCCGGCGCGGGACGCGCCGACGACCTCCTCCGCCCCGACGGGGCCTCGATCCATCCAGAACACGCGCGACAGCTTACGGGCTCCACCTGGCCATACGCTCGATGCATGGCAGGAGAAGACGCGGCGGTCGAGTGGCACGAGGCGCGCGAGGCGAACCTCGCGAACTGGGAGGAGCGGGTGGCTCTTCACGAGAAGGCGTACGGGCTCGAGGCGTACGACGACCCGACGCACCTGTCCGACGTGGTGCGGCACGACCTCGCCGCGCTCGAGCGCTTCCTTCCGTCCCTGGCGGGCCTCGACGTCTGCCACCTTCAGTGCCACATCGGCACGGACACCCTCTCGCTCGCGCGGGCCGGCGCGACCGTGACGGGCGTCGACTTCTCGCCCGAGGCGCTCGCCGCCGCCGCGCGCCTCTTCGAGCGCCAGGCGGCCGACGCGACGTGGGTGCACAGCGACGTGCTGGAGGCCCGCGCGGCGGTCACCGGGGACTTCGACCTCGTCTACACCAGCATCGGCACGATCTGCTGGCTGGCCGATCTCGATCGCTGGGCCGCGCAAATCGCGGGGCTGCTTCGCGCGGGTGGCCTGTTCTACATCCGCGACGGGCATCCGGCGCTGTACTCGCTCGACGAGAACGCCGAGGGGCTCGAGATCCGATACCGGTACTTCCCGAACGGGCAGGCGCAGCAGTGGGATGAGGAGACCACGTACGCCGGCGACGGCACCCTCGCCAGCACCCGCACCTACGAGTGGCCGCATCCGCTGTCCGAGGTCGTGAACGCGCTCATCGGCGCCGGGCTGCAGATCCTGCGGCTCGACGAGGACACGACCCTGCCGTGGCGCTTCAGCGACCGGATGGTCGAGGTGCCCGGCGGCTACGCGTGGCCCGAGGACGAGCGCGACCGCGTGCCGAGCACGTTCACGGTCGTCGCCCGCAAGCCCGCCTGACCGGCGAGCGACCAGCGCTCGGTCGATAGGATCGGGTGGTGCCAGTGAATCCCGAACTGCTCGGTCGTGAGTTCCCGCCGACGCCGCCGTACCTGGTCGGCCGCGAGAAGGTGCGCGAGTTCGCCCGCGCCGTCTTCGCCGATGCGCCGGAGCACCACGACCCGGAGGCCGCGGCCGCGCTCGGCTACGCCGACGTCGTAGCCCCACCGACATTCGCCATGGTGATCCAGGACCTGACGCTGCAGCAGCTGCTCGCCGAGCCCGACTCGGGCATCGTGCTCGAGCGCACGATCCACGCGAAGCAGAGCTTCCGCTGGACCCGGCCCATCGTCGCCGGCGACGAGGTCACGGGCCGGATGACCGTCACGGGCGTCCGCGCGATGGGCGCGGGGGCGATGGTCACGAGCGAGACAGAGATCCTCGACGCCGAGGGCGGCCACATCGTCACGGCGACGTCCGTGCTGCTGATCGGGGGAGAAGAGTGAGCGAGCTCACCGTCGGCGACGTGATCGCCGAGCGCACCGTCCACCTGACCCGCGAGTCGCTCGTGCGCTACGCGGGAGCGTCGGGCGACTTCAACCCGATCCACTACCGCGACGACGTCGCCGCCCGCGTGGGCCTCGCCGGCGTGCTCGCGCACGGGATGCTCACGATGGGCCTCGCGGTCGCGACGATCGGGGAGTGGCTCGGCGATGCCGGCCGGATCGTCGACTACGCCGTGAACTTCAGCAAGCCCGTCGTCGTCGATGCCGAGACCGGCGCGGATGTGACCGTCTCGGCGAAGGTCGGCCAGGTCGACGACGAGACCGCCCGCATCGACCTCACGGTCACCTTCGACGGCACCAGCGTGCTCGGCAAGGCGCAGGTGCGCGTCCGGAGGGCGTGATGCCCGAGGTCGCCCCGATCCCGCTGCGGGACCTGACGACGCTGCGCGTGGGTGCCGCGCCCGCGCGCATGGTCGACGCGCACACGCGCGACGAACTCGTCGCGGCGCTCCGCGACGTCTGGGAGACGGGCGACGAGCCGTGGTTCGTGCTCGGCGGCGGATCCAACCTGCTCGCCGGAGACGAGCCGTTCCCCGGCACGGTGATCCGGATCCTGACGTCCGGCTTCGAGGAGATCCCGGGTGCGCGGGACGGCTTCGTGCGGCTGCGCGTGGAGGCCGGGCAGAACTGGGACGAGCTGGTCGCGTGGACCGTGTCGCAGGGGCTCGCCGGCATCGAGGCGATGTCGGGCATCCCCGGCACCGCGGGAGCGGCCCCCATCCAGAACGTCGGCGCGTACGGCCAGGAGATCGTGCAGACGCTCGTCGAGGTCGAGCTCATCGACGAGGCCACCGGCGACGTCTCGACGGTGCCGGCCTCCGAGCTGGGCCTCGGGCCTCGAACGTCGGTGCTCAAGCACCACTACGGGTCGGTCGCGCCGCGTTCGGCCGTTGTGCTCTCGCTCACGATCGACCTCGCGCGGGTGGGGCACGAGGCGCGCCCGGTCGCGGATGCGCGCCTGCGGTCGGCCCTCGGGCTGACACCGGATCAGGCGGTGTCCGGATCCTGGATCCGCGAGACCGTGCTCGCCATCCGCGGCAGCAAGGGGATGGTGCTGAACGAGCCGGATCACGACACGCACAGCGCCGGATCCTTCTTCAACAACCCGATCGTCTCCGAGGCGGTCTCCCGCACTCTTCCCGCCGAATGCCCGCGGTGGCCGATGACGCCCACGGTCGACGCGGTGTCGGTCATCCCGCTGTCGCAGTGGGACGGCTACGTCCCGCCGCCGGCGCGGACCGAGACGCAGGTGAAGGTCAGCGCCGCGTGGCTGATCGAGAACTCGGGGCTGCCGAAGGGCTTCTCGCTGCCGCGCTCGCGCGCATCGCTGTCGACGAAGCACACGCTCGCCCTCACGAACCGCGGCGGCGCCACGGCCGGCGAGGTCGGCGAGCTCGCCCGCTTTGTGCAGAGCCGCGTCGCCGCGGAGTTCGGCATCGTGCTGATGCCCGAGCCGGTGCTCGTCGGCGTCGAGCTCTAGCCCATCCCGTCGCTCGCGACGTCCGTCAGCGGCGGCGGCGGATCCGGCGGATCACCGGGATCGGCGAGGTCACGACGGCGTCGACGACCATCGAGCCGTCGGTGGGGCCGATCACGGGGATCGTCGTCGTGGGGGTGACCTCGCGCGGCTCCACCCGCATGGTCGCGAGCTTGCGGTGCGCGCTCACGTAGGACGGGATCAGCAGTGCGACGGCGCCGAGCCAGGCCAGCGGGTTGCTGAGCGCGACCCCCATGAAGCCCATCACGCCGCCGAGCACCACCGCCGCGGCGGTGCGCATCACGAGCTCGACGATGCCCGTCACCGTCGGGATGAGCGTGTGGCCGAGTCCCTGCAGGGCGCCGCGGATCACGAACAGCACGCCGAGCAGCGAGTAGGCGGCGCCGTTGATGATCAGCATCCCGTGCGCGAGCTCGACGACGGCGTCCGCGCCGTCCCCGACGAACAGCCGCACGATGGGCGCGCCGAGGAGGATCATGAACAGGCCAAGCAGCACGGCCGCGGCCACCGCGAGCCAGGTCGCCTGCGAGACGCCGCGACGGATGCGGTCGGGGCGGCGGGCGCCGAGGTTCTGCGCCGCGTACATCGACACGGCGAGGCCCAGCGACTGCAGCAGCGCGATCGCCAGGCTGTCGATGCGCGACGCGGTCGTGTACGCCGCCACCGCCTCGGTGCCGAGCGTGTTGAGCGCGACCTGCACCGTGATCGTGCCGATCGCGATGATCGACGCCTGGAAGCCCATCGGCAGGCCGAGGCGCAGGTGCTCGCGCAGATCATCGCGTGCCGCGCGCCAGTCCTCGCGTCGCACGTGAAGCACCGGCAGGCGGCGCCGCACGTAGTCGAGGCACAGCAGCACCGACACGCTCTGCGCAAGCACCGTCGCCAGCGCCGCACCGGCCACGCCGAAGTCGAGCACGCCGACGAACAGCAGGACGAGCGCGATGTTCAGCACGCACGAGACAGTGAGGAACACCAGCGGCGTGCGCGAGTCGCCGATGGCGCGGATGATCGCCGAGAGGTAGTTGAAGAACATCATCCCGGCGGCGCCCAGGAAGCTGATCTGCGTGAACACGGTCGCCTCGTCCATGAGCTCGGCGGGCGTCTGCATCAGCGCGAGCGCGGGGGCCGCGATGAGCGGGGCACCCACGGTGATGATCACAGTGACGATCGCGGTCAGGATCGTCCCGGCCGCGACCGAGCGGCGCACGGCGGCGTCATCCTGCGCCCCGAACGCCTGCGCGGTGGGGATGGCGAAGCCGCTTGTGAGGCCCCACGCGAATCCGAGCAGCAGGAACAGCAGGCTTCCCGTCGCGCCGACGGCGGCGAGGGAGTCGACACCGAGGTAGCGGCCGACGACGATCGTGTCGGCGATCTGATACGCCTGCTGCACGATGTTTCCCAGCAGCAGCGGCACCGAGTACAGCAGGATGACACGCCACGGGGTGCCCGTGATCAGGGAACGAGCCATGTCTCTCCGATGAGGATGGTACGGCGCACGGCCGCCCGCGGACGCGGACGACCGTGCGGAAGAGTTGTCAGCTGAACAGGCGCTGCAGGCGCTGCACGCCCTCGAGCAGGGCGTCGTCGCCCAGGGCGTACGACAGGCGCAGGTAGCCGCTGGGGCCGAACGCCTCGCCGGGCACGACCGCGACCTCGGCCTCGTCGAGGATGAGGTCGGCGAGCTCCAGCGACGTGGCCGGCGTGCGGCCGGCCCACTCGCGGCCCAGCAGGCCGCGCACGTCGGGGTACACGTAGAACGCACCCAGCGGGTTCGGCACCTCGACGCCGGGGATCTTCGACAGCTCTCCGACGATCAGGCGGCGGCGGCGGTCGAACGCCACGCGCATCTCCTCGGCATCCGTCTGCGAGCCCGTCAGGGCGGCGAGGGCCGCGCGCTGGGCGACGTTGTTGACGTTGCTCGACAGGTGCGACTGCAGGTTCGCCGCGAGCGAGATCGCATCGGCGGGCCCCACCATCCAGCCCACGCGCCATCCGGTCATCGCATAGGTCTTCGCGACGCCGTTGAGCAGGATGGTCTGCTCGGCGAGCTCGGGGACGGCCTCGACGATCGACATGGCGCGGGCGCCCTCGTAGACGAGGTTCTGGTAGATCTCGTCGCTGATCACCCAGATGCCATGGGCGAGCGCCCATTCGCCGATCGCCTTCGTCTCCTCCGGCGTGTAGACGGATCCGGTCGGGTTCGACGGGGATACAAACACCAGCACGGTCGTGCGGTCGGTGCGCGCAGCCTCGAGCTGGTCGACGGTGACCTTGTAGTCCTGGTCGGCGCCCGCGAACACCTCGACGGGAACGCCGTCGGCGAGGCGGATCGCCTCGGGGTAGGTGGTCCAGTACGGCGCGGGCAGCAGCACCTCGTCGCCGGGGTTCACGACCGCCTGGAACGCCTGGTACACCGCCTGCTTGCCGCCGTTGGTGACGACGACGCGCGACGCGGGGACGTCCAGGCCCGAGTCGCGAAGCGTCTTCGCCGCGATCGCCTCGCGCAGCGCGGGGAGGCCGGCGGCCGGGGTGTACCGGAAGTTTCCCGGGTCCTTCAGCGCCTCGGCGGCCGCATCGACGACGAACGCGGGCGTCGCGAAGTCGGGCTCCCCGGCGGCGTACGAGATGACGGCCTTTCCCTCGGCCTTGAGGGCCTTCGCCTTTGCATCCACCTTCAGCGTGGCGGATTCGGCGATAGCGGAGAGCTTGCGGGAGAGGGGGGCGCGGTCGGTCACACGCACGAGCGTAGTAGCTGATGCCCCGTCGCATGAGAGCCGTTACGGTCGCGCGCCCGCCCCCGGCGGCAGGCGTAATGTCGGCAGTGCAGGACGGTCTGCGGCGTCGGCGCCGACGCGATCGCGGACTGAGACAGACGCGAACTCGGAGGAGAACCGTGAACGAACGCGAGAAGGCGCTGCTGGACGAGGTCGACACCCGCCTGTTCATCGGGGGCGAATGGGTCGACTCCTCGTCGGGGAAGACCTTCCAGGTGCGCGATCCCGCCACGAACGAGGTCGTCGCGCACGTCGCCGACGCGACCGAGGAGGACGGGATCGCCGCGCTCGATGCGGCCGTGGCGGTGCAGGACGAGTGGGCGAACACCCCGCCGCGCGTGCGCAGCGACATCCTGCGTCGCGCGTTCGAGCTCGTCCGAGAGCGCGCGGATGACGTGGCGCTGCTGATGACGATCGAGATGGGAAAGCCCCTCGCCGAGGCGAAGGGCGAGGTCACATACGGCAACGAGTTCAACCGGTGGTTCAGCGAGGAGGCCGTGCGCATCGCGGGCCGCTACGGCTCGAACCCGGAGGGCACGGGCCGGATCATCGTGTCGCAGCGTCCGGTGGGGCCGTCGTTCTTCATCACGCCGTGGAACTTCCCGTTCGCGATGGCGACCCGCAAGATCGCGCCGGCGCTCGCCGCGGGCTGCACGGTGGTCATCAAGCCCCCGCAGCTGACCCCGCTGACGACGCTGTTCTTCGCGAAGCTGCTCGTGGAGGCGGGCCTTCCGAAGGGTGTTGTGAACGTCGTGACCTCGGCGTCGTCGAGCCGGGTGTCGGCGCCGATCATCGCCGACCCGCGGCTGCGCAAGCTCTCCTTCACCGGGTCGACCGAGGTCGGGCGCAAGCTCATCGCGCAGGCCGCGGAGGGCGTGCTGCGGGTGTCGATGGAACTGGGCGGCAACGCGCCGTTCGTGGTGTTCGAGGACGCCGACCTGGACAAGGCGGTGGACGGCGCGATGCTCGCCAAGTTCCGCAACATCGGCCAGGCCTGCACAGCGGCGAACCGCTTCATCGTGCACGAGTCGGTCGCCGAGGAGTTCGCGCAGCGGATCACCGAGCGCGTCACGAAGATGAAGATCGGTCGCGGCACGGAGGAGGGGGTCGAGATCGGCCCGCTCATCGATTCCGATGCCGTGGACAAGGCGGTCGAGCTGGTGGCGGATGCGACAGAGCGCGGCGCGACGGTGGTCGCGGGCGGCGAGCGGCTCGACGGCCCCGGCACGTTCTACCAGCCGACGGTGGTCACCGGCGTCCAGCCGGGCAGCGCCATCCTGCGCGAGGAGATCTTCGGCCCGGTGCTGGCGATCGCCACGTTCGCCACGGAGGACGATGCCGTGCGCCTCGCGAACGACACCGAGTACGGCCTGGTGTCGTACGTGTACACCGAGGACCTGCAGCGCGGGCACCGGATGATCGAGCGCCTGGAGACGGGGATGATGGGCCTCAACGCGGGCGTCGTGTCGAACGCCGCGGCCCCGTTCGGCGGCGTCAAGCAGTCGGGCGTGGGCCGCGAGGGCGGCTTCGAGGGAATCCACGAGTACCTCTCCACGAAGTACACGTTCCTCCCGAACGCCTGACGCAGCCCGCGTCCGGCGCCACGCGCGGGCGGCCCCACGGTTCGCGGGGTCTCAGGGCATGCCGTATGCTTGTGTGGCAGTTGTCATCTGCATTCTTTCGCCGTGCCCGGCTTCCGGACGGGCGGGGGAGCGGATGATCCAGGGGTCCGACGGATCTCTAGGGCGGTAGCTCAATTGGCAGAGCAGCGGTCTCCAAAACCGCAGGTTGCAGGTTCGATTCCTGTCCGCCCTGCGCGTCAGCGTCAGCTGACTCACGAAAGGCAGTCAATGGTCCAGGACGCAGCAAGCGGCGACGTCGTCGCGGCAGGCACGAGCGGTGAGAAGAAGCCCGGCTTCTTCGCACGGATCGTGATCTTCTTCCGCCAGGTCATCGCCGAACTCCGCAAGGTCGTGACTCCGACCCGCTCGGAGCTGCTGAAGTTCACGGCTGTCGTGCTGGGATTCGTGGTCGTGATGATGGCCCTTGTCTACGGTCTCGACTACCTCTTCTCGTGGGTCACGACGGTCGTCTTCGGAGTCCCGGCCTGACCTGCTGACGCATCGCTCGTCCTGTCTCGGCAGGTGAGCATGCGGATGAAGCGCACCCGCTCATCCGCCGTTGAACGGAAGAGATGAACGCCAGTGTCTGAAAAGCACGTCGACGACGCCGACTGGGCGCCGGCAGCCGAGCAGTCGAGCGAGGAGGACGAGGCCCAGGAGGGCAACGTCCTGTACGCCAACCTGCACGCCAGCGACTCCGCCGAGCACCTCGCGATGCACATCGACGGCCCGAATGACGAGGACGACGAAGTGAGCGACGAAGACATCGAGATCGACGACCCGGAGGCTGACGCGATCGTGAACGACGCCCTGAACATCGACGAGACCGAAGAGGTCGAGGCCGCCGCCGAGGTGCTGAACGACTCCGTGGAGGAGGAGGCCGCCGAGCGCGAGGCCGCCGAGGCCACCGAGGTCGCCCCCTACGACGGCCCCGACGTGAACGGCGACGAGGATGAGGCTGACGCCGACGCGGATGCGGACGCCGACCCGTACGAGGCGTTCCGCCAGGAGCTGCGCTCGCTCGAGGGCAAGTGGTACGTCATCCACTCCTACGCCGGCTTCGAGCGCAAGGTGAAGGCCAACATCGAGCAGCGCAAGTCGACGCTCGAGGTCGAGGACGACATCTACCAGGTCGAGGTCCCGATGGAGGACGTCGTCGAGATCAAGAACGGCCAGCGCAAGATGGTCACGCGCGTGCGCATCCCCGGCTACGTGCTTGTGCGCATGGAGCTCAACGAGGACACCTGGTCGGTCGTGCGCCACACGCCGGGCGTCACCGGCTTCGTGGGCAACGCCCACAACCCGACGCCGCTGCGCTTCGAGGAGGCCTTCAACATGCTGAAGCCCCTCGTCGAGATCAAGGAAGCACAGGCTCAGGCGAAGAGCGGCGCCCCCAAGGGCAGCGCCACGCAGGCCCGCGTCATCCCCGCCGAGGTCGACTTCGAGACCGGCGAGACGATCACGATCAAGGAGGGCTCGTTCGCGGGCCTTCCCGGCACGATCAGCGAGATCAAGCCCGAGAGCGGCAAGCTCACGGTCCTCGTCTCGCTCTTCGAGCGCGAGACCCCGGTCGAGCTCAGCTTCGACCAGGTCACCAAGATGGTCTAGTTCTTCTCACGAGCGCGAGGGGGTCGATCCACAGGATCGGCCCCCTCTTGCTCTGCTAAGATCTACTGGTTTGCGCCATGTCTGCGCGAACGACACCGCTCGCAGGATCCGGATCTCCGGATGGTCCTGCGTGCGGGAGAGCGGATGCAACCGGCATCCGCTCGATGAGAGGAAGAGGAAATGGCACCGAAGAAGAAGGTGACCGGCCTGATCAAGCTTCAGATCAACGCCGGTGCAGCCAACCCGGCGCCGCCGATCGGCCCGGCCCTGGGTCAGCACGGCGTCAACATCATGGAGTTCTGCAAGGCGTACAACGCCGCGACCGAGTCGCAGCGCGGCAACGTCATCCCCGTGGAGATCACCGTCTACGAGGACCGCAGCTTCACGTTCGTTCTGAAGACCCCGCCGGCCGCGGAGCTCATCAAGAAGGCCGCCGGCCTCGCGAAGGGCTCGGCCACGCCGCACACGGTCAAGGTCGGCAAGCTCACCAAGGAGCAGGTCGCCGAGATCGCCAAGACGAAGCAGCCCGACCTGAACGCGAACGACATCGAGGCCGCCTCGAAGATCATCGCCGGCACCGCCCGCTCCATGGGCATCACGGTCGAGGACTGAGGGGGATAACCAACATGGCTACCAAGTCCAAGGCTTACGCTGCCGCCGTCGAGAAGCTCGAGGCCGGCAAGTTCTACACGCCCACCGAGGCCGTCGCCCTCGCGAAGGAGACGGGCTCGAAGAAGTTCGACTCGACCGTCGAGGTCGCGCTGAAGCTCTCGGTCGACCCGCGCAAGGCAGACCAGATGGTGCGTGGCACCGTCATGCTGCCGCACGGCACGGGTAAGACCGCCCGCGTCATCGTCTTCGCCAACGGCCCCGCGGCCGAGGCCGCCATCGCGGCCGGTGCGGACGAGGTCGGCGGCACCGAGCTCATCGAGAAGGTCGCCGCCGGCTGGACCGACTTCGACGCGGCCGTGTCCGTGCCGGAGCTCATGGGCCAGGTCGGTCGTCTGGGTAAGGTCCTCGGCCCCCGCGGCCTGATGCCGAACCCCAAGACCGGCACCGTGACCCCCAACCCGGCCAAGGCCGTCGAGGAGATCAAGGGCGGCAAGATCGAGTTCCGTGTCGACAAGCACGCCAACGTCCACTTCATCGTGGGCAAGGCGTCGTTCTCGGCCGAGCAGCTCGACGCCAACCTGCAGGCCGCGCTCGACGAGATCGTGCGCCTGAAGCCGTCGAGCTCCAAGGGCCGTTACATCCAGAAGGGCGCCGTGTCGACCACGTTCGGCCCTGGCATCCCGCTGGACGTCAACGTCATCGCGTAACTCGCGCATCGCAGAAGGGGCTCCGCCGCCAGGCGGGGCCCCTTCCGCATTCCCGGATGATCCGGATCAGGCGGTGCGACGGATCTCGAAGCCGCTCGCACCGGTCGGCTCTGCGGGGGAGGTGTCGAGCGACGTCACCGCGGCGCCCGCCGGCCCGTGCTCCATCCAGGCGAGCAGCGCGTCGACGGCCGCGACCTCGCCCTCGACGAGGGCCTCTACGGAGCCGTCCGCGAGGTTGCGCACCCACCCGGCAACGCCCAGGCGCCGGGCCTGTGCGCGCGTCTCGAAGCGGAACCCCACGCCCTGCACCCGGCCGCGGACGATGACGTGGACGCACAGCTGCCGAGGAGTCATGCCTCCATCGTGGCGCGCGGATCAGGCGACGGCGAGCCCCGCGGCGAGCAGCAGCATCGCGACGGCGATGAAGGCGTCGAGGATGCGCCATGCGCGCGGGGAGCGCAGCCAGCGCGCCGCGAAGCGTGCGGCGACCGTCATCAGCGAGAACCAGATCGCGCTTCCCACGACGGCGCCGGCGCCGAACACCCAGCGCAGGTCGCCGTAGCCGGCCGACACCGAACCGACGAGGAACACCGTGTCGAGGTAGGCGTGCGGGTTCAGCCAGGTGATCGCCAGGCACGACAGGATCGCCGGCGCCAGCGTGCGGGAGGGTGCGGTCTGGGCGACGCGCACCAGCGTCGCGGTGCCGCCGCCGAGGTCGGATGCGGGAGCGGCGACCGGTGCCGCCGGCTCGTCGAGCACGATCGACTGCTCCTGCGGGCGCAGCGCCCGCCAGGCGGCCATCAATCCGTATGCCGCCAGGAAGACGACGCCGCCCCAGCGCACGAGCTCGAACAGCCAGGGGAGGTGCTCGACGACCACGCCGAACCCGGCGACGCCCGCCGTGATCAGGATCGCGTCGCTCACCAGGCAGGTCACGGCGAGCGCGATGACGTGGCGCCGCTGCACGCCCATCCGCAGCAGGAACACGTTCTGCGCGCCCGGGGCGATGATCAGCGAGAGGCACAGGCCGAGGCCGGCGAAGAAGGCGGTGAGCACCCTTCGACGGTAGGAGCGTTCGTGCGATGATCAAAAGCGACGTTCAAGATTCTTCGCTCGATTAAGGACTGCTTCATGTTGATCGCGCCCGATCTGGCCGCCACCGTCGCGGCGATCGTCGACGAAGGGAGCCTCGACGGCGCCGCCAGGCGGCTGCGCATCACGCCGTCCGCGGTGAGCCAGCGGCTCCGGGCTCTCGAGGGCCAGCTCGGCCGGGTACTCGTCGTGCGGGCGAAGCCGGCGCGGGCGACGGAGGCCGGCGCGGTCGTCGTGCGACTCGCGCGGCAGTACGCCCTGCTCGGCCACGACGCCGGCGTGGAGCTCGGGCTCGAGGGCCCTGGTCGGATGCACGTGCCGATCGCGGTGAACTCCGACTCGCTCGCGACGTGGTTCCTCCCCGCGCTGCAGCCGGTGCTTCACGCGCACGACATCGCGCTCGAGCTTCACCGCGACGACCAGGATCACACCGCCGAACTGCTCGAGGCGGGAACGGTGACGGCCGCGGTCACCTCGCAGCGCGACCCCATCGCCGGCTGCGTGGTCACGGACCTCGGATCGACCGTGTACCACCCGGTCGCATCGCCCGCCTTCATCGAGCGCTGGTTCCCGGCGGGATCCGGGCTCGACGCCCTCGCCGCAGCTCCCGTCGTCGACTACGACCGCACCGACGACCTGCAGACGCAGTGGCTCGAGGAGCGGGGAGTCGACCCGACCCGTCCGCCGCGGCACTATGTCCCGGCCTCGGAGGACTACGCGACCGCGGTGCGGCTCGGCTTCGGATGGGGCCTGCTGCCGCCGATGCAGGCGCAGTCATCGCTCGACGCCGGCCGCCTCGTGCGACTTGACGGGCCGCGCATCACCGTGCCGCTGTACTGGCAGCAGTGGAACCTGCGGTCCCCGCTGCTCGCCGACATCCGCGAGGCGGTCATCACCGCCGCCCGCGCCGCGCTCGAGCAGGACTGATCCGCGGGATCCGGATCAGTCGGCGGAGACCCGCAGCACGAGCTTGCCGCGGGTGTGGCCGAGCTCGAGTTGACGATGCGCCTCGGCGGCGTCCTCGAGCTCGAACACCTTCTCGATGTAGACCTGGATCGCGCCGGAGTCGAGCAGCCGCCCGATCGTCCCGAGCGCGGTGCCGTCGGGCGTGACCTTGAAGCTGGTCGCGCGCACTCCCGCCTCCGCGGCGGCCTCGGCATACTCGGGCCAGCTGCCGGTCGGGACGACGACGAGCAGACCACCCGGGCGCAGCACGCCGAGCGAGCGGCGCCCTGTGTGCGCATGCGCCTCGCCGACGAGGTCGATCACGACGTCGACGTCGGTCACCACGCCCTCGAAGCGCGTCGTCGTGTAGTCGATCACGACCTGGGCGCCGAGCTCGCGCAGCCAGGGGCCGTTCGCCGAGGACGTGGTGGCGGTGACGTGCGCCCCGAAGTACGCGGCGAACTGCACGGCGAAGTGGCCGACGCCGCCCGATCCCGCGTGGATCAGGATGCGCTGCCCCTCGTGCGCGCGGGCGGTCTCGACGACAAGCTGCCACGCCGTCAGGGCCGCGAGCGGCACGCCCGCGGCCTCGGCGTGCGACAGTGACGCCGGCTTCGCGGAGAGCGACAGCGACGGCGCGACGACGTACTCGGCGTAGCTCCCCGGCGTGCGCGGGGCTGCCACCATGCCGTACACCGCGGTGCCGGGAGGAAGCGGATGCGCCTCGTAGGGCGAGGTGACGACCACGCCCGAGAAGTCGAACCCCGGCACGGCCGGGTATGCGCCGACGGCGTGCGAGACGCCCCGGCCCGCGCGGGTCTTCGCGTCGATCGGGTTCACGCCCGCGGCGACCACGCGCACGAGCACCTCGTCCATGACCGGCACCGGCGCGGGGACCGTCTCCACCCGCAGGATGGACGCGTCGCCCAGTCCGTCGTACACGACGGCGCGCATCTGCTCGGGGGGAGGCGCCGGCAGTGTGCCGGCGAGGCCTGCCGAGCGCGGAGTGATCGTGCGTGCCGGGCGGAATCTCATCGATCGTCCCCTTCTCGGCGTTCCAGCGGATCGTGCGTCGTCGCCCGATCCCTCGTATCGAGAGTCAACCCGTCCAATGTCTCGCGGGTGTTTCGGCGGTGAAACAGATCCGCGGCGCCGGTGCGGGAGGCGGGATGGCGACCCGCGGGCGTTGCGTCAGGATGGTGTCGGCCGCCGGGGTTAGGGTCGATGGGTGACCCCCGAACTGCAGGCCCGGATCCTCGCGGACTCCCGCGACCGGGTCGCGTGGCTCAGGGCTCGCGCCCGGGGAATCACCGCGACGGATGTCGCCTCGCTCACGGCGAGCGACAAGTCGATCGCCCGCGCCGCCGACCAGAAGCTGATGGGCTCGCGCTTCTCCGGCAACTCCTACACGGACCACGGCCGCCGGCGCGAGCCGGAGATCGCCGCGTGGGTCGCCGCGACCCACGGCATCCAGCCCTCGAGCGCGCTGTTCCACGCCGTCGTCGAGAAGCGCCACCTCGCGACGCCGGATGGCATCGGGGTGGATGCGCAGGGCCGGGTCGCGCTCGCCGAGATCAAGACCACGAACAAGTCGTGGCGCTCGATCCCGCGCAGCTATCTGCGGCAGGTCTGGTGGCAGCAGCACGTGCTCGGTGCCGAGCGCACGCTGTTCGTGTGGGAGGAGCACCGCGACTTCCAGCCGCTCCACGACGAGCCGAAGTGCACGTGGATCGAGCGCGACGATCGCGAGATCGCCCAGCTCGTCCGCCTGGCGACGCGGCTCATCGACGAGCTCTACCAGCGCACGACCGGCAAGACCGTCGCGGAGGTCGCCCCCGCGCCGGCGTCAAACCGCGAGCGCCTGCGCGAGCGCGACATGTTCCGCGCTCTCGCGCTGTCCGACTGACGGTTCGGGGGCGCCCGCACGGCGTGCTAAGCTTGTCGAAGCCGAAGACCGCCGGTCATCTTCTCGCGCTTGCGCGGAACGATCGAAGCACTGCATCGCAGGGGCCCGCGCAGGTGTACGAATGAGATCTCCGGATCTGAGCTCCGTGCGCTTGCGCCGGAGCTTTTCTGCGTTTCGGGGGTGGTCCTCGGTCGGTGCCTCACCGCCGTGAGGCATCTCGTACCCACCAAGGAGTGACCATGGCGCAGAAGGATGCATCGGTCAACGAGCTCACGAAGTCTTTCGAGAGCTCGAACGCCGTCCTGCTGACCGAGTACCGCGGTCTGACGGTTGCCCAGCTCAAGGAGCTGCGCAACAACATCCGTCAGGACGCGGAGTACGCCGTGGTGAAGAACACGCTGACGAAGATCGCCGCCAAGGCTGCGGGCTTCGACTCGCTGGAGGACGACCTCAAGGGTCCGTCGGCCATCGCGTTCGTGCACGGTGACTTCGTCACCACCGCCAAGACGCTGCGTGACTTCGCCAAGGCCAACCCGCTTCTCGTGATCAAGGGCGGTGTGTTCGAGGGCAAGGCCCTCTCCGCCGACGAGGTCAACACGTACGCGTCGCTCGAGAGCCGCGAGGTTCTGCTGGCGAAGGCGGCGGGCATGATGAAGGCCACGATGGGCAAGGCCGCGGCCACCATCGACGCTCTTCGCGAGAAGCTCGAGACCGCTCAGGCCGCGTAAGCAGCCGGCGTTTCATCCCCACAAACCACTTATCTATCTAGGAGATACATCATGGCGAAGCTCACCACCGAGGAGCTGCTCGAGCAGTTCTCCGAACTGACCCTCATCGAGCTCAGCGAGTTCGTGAAGGCGTTCGAGGAGAAGTTCGAGGTCACCGCTGCCGCTCCCGTCGCCGTCGCCGGTGCCGGCGGTGGCGCCGCTGCCGAAGAGGTCGAGGAGAAGGACTCGTTCGACGTCATCCTCGAGGCCGCCGGCGACAAGAAGATCCAGGTCATCAAGACCGTCCGCGAGCTCACCTCGCTGGGCCTCGGCGAGGCGAAGGCCGTCGTCGACGGCGCGCCCAAGGCCGTGCTCGAGGGTGCGAACAAGGAGACCGCCGACAAGGCCAAGGAGGCCCTCGAGGCCGCCGGCGCCACGGTGACCCTCAAGTAATCCATTCGGATTCACTTCGCGCGAAAGCCCCGGGATCTCCCGGGGCTTTCGTCGTCTGCGGGCTTGCCGCTCAGTCCGTGACACTCCCGTGACTCGGGGATCGTTGTCCGCGATCCCGGGGGCTACTAGTGTCGGCGGCACAGCCCTCCGAACCCGAGGGAAAGGCGCGCGGCAGGATCGCGCGACGACAGACGGGAGCAGACGATGTCGACTGCACAGCGAAAGAGGCTCATCCTCTCGACCACCGGCCTAGGGATCACCGTGCTCGCACTCGCGGGCTGCAGCGGCGGCCCCGGAGTGCAGGGTGGCGGCGGAGACGGCGGCGGCGGAGACGGCGGCGGCGGAGACAACCAGGTGACCGTGTACGGCACGATCATCGACGCGGAGCAGGAACTCCTCGAGCAGTCCTGGGCGGACTGGGAGGAGGAGAACGACATCGACATCGTGTACGAGGGGTCGCAGGAGTTCGAGGCCCAGATCGCCGTGCGTGCGCAGGGCGGTACTCCGCCTGACCTGGCGATCTTCCCGCAGCCCGGTCTTCTCGCCGACATGGCGAGCCGCGGCTACCTGCTCGAGGCCCCCGAGGGCGTCGTGAACAACCTCCGCGAGAACTGGGCGGAGGACTGGGAGGGCTACGCCACCTTCGAGGACAAGATCTACGGCGCGCCGCTCATGGCGAACGTCAAGGGCTGGGTCTGGTACCAGCCGAGCGTGTTCGAGGAGAACGGCTGGGAGGTCCCGACCGACTGGCAGGGTCTGCTCGATCTCACCCAGGAGATGCGCGACGCGACCGGCAACCCGCCGTGGTGCGCCGGCTTCGGATCGGACGCGGCGACCGGATGGCCGGGAACCGACTGGATCGAGGACCTCGTCCTGCGTCAGGCCGGCCCCGAGGTCTACGACCAGTGGGTGGCGAACGAGGTGCCCTTCACGGATCCGCAGATCAAGAGCGCCTTCGACGAGACTGCGAAGATCCTGCTCAACCCCGACTACGTCAACGCCGGCTTCGGTGACGTCGCCTCGATCGGCACGACGCCCTTCGGTGACGTCGCCACGGCACTCGTCGAGGGCGACTGCATGCTGACGCACCAGGCGTCCTTCCTGGACGGCTTCATCGTCGAGGCCGGCGGCGAGGTGGCCCCCGACGGCGACGTCTGGGCGTTCATGCTTCCGCCGTACGACTCCAGCGCGGAGGGTGAGGTCGTCACGGGTGGTGGCGAGATCGTCGGCGCGTTCAGCGACGAGGAGGCTGTGGTCAAGGTGCAGGAGTACCTGTCGAGCCCGGAGTGGGCGAACTCCCGCGTCTCGCTCGGCGGTGTCATCAGCGCCAACAAGGGCCTCGACCCGGAGAACGCGCAGAGCGAGATCCTCAAGGAGGCGATCGAGATCCTGCAGAGCGAGGAGACGACGTTCCGCTTCGACGGCTCGGACCTCATGCCCTCGGTCGTCGGCTCCGGCTCGTTCTGGCAGGGGATGCGCGACTGGGTGAACGGAGCCGAGACGTCGCAGGTGCTGGAGCAGATCGAATCCGGCTGGCCGGCCGAGTAGCAGCCGACGACCATGGCGTCATTCCTCACATGGTTGAGCACACTGTCGCCGTGGCTTGAGATCCCGATCATCATCGGGGTGTTCGTCGCTGCGGTCGGCATCCTGCTCTTCTTCATCGAGATCGCGCCGCGCGCGGGCCGGATGTACACCATCATCCGGCTCGCCGCGTGCGTGCTCATCCCGCTCGGCATCATGTGGGCGCTTCAGTCGTACACATGGGCGATCATCGCGGCGGGGGTGCTCGGCGCGCTGTTCTTCTGGCTCGACCTGCGCTCCCGCGACGGAGCGGGAACGCTCTTCCAGCTGTTCGGGTTCCTCGCTCCGGCGCTGATCCTGCTGCTTGTCGGGCTCGTGTTCCCGGTGATCCAGACGTTCGCGCAGTCGATGATGAACTCGCGCGGCACGGCGTTCGTCGGCTTCGACAACTTCCTGTGGATCTTCACGCAGCCGCAGGGGATCCGGACCGTCGTGAACACGATCGTCTGGGTGCTGATCGCGCCGGTGCTCTCGACCGTGATCGGTCTCGTGTACGCGTACTTCATCGACAAGACGCGGGGGGAGAGGGTCTACAAGATCCTCGTGTTCCTGCCGATGGCGATCTCGTTCGTGGGCGCGTCGATCATCTGGCGCTTCATGTACACGGCGCGTCCGGCGGACGCCGAGCAGATCGGCTTCGTGAACCAGCTGATCGTGTGGCTCGGCGGCAGCCCCGTCCCGTTCCTGCAGGTGCAGCCGTGGAACACGCTGTTCCTGATCATCGTGTTCGTCTGGATCTACACCGGATTCGCGATGGTGGTGCTCTCCGCCGCCATCAAGGGCGTGCCGACCGAGCAGCTCGAGGCCGCCGAGCTCGACGGCGCGAACGGCTTCGAGCGGTTCATGAACGTCGTCGTGCCGGGAATCCGCCCCTCGCTGATCGTGGTGCTGACGACAATCGCCATCGCGTCGATGAAGATCTTCGACATCGTGCGCACCATGACCGCCGGCGCCAACAACACCTCGGTGCTCGCGAACGAGATGTACCAGCAGTTCCGGAGCTTCGAACCCGGACGGTCGGCGGCGTACGCCGTCATCCTGTTCATCCTCGTGCTGCCGCTCGTCATCTACAACGCGAGACAGCTCCGGGCGCAGAGGGAGGTGCGGTGATGGCTGCCACAGAGGAGGTCGTGGCGACGACCCAGGCCGTCACGACGGCGAAGAACGGCAGGAAGCCGGTGCTCGGCGACACCAAGCGGCGGCTCACGTCGCCCGTCGCCACCATCGCGGCGATCGTCATCGCGGCGATCTGGACGGTGCCGACCTTCGGCGTGCTGGTGTCGTCGTTCCGGCCCCGTCAGCAGATCGAGCGCAACGGATGGTGGACGGCCCTGCAGAACTGGGGCTGGACGACCGACAACTACAGCGAGGCGCTCAACTCGAGCACGGGCGGTCTGACGATGCTCGGCGCGTTCGTGAACTCGTTCGCGATCACGCTGCCGGCGGCGATCATCCCGCTGATCATCGCCACGCTCGCCGCGTACGGCTTCGCGTGGATCGAGTTCCGCGGGCGGAACCTGCTGTTCGTGCTGGTGTTCGCGCTGCAGATCGTGCCGATCCAGATGGCGTTCATCCCGCTCCTGCAGCTGTTCTCGCGGGGCGAGCTGTTCGGCTTCCCGATCATCCAGGCCTTCGGGCAGGCGGGGTACGCGCAGGTCTGGATCGCGCACACGATCTTCGGCCTTCCGTTGGCGATCTTCCTGCTTCACAACTTCATCTCGCAGATCCCGCACGAGGTCATCGAGGCCGCGCGCGTCGACGGGGCGGGCCACGGGCAGATCTTCTTCCGGATCGTGCTGCCGCTCAGCATGCCGGCGATCGCGTCGTTCGCGATCTTCCAGTTCCTGTGGGTGTGGAACGACCTGCTCGTGGCGCTGATCTTCGCCGACGGAAACGTCGCGCCGATCACGAAGCTCCTCGCGCAGATGACGGGATCGCGCGGCGAGGACTGGCACCTGCTCACGGCCGGCGCGTTCATCGCGATCATCGTGCCGCTGCTTGTGTTCCTGTTCCTGCAGCGCTACTTCGTCCGCGGCCTGCTCGCCGGGTCGGCGAAGGGCTGACGCGACAGCGGCTGCGGCGGCGACGATCGGTCTCCGCCGCAGCCGCTGTGCGTGTGAGGCCGCTCAGCTGCAGCCGAGGCGCTCCTGCACCGACTGAAGGGCCTGGATCTCGCGCTCCTGCGACTCGGCCATGCCGCCCGCCACACGCCCCACGCGGGGATCGCTGCCGAGCCGCTGGATGGCATCCACCATCTCGATCGCGCCCTCGTGGTGACGGATCATCAGGGACGCGAAGAGGCAGTCCTGCGCGGTGCCGGTCGCCTCGCGCAGCGCGGAGAGCTCGTCCTCGTCGGCCATTCCCATCGCCGCCCGCAGCTCGTCCTCGCTCGCGGGCTCGGTCGAGGAGCCGCCGTGGCCGTGGCCGCCGTCCTCGGACATCCACTGCATGAGCGGATCCGAGCCGTGCTGCGGCACACCCCAGTCCTCGATCCAGCCGAACATCTGGCCGGACTGCTGCGACTGCGCCGTGGCGATGTCGTAGGAGAGGAGGCGCACCTCCTCGTCCTCGGTGTCGCGGTACACGATCAGCGCCATCTCGACGGCCTGCGCGTGATGGACCTGCATGTCGCGGGCGAAGCCGATGTCGGCGGCGTTCGGGCCGCCCTGGGCCGCGCCGAACGTCGAGAACCGGCCGATCGCGAACGCCAGGCCGGCGACGAGCACGATCGCCAGAGCGATCAGCGGCCAGCGGCGCGGGCGGGTGACGGTCTCGTCGGAGCCGGACACGTCAGAGCTTGCCGGGGCCCTCGATGCCCGTGCACGAGGCGCCGAGCTCGGGGGCGGTGCCGCCCTGCCAGTACTCCTCGATGAACTGGGCGATGCGGGGGTCGTCGACGGAGTCGACCTTCAGCTGGTGCTCCCAGGCGCTGACGGCGATGGGGGTGTCGAGGCCCTCGTAGGGCGACACGATCGAGTAGGTGCGCGGGGCGAGCTCGCGGAGCGCCTCGAGGTCGTCGCCCTGGATCTCGTCGGCGTCGTACGTGATCCACACCGCGCCGTGCTCGAGCGAGTGGACGGCGTTCTCGTTCGCCTGCGGCTGGTCGTAGACGCCGCAGCTGAGCCACGCGATGTTGTGGGGTCCGCCGGCCGGGGGGTTCTGCTCGTACTCGACGACGCCCTCGACGTGGTCGGACTCGAGATCGAACGTCTCGACGCCCTCGATGGTCGCGCCCTCGCTGCCGGCGGTGTACGACCGGGGCGCGAACACGATCGACGCGACGATGACGGCAACGACCGCCAGGACCGCGACGATGCCGACGACCCACCAGAGCAGCTTGCCGCGCTGGCGCTTCTTCAGCTGGCGCTGGTACTCGGCGAGCTTCTCCTGGCGCTTCGCCTCGCGCTGCTGCTTGACGGTCTGCTCGATCTGCGCCTGGCGCGCGGGGTTGCCGGACTGCTTCTGCGGGGACACGCGACAATCCTATTCGGACACATGGAGCGAAAGTGCTGACCGGAGGCTCGGAGAACGCTATGTGGGCGTAGGATCGATCCCTCTCCCCGACGATGAAAGGGCCCCGTGCCTGACGCCCTGCCCCCGCGCACAGACTCGATCACCCTCCCGTTCACGGGGAGCATCCCGATCCCGCCCGCCACCGGCGCGATCCGCACGCTCGGGCCGAACCCGGCGACCGCGCCCATCGTGCTGCACCCGGGCGATGCGATCTCCTCGTCGCGGCGCCTGCTGTACGTGCTGCTGCTCGGCGCGCTCACCGCGCTCGGCCCCTTCACTGTCGACCTGTACCTGCCGGCGTTCCCGCTGCTTCAGCGCGACTTCGCCACCGACGAGGCGGCGATCCAGCTGACGCTGACGGGCACGATGATCGGCTTCGCCTTCGGCCAGCTGCTTGTCGGGCCGCTCAGCGACACGGTGGGGCGGCGCGGTCCACTGCTCGTGGCGACGGGCCTGCACGTGGTCGCGAGCATCACGGCCGCGCTCGCGCCGAACCTCGCGCTGCTCGGCGTCGCCCGCGTCGCGATGGGCTTCGGTGCCGCCGCCGGTGCGGTCGCCGCGATGGCGATCGTGCGCGACCTGTTCGGCGGGCGCCGGCTTGTGGTGATGCTCGCGCGGCTCGCGCTCGTGACGGGGGTCGCCCCGGTCGTCGCGCCGCTCATCGGATCCGCCCTGCTCGGCGTGATGCCGTGGGAGGGAATCTTCTGGGTGCTCGCCGGCTACGGCTTGGTCATGCTCGCTGCGGCAGTGTTCGGCATCCCCGAGACCCTTCCCCGCGCGCGGCGGCAGGAGCGCGGAGCGAGCACCGTGTGGCAGCGCTACCGGTCGGTGCTGTCCGACCGCGTCTACGTCGGCGTGCTGATCATCGGCGGGATGACCTTCGCCGGTCTCTTCTCCTACCTGTCGGCCTCGCCGTTCCTGTTCCAGGAGAGCTACGGCTTCGACGAGATCCAGTACGGGCTGCTGTTCGCGGCGAACTCGATCGGGCTCGTCATCGGCAACCAGGTCGCCTCGCGCCTCGCCGCCCGCTTCGGGCCGCAGTGGGTGCTCGGCGGCTCCACCGCGGTGCTCGTGATCGCGGCGACGCTCATCGTCGTCTTCGACCAGCTGGGGCTCGGCCTGTGGGGCACGGCCATCCCGCTGTGGTTCTTCATGAGCGCCTGCGGCTTCACGTTCCCGTGCGCGCAGGTGCTCGCCCTCGACCGCCACGGCAAGGCGGCCGGGACGGCGGCCTCGCTGCTCGGTGCCAGCAACGCGGGCATCGCGGGCCTCATCTCGCCGATCGTGGGCGCGGTCGCGGGCCCCGAGGGGATCACGGGCACGTCCATGGCGGTGGTGATGATCGGCTGCGCGCTGGTCGCTGTGGCGATGCTCTGGCTCGTCGTGCGGCCGCGCACGGTGGAGATGCTCAACCCCTGACGGGAGGGACCGCATGAGCGCGCGTCGGGATCGGATCAGCCGGGCCTGGCTGTGGTGGGGAGTCGGGCTGCTCGCCGCGGGCATCGCGCTCGGTGCCGGCCTGCTGCTTCCCGGCGCGGACCCGACGGTCGTCGACCTGTGGTGGGACGGCGTGCTCGCCGGCACGCCCGACGGTCTCGCGCTCTGGGTCTCGCTGTTCATGGACGCGGCCGGGGGCGGCCGCATCGCGACGCTGTGGCTGCCCCTCGCCGTGGTTGCCGTCCTCCTCGTCGCCCGGCGGCCGTGGGGCGCGGGCTACTTCGTGGTCGCGTCGCTCGCGAGCGCCGGGGTGGTGCAGATCCTCAAGCACGTCCTCGGCCGGGCACGCCCGGAGGACATCCTGGTCACGGTGGATGTCGGATCCTTCCCGTCCGGACACGTCGCGAACGCCGCGACCCTGACGCTCGCGCTCTGGATCATCCTTCCCCGACGGTGGGTGGCGGCGCTCGCCGCCTGCTGGATCGCGCTCATGGCGTTCTCGCGCACCTACGTGTCGGCGCACTGGCTGACGGACACGATCGGCGGCGCGCTGATCGGGGCGGCGGTCGCCCTCCTGATCGCGGTCGCGTTCGCGCGCGGGCTGACCGTCGAACGTCGCGCCGGACGCGGCGGTCGCGGGGGAGCGGCGCGTCGCTAGGCTGACTGCCATGAGCGCCGAGAAGGATCCCGCTGTCGTGGCCGCCGAGGCCGAACTCGCCCGACTGCAGGCGGAAGCCGAGGCCGCGGAGGCGGCCCTGAAGGCGGCGGAGGCGAAGGCCCGGCTGGCGGCCGCGCAGGCCGCGGCCGCGCAGGGCGCCGCAGGTGAGGCGGCGGACGACGAGACGGCTCCGGCCGATCCCGAGCCCGGTGTCGAGCAGGAGGCACCCGAGGCACCGGCCCCGGAGGCGCCCGAGGCGCCGGCCCCCGAGGCCGAGGCTGAGGAGACGCCGGCCGCGACCGCCGCGACCGGGCCGCTCGACGACGACGCCGTGACGGCGATCGTCGCGGGCTACACGTTCGACGCCGAGACGCTCGACATCGGCGCCCTCGTGAACGGAGACCCGCTTCCGCAGGCGCAGATCCGGATCCCGCTCGGCATGCTGAACCGGCACGGCCTCGTGGCCGGCGCGACCGGCACGGGCAAGACCCGCACGCTGCAGGGCCTCGCGGAGCAGCTCGCGGCGAAGGGCGTGCCCGTGTTCGCCGCCGACATCAAGGGCGACCTCTCGGGAATGGCCACGCCCGGCGAGCCCAGCGAGAAGCTGCTCGCGCGCACAAAGGGCATCGGCCAGGACTGGGCGCCGGCCGCATCCGCCGTCGAGTACTTCGCGCTCGGCGGCATCGGCAAGGGAGTGCCGGTGCGGGCGACGGTCACGGGCTTCGGCCCGCTGCTGCTGTCGAAGGTCCTGGGGCTCAACGACACCCAGGAGTCGAGCCTCGGCCTCGTCTTCCACTACGCCGACAAGAACGGCCTGCCGCTCGTCGACCTCGAGGACCTGCGCTCGGTGCTGACCTACCTGACGAGCGACGAGGGAAAGCCCGAGCTCAAGGAGCTCGGCGGCCTGTCCAGCGCCACCGCCGGGGTCATCCTGCGCGAGCTGATCACGTTCGCCGAGGGCGGCGCCGACGTCTTCTTCGGCGAGCCCGAGTTCGACGTCGCCGACTTCCTGCGGATGGCCCCGGATGGGCGCGGCATCGTCTCGCTGCTCGAGGTGCCCGGCGTCGCGAGCCGGCCCGAGCTGTTCTCGACGTTCCTGATGTACCTGCTCGCGGAGCTGTTCGAGATCCTGCCCGAGGTGGGGGACCCCGAGAAGCCGAAGCTGGTGTTCTTCTTCGACGAGGCGCACCTGCTGTTCAACAACGCGTCGAAGGACTTCCTCGCAGCGATCACGCAGACCGTGCGGCTCATCCGCTCGAAGGGAGTGGGCGTCTTCTTCGTGACGCAGACGCCGAAGGACGTGCACGAGGATGTGCTCGCGCAGCTCGGCTCGCGCGTGCAGCACCAGCTGCGCGCGTTCACCCCGGACGACGCCAAGGCCCTGCGCGCCACGGTTGGCACCTACCCGAAGTCGGGGTACGACCTCGAGCGGGTGCTGCAGGAACTCGGCACCGGCGAGGCGATCGTCACGGTGATGAGCGAGAAGGGCGCGCCGACGCCCGTCGCCTGGACCCGCGTGCGGGCACCCCAGGGCCTCATGGAGCCCACGCCGGAGGCGCAGATGGACGCCGCGATCGCCGCGTCCTCGCTGCTGCCGAAGTACGGCGAGCGTGTCGACCGTGAGTCGGCGTACGAGATCCTCACTGCGAAGGTGAACGCGGCCGAGGAGGAGGAGCGGCGGGCCGAGACCGAGGCGGAACTCGCCCGTCAGCGCGCCGAGATCGACAAGGCGAATGCCGCGGCCGAGAAGAAGGCCCAGCAGGAGTACGAGCGCCTGCTGAAGAAGACCTCCGGCACCGGCGGGACGCGCACCTCGTCGCGCGCCGAGAAGTCGACGCTCGAGAAGGTGCTCGGCTCGCGCACCACGCAGACGCTGCTCAACGGCGTGATCCGCGGCCTGTTCGGCACGGGGCGCCGCCGGTAGCGCGGGCCCTTGAGGGGCGTGCGCTAGACGGGCTCGCCGTCGAGGAAGCGCCCGACGATGCGCGCGCCCGGCCCGCCCTCGAGCAGGATGCCGTGCCGCGCCTCGGGCACGACGACGAGCTCGGCGTCCGCGATCCGGTCGTGGAGCAGGCGCGCGTGATCGACGGGGGCGAGTTCGTCGGCGCCGCCGTGCAGGATGAGCGTCGGCCCGGCGACGGAGTGCAGGTCGGCGAGCGCGTCATGGCGCCGGCTGGCGCGGAAGTGGCGGCCTCGGATGTTCGGGTCGCCGCTGATCGCGAGGAGGTGCATGAACCACTCGGGGTGCTTCGTGAAGAACACGCGCGCGATGCGCGCGCGATCACCGGAGCGCAGCGCCTCCTCCGCGGCGGCGGTGCGGGGCGCGCCGTGCGCGTCGCCCGCCGACGTCGACACGAGCACCAGGCGCCGCACGCGCTCCGGCGCATCGATCGCGAGCCACTGCGCCACGCGGCCGCCCATCGAATGGCCGACGACGTCCGCGCGCTCGATCCCCGCGTGATCGAGGATCGCGACGAGATCCCTGGCGAACAGGCGGGTCTCGTAGCGATCGGCGGAACCTCTGCCGCTGTCGCCCGTGCCGCGGTGATCGAACACGATGACCTGCCGTGATGCCGTCTCGCCGGAGTGCAGCAGAAGCTCTGCCGCGATGCGCCATGAGGCGTGCTCGACTGCCTGACCGGCGATCAGGATGACCGGGTCGCCCTCGCCGGCGACCCAGTACGCGAGGGTCGAGCCGTCGTCCGCGGTGGCATCGGCGCGCCTCCAGAGCGGAGGAACGCCGACGCTCACTGGTCGTTCATGAGGTCGCTGAGCGCGCCCAGGTGGATGATCGTGCCGTCGTTGAGCTGGATGTACAGCACCGAGGAGCGCGGGGTGTTGCCGTCGAGAGTGATCTCGATCGGCACACCGGGCGCGATCCCCGAGCGACGCTCGGGATCGCCGTTCGGCTGCTGCAGGTACACGCTTCCCCACACCCGACGGTCGTCGGTGCCGATCACGCACGTCAAGCCGCCGAAGAATCCGTCACCGCACGATGCCCATACCTCGGGCTGCGCGGTCGGCGGCGGCGTCGTCTCCACCGGAGTCGGCTCCGGCGTCGGCGTCGCGGTCGGCGTCTCCGTGGGCGTCGGAGTCGGCTCCGGCGTGTCCGTCGGCTCGGGCGTGGGCGTCCCCGAGGGGCTGTCGGTGGGGGTGGGCGTCGGTGCGTCGGGCTCCGGCTCGTCGAGCAGTAGGGTGCGGATGTCACCGAGTTCGCTCAGGCGGTGCGCGGCGATCCCCTCGTCCTCTCCCGCGTAGACGACCTCGATCGTCACGTCGGCCTGCGCCTGCGCGCGCGTCAGCTCGAACACGAGCGTTCCGGTGCCCTCGGCCGAGAGCGTCGTCTCGTCGAGCACCTCGTCCGACGCCATCGCCACGGCCAACGGCACGCCCACCGAGAACCCGCCATCGCCCGAGGCGTCATCGGAGCGGGCGAAGGCCTGCACGTCGCTGTTCGGCTCGCCGGTGACGGCGAGGGCGACGGCGCCGTCGTCGGTGCGCTCCGCCGAGGTCATGGCGAGCTGGGCGCGGTCTGTCGGCGCCTCGGTCGGCGCGGGGTCAGGGGTCTGTGACGGGGTCGGCTGTGCCGACGGCGGGGCGACGGCGGGGGACGATGCCGTCGGCGAGGGGCCGGGCTTCGCGGCGTCGGTCTCCTCGGGCTCCGGGGTCGCGGACGCATCCTCGGGGGCCGGCGTCTCGTCGATCAGCTCGGGCGACGCCTCGACCTCGGTCGACGGAGGCGCGGCGTTCTCACCGGCCGCGGGCGTGGTCGCCGCGGAGCCTCCCCCGGGGAACAGCCCGAGCGAGGCGGCGACGACGACACCGGCGACGGTCAGCGCCGTGGCACCGGCGGCGACGAGGCCGCCCACGGTCCACGCCGAGGCGGAACCGCCCGCCCCGGGGCCGCCCGATCCGCCGGAGGCCCCGCCCGACACACCGGCGGCGGCGCCGCCGACGGCGACGACCGCGCCCTCGACGACGGAGGACGGCATCGCGGCGAGGGCGACAGCCGCGGCGTCGCCGCGCTGCAGCGACGCGAGGTAGGCGGCGGTGGCCGAGACGCCGATCGAGAGGGGCAGCAGGACGAGCGCGAGGCGGCTTCCCACCTCGTGCGCCTCACCGGCGACGATCGTGCATCGCGCGCAGTCGGCGAGGTGGGCGTCCAACCGGGTGCGATTGCGCACGCCGAGGTTGCCGCGGGTGTGGGCGCCGAGGTGCTCGATCGCCCACTGGCACTCCGAGCCGTCCTCGACCGCGTTGAGGTGCGCCTGGATCCATGCCTCGCGCAGGCCCTCGCGCGCGCGAGAGGCGAGCTGCGCCACGGCGACGGGCTTCATCGCGAGCAGCGGTGCCACCTGGGACGGCTTCATCTGCTCGATCTCGGTGTACCAGAGCACCTCCTGCCAGCGCGTCGGCAGGCTGCGGAAGGCGGAGTGCGTGAGGCTGCGGTCGAGCGCGGCGATCGTCGCCTCGTCGGTGGTCTCGGGATCCTCGAGGGTGTCGAGCTCGTCGATCGCCGTCTCGCGCGCCGCGCGGCCCCAAGCGGCGGCGGTGTTGCGGATCGCCGTGAACAGATACGCGCGGAACGAGCCGCTGGGTCCGTGACCGCGGCGGATCGCCTGGAAGATGCGGGCGTACGCCTCCTGCACGAGGTCATCCGGATCGATCGTGCTGGAGACGGAGCGGGCCACCACGACACCCGAGCGGTAGTGGCGACGCCAGAGCTCGCCGAAGGCATCCGCGTCGCCGGAACGCGACCGCAGCACGAGGTCGGCGTCAGGCGCGGCCTCGGGGGCGTCGGGTGCTTCGTGGGTCGTCATGTGTGTGCTCGATACGGATGGTGTCCGGTGCGCGGACGGCGGATGGGCGACAGGCGCTCGGGAACGGATCGCCCCGCGCCACCTGGTGTCTCCATTCTCGTCGCTCGCGGGCCTGAACCGCCACTGAAAGGCCCGGTTTGTGGGTGGATTCTGCGCTGTGGACGAGTTGTCTGGACGTCCGCGAAGAAATTCTCGGAAGTCGCGTCATAGAACCGGCCCCACCGCATCTCATGAGGTGAGAGCACATATCGGTTCGCACTGCCGGGGGGCATGCGGGCAAGGCGCGCCGGATCCTGACCGATGCGGCGCAACGGGGCTCGAGAGATTCTCGGGGGAGGGCTCTCGAGCCCCGTTTCTGTGCCTGCGCGCTCAGCCGAGCTTCAGGCCGAGCAGGCCGCCCTTGCCGCCGAGCGAGACGCCGAGATCGATCCCGCCGACGCTCACGCCGACATCGACGCCGTCGCCGACCTCCGCGCCGACCCCGGCGAGATCGCCGGCCACGCCGGCGCCGACGCCGATTCCGTCGCCGTCGACCGTGACGTCGGTCGAGACCGTGCCGCCGGCGACATCCGCGCCGACGTCGATTCCGTCTCCGCCGACCGAGACGTAGGTCGTCACGGTGCCGCCGGCGACATCCGCGCCGACGTCGATCCCGTCTCCGCCGACCGAGACGTCTGCCTCGACGGCTCCGCCCGCGACGTCCGCGCCGACGGACACCCCACCGCTGCCGACTCCGGCGGTCACGTCGGCGACGCCGGGCGCCGTGACGCCCACCGACGCGCCGGGGGCCGACGGCGAAGGAGACGGCGCCGTGCTCGGGGTGGCGCCCTCGGCGGGACGCGTGCTCTTCGACGGCGTCGGCGTGGGGGCCGTGCTCGTCGTGGGAGCGGGGCTCTTGACCGGGGCGGGGCTCTTCGC
>NZ_JADGLL010000099.1 GCF_015235415.1 Microbacterium paludicola | reverse complement strand
ACAGTCGCAACGTCTCCGGGCTCATCCCCAGCAGCCCAGCCACATGCCTAACCGCGCTCATCATCGTCGGGTGCGACGGCCGCGTCTCCGCGAGCATCCGCAACGCCCGCTCACGCATCTCCGGCGAGTACTTCCTGTTCATCGTGTTCCATCCTTGCTTGAAGAACGGAACGAAAGTCAGGCCGATTCAGCCCTTTGTCTCGCTCCCTCTGGCGGCAGCGGCTACGTTTCACCGCGCTCGGTCGACCAAGCCGCGGCCTCGACTGCTTGCGGGTATGTGGATCTGCGTCGCGGTCTTCGCGGTGCTGGAGGCCGCAGCGCTCCTCCTGCTGCCGGTCTATGCTGTGGCGTTGGGCTGGGCGACAACGTGACTCGGGCGCGCTTCGCATGGGGGTAGCAGACGCGAGGCCAGTTCACTGTAAGCGCTACCCGCCATCCGCATATTCACATCACTCGAGCGCTGACACGACGTAACGCGGTCTACCGCTACACCTGCGTGATCCTGTTTGAGCGCTTTCGCCGCTAAGCGGATGTCGCTGAGTAGGAGCTCTCGATGCGAGGCCGGGAGCGACTCTCCGCGTTCGAGTCGAACGACCCATTCGATCAGCTTGTTGGCGAGCTCTGAGCGGGGGGCGCGCGGCGCTGACGTGTGCTGGTTCGTGCGGGCCCGCATTCTTGATTCGACCTTCAGGAGCAAGTCTTCGCGTACCCGACCGGCGACGACGTTGAGTTCGCCGTCTCGAATCCATCGCCGGATGGTCGCCGGTGAGCGATTCACACGTGCAGCGGCGAGCGGGACGGATAGCCAGCTGGTGGATTCACTCATAACGGCTGGTGGACCTGCTCGGCACGGGGAAGACGGTCATACGGCGCCCTCGATGTGACCCGGGTTGCGCCGATTCGGGGCGAGCTGTCGTGCCCGAGAGGGGAGCACTCCGCTGAATCGGGCGAAGTGCGCGCGAAAGGTATTGCGGGCTCTTCGGACATCCGGTGGGGTGAGGGTGGCCGGGCGGTGATTCGGCGGTAGGGGTCGAGGTCCCCGAGGATCAGAAGCGCTAACTCTCTGATTCCGACCGAGGACCTCGACGTGCTTCACCCTA
>NZ_JADGLL010000098.1 GCF_015235415.1 Microbacterium paludicola | reverse complement strand
TCGCCGGAGATGCGTGAGCGGGCGTTGCGGATGCTCGCGGAGACGCGGCCGTCGCACCCGACGATGATGAGCGCGGTTAGGCATGTGGCTGGGCTGCTGGGGATGAGCCCGGAGACGTTGCGACTGTGGCAGCGCCGGGCCGAGGTCGACGCCGGTGTCAAGCCCGGGCTGACGACGGACGCGGCGGTGGAGATCAAGCGGCTGCAGAAGGAGAACGCCGAACTGCGCAAGGCCAACGAGATCCTCAAGGCTGCGAGCGTGTTTTTCGCGAAGGAGCTCGACCGCCCCTGACCGAGATGGTCAGGTTCATCGATGAACACAGGGATCGTTTCGGGGTCGAGCTCATCTGCCGGGTCCTCAAACCGGCAGTCCAGGGCTTCCTCACCGCGCGCGGCTACCGCGCCGCTGTCAGCCGTGCGCCGTCAGCGAGGCAGCTGCGCGACGACCTGCTGGTGCCGGAGGTCGCTCGCCTACATGCGGAGAACTACGGCGTCTACGGACGCCGGAAGATGCACGCACTCATGCGGCGGCAAGGGTGGGAGATCGGTCGCGATCAGACCGAACGGCTCATGCGGCTCGCCGGGGTGGAGGGCGTGAAGCGGTCCAAGCGGATGTTCACGACGAAGTCCGACCCGGCAGCGGAGAAGCCGAAGGATCTCGTGCAACGCCGGTTCACTGCCCCCGGCCCGCGCCGCCTCTGGGTCGCTGACGTGACATACGTCGCAACATGGTCCGGGTTCGCGTATGTCGCGTTCGTCACCGATGTCTATTCGCGTCGCATCGTGGGCTGGAACGTCGCAGCCACGCTCAAGTCCGACATCCTGCCACTACGGGCGCTCGATATGGCCGCCTGGGACGCCGGCGGACGCCTCGACGGCCTGGTTCATCACGCCGATCACGGATCGAACTACCTCGCCGTGGTCTACACCGATCGGATCGAGGAACTCGGCGCGAAACCCTCCACCGGGACCGTCGGCGACTCGTTCGACAACGCCCTCGCGGAGGCGGTCAACGGTCTCTACAAGACCGAGCTGATCCGTCAGCGCGGCCCCTGGCGAACCGTCGAGCAGGTCGAGCTAGCAACCCTTGAGTACGTGTGGTGGTGGAACAATCAGCGC
>NZ_JADGLL010000097.1 GCF_015235415.1 Microbacterium paludicola | reverse complement strand
GGCGGATTCAACCGGTGGTCGCAACGAGTTCTGTGAACTTCTCCGATGGTGTCAGATAGCCGAGCGTTTTGCGCGGTCGTCCGTTGAGCGAGTCCTGGATCGCGGTCAGCTCAGCGCGGGTGACGATGCTCAGATCGGTGCTCTTCGGCAGGTACTGGCGTAGCAGTCCGTTGGTGTTCTCGTTGCTTCCGCGCTGCCACGGGGAGTGCGGGTCGCAGAAGTAGATCGGGATGCCGGTCGCTGTCGTGAACTCGGAATGCTTGGCCATCTCGGCGCCCTGATCCCAGGTGATCGTCCGCGCCAGCGACGCCGGCAACGCGGTGATCGCCTCGCGCATTGCGGCCTCCACCTTGTCGGCGCTCTTCCCGTCGGGCAGGTGCAGCAGAAGTGTGAGGCGGGTGCTGCGTTCAACGAGGGTTCCCACGGCGCTGCGACTGTTCTCACCGAGGATCAAGTCGCCTTCCCAATGCCCCGGCACGGCGCGGTCTTCGACCTCCGCGGGGCGCTCGCTGATCATCACCATCCCTGGCAGCCGGCCTCGCCGATCCGTCGCGGTCCGCGACTTCCGTGCCGCACGCCCTGACCGCAGGCAGCGGGCAAGCTCGCGGCGCAACTGCCCGCGTCCCTGCACGAACAGGGACTGGTAGATCGTCTCATGACTCACGTGCATCTCCGGGTCGTCGGGATGCTCCAACCGTAGGCGGGCAGCGATCTCCTGCGGAGACCACAGCTGCTTCAACTGCGCTGTCACGGTCTCGAGCAACCGGCCACCGTCAAGCTTGAACGGCTTCGGCCTGCGGGCCTGCTCCCGGGCGTCCTCATGCGCCCGCCACGCCGAGTACCCCTCCCGCCCGCCGCCCCGCTTGACCTCGCGGCTGATCGTCGACACCGCCCGCCCGAGGCTGCGCGCGATCGCAGTGAGCGTGTCACCGCGGGCGAGACCCACCAGGATCTCCTCACGATCGAAGACCGTCAGATGCCCCTCGCGCGGCTCCCAGCCGAACGGCTTCCCGTCGAGGTGACGCCCTTCCCGCGCCATGCGGCCGACCATCGGCGCCGTGCAGCCGATCTCGCGGGCGATATCGATGAGCCGCCACCCCTTCGAGTGGAGACGGAGCGCGAGCTGCTTCTGCTCACGACTGAGATGACCATGCTTGCCCTGCAACGAATGCCTCCCGAGATCAGCGTCTGCTTCATCTCACAACACTCATTGCGCTGACCGGTTGAATCCGCC
>NZ_JADGLL010000096.1 GCF_015235415.1 Microbacterium paludicola | reverse complement strand
GAACGGGATCATCGAGCTCCACCGCCGCCTCGCCCGCGGCTACCGCAACCGGCACAACTACCGGCTCCGCATGCTCCTCGCCGCCGGCGGACTCACCCCATGACCCCCACCGGATGTCCGAAGAGCCGGTTATCTGGAACCGGCTCCGACGGGAACCTGTTCTCCAACGTAGCTGACGGGCTTGTGGGATGCCCAGTGGGCGGCCTCGAACTCGGCGGGCGGGACGTGTCCGATCTCGCCGTGCAGGCGCCGGTGGTTGTACCAGTCGACGTATTCGGCGACCGCGATCTCGACGTCGCGGACGGACGCCCACCCGCCCTTGGGGCGCATGACCGGGTTGCGGATGCACTCGGCCTTGAACAGCGAGTTCAGCGCCTCGGCCATCGCGTTGTCGTAGCTGTCGCCGACCGTTCCGACGGACGCGACCGCGTCGGCTTCGGCGAGTCGCTCGGTGTAGCGAATCGCACGGTATTGGACTCCGGCATCGCTGTGATGGATCAGCCCGGTGATGTCCTGACCCGCTCTGCGGCGCTCCCAGAGGCCCATCTCGAGCGCGTCGAGGGCGAGATCGGTGCGCAGCGACGTGGACACCTGCCAGCCGACGACACGGCGGGAGAACACGTCCAGGACGAACGCGGCATAGGTCCACCCGGCGTGGGTGCGGATGTAGGTCAGGTCCGCAACCCAGAGCTGGTTCGGTGCCGTCGCGGTGAACGCGCGCTTCACGAGGTCGGCGGGCCGATCGGTCTCCGCGCCGTCCCCGAAGGTGGTCTTGCGGGTCTTGTCGCGCCGGATGCCCTGGATGCCCGCGGCGCGCATCAGCCGCTCGACCGTGCAACGGGCGACCTCGACGCCCTCCCTGTTCAGGGCCGCGTGGATCTTCCGGGCGCCGTAGACGCCAAGGTTCGCCTTGTGGACCACCCGGATGTCCTCGGTCAGTTCCGCGTCCCTGACCGCCCGCGCGGACGGCGGACGCGCCTTGGCGGCGTAGTAGGTGCTCGGGGCGATCTGAACGTCCGCGTCACGCAGGACCTGGCAGATCGGCTCGACCCCGAACCGGTCGCGGTGCTCGTCGATGTACTCGACGAGCACCGCAGTCGGCACCTCGGCTACTTCAGCTTGCGGTCGAGCTCCGCCGCGGCGAAAAACGCCGACGCGGTCTTCAAGATCGGCGGATTCAACCGGTGGTCGCAACGAGTTCTGTGAACTTCTCCGATGGTGTCAGATAGCCGAGCGTTTTGCGCGGTCGTCCGTTGAGCGAGTCCTGGATCGCGGTCAGCTCAGCGCGGGTGACGAT
>NZ_JADGLL010000095.1 GCF_015235415.1 Microbacterium paludicola | reverse complement strand
TCGGGCCTTGACCCCTGATCTTGGACACGCTGATTCCAGCATGAACGCTGGGGAAGCGAGAATCCAAGGATGGCAAGGAAGAACTACACGGACGAGTTCCGGCGGCGGGCGGTGGACCTGTATGAATCGACGCCCGGTGCGACGCTCAAGGGCATCGCGGTCGATCTCGGGATTTCCCGCGGGGCGTTGAAGGAGTGGGTCGACAAGCTCGGCTCCGGGACGACCGCGAGCGGCGGCGTGGCTGTGCCGGACGGGCCGCGGCCGGAGTCGCAAGCGGCACGGGTGGCCCGGCTCGAAGCGGAGAACACGGCGCTGAAGGCGGAGGCCCGCAAGCTCGAGACGGAGCGGGACATCCTCCGTCAGGCGGCGAAGTATTTCGCCGGGGAGACGAACTGGTGAACCGCTTCCAGTTCGTCGAGGACCACAAGGACGCCTACGGCGTGAAGCGGTTGTGTGAGGTCATCGAGATCGCCCGATCCTCGTTCTACGCGTGGCTTGCAGCGGCGCCAGGACGATCCGAGCGTCAGGCCGCGGACGCGGCGTTGGTGGCACGGATCCGGGTGCTGCAGGACCCCGCCCGGGGCGGCGACCGCGCCTACGGGTCGCCGCGAATCACCGCCGACCTCAACGACGGCGTGCTCGCGCAGGAGCGGGTCAATCACAAGCGCGTCGCGCGCGTGATGCGCGAACATCAGCTCGCCGGGATCCGACTGCGGCGCCGGGTGAAGACCACGATCCCGGACCAGTCCGGGCGCCGCTTCCCGGACCTGATCGAACGCGACTTCAGCACGGGTGAGCCGAACCGCAGGTACGTGGGAGACATCACCTACTTGCCTATCGCGGACGGCACGAACCTCTACCTGGCCTCGGTGATCGATCTCGGGTCTCGCAAGCTCGCCGGCTGGCAGGTCGCTGGCCACATGCGCACCGAGCTCGTCGAGGACGCCCTCCGCGCCGCAGCCCGCGACCGTGGCAGCCTCGCCGGAGTCGTGTTCCACAGCGACCACGGCTCGGTCTACACCTCGAAGGCCTACGTGAAGCTCTGCAAACGGTTGAAGGTCACCCAGTCCATGGGCGCGATCGGGACAAGTGCCGACAACTCATTGGCGGAGAGCTTCAACGCCGCGCTGAAGCGCGAGCTCCTCGCCGGGCGCGCGGCGTTCCCTGACCAGGCCACCGCCTACCGAGCCGTGTTCCGCTGGGTGAACCGCTACAACACCCGCAGGCGCCACTCCGCGATCGGCAACATCAGCCCGAACGCCTACGAGACCGCCTACGCGGTGACCACGTCCGCTACCCTCGCGGAAGCGGCATAACCGAACCGAAACCGTGTCCACGATCAAGGGTCAAGGCCC
>NZ_JADGLL010000094.1 GCF_015235415.1 Microbacterium paludicola | reverse complement strand
GGTCTGAGCGTCGCGGTGGCCGGGTAGGCGTCGAGGTCTCCCGGAAGATGGAAGTTCCTACGCTCGCCATCTCAAGAAGACCTCGACGGTGATCAACGCTACATTCGCGACCCCGGACCTGACCACGTTCTGCCGCCTGGACGAGCTCGGCCTCGAAGCCATCGGGCAGCATCTCTCGTCCGGTCGGGCGGTGATCGAGTGTCGCCTCGCCGAGGTTGACCCGTGGTGCCGGGGATGCGGCGGTGAGGCGACACCACGCGGAACGATCGCGCGCCGACTGGCACACGAGCCGTTCGGGCACCGGCCCACGACGTTGCTGCTGCGTGTTCGGCGGTTCCGTTGCTCGCCCTGCGGCCGGTTCTGGCAGGAGGACACGCGCCGGGCCGCGGAGCCGCGCGCGAAACTCACCCGCACCGCCGCGCGCTGGGCGCTGTCCGCGCTGGTCGTCGACCACCTCACCATCGCCCGCGTCGCCGCAGGCCTCGGTGTCTCCTGGCACACCGCCAACGACGCCGTCCTCACCGAAGGCCGGCGGCGTCTGATCGATGATCCGGGCCGGTTCGACGGCGTCCGGGTGCTCGGCGTCGACGAGCACGTCTGGCGTCACACCCGGGCCGGGGACAAATACGTCACGGTGATCATCGACCTGACCCCGATCCGTCACGACACGGGCCCCACACGCCTGCTGGACATGGTCGAGGGCCGCTCCAAGCTCGTGTTCAAGACCTGGCTCGCCGCCCGCCCGCAGGACTGGCGCGATGGCGTCGAGGTGGTCGCGATGGACGGGTTCACCGGGTTCAAGACCGCAGCCACCGAGGAACTGCCGAAGGCGACGGCGGTGATGGACCCATTCCACGTCGTCCGCCTCGCCGGCGAAGCGCTGGATGTCTGCCGGCGCCGGATTCAGAACGACATCTTCGGACGCCGCGGCCGCAAGAACGACCCGCTCTACAAAGCCCGCCGGCTGCTGGTCACGGGCGAGAAGCTCCTCACCGAACGACACTGGCTGCGCCTGGAGCTCCTGTTCGCAGACGACAAGCATGCGCCGGTCGAGGCGACCTGGGGCGTCTACCAGCAGATGATCACCGCCTACCGCACCCCGAACCGGAAGGTCGGCAAGCAACTCATGGAGGCGCTCATCGACAACTTCACAGTCGGCATCCCCGCGGGCCTGGCCGAAGTCCGCAAGCTCGCCGCGACGCTCAAGAAGCGTCGCGCGGACATCCTCGCGTTCTTCGACCTCCCGGGCTCCAGCAACGGCCCGACTGAGGCGATCAATGGACGTCTCGAGCACCTGCGCGGCTCCGCACTCGGCTTCCGCAACCTCACCAACTACATCACCAGATCCCTGCTCGAGACCGGCGGGTTCAGACCAGCGCTACACGCTCAAATGCGATGAGCC
>NZ_JADGLL010000093.1 GCF_015235415.1 Microbacterium paludicola | reverse complement strand
GGCTGATGCTCCTATGTCCTGTCAAGCGGCGTTGAGCCATTGCCGGTAGGCGTTGGCGAAGTCGTCGTCGCGGCGGGCGCCGCGTTCGATTGTGGAGATCTTGTCGGGCCAGACGCCGAAGTGCGCGGCGGCGGCTGCGACGGTGAGGCCTCGTGCCTGGCGTAGGGGGCTGAGGTCGTCGATGGTGGGGACTTCGGCGGGGTTGGTGAGGTGAGTGAACACCTCGCGGGCGATGGCGCGTTTGAGGCAACGCATGGCTTCCTTCTTGCCCTTGCCGCGTGCGATCAGGCCGGCGATGTAGTCGCGGGTCCTGCGGTCGTGGCTGATCCGAGTCAGAGCGATGCGGTGCAGGGCGGTGTTGGCTTGCCGGTCGCCGCCGCGGTTGAGGCGGTGGCGGGTGGTCTTGCCGCTGGAGGCGGGGATGGGGCTGGTGCCGCAGAGTGCGGCGAAGCTGGCTTCGCTGTGCAGCCGGTCGGGGTTGTCTCCGGCGGTGACCAGCAGCTGGGCGGCGGTGACGGTGTGGATGCCGAACGCGGCGACCAGTGCCGGATTCTCGGCTTTCACCAGGGGCGCCATCAGCGCCTCGAGGTCGGTGATCTCCTCGCCCAGGTGCTGATGGCGGCGGGCGAGGGAGCGTAGCGCGTGCCCGGCAGCGGACGCGATGGCCTCGGAGCTGGAGGGCCGGGACCGTGCGAGGGTGTCGATGAGCTTGTCGTCGCTCAGGCCGCGGAACTTCGCCCGGGTCTGCTCGGGAGCGGTGACCAGCAGTGCCTTGATCTGAGCTATCGCCGCGGTGCGGGCTTTGACGGCGCTGCGGCGGGCGACCAGCAGCTGCCGGATCGCTTCGACCGTGCCGTCGGCGGTCTTCGGGGTTGGCAGGTCCATTTCCGCCAGCGCGGTTTGGGCGGCGGCGTAGGCGTCGATCGGGTCGGTCTTGCCCTGCAGGCGGCGGAGCTGCCGGTTCGGGCGGATCACCTCCGCGACGAGCATGCCCAGGCTGCGCAGGTGACGAGACAAGCCGGCACCGTAGGAGCCGGTGCCTTCGACGCCGACGCGCACCACGATCCCGAACGAGATCAGGAACGCTGCCAGCGCGGCATAGCCCGCTGTGGTCGTGGGGAGCTGGGCATCGCCGAGGCGGCGGCCGACGGCGTCGATGACGGCGGCGTGGTGCGTGTCGGCGTGCGTGTCGACACCCGCGACGACTTCACGGGCAGGAGTTGTCATGATGGTTCTGCTTCCTTGATCGGGTAGCGAACCGGTCAGGCGGGCAGACAAGACGTTGGCGGGGCCTCTAGACCAGGCTCCTATGAGGTCATGTCCGCCTGGCCGGCCACATGGAGGACACCCCGCCCGGGCCGACGGATCAGCCGGTAGACATCGCGTCAGTCGCTGGCAGGGTCAGACCCGAGCGGGGCGTTATCAGTATCAACGTCGCTG
>NZ_JADGLL010000092.1 GCF_015235415.1 Microbacterium paludicola | reverse complement strand
GGAGACGGAGCGCGAGCTGCTTCTGCTCACGACTGAGATGACCATGCTTGCCCTGCAACGAATGCCTCCCGAGATCAGCGTCTGCTTCATCTCACAACACTCATTGCGCTGACCGGTTGAATCCGCCCATCCTCCGTCAGGCGGCGAAGTATTTCGCCGGGGAGACGAGCTGGTGAACCGCTTCCAGTTCGTCGAGGATCACAAGGACGCCTACGGCGTGAAGCGGTTGTGTGAGGTCATCGAGATCGCGAGGTCGTCGTTCTACGCGTGGCTGTCCGCCGCCCCCGGACGTGCCGCGAGGCAGTCGGCAGATGCGGCCCTCGCTGGCCGGATCCGGGCGCTGCAGGACCCGCAGCAGGGCGGGGACCGCGCCTTGGGTGCACCGCGGATCACCGCCGACCTCAACGAGGGCGTTGCCGAGAGTGAGCGGGTCAACCACAAGCGCGTGGCCCGCGTGATGCGTCAGCACGGCCTGGCCGGGATCCGGCTGCGCAAGCGGGTGAAGACCACGATTCCGGACCAGTCGGGGCGGCGCTTCCCGGACCTGATCGGCCGCGACTTCTCCACCGGGGAGCCGGGCCGCCGTTACGTCGGCGACATCACCTACCTGCCCATCGAGGACGGCACGAACCTGTACCTCGCGTCCTGCATCGACCTCGGGTCACGGAAGCTCGCCGGCTGGGCGATGGCCAGCCACATGCGCACCGAGCTCGTCGAAGACGCGCTGAAGGCTGCATGGCGCGAGCGCGGCTCCCTCGCCGGGGCCGTGTTCCACAGCGACCACGGCTCGGTCTACACCTCGAAGTCCTACACCGGCCTCTGCGAGCGGTTCGGGGTGATCCAGTCGATGGGAGCGATCGGCTCGTCCCTCTTAACCGGCTATTCGACCGGCGAGCCCTGGCGGCGACACGCCGAGGAACGTCGCGTTCGGCGCGGGGCTGACGCGCGGGTGCAACATGTGTCGCATGACGGACAAGGAAGTCCTGCGGCTCGAGCAGCGTGACGGCGAGTGGGTGCTCGCCGGTGAGCACGCCGCCCGGCTCGGGCTGGTGGACGAGTACCTCGCGCATCTGCTGGATCGGAACTACTCGCAGGCGACGGTGAGGTCGTACGGATATGACCTGCTCGCGTTCTGCCGCTGGCTGATCGGGCAGGACCGCCCGCTGGAGGAGGTCACGACCGACGACCTCCTCGGGTTCCTGCGGGCATGCCGGGAAGCGACGCTGCCGGGCAGGCCGGGACCGAACGTCGTCGGGATGGACGGCCGCCCGCTGGATCGCTATGCCGCGACGACGATCAACCGTCGGCTGGGTCTGCTGAAGGTTTGGTGGCTCTTCGCAGTTGAGGGTGTAGCCCGGGACCGCCGGCTGGTTCGCGGATAGGCGTCGAGGTCTTCCAGGATGGAAGTTCTCACGCTCACCATCCGCCGGAAGACCTCGACTTGCACCACCCTACG
>NZ_JADGLL010000091.1 GCF_015235415.1 Microbacterium paludicola | reverse complement strand
GGCTCTTCGGACATCCGGTGGGGTGAGGGTGGCCGGGCGGTGATTCGGCGGTAGGGGTCGAGGTCCCCGAGGATCAGAAGCGCTAACTCTCTGATTCCGACCGAGGACCTCGACGTGCTTCACCCTACTTCGGGGTGCGCTGACGCGCGCCCCGCCGACTGTCCGTGTGCCCGCTGCGACCTGCTTCTCGGCCTCGACGGTGTCCATGTCGAGCACGTCGAGCGTCGCGACGGACTTCTTGTGGTGACCGTTTCGACTCCGGCGTCCCCGACGGGCTGCCCGGGGTGCGGCGTGCTCGTGACGAGCCGTGGTCGGCGCCTTCGGGTGCTGCATGACGTGCCGGGTGTGACGCGGGTGAGGGTGGTGTGGCGGCAGCGGATGTGGCGGTGCGGCGAGTCCGGCTGTCCGCGGAAGACGTTCGTGGAACAGGTCCCGTCGCTGGTCGCGCCGCGCGGGTCGATCACGAAGCGCGCCGTCGCGTGGGCGATCGGGCAGCTGCGTCGCGAGCACGCCACCATCCAAGGACTCGCCCGGCAGCTCGGGACGTCGTGGAAGACGGTGTGGCGGGCCGTCGAACCCGAACTGGTCAAGCTCGCGGCGGACGAGTCCCGGTTCGAGAATGTCACCAGCCTCGGCGTCGACGAGCACGTCTGGCATCACGTCGACCCGCGCCGACGGGGGCCGAAGGAGCTGACCGGGATGGTCGACCTCACCCGCGACAGCCAAGGGAAGACGCGGGCCAGGCTGCTGGATCTGGTGCCCGGTCGATCCGGGAAGGCGTACGCGACCTGGCTCGGTGAGCGCGGCGACGCGTTCCGGAAGCAGGTGAAGGTCGCCGCGTTGGATCCGTTCGCCGGATACAAGACCGCGATCGACGACAAGCTCGACGACGCCGTCGCCGTCCTCGACGCGTTCCACGTTGTGAAGCTCGGCACCGCCGCGGTCGACGAGGTCCGCCGTCGCGTTCAGCAGGACACCCTCGGGCACCGCGGACGCAAGGGCGACCCGCTCTACGGGGTGCAGACCATCCTGCGCGCCGGGGCCGAGAACCTCACCGAGAAGCAGCGGGTGAGGCTGACCGCGGCGATGGAAGCCGACCCCGCGCACGACGAAGTGTTCGTCGCTTGGCAGTGCGCGCAGCAACTCCGCTCCGCCTACCACCAGGGCGATCTGGCCGCGGGGCGGCGGATCGCTGAGCAAGTCGTCGACACGTTCCACACCTGCCCGATCCCCGAGATCGCACGACTGGGCCGCACCCTCCGCCGCTGGCGCGACGCGTTCCTGGCGTACTTCACGACGGGGCGGTCATCGAACGGTGGCACCGAGGCCGTGAACGGGATCATCGAGCTCCACCGCCGCCTCGCCCGCGGCTACCGCAACCGGCACAACTACCGGCTCCGCATGCTCCTCGCCGCCGGCGGACTCACCCCATGACCCCCACCGGATGTCCGAAGAGCC
>NZ_JADGLL010000090.1 GCF_015235415.1 Microbacterium paludicola | reverse complement strand
GGCTCTTCGGACTTCCGGTGGGGGTGAGGCTCGCCGGGTGAGTTCGGGCGGGTAGGGGTCGAGGTCCCCGAGGATCAGTAGCGCCAACTGCTGCTCCAACCGAGGACCTCGACGTGTCTCACCATAGTTCGGGGTGCGCTGATGCGCGCTCTGCCGCTTGCCCGTGTTCCCGCTGCGATCTGCTGCTCGGTCTCGACGGCGTCCATGTCGAGGCGGTCGAGCGTCTGGACGGGCTGCTGGTGGTGACGGTCTCGAGCCCCGCGGTGCCGGCCGGTTGCCCGTCGTGCGGGGTGCTCGCTGTCGGTCGGGGTCGCCGCCGCCGCGTTCTTCACGACGTGCCCGGCGCGACGCGGGTGCGACTGATCTGGCGGCAGCGGGTGTGGCGTTGTGATGATCCCGACTGCATGAGGAGGACGTTCGTGGAGCAGGTCCCGACCCTGGTCGCCGCGCGCGGGTCGATCACCATGCGCGCGGTGACGTGGGCGATCGGGCAGCTGCGCCGCGAGCACGCCACGATCGCGGGCCTGGCCCGACAGCTGGGCACGTCGTGGAAGACGGTGTGGCGGGCCGTTGAGCCCGAACTCGTCAAGCTGGCTGCCGACGAGTCCCGGTTCGAGAACGTCACCACCCTCGGCGTCGACGAGCACATCTGGCATCACGTCGACTCCCGCAAGCGCGGCCCGAAGGAGCTGACCGGGATGGTCGACCTGACCCGGGATGAGCACGGTCGCACCCGTGCCCGGCTGCTCGACCTCGTGCCGGGCAGATCGGGGAAGGCCTACGCGGCCTGGCTCGACGAGCGCGGCGACGCGTTCCGGAACAACGTGAAGGTCGCGGCGTTGGACCCGTTCGCCGGATACAAGACCGCGATCGACGACAAGCTCGAGGACGCCGTCGCGGTGCTCGACGCGTTCCACGTCGTCAAGCTCGGCACCGCCGCCGTCGACGAGGTCCGCCGACGTGTCCAGCAGGACACCCTCGGTCACCGCGGCCGGAAGGGCGATCCGCTCTACGGGATCCAGACCATCCTCCGCGCCGGCGCCGAGAACCTCACCGAGAAGCAGCGGGCACGGCTGGTCGCGGCGATCGAAGCCGCCCCTGCCCATGATGAGGTATTCGTCGCGTGGCAGTGCGCGCAGCAACTGCGCTCCGCCTATCACCAGAAGGACCTCGCCGAAGGGCGGAAGATCGCAGAGAAGGTCGTGGAGTCGTTCCACACCTGCCCGATCCCCGAGATTGCACGCCTCGGCCGCACCCTCCGGCGGTGGAGCGACGCGTTCCTGGCCTACTTCACCACCAACCGGTCATCGAACGGCGGCACCGAGGCGGTGAACGGGATCATCGAGCTCCACCGCCGCCTCGCCCGCGGCTACCGAAACCGGCACAACTACCGCCTCCGCATGCTCCTCGCCGCCGGCGGCCTCACCCCATGACCCCCACCGGAAGTCCGAAGAGCCC
>NZ_JADGLL010000008.1 GCF_015235415.1 Microbacterium paludicola | reverse complement strand
CCCGCCGTCGGCCCCCGAGCCGCCGGCAGAGCCGGTTGCCCCGCCGGCCCCCGAGCAGCCCTCCTTCGGCGAGCAGCCTGCCGCGGCCGCCCCCGCCACGGACCAGCCCTACGGCCAGCAGCCCCCCGCGGGCCAGCCGTCCACCGAGCAGCCCTGGAACCAGCCCGCCCCGGGCCAGCAGCCCTACGGCGCGCCCGGCTACGGCCAGCCCGCCGGCCAGCCCGGTTATCCGCAGCCCGGTTACGGTCAACCCGCGGGCCAGCCGTACGGCGCTCCCGCCTACGGCTACGGCCAGCAGGTGCAGAGCAACATCACGCTGAACCTGTGGCTCTCGGTCTTCTTCAGCTGGGTGCCGGCGCTGATCTTCTACTTCATGGAGAAGGACAAGGTCGCCCCGAACTACCAGCGGGCGAACGCGAAGAACCTCAACTACCAGCTGATCGTCGTCATCGCCTACGCGGCGGTCGGTGTCCTCACGGTCGTGACGTTCGGCTTCGCGTCGATCCTGTACTTCCTGCTCCCGATCGCCCAGCTGATCATCGGCATCATCCACGCGGTGAACGTGCCGCCGCAGCTGCAGGCCGGCCAGGAGGGCAAGTTCTACCTCGCCCCCGACTGGGTGAAGTAGGCCGCAGCCTCACTCCGCACACGCCCCCGTCTCGATCCGTCGAGGCGGGGGCGTTCGGCGTAGCGTGGGGGCATGAGTGTCGCGATGCGTCGGGTCGGGGAGTCGGGTCTGCTGGTGTCGGAGGTCGGCCTCGGCTGCAACAACTTCGGAAGGCCGGGGACGAAGACCGAGACCCTCGACGGAACGCGCGCGGTGCTGGATGCGGCGATCGAGCAGGGCGTCGTGTTCCTCGACACCGCCGACATGTACGGCGGTCAGGGACGCAGCGAGACGCTGATGGGCGAGGCCCTCGCCGGGCGACGCGACCGGGTCGTGCTCGCCACCAAGTTCGGGCACCACGCCATCGACTTCGGATACGGCCCCGCCGGCGCCAAGGGATCCCGCGGTTACATCCGCCGCGCGGTGGAGGAGTCGCTCACCCGCCTGCAGACCGACTGGATCGATCTCTACCAGCTGCACACGCCGGATCCGGAGACCCCGATCGAGGAGACGATCGACGCGCTCGACGATCTCGTCCGCGAGGGGAAGATCCGCTACTACGGGCATTCGAACCTGACGGGGTGGCAGATCGCCGAGGCGCACCTGACGGCGCGCGGCCGGATGCGGTCCGGCTTCGTGTCGTCCCAGAACGAGTACTCGCTGCTGCGGCGCGACGCCGAGCGCGAGGTGCTGCCGGCGGTGCGCCGCTTCGGGCTCGGGTTCTTCCCCTACTTCCCGCTCTACAACGGCCTGCTCACCGGCAAGTTCACCCGCGAGGGCGGGCCGGCGGAGAGCCGGATCATGTCGCAGCGCTCGCACCTGTGGGAGACGGCGCCGTGGGATGAGCTCGATGCGTACCGCGCGTTCTGCGACGAGCGCGGCATCACGATGCTCGAGGCCACCTTCGGGTGGCTGCTCGCCCAGCCGGGCGTCGCGAGCGTCATCGCCGGGGCGACGTCGCCCGAGCAGGTGGCTTCGAACGCCGCGGCGGGTGGGGCCTGGCGCCCGACGGAGGACGAGCTCGCGCGCATCGACGAGTTCTTCCCGGGCCCCGAGCGCCCGGCGATCTGACCGCCGAGGGCACGGGTGCCGTGGCCCGGCGATGACGGGCCCTCCGGCTAGGATGTGAGTGCCTGCGACGCAACCCGCCCGAGCCGTTCGCGTACCCGTCGCTTCCCCCGATCCGGAGGTCCCGCCCGTGTCCGATGCCCCCACGAAGACGCAGTCGCAGACTGTGGCCCTGCCCACAGGTCTCGACGCGATCCTCACCTGGGCGGGAGTGACGCACCGCGGACGCAAGCGCGACATCAACCAGGACGCGCTGCTGACCGCCTACCCGCTGTTCGTCGTCGCCGACGGCATGGGCGGACACATCGGCGGCGAGATCGCCAGCGCGAGCGCCATCGACCGCCTGCAGCGGATGGTCGGCAAGGGCCCGGTGTCGCCGGAGGCGATCGAGAAGGCGCTGATCAAGGCCGTCCGCGACATCGGCGAGCACCCCGAGACGACCGACGAGGGCACCGGCACGACGGTGACCGGCGTCTACCTCGACATCACGGAAGAGGATGCGACCTGGGTCGCGCTGAACATCGGCGACTCGCGGGTGTACATCCAGCGCGACGACGCCCTCGCGCAGGTCACGACCGACCACTCGCTCGTGCAGGAGCTCGTGGCCGCGGGTCGGCTGAGCCCCGAGGAGGCCGAGAATCACCCCTACGGCAACGTGATCACGCGCGCCGTCGGGCCCAGCGAGGGCGCGGTGCCCGACTACGTGCGCCTGGATGTGCGCGACGGCGACCGGTTCGTGATCTGCTCCGACGGTCTCACCAAGGAGCTCACCGACTACGGCATCCTTCACTTCCTGCGCCTGCACGACGACCCGCAGGACGCGGTCGAGGCGATGCTCGAGGCAGCGCTGGAGAACGGCGGCCGCGACAACATCACGATCGTTGTGCTGAACGTGGCGGTTCCCGGCCAGGGGCCGCAGGATGACGCCGCCGATGCGGCACCGGCGAGCCGGGACGCTGCCCCCGTGACGGCCGAGGAGCCGATCGTCGACGACGAGGAGCCGGCCGAAGACTCGTCCACAGGGGACGCCGCGCGCGAGTAGTGCCGGGACGCCCGGTTCGGGCGTCCGGCGGGTCCTGCCGTGCGCTGGACTCGGGGAATGCGCACGCTGCTCGACGAGCCCATCACGCTTCCCACACCGCAGCCCCCACCCCGGCGCGGGCCGTTCCCGATCGTCGCGTCGATCATCCCGGTGATCGCCGCGGTGGCGATCTGGGCGGTCACCGGATCGCTCATCGCCCTGTGCTTCGCCGCCCTCGGCCCGCTGATGGCCGTCGCCTCCCTTGTCGACGGCGCGCGCGGCGGCCGCCGGCGACGGCGGGAGGATCAGCGCGAACGCGCGGAGGCTCTGCTCCGCGCGCGCGAGCAGATCGACCGCCGGCATGAGGCGGAGCGCGCGACCCGCTGGCGTGAGCGGCCGGACGCCGCCGCGCTGGTCGCCGACGTGCGGCGGCAGTGGCGCAGCGGCGCCGACGAGCTCGTGGTCGGCCGCGGACGTGTGCCGAGCGCCGTCCGGGTCTCGGGAGGCGAGGACGACGAGGGACGGGCGCTGCGCGCCCACGCCGCGGCATTGGAGGACGCGCCGCTGACCGTGCCGCTGCGCGCCGGAGTCGCGGTGCTCGGCGACCCGGTCACCGCGCGGGCGGTGGCGCGGGCGCTCGTGCTGCAGCTGTGCCTTGCAAGGCCGGTCGGCGAGCTCGCGCTGGTGGCCGCGCCCGAGGGGGAGCGGGCGTGGGCCGAGTCGCTTCCTCACTGGGCTCCGACGGGCGACGCTCCGGTGCGGGTGGCGCTTCTCGGTCCGGATGAGCCGGCGCCGGCCGTCGACGTCGTGATCGCCGTACCCGCGCCCGGCGGCGACGTGCCGACGGCGTGCGGTGCCCTGCTCGAGCTCGCGCCGGTTCCCGGCGGCGGTCGCCTGATCCACGGCGGGGATGCGGTCGACATCGCCGTCGAGGGGCTGTCGGCCGCGCAGGCCGGCGCCGTGGCGCAGCGCCTCGCCGAGCGCGGAGCCGGGGTCGTCGGCCCGCTCCGGCACGACGGCGGGACCGTCGCGCTCGCCGACGTGCTGACGGCCGGGCCGGCGGAGGCCGAGTCGCTCGGCGCGCTGGGGGCCGTTGTGGGCGTGGAAGGCGGCGAACGGGCGACGATCGATCTCGTCGCCGATGGGCCTCACGCGGTGGTCGTCGGGATGACGGGAAGCGGCAAGAGCGAGCTGCTGGTGACCTTGGTCACCTCGCTCGCCGCGACGCTGCCGCCCGAGCGGGTGCAGTTCCTGCTCGCCGACTTCAAAGGCGGCACCGCGTTCGCCCCGCTTGCCGCGCTCCCGCACGTGGCCGGAGTGATCACCGATCTCGACGAGGGCGGCGCCCGCCGGGCGGTGGAGAGCCTGCGGGCAGAGCTGCGCTCGCGCGAGGCCGCGCTCGCGGCGGCCGGGGCGCGGGACGTCTCCGATCCCCGCGCCGACCTGCCGCGGCTCGTGATCGTTGTCGACGAGTTCGCCGCGCTGCTGCAGGAGCATCCGGATCTCCACGCGCTCTTCACCGACGTCGGCGCCCGCGGGCGCGCGCTCGGCATGCACCTCGTGCTGGGCACGCAGCGCGCCGGCGGTGTGCTGCGTGACGCCCTCGTCGCCAACTGCCCGCTGCGGATCGGGCTGCGGATGTCCGAGCCCGCCGAGAGCCGCGCGCTGATCGGCTCCGACGAGGCCGCGACGCTGCCGGGCGGCGCCGAGGGACGCGGGCTCGCCTGGATCCGGCGGGCCGGGGATGCGCGGGCGCGCCTCACGCGCATCGCGCTGTCGGCTCCCAGCGACGTGGCAGCCGGGGTCGAGCGCTTCGCCGGGCGGACGACGCGGCCCGGGCCCTGGCTGCCGCCGCTGCCGCGGCGGCTTACCGCCGACGACGCCGTCGCGCTGGTAGGGGAGCCGCCGGAGGGCGCCATCCTGCTCGGCGTCGCGGACGAGCCGGCCCACCAGCGGCAGTCTCCGGTACTGCTGAGGCCGGGCATCGATCGTGGGCTTGTGGTGGTCGGCGGCGGCGGCACGGGGCGCTCGTCGCTCGCGGGGCTCGTCGCCGCCGCATGGCCGGGGGCCGTCGTGGTGCCGCGCGATGCGGAGGGGGCGTGGGACGCCCTCGAGCTGATCGAGCGGGTGCGGCCCGAGTTGGTCGTGATCGACGACGTCGACGCGGTTCTCGCACGGTTCCCCGTGGAGCACTCCCAGGCCGCCGCCGAGCGCATCGAGGCTGTCGTGCGCGACGCCGGCGAGAGCGGCACGACGATCGTGCTCACCGCGGCCCGGTTGACCGGCGGCGTGCTGCGCTTCGCCGACCTCCTTCCCCGACGCGCCCTGCTCGCCGTCCCCAGCCGCGCCGAGCACTCCGCCGCGGGCGGAGACGGGGCGTCCTTCGATCCCCGTCGTCCGCCGGGCCGCGCAATGCTCGACGGCCTCGAGGTGCAGTTCATCCACGCGCCGCCGCCGCCCCTGCCCGAGCCGCGGGATCCCGTGCGCTGGCAGCCGGAGGCTCCCGTGACCGCGATGGTGCTGCGCGCCGCCCGCCGCCGCGGCGAGCAGCTCGCGGCGGCGTGGCCGGGCGACGTGCGCGTGATGGTGATCGACGACATCCCTCCCGGCACGCGACTCGGCGCCCTCGACCGCGCCGGCGAGCGGCTCGTCCTGGTCGGCGACGGCGACGCCTGGCAACGCCAGTGGGCGCTGCTGCAGGAGCTCAAGGCCTCGGCGCCGCTCATCGTCGGTGCCGACTGCGCCGCCGAGTTGCGCACGATCGCGGGGGAGCGCGAGCTGCCGCCGTACGCGCGCACGCGGGCATCCCGGGCCTGGCTCGTCCGCGACGGGCTCGCCCCCGAGCGCATCGTCCTGCCGTGATCCCCGCCGCGCGGTTGACACCGTCGCCGCCGTCTGGTCAGGATGACGAGGGACAGCACGCGCAGCAGCGGTCGGCGCACGGCCCTGTCGGGAGGGCGAGGCGCAATGACCACGGGTGGCGACGGGACGGGCACGCTGAGCGAGCAGGACGGCGAACTGCGGCCATGGTCTCGGCCCGCCGAGGACGTGCTCGACCGCCTCGACAGCAGCGCCGCGGGCCTCACGGAGGACGAGGCGCGCCGGCGTGCGGCGGAGCACGGGCCCAACCTGCTGCCCGAGGCGAAGCGCAAGCCGGCGATCCTCCGGTTCCTGTCGCACTTCAACGACACGCTCATCTACATCCTGCTCGGCGCGGCCGCGATCAAGGCCGTGATGGCCGACTGGCTCGACTTCTGGGTGATCATGGCCGTCGCCATCATCAACGCGGTCATCGGCTACGTGCAGGAGGGCCGTGCCGAGAAGGCGCTCGCGGGTATCCGCGGCATGCTCTCCTCGACCGCGCAGGTCCGCCGCGACGGCGCATGGCGCGTGGTGCCCGCGGCAGAGCTCGTGCCCGGCGACGTCGTGCGCATCGCCCCGGGTGACAAGGTCCCGGCCGACATGCGCCTGTTCACCTCGACGCAGCTGCGCGTCGACGAGGCGGCGCTCACGGGCGAGTCGGTGCCGGCGTCGAAGGGCGTCGAAGCGGTGCCGGCGGATGCGGGGGTCGGCGACCGCCGGTCGATGGTCTTCTCCGGCACGATCGTCGCGGCCGGACAGGCGCGCGGCGTCGTCGCCGGCACGGGAGCGGGCACCGAGATCGGCAAGATCCAGGCGCTCGTCGGCGAGGCCGGATCCCTGGACACCCCGCTGGCAAAGCAGCTCGGCGACTTCGGGCGCGTGCTCACGCTCGTCATCCTCGGCATGGCGGCCGTCATGCTCCTCATCGGCCGCTTCGTGCACGAGATGGAGTTCGGCGGCCTCATCTCCGCGACGATCGGATTCGCCGTGGCGGCGATCCCCGAGGGCCTTCCGGCACTCGTCACCATCACGCTCGCGATCGGCGTGCAGCAGATGGCGCGGCGCAATGCGATCACCCGCAAGCTTCCCGCCGTGGAGGCGCTCGGCTCCGTCACCACCGTCTGCTCGGACAAGACCGGCACGCTCACCACCAACGAGATGACGGTGCGCCGCATCGTCACCGGCGTCGCGACATACGAGGTCGAGGGGCTCGGCTACACGCCCGAGGGCTTCATCGCCCCGGCGGCGGACGGACGGGCGCCGACGGGAGAGGACGTCACCGCGCTGCTCACGGTCGCCTCGCTCTGCAACGACGCCCACCTGGTGCCCAAGGGCGAGCACTGGCAGCTCGTCGGCGAGCCGACCGAGGGCGCGCTGAAGGTCGTGGCGATGAAGGGCGGCTTCCAGAGCGCGGGGCACACGCGGATCACCGTGCTGCCGTTCGACTCGGCGAACAAGCTGATGGCGACCGTGAACGCCGATGCCGACGGCACGCGGGTGCTGCTCGTGAAGGGCGCCCCCGACCGCCTGCTCGATCGCTCGACGACCCAGCTCGGCGCATCCGGCAGCGAGCCGCTCGACCTCGCCCACTGGCAGGCGGTGATCGACGCGCTGAGCGCCGAGGGGCTGCGGGTCCTCGCCGCGGCGCGGCAGACGGCCCCCGCGCTCGAGCAGGCCCCGGGCCTCGACGACCTGTGGGGGCTCGAGTTCCTCGGCGTGTTCGGCATCGTGGATCCGCCGCGCCCCGAGGTGATCGCCGCCATCGCCGACTGCCACACGGCAGGCATCCGCGTGAAGATGATCACCGGAGACCACGCGGGCACCGCCGCCGCCATCGCGCGCGAGGTCGGCATCGTCCGGGACGGCGACGCCCGCGTGCTGACGGGCGCCGACCTCGAGGCGATGAGCCAGGAGCAGCTGACGGCGGTCGTGCGCGACGTCGACGTGTACGCGCGGACCAGCCCCGAGCACAAGATCCGCATCGTGCGCGCCCTGCAGACCCACGGCGAGGTCGTCGCGATGACCGGCGACGGCGTCAACGACGCCCCCGCCCTCACCCGGGCGAACGTCGGCATCGCGATGGGGATCAAGGGAACGGAGGCGACGAAGGAGGCCGCCGAGATCGTCCTCGCCGACGACAACTTCGCGACCATCCGCTCGGCGATCCGCGAGGGGCGGCGGATCTACGACAACCTCCGCAAGTCGATCGTGTTCCTGCTGCCGACGAACGGCGCGCAGTCCCTCGTGATCCTCGTCGCGGTCCTCTTCGGGCTGGCGCTGCCGCTGAGTCCGGTGCAGGTGCTCTGGGTCAACATGATCACGGCGATCACGCTGTCGCTCGCCCTCGCCTACGAGCCGGCGGAGCGCGGCATCATGGAGCGCCCGCCGCGCAAGCCCGGGGGATCGATCATCTCGCTGCGGGAGCTGGCGTTCGTGCTGAGCGCGTCGCTCCTCATCGGCGGCGTCGCGCTCGCCGTGTTCTACGGGGCCCTGGCTCGCGGGCACGAGCTCGACGTCGCCCGCACCGAGACCGTGCTCATGCTGGCGCTCGGGCAGCTCGCGTTCCTCTTCAACTGCCGGATCCTGTCGCACTCGAGCCTGAGCATCGACGCGCTGCGCGGCAATCCGGCGGTGTGGTGGTCGGCGATCGCGCTCATCGCGCTGCAGCTGTTCTACACCTACGTGCCGTTCATGAACGGCCTGTTCGAGTCCGCCCCGCTCTCGCCGGCCGACTGGCTGCTTCCCCTCGTGTTGGCGGTCGCGCTGTTCCTGGTCCTCGAGGGCGTGAAGGCCCTCTGGCGCCGGCTCCCCGCACGCTAGGCCCGACGGGTTCGGGGTCGTCGGCCGATCAGCGGGTGAAGCCCGCTTGCAGTCGGCCGCCCAGCGCCTCGAGCTCGGCCTCCGCCGCGGCGAGGAACGCCGCGTCGTCGCCTTCGAGAAGGGGATCGGCAAGCCGCGCCGTGCGATCCGGATCCCAGGCGCGCAGACACCGCGGCAGATGCTTTCCCGTCGCCAGCCACCGGCCGGCGTCGAGCAGCAGCAGCTGACCGAGCCGTTCGAACAGCAGCGCCGCGAGGACGTGCCGCTCCAGCGAATCGGTCGCATCGCGCAGATCGTCGAGCACGTCGGTCACGATGTAGCGGCGCACCTCCAGCTCGTGTGGGTCCACCTGCGGGCCGGCATCCCGCACTGGCGCCCAGCGGGCCCGCAGCGACTCGAGCAGCGCGCCCGCGCGGACGGGCAGGCCGTCGATCAGCATGTTGAGCAGCAGCGGCCGGTGGTCGGCGAGCCCCCGCTCCACCCAGCGGGTGAAGGCGTCCGGCGTGTAGGCGAACACCTCGAAGACCTCGCCGCCGAAGGCGTAGGTCGCCGCGCGGCTGTCCTCGCCCGGGCCGAACATCTCCGCGGGGCCGATCACGAGCAGGTCGACGTCGCTCGTGGGCGTGCGCTCGCCGCGTGCCGTGCTGCCCGCGAGCACCACGGCCTCGGCCTGCGGGTACTCCCGCTCCACGAACCGGCGGGCGATCTCGGCGTGATCCATGGATCGACACTAGGGCCCGCGCGGGCGGAGCGCGGGATCAGACGGTCGCGCGAATCCGGCCGACCTCGCGACCGCCGCCCTGCACCGAGAACAGCGGGTGGGCGGCGAAGTCCGCGACCTCGCCGACCGGCACGGCGCCGGCGTTCGCCAGCAGCTGCAGGGCGACGAGCGGGGCCGCGCGCAGCGAGCCGTCGAGCGTCTTCAGGGCGACCGTCGTCCCGTCGGGGGCGACCATGATCTGCACGCCCTCCGCGCCGAGCTTCGAGAACACGCCGAAGCGCTCGATCGCCAGGGTGTCCGACCGGCCGGGGCCGTCGACCGTCCAGGGGTTCTCGCGCACCGCGCGCACGAGGGCGCCGGCGCTGCGGTGAAGGGCGAACGGCGACCGCTCCGACGAGGTGCCGAGGCGGTGGATGCCGCGGGCGAGCGCGCTCAGCGTCATCGCGTGGACCGGAGCACCGCATCCGTCGACGACCGTGGCGGCGATCTTCTCGCCCGTCAGGCGCTCGACGACCTCCCGGATGTGCACCTGCAGCGGGTGGGCCGCATCCAGGTAGCCGGACACATCCCATCCGGTCGCGACGCACGCGGTCAGCATGGCGGCGTGCTTGCCGGAGCAGTTGTGCCGGATGGAGGCCGGCTCGAGGTGCTCGCGCACCATCGCGTCGCGCGTGGCGGTGTCGCTCGGCCAGCTGGCGGGGCAGCCGAGGTGGTCCTCGGTGAGGCCGGCGGCCGAGAGCATCTCGCGGACGACGGCGGCGTGGCGGTCGGTGCCGGCGTGACTCGCGGTCGCGAGGGCGAGCTGCTCACCCTGCAGCACGGCGCCGGCCGTGACGACGGCGACGGCCTGGAGGGGCTTCAGCGAGGAACGGGGAAGGATGAGCGCATCCGGGTCTCCGAGGCGCGCGACCACGTCGCCGGTCGGCGCGAGGACGATCGCCGACCCGCCGTGGCGCGACTCCACGAACCCACCCCGCTCGACGATCGCGAGCTCCGCCGCATCCTGCACGCTGAAAGTCTGTGACACGTCCTCCAGCCTAACGACGGGGGCGGACCCCACCGTCCGGGTGGAAGACTGGCGCTATGCACGGAGAGCACCGCTATGCCCTGACCGCGACGTGGACCGGAAACCTCGGCACCGGCACCTCCGGCTACCGCGACTACTCACGCGACGTGACGCTCGAGGTGAGCGGCAAGCCCGCGCTGCTCGCGTCGTCGGACAAGCCGTTCCGGGGAGATCCTGAGCGGTGGAACCCCGAGGATCTGCTCGTGGCCGCGCTGTCCGAATGCCACCTGCTGTCGTACCTCCACGCGTGCGTGCAGGCGGGGGTCGTCGTGACGTCCTACACCGATGAGGCGACGGGCCTCCTGCGGGAGGACGGCAAGGGGAGCGCCCAGTTCGAGGAGGTCGTGCTGCACCCGCGCGTCACCGTCGCGGACGCGTCGATGGTCGAGGCCGCCGAAGCCGCGCACAAGACGGCGCACGACTGGTGCTTCATCGCCCGCTCGGTGAACTTCCCCGTGCTCCACGAACCCACGGTCACGGTCGGCTGACCCACGAGGCATCCCGTCCGTGCGGGGCGGTCATCTCGACTCGCAAGCTCGCTCGATAACCGGGGCGGTCGCGCGATGGCCGCGGATCGGTGCTGCGTCACCACCGGTTGCTGAGCGAGCGTCAGCGAGCCGAAGCGACCGGCACGAGGCATGCCGTGTGTGCGGGGCGGTTATCTCGACTCGCAAGCTCGCTCGATAACCGGGGTGGTCGCTTGATGGCCGCGGATCGGGGCTGCGTCACCACCGGTTGCTGAGCGAGCGCCGGCGAGCCGAAGCGACCGGCACGAGGCATGCCGTGTGTGCGGGGCGGTTATCTCGACTCGCAAGCTCGCTCGATAACCGGGGTGGTCGCTTGATGGCCGCGGATCGGGGCTGCGTCACCACCGGTTGCTGAGCGAGCGCCGGCGAGCCGAAGCGACCGGCACGGGTGAGGATCAGCGCCGCTCGTGCGGAAGCGCGCGCCGGATCTTCTCGATCGGCGACTGCGCAGGAGCCTCGTTGTAGGCGTCGGCGAGCTCCTGCTCCGAGAGGGCGTGGATGGCGGCCATGATCTCGTCGGTGGCCGTGCGGCGGGCCTTGCCCGAGCTGGCCGGGCCATGGTGCGACAGGTCGAGAGGCTCCCCGAAGCGGATGGTCACGCGCTCGCGTAGCGAAGGGAACTTGGCGCCGACGGGCATGACCTTGTCGGTGCCGATCAGGCCGACGGGCACGACCGGGGCGCCGGTCTGCAGGGCGAGAAAGGCGACGCCGGTGCGGCCCTTGTAGAGGCGGCCGTCGAGCGAGCGCGTCCCCTCGGGGTACAGCGCGACGGCCGCGCCGGTCTCGAGGATCTGACGCTGCTGGTCGAGCGCGTCCAGCGCGGCCTGGCCGGCACCGCGGCGCACGGGGATCGCTCCCGCGGCGGTGAACAGCGTCTTGGAGAGCCAGCCCTTGAAGCCGGTTCCTTCGAAGTACGACGACTTCGCGAGGAAGTGGACGGGGCGCGGTGCCACGGCCACCGGGATCGCGATGGAGTCTATGAACGACAGGTGGTTGCTGGCGAAGATCACGCGCCCCTCGCGGGGGATGTTCGACTTCCCCTCGACGCGGGGCCGGTAGATCGCCCGGGCGAGCGGGGCGAGGGCACGGCGGCCGAGCGTATAGAACCAGCTGGGATTGGTCGGAACGTCACCGGCGCCCGGCGTCTCGTCGGGTTCCGGGGCCACGGCGTCCGCAGAGGTCATCATCCGAGGTTATCGCGGGATCCATGCCGACCGGGGAATGACCGCCGGGGAGCGCTCGCCGGGGATGCTCAGGACGTTCGTCAGGCTCATGCGGCAGGATGGGACGAACCCCACAACGATCGAGGTATCTCCGTGCGTCTTCGTCCTGCTGTCGTCCTGTCCGCCCTCGCGCTGAGCGCTCTCGCGCTCGCCGGCTGCTCGGGCGAGCCGGCCCCGGAGGCGACTCCGAGCGCTTCCGCACCCGCCGAGGGACTCTGCGGTGCGGCCCTCCCGGATGGCGAGGAGACCCAGGCCCTGAACATCGCGGGCGAGCCAGGGGCGTCGCCCGAGGTGGAGTTCGAGGCGCCGCTGGACATCGCCCAGCCGCTGCGCACCGTCGTGGCCGAGGGTGAGGGCGAGCCGCTCGAAGAGGGCCAGTGGGTCGAGTACAGCATGACGATCCTGGACGCGGCCACCGGCGACGTCACCTGGGTCGGCGGCTACGAGGGACGTATGGTGCCCACTCACGTCGGTGCGGCCAACGTGTGGGGCCAGATGCTCGGCTGCGCGCCGGTCGGATCGCGCGTCGCAGTCCTCGTACCCGGGAGCGCCCAGTCCGCCGCTGAGGTCTACGTGATCGACGTGAACAAGGTCGTCACCGACGTCCCGATGCGCGCGTGGGGCGAGGACCAGGCGCCCGTCGACGGCCAGCCCACCGTGGAGCTCGCCGAGGACGGCGCCCCGACCATCACGCTGCCGGACACCGAGCCGCCGGCCGAGACCGTGGTCACGACCCTGAAGAAGGGCGACGGCGCGGTCGTCGCGTCAGGGGAGAAGGTGCTGGCGCAGTACACGGGCGTCAAGTGGTCGGACGGATCCGTCTTCGACTCCAGCTGGGAGCGCAACGAGCCCGCGCCGTTCAACACGCAGGGCGTCGTCGCCGGCTTCACCAAGGCGCTCGAGGGCCAGACCGTGGGCTCGCAGGTGCTCGTCACGATGCCGCCCGCCGACGGCTACGGCGCGGCGCCCGGCCACGAGCTCGAGAAGGAGACGCTGACCTTCGTCGTGGACATCCTCGACACGGGCAAGGACATGGTCCAGCCGTGACCCCACGTCGCGTCGTCATCCTGGGATCGACCGGATCCATCGGCACCCAGGCCCTCGACGTGATCCGGGCGAACCCGGAGCGGTTCGAGGTCGTGGGCCTGTCGGCGGGGTCGAACGCCGAGGCGATGGCCGCGCAGGCCGCCGAGTTCGGCGTCGCGGACACGGCGCTCGGCGCGGTGGACGCGGAGCGGCTCGTGCGCTCGGTCGACGCGGACGTCGTGGTCAACGGCATCACCGGATCGGTCGGGCTCGGCCCGACCCTCGCCGCGCTCGAGACGGGGCGGACGCTGGCGCTCGCGAACAAGGAGTCGCTGATCGTCGGCGGCGAACTGGTGAAGCGCCTTGCGCGGCCGGGGCAGATCGTGCCGGTCGACTCGGAGCACTCCGCCCTCGCGCAGGCGCTGCGTTCGGGCACCGCCGATGAGGTGCGCCGGCTGGTGCTCACGGCCTCGGGTGGCCCGTTCCGCGGCCGTTCCCGCGAGTCGCTCGAGGCCGTCACCCCGGCCGAGGCGCTCGCGCACCCGACGTGGGACATGGGTCGCGTCGTCACGACGAACTCGGCGACGCTCGTGAACAAGGGCCTCGAGGTCATCGAGGCGCATCTGCTGTTCGACGTGCCGTATGACCGGATCGACGTGGTCGTGCATCCGCAGTCGATCGTCCACTCGATGGTCGAGTTCGTCGACGGTTCCACGATCGCGCAGGCGTCGCCGCCCGACATGCGGCTGCCGATCTCGCTCGGCCTCGACTGGCCGCACCGCGTGGCGGGCGTCGGCGCTCCGCTCGATTGGACGACGGCCTCGGCGTGGACCTTCGAGCCGCTCGACGAGGCCGCGTTCCCGGCGGTGTCGCTGGCGAAGCAGGTCGGACAGGCAGGACGCACGTATCCCGGCGTCTACAACGCGGCGAACGAGCAGGCCGTGGATGCCTTCCACGAGGGGCGCCTGCCGTTCCTCGGCATCGTCGACACTGTCCGCCGCGTCGTCGACGCGCACGACGCCCCGGCCGAGCTCACCCGCGAATCCCTCGCGGACGCCGAAGCCTGGGCCCGCCGCGAGGCGGACGCTCTTATCGCCCGCTCCGCGGAGTAGCGGAGCTCGCGTGCGCGATCATTCGCGCCGGCCAAGTTGAGTGCTGACATGTACCCCTGTGCGAGCGCAGCGAGCGTGGAGCGCAGCGACTGCCGACTACCTCGAGAAGGTGACGTCCGCCAGGGGATGGAGCGAAGCGACAGCCCGCGATCATGAGTGCCGGCGCGAAGCGTTGGCACGAGTGATCGCGCACGCACGATGCACTACCCCGCGAAGCGGAGGAAAGAACGCGGGCGAGGGATCGCGCACGTACGATGCACTACCCCGCGAAGCGGGAATCAAACAGCGTAAGGGTCCCGCCAGTTCCGCTCGCCCACGGGCCAGCCGGCGTCGATGAGCGCGCGGCGCGCGAGTTCGCGGCCCGAGTAGAACAGCCGGACTCCCTGCACCTCGCGGTGGTCCTGGTGGCCGGGGCCGAACCAGATGATGGCGTCGCCGGGACCGACGAGGCCGACGGCGTCGACGATCGCCTTCTCGGGTGGGACGACCTCGTAGGCCTCGTCCTCGGACTTCAGCGACCAGGCGCCCTCGAGCAGCATCCGGCGCACGACGGCCGGGTCCTCCCAGCGCGGGTTGTGGTCGGTGATGATGACCACGTCGCCGTACTGGGCGGCGGCCTTGCCCATCGCGAAGCGCTTGGTGGTGTCGCGGCTGCCGTCGGCGCCCATCATCACGACGAGCTTGCCGGTCGTGACGCGGCGCACCGCCTCGAGCGTCTTCTCGATGCCGACGGGGGTGTGGCCGAAGTCGACGTAGACGGCGGGGCCGTCTCCCTCGCCGTGGATGCGCTCGGCGCGGCCGGGCAGGTGCGCCCTGATGGCGCCGTCCTTCTCGATCGCGCCGGTGATCCGCTCCCACGAGTAGCCGGCCTCGAGCAGCATCACGATCGCCATGCCCGCGTTCGCGGCCATGTGCGGGCCGATCACGGGCACGAACGTGGTGAACGTGCGGCCGTCCTTGTTGTTCGCGAGCGTGAAGCCGGTGCCGTCGAGGGTCTCCTCGTGCACGGTGACGGTCCACTCCGCGGTCGCGGCGAGATCCTGATCCACGGCGATCGCGGGCGTCGCGATCGTGACGACGGGCACCTCGGCGCGCTCGACGACGGTGGCGCCGGCGGGCGTGTCGAGCGAGACCACCGAGCGACGGGCGCGATCCGGGCGGAACAGGGGCAGCTTCGCCTCGAGGTACTCCTCCATGCCGGAGAAGTCGTCCATGTGGTCGTGGCTGAGGTTGGTGAACGCGCTCACGTCGAAGACGATGGCGTCGACGCGGTGCCGCATGATCGCCTGGACGCTGACCTCGATCGCGGCGGCCTCCACGTGGCGCTCGCGCATCACGGCGAGGAGGGCGTGCATCTCATAGGCCTCGGGCGTGGTCAGGCGCGCCTGGACCGATTCGCCGGCGATGGTGCGCAGCGCCGACGACGAGATGCCCGCCACAACGCCCATCTGCGTCAGGATGCCGTCGAGGATGTGCGTGATGCTCGTCTTGCCGTCGGTGCCGGTGGTGCCGAGCAGGATGGGCAGGTCGTGGTCGGTCCCGAAGGCCCATTTCGACAGCTCGCCGAGCATGCCGCGCGGATCGTCGACGATCACGATGGGCAGGCCGGCGGGCTCGGCGATGTCCGCACCGGCCGCGTCGGTGACGATCGCCACCGCTCCGGCGTCGGCCGCGGCCTGGGCGAATTCCGCTCCGTGGCGGTTGCGCCCGTTGATGGCGACGAACACCTCGCCGGGGTGGAGGTCGCTGGTTGCGAGGGTGACGCCGCGCACCTCGACGCCCTCGAGCGAGCCGCGGCTGTCGCGCCCGAAGCGCTCGGCGAGCTCGGACAGAGTCCGCTTCGGCGGGTTCTCCGGACGCAGGACCGGCGGGATGTTCGAGGCAGGCTTCGTCATGGCCCGACCAGTTTCTCACGCCGGGCGGCACCGCCCCAGCGGCACCCCGTAACGGGGTGACGCCGGGGCGGGTGTGCGTCAGCTGCGGCGCGAGGTGCGGCGCAGCGCGAGCACCGCCACGACGAGGGCGGCGAGGCCCGCGGCGAGCCCGGCGCCGCCGAGCGCGAGGGGAAGCGGGTCGGCCGCCAGCTCCGTCTCGGCAGACGCCTCGGGGGCAGCGGCCGCCTCCGCGTCGTGTCCCGCTGCCGCGACGCCGAGCGTCACGGTCGGCGCGGGGTGGTCGACGCTGTGCGGGTCCTCGCCCTCGGCCACGAGCTCGGACCACGAGGTGGAGCCCTCGGCGCAGACCTGCTCGACCGGGAAGGCCAGGGTGTCCGCGGCGTCCTCGGCGTACTTCACGCTGAGCTCGATCGTCGCGCGGCGGTCGTCCGCCACCGGCTCGTCGGCGGTGTAGGTCACCTGCGACACGAGCCCGTTCTGCTCGTCGCGCTGGACGTCGATGCTCCAGCCGGGCTCGATCGTCGGGGTGACCGAGTCGAGGCCGTCGGGCATGTCGATCTGCAGCGCCGTCGTGGGGGAGCCGTCGCAGCCGTGGCCGAACGCGAACGTCAGCACGTCGTAGCCGCCGGCGACCGGGGCATCCGGTGTGACGGTGACGTGCGCGCTGGCGGCGAGCGGGGCGGCGAGGACGAGGCCGGCGGCGAGGGTGAAGCCGGCGGCGATGCGGGTGCGGGTGGTGGTCATGGTGATGTCTCCTGGATCGGATGCGAGCGTGCGCGACGGACGCGCGCGCCGGCGGTGCGGACTGCGCTCGCGAAGAGGTGGGGAATCGCATGCGCCGATCACCGCGCGCCCAAGGGGCGTGCGGGTGTCAGGCGCGGAGCGACGCCGGCGGTCCGCGCCAGGAGACGGAGGGGAGGAGCCGGGGCGCGGACGGGCGCACCGGCGAGGCGAAGGCGGCCGGCGGATCCGGGATGAGCGCGGGCCGGGGAGCCTCGGCGCGACGGAGCACCCGCAGGGTCTCGCGGGCGATCGCATGCACCACCCGTTCGCCGCGCCACAGCAGCGCGATCGTCAGCACGGCCGCGATCGCGTGTGCCACGTACATCCCGGCGCCCTCCGGCGCGGCCGCGGCCGCGTGGAGCACGGCCGGATCGACGACGCCGTGCGCGGAGTGGGAGTGCCCGGCACGGGGGGACATCCCGACGCCCGTCGGTGAGCCCAGCAGCTGGAACGCGCCGTGGAAGGCGACCTGGCTGACGGTCACCGCGGCGGCGAGGCGGGCGAGACTCGGTCGCGGCCCCGCCAGAGAACCGGCGACCGGAGTGAGCAGCGCCATCATCAGCCCGATCAGCAGCGGTGCGGGCGCGGGCCCGCCGGCGATCGTGTGCGAGGTGGCGGCAAGGAGCGTGGCGACCGCGGCGGCGACGGCGCCGCGGAGGACGCGCTGCTGCCGGGTTGTCACATCCTCGAATCTACCCGGCGCGGTCCCGGCACCCGCCCGGTTCGGCGGTCGGACCGTTCTCAAAGCAAGCCGGCAGTACCGTTGACGCGTGGCTGTCCTCGCGTTCGTGATCGGTGTGCTCGTCGTGGTGATCGGGCTGGCCCTGTCGATCGCGCTGCACGAGATCGGTCATCTGGTTCCGGCCAAGCGGTTCGGCGTGCAGACGAGCCGGTACATGGTCGGCCTCGGACCGGTCGTCTGGTCGAAGCAGATCGGCGAGACCGAGTACGGCGTCAAGCTGCTTCCCATCGGCGGCTACATCTCGATGGCGGGCATGTACGCCCCGGTGCGCAAGAAGACCCGCGCCCGCGGCGTGCTGGCGACCCTCGTGCAGGATGCGCGAGACGCGAACCACGAGACCCTCGTCGGCGTCGACGACTCCCGGGCGTTCTACCGGCTGCCCGTGTGGAAGCGGATCGTCGTGATGCTGGGCGGCCCGTTCATGAACCTGCTGCTCGCCCTGGTTCTGTTCACGGTCCTCTACTCGGGCATCGGGATGAACCAGACGACGACCACGATCGAGGCGGTCAGCGAGTGCGTGATGCCCGCCGGCTCGGCCGCCACGGAGTGCGGCGAGGACGATCCGCCCGCCCCGGCATACGCGGCGGGCCTGCGGCCGGGCGACCGGCTGCTCTCGGTCGGCGGCACGGACGTCGCCACGTTCGCCGAGGCGTCGAAGATCATCCAGGCGAACCCCGGTGAGCCGCTGTCGCTCGAGGTGATGCGCGATGGTGTCGAGGTCGACCTGACGATCACGCCCGTGCTCGCCGAGCGCGAGCTCGCGGCGGAGGACGGCACCGTCACCACGCAGGAGGTCGGGTTCGCGGGGATGACCGCGGCCGTCGCGCGCGTGCAGCAGCCGATCTGGACCGGCGCCGAGGCGACCGTCGACGGGCTCGGCCGCGTGGCGGGCATCATCCTGCAGCTCCCGGTGCGCCTCTGGGACACCGCCGTCGACCTGTTCACGGGCCAGGAGCGCGACCCGGACGGCCCGCTGAGCGTGGTCGGGGTCGGCCGGCTCGCGGGCGAAGTGGCCGCGGCGGAGGCGCCCATCCTGGATCGCGTGTCGGCGATGGTGGGCCTTCTGGCCTCGGTCAACATCGCCCTGTTCGTGTTCAACCTCATCCCGCTGCTGCCGCTCGACGGCGGCCACGTCGCGATCGCGCTGTGGGACGGGATCAAGCGCGCCTGGGCGCGCCTGCGCGGCGCCCCCGAGCCCGCGCCCGCCGATGCGACGCGTTTTGTGCCGGTGGCGCTGCTGGTCGTTGTGCTGATGATCGGCATGGGGGCGCTGCTGTTCGCCGCTGACATCTTCAACCCGATCAGCATCGCCGGCTGATGCGGGGGAGGGGCCTCGGGTACCTCGCGCTCGTCGGCGCGACCCTCGCGTGGGCGGGCAACTACCTGCTCGGCGTGATCGCGGTCGGCGAGACCGATCCGGTGAGCCTCACCTGGCTGCGCTGGGCGCTCGCCGTGGTGCCGCTGTTCCTGATCGCGCAGCTGATCGACCGCCCCCGATGGCGTGACGTGCTGCGGCAGTGGCCGAGGCTGCTGCTGCTCGGTCTGATCGGCGTCGCGGGGTACAACCTGCTGCTCTACGCCGCGCTCGGCACGGAGACGCCGTTCCAGCTGTCGCTGATCAACGCCTTCAACCCCGCGCTCATCGCGATCGCGGCCGTGCTGTTCCTCGGGGCGCGGCTCGGATGGCGCGGCGTCGCCGGCATCCTGCTCGCCTTCGCGGGCGTGTTCTGGATCATCTCCGGCGGCCGCCCGCTGACGATCCTCGAGCATCCGCCGAAGATCGGCAGCCTCGTGATGGTCGGCGCGATCGTCGCGTGGACCGCCTACACCATCATCGGCCGCACCGGCCCGCGGCTTCCGCCCATCTCGGCGGTCGCCGTCCAGGGCGCATTCGTGGTGGCCGCGCTGACGCCGGTCGTGCTCGTGCAGGGGCTGCGGCTGCCGGAGACCGCCGCGGGCGGCTGGTCGCTCGCGTACATCGCTGTGTTCCCCTCGATCGCGTCATACGTGCTGTGGAACTACGCGCTGCAGCGCGTGCCGCCGGCGCAGGCCGGGGTCTCGCTGAACCTCATCACGGTGTTCACCGCCATCGCCACGGTGCTGCTGGGAATGGCGGTCACGGTGCCGCAGGTGGTCGGCGGCGTGCTCGTGCTCGCCGGGGTCGTACTGGCACAGGAGACGCCACGGGATCGCACCCGCCCGGTCGTCGAGCGGAGTGACGTCCGCGCCGGCTAGAGCGAGAGCGCGTGCAGGACGAGGCGCTCGAGCGTGCGCATCCCGTCGCGCGACAGGATCGACTCGAGGTGCCCCTGCACCGACGCGAACCCGCGGCCGCGCAGGGCGTAGACGTCTCCCGTGGCGGGCTCGGCCGACACCTCGACGACCCCCACCTTCCCGCAGCGGGTCTCGCTCGGCGTGAGCTTCGAGACCCCGGGCATCACCCGCGCCGTGAAGGTGTTGTAGAACCCGATCGACGCCGGCTCGCCGAACACGTCGACGGTCTTCTGCAGCCCCTGGTGGGGGCTCGCGAGCGGCGCGAGGGAGATCCCGATGCGGTCCGCGAGGATCTGGTGGCTCAGGCACACCGCGAGCAGCGGTCTTCCGGCGTCGAGGCGGCGCTGAACGAGGTCGCGCATCCGGGCGATGCGCCGGCTGGCGACGTCGCGCGGGTCGCCGGGGCCGGGGCCCGAGACGACGAGCTCGGCGGCGTCGACCTCCGCGTCGGTCACGTCGGACCAGTGCGCGATGCGCACGTCGAGGCCGAGGTGGCGAAGCTGGTGCGCGAGCATCGTGGTGAAGCGGTCCTCGGCGTCGACCACGAGGGCCGATCGGCCGGAGAGCGGGCCGGGCTCCGCCCCCTGCGGCTCGAGCCAGAACGGCGCGAGGCGCGCGTTGCGCGAGGCGAGCAGGTCGGCGATCCGCGGGTCCTCCGCGAGCGGTCGCCTGACGGGCGTCGGCTGATCCGGATCCGGTGCCGGGACGTCGCGGGGGACGGCCCCGATCGCGCCGAGCACGCCGGCGGCCTTGCCGTGGGTCTCGGACACCTCGCCGTCGGGGTTGGAGTGCCGCACGAGCGTCGCGCCGGCGGGCACGCGGAGGCGCCCGTCGACGAGGTAGGCGGTGCGGATCAGGATGGGCGCGTCGAGGTCGTGCCCGCCGTCGGCGCGCGGCGTGAACAGCGCCGCGACGCCGGAGTAGTACCCGCGCGGCGTGAGCTCGTGCCGCCGGATGACCGCGCACGCGTTCTGCATGGGGGAGCCGGTGACTGTGGGGGCGAACATCGTCTCGCGGAGGATGTCGCGGGGGTCGAGCCGGCTGACGCCGCGCAGCATGTACTCGGTGTGCGTCAGGCGCGACATCTCCTTGAGGTGCGGGCCGGTGATCCGCCCGCCGTCGCTGCACACGGCGCTCATCATCTTGAGCTCCTCGTCGACCACCATGAAGAGCTCCTCGGTCTCCTTGGTGTCGGTGAGGAACTCCGCGAGGGTGTCGGCCGTGGCGCCGCCCGCGGGGTGGCGGAACGTGCCCGAGATGGGGTTCATCGTGACGACGCTCGGCTCGCCGGGCGCGCCGGCGTGCGCCGTGACGTGCGCCTCGGGGCTCGCGCCGACCGCGACGTGGCCGGGCGTGACGATCGCGAACGTCCAGTACGCGCCCCGCTCGTGCTGCAGCAGCGCGCGGAACCAGGTGAGCGCCGCGACCCGCGGGTCGGCGTCGACGCCGGCGGTGTAGTCGCGCCGGATGACGAAGTTCGCGCCCTCGCCGCGGCCGATCTCGTCGGTGATGACGCGGCGCACGATCTCGGCGTACTCGTCGTCCGGGATGTCGAACCCGGCGTCGGTGAGCGGGACGGGCTCGGTCGGCAGCGCCGCCATCGCGTCGGCGAGGTCGACCCGCGCCCGGGAGTCGACGATCAGGCAGCGCAGCGGAGCGCCGTCGTCGTGCGCCTCGAAGCCGCGCTCGCGCACCTGCCGGTACGGCACCAGGGCGAGCACCTCGCGGGGTGAGCCGTCGGGGCCGTGGAGCGGGATGTCGGCGAGCAGCTCGACGTCCTGGATCGGGCCGGTCAGCACCTCGACCGATTCGACGGATCCGGATGCGCCGGCGCGCGCGATCAGCGCGAACGACGCGGTGGGATCGTCGGCGAGACGGGCGATCAGGTCGGCGGTGGCGGGCCCGGTCATCGGGTTCTCCTCAGCGGTACGGCGGCCTGACATGCAGAAAGACCGCCTGGAGCGGCGGTCTGTTCTCGAGTTCGCGAAAGCACCGCCTTAGGAGGCGGGCCACCAGGAGGTGAGGTTCGCGGACATGCCACGAAACGTACCACAGCCGCCGTCGCGGGTTCGCGCTGTAGAGCGGCCGCGCACGGTCAGGGTGCCTGCTGGAGCGCTGACCGTATGCGCTCGCGGATCTCGGCGAGTGCCGCGTCCGCCCGGACACCCTCCCACCGCGCAACCTGCTCGAGCGTCCACCGCCAGTGGGCGTCGCGCAGCACGATGGGCAGCGGCTCGTCCGGCGGCGGCCACCCGAAAGAGTCAAGGTCCGCTGTCGAAGCCGCCGCGGTGCGTCAGCCGGCCTCGCGAACGCACGCGCCGTTGAGCGTGGTCTCGATGACGCCGTCCACCACGTCGTTGGCCATGGAGTTGTCGACGCAGGTGCCCACCCGCTACCAGTCGCGCACCGGGATGTCGATGGCCACATATCTCGCGGCACCATGATGGCGCGCGATCACGCGGCCCGCGGCGGTGGATTCCACATCCTCCGGCGCGGCGAGTTCGACCGCAGCTCGACCGGCGGCCCGTCGGGCGGGTGCAGCATGAACGCGCCCGCTCCGGTACGCGTGATCCGGTGCCTGCGGTGGTGGAGGTTCATGTGATGGAACCGGCACAGCAGCACCCCGCGTCCGACATCGGTCCGCCCGCCGTGCGCTCCCCATTCGTCGATGTGGTGGGCCTCGCAGTACGAGGCGACCGTCGCGCACCCGGGCCACATGCATCCGCCGTCCCTGACCGCCAGGGCGATGCGCTGCTTGGGCGTGAACTGCCGCTGCTCCCGCCCCACGTCCAGCGGGTTGCCGCAGGAGTCGACCGTCACCTCGCGCACGCCCGTGGTGCAGATCGCCTGCTCGATCGCGGGCGCCGGCAGCGGGTGGCCGCCGTCCTCGGTGTGCCCGACGGGTGCGTCCTTCATGACCACCACTCGCACCCCGGGCTGCCGGGTGCCGAATACCTTCTCGGCGTCCGCGACCGCCCCGGCTCGGAGCACGTCCATCATCACGTCGTAGGCGAGCTGGTCGTTCGAGCGCGGGTCATCCACCAGCGCGGCCGCCCGCTCCCGCTCGGCGGAGTCGACGAACCGCGGACCTCCTCGCCGGGGTCGCATCGCCGCATCGATCACGGCGCGGAGGAAGGCGCCGCCTTCGTCGTCGCAGACCAGACTCGCCCGCGGCACCCCGTCGGCATCCGTCCACATCCGAAACGCCCGCCGCTCGAACCGCGCCAGGAAGCGCTCCTCCGCCCCTTCCGGGTCGAGCTCATCCCGCACGCATTGGGCCGCGAGCCGCAGCTCCTCGACCGTCCGGTGCGGCACCTCCCGCAGCAACTGCTCACACGCGACGCGCCACACCTCCGCGCCGTCCTCGGGCGGAACCCCCAGCCCGCGCAGGATCGCGTCCGACTGCGGCGCCGTGATCGTGCCGTCCAAGAGCGCCCGATCCAACGGTTCGTGCCACGTCGCCACCGGCACCTCGGCCTCCGCGTCCGGTGCTGCCGGACCGGGCAGCCCCTCCAGAAGCACCTGCCCGAGCCGCACCTGTCGCGCGGCGTCGGCCTTCGACCCGCCCGACAGCTCCTGCACCATCTCGACCGTGTTGCGGTGCCCGCGCGACTGGGCAAGCCCGTCGTGCCCGTCCTCCCGTCGCGAGCGTGCCGCGGCCACCCCCGCCACCAGGGCCTGCAGCGTCTGCCCCGCCCGCACAAGCTCCGCTGCCGCCTGCAGCACGCCGACCACGTCGTCGTCGCGCAGGGCCGAGGCCGCCTCCGCGTCGAGCCGCGCGAAGGACGTCACAGCGTCTACGCGGCCACGCAGCTCGGTGAGGAAGTCCATGCCCCCATCCTGCTCGGGGCCACCGACATTCCGTCGCGCTATCCCCAGGTCAGTAGGCAAAACCCCGGAAACGGTGGATAAGTCCCTCTGGGCCGATCCTGTGGACGACAGACCCGCCCCCGCGACCCCGATATCGGCCGCCGTCGCCACGTCCAGCCTCGCTTCATCCGCGCGGCGTAACCTTGAGGCGTGCCAGCCGTGAACCTCGGGATGCCCCGCGTCCCCGAAACGCTCGCCCCCCGTCGCAAGTCCCGCCAGATCCGGGTGGGCAAGGTGCTCGTGGGCGGCGACGCTCCCGTCAGCGTCCAGTCGATGACCACGACGCCGACGACGGACATCAACGCAACGCTGCAGCAGATCGCCGAGCTCACGGCGTCCGGCTGCGAGATCGTGCGCGTCGCGGTGCCGAGCCAGGACGACGCGGATGTGCTGCACATCATCGCGAAGAAGAGCCAGATCCCGGTCATCGCCGACATCCACTTCCAGCCGAAGTACGTCTTCCAGGCGATCGACGCCGGCTGTGCCGCGGTGCGCGTGAACCCCGGCAACATCCGCAAGTTCGACGACCAGGTCGGCGCGATCGCGCAGGCAGCCAAGGCCGCCGGCGTCTCGCTCCGGATCGGTGTGAACGCCGGATCCCTCGACCGCCGCCTGCTCGAGAAGTACGGCAAGGCGACCCCCGAGGCGCTCGTCGAGTCGGCCGTGTGGGAGGCGAGCCTGTTCGAGGAGCACGACTTCCACGACTTCAAGATCTCGGTGAAGCACAACGACCCCATCGTGATGGTCAAGGCCTACCGGCAGCTCGCCGAGCGGGGCGACTGGCCGCTTCACCTCGGCGTCACCGAGGCGGGCCCCGCCTTCCAGGGAACGATCAAGAGCGCCACCGCGTTCGGCATCCTGCTGTCCGAGGGCATCGGCGACACGATCCGCGTCTCGCTCTCGGCCCCGCCGGTCGAGGAGGTCAAGGTCGGCCACCAGATCCTGCAGTCGCTGAACCTGCGTGAGCGCAAGCTCGAGATCGTCTCGTGCCCGTCCTGCGGTCGCGCCCAGGTCGACGTCTACTCGCTCGCCGAGAACGTCACCGAGGGTCTGAAGGACGTCACCGTCCCGCTCCGCGTCGCCGTCATGGGCTGCGTCGTGAACGGCCCGGGTGAGGCGCGCGAGGCAGACCTCGGCGTCGCGAGCGGCAACGGCAAGGGCCAGATCTTCGTCAAGGGCGAGGTCATCAAGACGGTGCCCGAGGCCGAGATCGTCGAGACGCTCATCCAGGAGGCGCGCCGCATCGCCGACGAGATGGGCCCGGATGCCCAGCTCGGCACGGCGCAGGTCATCACCGCCTGACGCTCGACGCGGCTAGGCTCCGGCCATGGTCACCATCACGGTCGAGGGGACGCATCGCCTCACCCAGCCGGCCGAGCGCGGCACGCTCGCACTCGACGTCGCGGTCCACGGCACCGATCGCGACGACGTCGTCCGCCGTCATGCGGAGATCCACAACGAGCTGGCCGGGATCGCGCGCGAGCGCCGCGAGTCCGGCGCCGTCGTCGCCTTCGAGGTCGGCAGCCCGTGGGCATGGACCGACTCTCCCTCCGCCGGGCCGGATCAGCGGGGCGCGCCGATCCATCACCTGACGTCGACGATCACGCTCACCTTCACCAACCTCGAGGCGTTGACCGCGGATGTGTCGGCGTTCGCCACGCGGGCCGACGTGGGGGTGCAGCAGGTGCGCTGGGAGCTGTCGGACGAGAGCCGCGAGGGTCTCCTCGATGCCGCGCGCGTTCTCGCTGTGCAGGATGCGGTGCGTCGCGCGAGCTCGTACGCCGCGGCGATCCGTCCCGGTGTGCACGCGCAGCCCGAGCTGCGCGTCGTCGTCGAGCGGCAGGTTCACGGGGGAGGCCCCGGCATCCCGATGTTCGCGCGCGCGGATGCCGCCGGTGTCGCGGGTTTCACGACACCCGAGATCGAGGTCGAGGCGGCGATCGTCGCGACGTTCGAGCTCTGACCGCCGGGCCTGTCCCCGAGTTGCCGCTTCGATCCGGCACTTCGGGGTCAGGGCGCCGGGTGTGTCCCCGAGTTGCCGCTTCGATCCGGCACTTCGGGGTCAGGGCTCAGGGGATCAGCGCCGCGACCTCGGTGAGGAACCGGTCGCCGAGGTCGTTGAGCTTCGCGACGTCGCGGATCGTCGTGAGCGGCAGGATGAACTCGTCCACGCCCGCCTCGGCGTACGCGCCCATCAGCTCGACGAGCTCGTCGGCGCTGCCGCCGATCGCCGGGCGGCCCTTCGCGGCCATGTCGGCGGCGCGGGCCTTGTCGTCGAAGAAGACGAGCGCCTGCGTCGTGCGCCAGAGGGAGCCAGACTCCCGCCCCGCGTCCTCGAGGGCCTTCGTGAAGATCCGGTTCTTCTGCGCGAACAGCTCGGGCGTCGACCACATGTTCCACTCGTCGGCGTAGCGCGCCACGAGCTTCGGCATGACCTTCTCGCCCTTGCCGCCGATCAGGATCGGCAGGGTCGCATGCGGCTTCGGGTTCAGCGACGCGTGCTCGAGCCGGTAGCGCTCGCCGTCGAAGTCCGCGAAGCCGCTGCCGTCGCGAGCACTGTCGCGCAGCGACGTCCACACCTGCAGTGCCTCGCGGAACCAGCGGATGCGGCTCGGCACGTCGCCGAACTCGAGTCCGAACGCGCGGTGCTCGTTCTCCTGCCAGCCGGCGCCCACGCCGAGCACGAAGCGCCCGTCGGAGATGTCGCTGATCGCCGCGGCCTGCTTGGCGACGACCGCCGGATGCCGGTAGGTGTTGCCGAGCACGAGCGATCCGAGCCTCACGTCGGGCACGGTCGCCGCGAGGGCGGTGAGCTGGGTCAGGCACTCGCCGCGCTCGCCGTCGTTCGGCTCCGGGGTGTTGTCCATGAAGTGGTCCTCGAGCCAGAGCCCGCGCCAGTTCGCCGCCCCGGATGTCGCGCCGGCCGCATGGGTCGCGGCGGCGCGCAGGTCGGTCCAGGGCAGGTTCGCGGGGAGCCAGAGGCTGAACTTCATGCTCCGAGCGTACCGAGCGCCCCGATACGCTTCGCGCATGGATCGCCTCGCCCTGATCTCCGACGTTCACGGCAACCTCGGCGCGCTCGAGGCCGTTCTCGACGACATCGCCGGCCGCGGGATCACGCGCATCCTGAACCTCGGCGACGTCGCGGGGAAGGGACCGCGAGGAAGCGCCGCCGTCGACCGTGTGGCCGAAGTGTGCGAGCTCACCGTGCGCGGCAACTGGGACGACTTCCTCGAGACGATCCCTGACGATGCACCCGCCGAGATGGTGTGGTGGCGTGACGAGCTGCGCCCGGATCAGCGCCGCTGGCTGCGGGAGCTGCCTCTGAGCCTGGACCTCCTCGTGAGCGGCCGGAGAGTGCGCTTGTTTCACGCCTCGGCCGAGAGCCCGCACTTGCGCGTGCACTTCCACCACACGCCCGAGCAGTTCGATTCGATGTTCGCGAACACCGAGATGACGGGCGATGGACCGGCGCCGGTGATCGTCGGCTACGGCGACATCCACGACGCGTACATCGAGTCGCACGAGGGGCGCACGCTTTTCAACGTCGGCAGCGTCGGCAACCCGCTCGACGAGCCGACACCCAGCTACGTCATCCTCGAGGGCATCGTCGGATCCGAGGAACCCGCGGCGTTCGGGCTGCAGTTCGTGCGCGTGCCGTACGACGTCGAGGCGGAGATCCAGGTGGCCGAGCGACTCGAGATGCCGCGGGCAGTCGAGTGGGCATCCGAGCTCCGCACGGCCCGTTACCGAGGTGCGTCCGCACCTGTCGACGCCTGAACCCGGACGCCGGCACCCGATCAGCCGCGCGATGCAGCAGGATCCGTCGCGCGGGGGAGGCGGCGCGACCGCCCCGATCCCTAGCGTCGATGCAGACCGCCGAACAGAGGAGAATCCCCGTGCTCGACAGCCTGCAGTCGTTCACCGAGTCGCTTCCGCCCGCCCTGCAGTGGCTGGGGGTGATCCTGCTCGGCGCGATCCCGTTCGTCGAGTCGTACTTCGGCTCGTTCATCGGCGTGGTCGCGGGGCTCTCGCCGTGGGTGGCGGTGCCGGCGGCGATCGTCGGAAACGTGATCTCGATGCTGATCTTCGTCTTCAGCGCCCACGGCGTCCGCCACGCGGCGACGAAGAACCGCGAGGCGAAGCCGCTGTCGCCGCGCCGGGCGAAGCTCAAGGAGCGGTTCGAGCGCTTCGGCGTCCCGGGAGTGAGCCTGCTCGGTCAGCTCGTGCTGCCGAGCCAGATCACCTCGGCGGCGATCGTCGGCTTCGGTGCGTCGCGCAACGCCGTGATCTTCTGGCAGGTGATCTCGATCATCCTGTGGGGGATCGTGTTCGGCGTGCTGGCGATGCTCGGCGTGCAGGCGGCCGGCCGCTTCTGATCGGCCTCAGGCGACCGCGAACGTCACGCGGCCGCCGGCGATGTCCGACTCGGTGACGCGCACGCGGATCCGGGATCCCGGCTCATGCGATCCGGAGACCGTCGCGGTCACGAACGGGTCGGCGAGCTGGATGCGCGATCCGCCCTTCGTCTGCGAGACCACCACCGCATCGAACTCGTCGCCGACACGCGAGTGGAGGACGGCCGCCTCGACGCGGTCGACGGCGCCCGACTCGAGACGGTTCGCGAGCGATCCGGTGCGGCGCATGACGTCGGGCAGCGCGGGAAGCGCCTCGCGCGCCCAGGCCGGCGCGTCGGTGCACATGGCGAGGACGAACCGGTCGACGAGCCGGCGCAGGGGAGCGGTTGCGTGCGCGTACGGCGCGGCGATCGCCGCCTGCTCGAGCTGCGCGGGCGGTTCCCCGTCGAACGCGACGTAGTCGGCACCGCGGAACAGTCCGCTCGCCGCCTGCATGATGGCGGGCGCGGCGGGATCGGCATGGTCGATCCGGCGCAGATATTCTCCGTACTGCATGTCCTCGGGCCACGGGTGCCCGATCAGCTCGACCCGCCGACGGAACTCGGCGATCGCCTCGGCGTCGGCCGGGGGCAGCGTCCGCAGGATGCCGGCTCCCCGCTCGAGCGTGATCGCGGCGGCGGCCATGCCGGTCATCAGCGAGATCTGCGCGTTCCAGTCCTCGATGGGAAGCGTGACCCGCGCCCGCAGGTCGTAGCCGTCGGGAGTGGCGACGATCTCCTCCTCGGGCGAGTTCAGGCTCGCGCCGCCGCGCGCGGCCTCCTGGGCGATCAGCACGGGGCCCACCTCGGCGAGGAGCGCGATCGGGCCGGGCGCCGTGCCGTCGTCGACGGCCGCCTGGGCCTCGACGTACGTCCACTGCCTGCGCGACCTCACCCAGGCCCGCACCGGCGGCTGCGCAGCCTCGTGCTGGGCGCCATCGGCGTCGAGGGCGAACCGCCACACGTACGCCCGCCGATCCTGCTCCGCCAGCAGCGAGGCGGCGCCGTGCGAGAGCGTCTCGGGGTGCAGCGGCACCGAGCCGTCGGGCGCGTACAGCGTCTGCCCGCGCTCGCGGGTCTCGGCGTCGATCGCGCCGCCGGGACGGACGAAGGCCGCCAGGTCGGCGATCGCGTAGTGGACGATGAAGCCGGATCCGCTGCGCTCGATGCACAGCGCCTGATCCAGGTCACGCGATCCCTCGGGATCGATCGTGTGGAACTCGAGCTCGCGCAGGTCCGCGCGATCCGGATCCGACCCGTCCACCGCCTCGCCCGAGGAGACGACGGCGTCGGCCTCGGCGACGACCTCGGCCGGCATCTCCTCTGGCAGCTCGAGCTCTCGGCGGAGCCCCGCGAGGGACTCGGCCAGGGCGGTCTGGACGGCGGACGGCGACAGGTGCGCGTAGCGGGCCGGCATGCGGCCAGCCTATGGCCGCCGATCGATCAAGCGCGGAGCCCGTGGATCCCTAGACTGGTCACCTATGGTCACGCGGCTCTCTTCCTTCTTCTTCCGCTCCCTTCGGGAGGACCCCGCCGACGCGGAGGTCAACAGCCACCGGCTGCTCGTGCGCGCGTCGTACATCCGGCGTCAGGCGCCGGGCATCTTCGCGTGGCTGCCGCTCGGCCTGCGGGTCAAGGCGAAGGTCGAGCAGATCGTCCGCGAGGAGATGGCGGCGGCAGGTGCCCAGGAGGTGCACTTCCCAGCGCTGATGCCGCGCGAGCCCTACGAGGCGACTGGCCGCTGGACCGAGTACGGCGACGGCATCTTCCGCCTGCAGGACCGTCACGGCGCCGACTACCTGCTCGCCCCGACGCACGAGGAGGCCTTCACCCTGCTGGTGAAGGACCTGTACTCGTCGTACAAGGACCTGCCGCTGACGATCTTCCAGATCCAGGACAAGTACCGGGATGAGGCGCGTCCGCGCGCGGGTCTCCTGCGCGGCCGCGAGTTCACGATGAAGGACGCCTACTCGTTCGACTACACGGACGAGGGGCTCGACGCGTCGTACCAGGCGCAGCGCGACGCGTACGAGCGCATCTTCCAGCGGCTCGGCATGGACTACGTCATCGTGAAGGCCGACGCGGGTGCCATGGGCGGCTCGAAGTCGGAGGAGTTCCTGCACCCCACTCCGATCGGCGAGGACACGTTCGTCCGCTCGGCGGGCGGCTACACCGCCAACGTCGAGGCGTTCGAGACCACGGCTCCCGAGGCGCTGCCGATCCCGGATGGCGCCCCCGTCGTGTTCGATTCGCCGCAGACCCCGACGATCCAGACCCTCGTCGATCACCTGAACGCGCACATCGAGGCACCCGCCGGAGGCGAGTGGGCCGCCGAGCACACCCTGAAGAACGTCGTGCTCGCGCTCGTCCACCCCGACAAGACGCGCGAGCTCGTGATCATCGCCCTTCCCGGCGACCGCGATGTCGACGGCAAGCGCGCCGAGGCGGCCTTCGCACCCGCGGAGGTCGAGCCCGCGACCGAGGCCGACTTCGCCCGCAACCCCGCGCTGGTGAAGGGCTACATCGGGCCCTGGTCGGCGCAGGGCGCCGTCCTGGGCGAGGAGTCAGTCAGCGGCATCCGCTACCTCGTCGACCCCCGCGTGGTCGAGGGCAGCTCGTGGGTGACCGGCGCGAACGAGCACGAGAAGCACCTTCACTCCCTCGTCTACGGCCGCGACTTCACGGCCGACGGCGTCGTGGATGTCGCCACGGTGCGCGAGGGCGACATCGCGCCCGACGGCACCCCGATCACGCTCGAGCGCGGCATGGAGATCGGCCACGTGTTCCAGCTCGGCCGCAAGTACGCGGAGGCGCTGGGCCTGAAGGTCCTCGACCAGAACGGCAAGCTCGTCACGGTCACCATGGGCTCGTACGGAATCGGCGTGACGCGCATCCTCGCCGCGATCGCCGAGCTGAACAACGACGACAAGGGCCTCATCTGGCCCGCCTCGGTCTCGCCGTTCGACGTGCACGTGGTCGCCACGGGCAAGGGCGACGACGCGCTGAACCTCGGCGAGCAGGTCGTCGCGCAGCTGGAGGCCGCGGGCCTCGACGTGCTGTTCGACGACCGCCCGAAGGTCTCGCCCGGCGTGAAGTTCGGCGACGCCGAGCTGATCGGCGTGCCGCAGCTGCTGGTCGTCGGCCGCGGAGCCGCCGACGGCGAGGTCGAGCTCTGGGACCGCCGCACGGGGGAGCGCGAGGTCGTTCCCGCCCCCGACGCCGTCGCCCGCCTCACCGCGCGCTGATCCGGCTCACCTGACACCGGCCCCGGCCCTCCTCGAGGGCCGGGGCCGTGCTTTATATCGGGTTGTTCTCCTGCCCGTAACCTTCGTGCCAGGATGCGGAAACAGAGAGCCTGCAGAGTTGGGGAGTTCTACCCCGCGGAACGTCGCCCGAAGCATGTTTCCCTGATGCTCTGACGTCCCCCCACCCACCCCTCCTCTCGAGCCGGAGACCTGAATGTCCCTTTTCGGTCCGGCCACGACGCGTCGACGCGTCGCGGCCACGGCAAGCGCCGCTCTCGCGGCAGGCTGCCTCGCATCATTCGTCCCCACGGCGGCCTTCGCCGCCCCCGCCGGCACCAATGTCGTCATCAACGAGGTCTACGGCGGTGGCGGCAACAGCGGAGCCACGTACACCCACGACTTCGTCGAGCTCTACAACCCGACCGATGCGCCGATCGCGCTCGACGGCCTGGGCCTCGAGTACCGGTCGGCCACGGGCGGCTCCGGAGGCGTGACCGCGCTCACCGGTACCGTCCCGGCCCGCGGCTACTTCCTCGTCCAGCAGGCGAAGGGCACCGGCGGCACCACCGCCCTGCCGACGCCGGATCAGGTGGGCTCCCTGAACATGGGCGGCACCAACGGGCAGGTGCTGCTGCTTCCCACGACGGCGCGCTTCACCGGCACCGGCGACGTCGCCGGAAATGCCGGCGTGATCGACGCGGTGGGCTTCGGCACGGCGAACACGTTCGAGACCGCCGCGACCCCCGCGCTCAGCAACTCCACGGCCGCCGCGCGCGCCACCGCCGGCGCCGACACCGACAGCAACGCGGCCGACTTCGTCGTCGGTGCCCCGACGCCCCAGAACTCGGGCGGCACCACGCCCGACCCCGAGCCCACCGGCACCCCGACCCCGACTCCGACGCCGACGGACCCCGCGACGGTGCTGCCGATCCGCGACGTGCAGGGCGCGGGGGACACCTCGCCCGTGAACGGCCAGACGGTCGCGGTCGAGGGCGTCGTCACCGCCGACTACCGCGCCGGCGGCTTCAACGGCTTCAACCTCCAGGACCCCGCCGGCGATCCCGGCGACGGAAAGTCTGACGGCCTGTTCGTCTACGGCGCCAACGCCCGCGCCGAGATCGGCCAGAGCGTGCGCGTCACCGGCGTGGTGAGCGAGCACGAAGGAAAGACGGAGATCACCCCCGCCGCGGGCGGCGTCACCGTGCTCCCCGCCTCGCTCGGCACCGTGACTCCGCTCACCGACTGGGCCCTTCTCGACACCGAGGCCGAGAAGGAGGCGCACGAGGGCGAGCTCATCCAGCCCGCCTCCTCGTTCACCGTCTCCGACAACTACGACGCGAACTACTACGGATCGTTTGTGCTCGCGCACGGCGAGGGCGCGCTGAAGACGCCGACCGAGATCGCCGACGCCGACGACACCGCCGGCCTCGCCGCCGTCGTCGCCGAGAACGACGCGCGTCGCATCACGCTCGATGACGGCTCGAGCATCAACTACAACAGCACGGCGAACAAGGCGACGCCGCTTCCGTACCTGACGCCCACGAACCCGGTGCGGATCGGCTCGACAACGACGTTCAACAAGCCCGTCGTGCTCGAGTACCGCTTCGACGCGTGGTCCTTCCAGCCGACGACGCCCGTCACGGGCGACGACTCGGACGTCGTCACCTTCAGCGACGAGCGCACGCCGAACCTGCAGCCCCAGGACGTCGGCGGCGACATCCGCCTCGCCACGTTCAACGTGCTCAACTACTTCCCGACCACCGTCGAGGAGTACGAGACCCAGCTCGGCGGATCCTGCACCACCTACGACGACCGCGCGGGCGACCCCGTGACCGCGAACAGCTGCGGTGACACCGGACCGCGCGGCGCCGCGGAGGCCGAGGACTTCGAGCGCCAGGAGATCAAGATCGTCAAGGCGATCAACGCGCTCGACGCATCCGTCGTCTCGCTCGAGGAGATCGAGAACTCCGCGCACTTCGCCAAGGACCGCGACTTCGCCGTCGCGACGCTTGTCGACGCGCTGAACGAGAACGCCGGCGCGGATGTCTGGGAGTACGTGCCCTCGCCCGAGACGCGTCCCGCCGTCGGGCAGGAGGACGTCATCCGCACGGCCTTCATCTACAAGCCGGCCGACGTCTCGCCGGTCGGCGAGTCGCACATCCTGATCGACGAGGAGAACTTCGACAACGCGCGCGAGCCGCTGTTCCAGGCGTTCAAGGGCGCCGGGGCCGCCGACGAGGACGCGTTCCTCGTCTCGGTGAACCACTTCAAGTCGAAGGGATCGGGCGTCGACGACGGAACGGGCCAGGGCAACGCCAACCCCGACCGCGTCGGCCAGGCGCAGGCGCTCGTCGACTTCACGTCGCAGCTGCAGACGGAGACCGGCATCGAGGCGGTCTTCCTCGCCGGTGACTTCAACGCGTATGCGATGGAGGACCCGGTGCAGCTGATCGAGGCGGCCGGCTACACGGACGTCAACATCGCGCTGAACGGCGGCGAGGCGACCTACAGCTTCGACGGCATGGAGGGCTCGCTCGACCACGTCTTCGCCAACCAGGCCGCGTTCGACATGGTCACCGGCGTCGACGTCTGGCAGATCAACGCGCAGGAGCAGGTGGGCTTCGAGTACAGCCGCCACAACTACAACGCGACCCTGCTGTACGACGAGTCGGTCTTCCGATCGAGCGACCACAGCCCGGAGATCGTCGGCCTCGAGCTGCCGGACGGCTCCGCGCCGGTCGAGCTGGACCTCGTGAACATCAACGACTTCCACGGCCGCATCGATGCCAACACCCTCGCCTTCGCAAAGACGGTCGAGGACCTCAAGGCGCAGAACCCGGAGGGAACCGCGTTCGTCTCCGCGGGTGACAACATCGGCGCCTCGCTGTTCGCCTCCTCGGTGCAGCAGGACCAGCCCACCATCGACGTGCTGAACGCGCTGGGCCTGAAGGCCTCGGCGGTGGGCAACCACGAGTTCGATCAGGGATACGCCGATCTCGTCGACCGGGTCGCCCCGGCGACGGACTACAGCGACCTCGGCGCGAACGTCTACCTGAAGGGCACGGAGACCCCGGCGCTCGACGAGTACGACATCGTGACCGTGGACGGCATCGACATCGGCTTCGTCGGCGTCGTGACGCAGGAGACGCGCACCCTCGTGTCGCCCGCCGGCGTCGCCGACCTCGACTTCGGCGCTCCGGTGCCCGCGCTGAACCGCGTCACCGAGAAGCTGCTCGACGGTGACGACGCGAACGGCGAGGCCGACCTCGTCGTCGCCCTCGTCCACGACGGCGCCGGGGCCGGAACGCCCGACGGCTCGACGCTCGAGGAGGAGGTCGCCGCCGGCGGCCCGTTCGCCTCGATCGTGACCGAGACCGATCCCCGCGTCGCCGCGATCCTGACCGGACACACCCACAAGCAGTACGCGTGGGATGCCCCGATCACCGGCACCGACGACACCCGGCCGATCATCCAGACCGGCAACTACGGCGAGTTCCTCGGCCACGTGTCGTTCACCGTCGACCCGCAGACGTTCGAGGTGCTCGACTACGCGGTCGAGAACGTCCAGCGCGGAGCCGCACCGACCCAGGCCGAGATCGACGCCAGCGCCGTGCTGACCGAGGTCGACGCGATCGTCGACGCCGCCCTCGCCAAGGCCGCCGAGATCGGCGACCAGCCGGTCGCATCGGTCACTGCCGACATCACGACGGCGTTCGCGGGCGGCTCGTACGTCGACGGCGTCTGGACCGGAGGCACGCGCGACAACCGCGCGGCCGAGTCGGCACTCGGCAACCTCGTGGCGGACTCGCTGCGCACCAGCCTCGCTGACGAGTCGCGCGGCGGGGCCGAGATCGGCGTCGTCAACCCGGGCGGCCTGCGCAGCGAGCTGTACTACGGAGCCGATGGCGTCATCACGTACGCCGAGGCGAACGCGGTGCTGCCCTTCGTGAACAACCTCTGGACCGTCACCCTGACGGGTGAGCAGCTCGACGAGCTGCTCGAGCAGCAGTGGCAGACGGACAAGGACGGCAACCGCCCGTCGCGTCCGTTCCTCGCGCTGGGCCTGTCGGACAACGTGTCGTACACGACCACGACGAACGACCCCAACGCGACCCCGGGGGAGAACGTCTCGGCGATCTACATCGACGGCGAGCTCGTCCAGCCGCAGGATGAGATCACGGTCGGCACGTTCTCGTTCCTCGCGACGGGCGGCGACAACTTCCGCGTCTTCACCGAGGGCACGGGTGCGCGCGACTCGGGCCTCGTCGACCGCGACGCGTGGATCGACTACCTCGACCAGAACTCGCCGCTGTCGCCGTCGTTCGCCCGGAAGGGCGCGGTGTCTGCCGGCACCTCGACGTCGGTCGTCGCCGGCGAGGAGGCGACGGTCTCCGTCGCCGGCCTCGACCTCACCTCGCTCGGTGCGCCGCAGAACACCACCGCCGAGGTGCGCCTCGACGGTGCGGCGATCGGCACCCTCCCGGTGACGAACGGCGCCGTGTCGGGTGCGGTGACGGTCCCGTCCACGGTGACGCCGGGCGCGCACACGCTCGAGATCGTCGTTGCGCCGTCCGGCACCACGGTGCGCGCTCCGCTCACGGTGGAGGCCGCCGAGACGCCGGTCGTCGAGGCGGGCGACCCGGTCATCGAGGCCGGCAAGCAGGGCATCAAGCCGGGCGCCAAGCTCACCGTCGATCCGGGCCAGTGGACCGAGGGCGCCGAGCTGAGCTTCCAGTGGCTGGCCGACGGCGAGCCGATCGCGGGAGCGACCGGCGAGCAGTTCCACCTCACCGGCAAGTACAAGGGCAAGACGATCACCGTCCGTGTGACCGGCACGCTCGAGGGCCACGAGCCCGCGACCGCGGTCTCGGAGGGCGTCAGGATCTGACGCGACCCGCCCGCGCCGACGGCCCCGCCATTCCTGCGGAGTGGCGGGGCCGTCGCCGTCCGGCCAGACTGTCGGGATGGAAGAACTCGAGACGTGGCTAGGGACGTGGGGCGATCACCTCTGGACCTGGATCGTGCTGCCGATCGTCGCCGCGCTTGGCCTGTACCTCACGGTCCGCTCCGGCGTTGTGCAGATCCGGCTCCTCCCGGAGATGTTCCGGACGCTCTCGGACAAGACACCGCTCGACGCGGACGGAAAGCCGCAGTCCGTGTCGTCGTTCCAGGCGTTCACCATGTCGGCCGCATCTCGCGTCGGCACCGGCAACATCGCCGGCGTCGCGACGGCCATCGCGATCGGCGGCCCTGGGGCGGTGTTCTGGATGTGGCTGATGGCCGCGATCGGCGCCGCCTCCGCCTTCGCAGAGTCCTCCCTCGCCCAGCTGTTCAAGGTGCGCGACAGCCAGGGCTTCCGGGGCGGTCCCGCGTACTACATGGCGAAGGGACTCGGTGCGCGCTGGATGGGCGTCGTCTTCGCTGTCATCCTGATCTTCTGCTTCCCGTTCGCGTTCAGCGCGCTGCAGGCGAACACGATCGCGATCACCTCTGCGAGCGCGATCGAGACGATGACCGGGGTGGGCGGCGAGTGGCTGCCGCTGATCATCGGTCTGGTGACGGCCGCGCTGACGGCGCTGGTCGTGTTCGGCGGCGTGCGGCGCATCGCGGAGGTGACGCAGGTCCTCGTCCCGGTCATGGCGCTCGCCTATCTGCTGCTGGGGCTTGCCGTCGTGGTCGTCAACATCGAGCAGCTGCCGGGCGCCTTCGCGTCGATCTTCACGCAGGCCTTCGGCTTCAACCAGGTTCTCGGGGCGACGCTCGGGCAGATCATCCTGGTCGGCGCCAAGCGCGGGATGTTCTCGAACGAGGCGGGTCTCGGATCCGCGCCGAACGCCGGCGCGGCGGCGGCGGTCACCCACCCCGTCAAGCAGGGCCTCGTGCAGTCGCTCGGTGTGTACTTCGACACGATGATCGTCTGCTCGATCACCGCGTTCCTCGTCCTCGTGGCCGTGCCGATCGAGGCCGGTGGCCTGGAGGGGATCGAGCTCACCCAGTTCGCGCTCGAGTCGTCGCTCGGGGAGTGGACGTCGATCGCCCTGGCGGTCGTCGTGTTCATGCTCGCGTTCAGCTCGATCATCGGCAACTACTACTACGGCGAGGCGAGCATCGAGTTCATCTCGGCCCGACCGATCGTGCTCACGGTGTTCCGCGTGCTGGTGGTGCTCGCGATCCTCGTCGGATCCGTCGCCTCCGCGTCGGTGGTGTGGAGCGCGGCCGATGGGGTCATGGGTCTCATGGCGATCACGAACCTGGTCGCGCTCGCGCTGCTGTCCGGCCTCGTCTTCCGGCTGCTGAAGGACTACACCCGGCAGCGCCGCGAAGGGCTCGACCCCGTCTTCACGCGAGACCTGCTTCCCGACGTGAAGGGGATCACCTGCTGGGAGGATTCGCTGTCGGTGACCGGTCCGTTGGATGTCGTCACGCGCCGCCGTCAGTCGGAGAAGCATCGCGACCACCTGCACACGCGCGGTTCGTGATCCGCACCGGACCCGGATCCGTCGTCGTGCGACTCACAGCGTGCGCCGGATCGGGTCCGGTAATGTCGGGGGGATACCGGCGGAAGTGCGCTGGTGAGAGCTGAATAGGGAGGTCGCTGTGGATATCGATCTGGGGCTGCTGCGGACGGTCGAGCGCGAGAAGGAGATCCCGTTCGAGGAACTCGTTCGGATCATCGAGCAGGCGATTCTGACCGCATACGGCAAGCACACTTCGCAGAGCGGCGAGGTGCCCGAGGGCGCTCGCGCTCAGCTCGACCGCAAGACCGGTCACGTCGGCATCTTCCTGCCCGTCCACGACGAAGAGGGCGCGGTGATCGGTGAGGAGGAGACGACTCCCGAGAACTTCGGTCGCATCGCGGCCTACGCCGCGAAGCAGGTCATCAGCCAGCGCCTGCGCGACATCGCGGACGACGCCGTGCTCGGCGAGTTCCGCGGCAAGGAGGGCGACATCGTCGCCGGCGTGATCCAGCAGGGGCCCAACCCCCGCATGATCCACGTCGACCTCGGCTCGGTCGAGGCGATCCTGCCGCCCGAGGAGCAGGTGCCCGGCGAGGAGTACCGCCACGGTTCGCGCCTGCGCGTGTACGTGACGAGCGTCTCGAAGGGGACGAAGGGCCCGCAGATCACCGTGTCGCGCACCCACCCGGGTCTCGTCCGGAAGCTGTTCGCGCTCGAGGTGCCCGAGATCGCCGGCGGTCTCGTCGAGATCGTGGCGCTCGCCCGCGAGGCCGGTCACCGCACGAAGATCGCCGTCATCGCCAAGGACCCGTCGATCAACGCCAAGGGCGCGTGCATCGGCGAGCTCGGCCGCCGCGTTCGCGCGGTGACGGAGGAGCTCAGCGGCGAGAAGATCGACATCGTCGACTTCGATGCCGAGCTGGCGAAGTTCGTCGCCAACGCGCTGTCGCCGGCGAAGGTCACGTCGAGCTTCGTGCTCGACGCGAACACCAAGGCCGTGCGCGCGCTGGTGCCCGACTACCAGCTGTCGCTCGCGATCGGCAAGGAGGGCCAGAACGCCCGCCTCGCCGCCAAGCTCACGGGCGCGAAGATCGACATCCAGCCGGACAGCATCCTCGAAGAGGCCTGACGGCTTCGACGGCCGCAAGCACCCCGGCGGCGAGCGCGGGGCGCCGTCTGTGAACGCAACCATCTCGCTGCGAACGAAGTGAGCGTGGAGCGAAGCGACCCCGCAGCGCGAAGCGCTGCCTCCCGCGGAGCGCCTGAGCCTGTCATTCGTGGGTTCTACCCTTGTGCGAGCGAAGCGAGCGTGCGGGCGCTCATGCGCCCGCCACCTCACGCTCGCTGGGAGCGGAGCGACCAGCCTCGCTCGCCAGGGCGCCGCTTGCGGCCCCGCAGCGTGCGACCGCGTGAGCAGAGACAGAGGTGTAACATGGAACCCGTACGGACGTGCGTCGGCTGTCGCACGCGTGCCCCCCGAACCGCTCTGATCAGAGTTGTTTCGCGCGGTCTCGAGCTTGTCATCGATGAGCGGAAGGCGGCTCCCGGGCGGGGCGCGTGGCTTCATCCCTCTCGCGAGTGCGCGGAGAACGCCCTCAGGCGCCGCGCCTTCGGACGAGCATTGCGTGTGTCGGGCCCGCTTGACACGCAGACCTTCGAGGAATGGCTGAACGGCTATGGAAACAAAGTGAACGGCTCGAAATGAGACCCGTCCGCCTTTAGAGGTCTGCCCTGTCCGGGGCAGGCCGCCCAGACAGGAGAATTGTGGCAAAACCACGCGTACATGAGATCGCTGCGGAGATCGGCGTCGACAGCAAGGTCGCCCTGGCGAAGCTCAAGGAGCTCGGCGAGTTCGTGAAGAGCCCGTCGTCGACGATCGAGCCGCCGGTCGCGCGCAAGCTGCGCGCCGCCTTCGAGGCCGATGGGGCGAAGCCCTCGGCCGACAAGCCCGCGGCTCCGGCGAAGCCCGCCGGTCGCCCCGGTCCGGCCCGCGCGACCTCGGCGAAGCCCGGCGCCCCGGCCAAGCCGGCGGCACCCAAGGCCGAGCAGGCGCCTGCTGCGCCCGCGCCGGCTCCGGCTTCCACCCCGGCTCCGGCTTCGGCCCCGGCGGCGGAGAAGCCGGCCGCGGCTGCGCCGTCCGACGCGCCCAAGCCCGGTGGCCCGCGCCCCGCGCCCAAGCCCGGTGGCCCGCGTCCCGGCAACAACCCGTTCGCCTCGGCGCAGGGCATGGGGCAGCGCCCCGCCGGCCCGCGTCCCGGCAACAACCCCTTCGCTTCCGCGCAGGGCATGGGCCAGCGCCCGTCGCCCGGCAACATCCCGAAGCCCCAGCCGCCGCGTCCCGGTGCACCCCGTCCGGGTGCCCCGCGCCCCGGTGGTCCCGGCGGCGCCGGTCGTCCGGGTCGTCCCGGTGGCGGCGGCGGTCGTCCCGGCGCGCCGTTCCAGCAGCGTCCGGGTGGTCCCGGTCGTCCCGGTGGTGGCGGCGGCTTCCGTCCCGGCGGTGCGCCCGGTGGCGCGCCCGGCGGCGGCTTCCCCGGTCGTCCCGGCCCCGGCGGCCGCGGACGCGGCGGCACGGCCGGCGCGTTCGGCAAGGGCGGCGGCAAGTCGAAGCAGCGCAAGTCGCGTCGCGCGAAGCGCCAGGAATTCGAGATGCGGTCGGCGCCCGTCGTCGGCGGCGTCAACGTCCAGAAGGGCAACGGCGAGGTCATCCGTCTCCGCCGCGGCGCGTCCATCTCGGACTTCGCCGACAAGCTCGAGGCCCTGCGCGGCTACGTCGTGCAGCCCGGAACGCTCGTCACCATCCTGTTCAACCTGGGTGAGATGGCGACCGCGACCGAGTCGCTCGACGAGGCCACGTTCGAGGTGCTGGGCGAGGAGCTCGGCTACAAGATCCAGATGGTCTCGCCCGAGGACGAGGACAAGGAGCTCCTCGAGGGCTTCGGTCTCGACCTCGAGCAGGAGCTGCTGGATGAGGACGAGGACGACCTCGAGATCCGTCCGCCGGTCGTGACCGTCATGGGCCACGTCGATCACGGTAAGACGCGACTGCTCGACGCGATCCGGAAGACCAATGTGGTCGAGGGTGAGGCCGGTGGCATCACCCAGCACATCGGTGCGTACCAGATCTGGACCGAGCACGAGGAGATCGAGCGCGCGATCACCTTCATCGACACCCCGGGTCACGAGGCGTTCACCGCCATGCGTGCCCGTGGTGCGCAGGTGACCGACATCGCGATCCTCGTGGTCGCGGCTGACGACGGCATCATGCCGCAGACGGTCGAGGCGCTGAACCACGCCCAGGCCGCCGGTGTGCCGATCGTCGTCGCGGTGAACAAGGTCGACAAGCCGGAGGCGAACCCCGCCAAGGTGCGTCAGCAGCTCACCGAGTACGGCCTCGTCGCCGAGGAGTACGGCGGCGACGTCATGTTCGTCGACGTGTCGGCCCGCCAGGGCACCGGCATCCAGGACCTGCTCGACGCCGTGCTGCTCACGGCCGACGCGGGTCTGGACCTCACGGCCAACCCGAACAAGGCCGCGCGCGGTGTCGCGATCGAGGCGAAGCTCGACAAGGGCCGCGGTTCGGTTGCCACGGTGCTCATCCAGTCGGGAACGCTGCGCGTCGGCGACGCGATCGTCGCGGGCACTGCCTACGGCCGTGTGCGCGCCATGATCGACGAGAACGGCGACCACGTCGAGGAGGCCTGGCCTTCGCGTCCCGTGCAGGTGCAGGGTCTGAACTCGGTGCCGCGCGCCGGCGACACGTTCATCGTGACCGAAGAGGACCGCACCGCCCGCCAGATCGCCGAGAAGCGTGAGGCCGCCGAGCGCAACGCCCAGCTGGCCAAGGCCCGCAAGCGCATGTCGCTCGAGGACTTCACCCGCGCTCTCGAAGAGGGCAAGGTCGAGTCGCTCAACCTCATCATCAAGGGCGACGTGTCGGGTGCCGTCGAGGCGCTCGAGGAGTCGCTGCTCAAGATCGAGGTCGACGACAGCGTCCAGCTGCGCATCATCCACCGCGGTGTGGGTGCCGTCACCGAGTCGGATGTGAACCTGGCGACGATCGACAACGCGATCGTCATCGGCTTCAACGTCCGTCCAGATGCGAAGGCCCGCGAGGCCGCGTCCCGTGAGGGCGTGGACATCCGGTTCTACTCGGTCATCTACAACGCGATCGACGACGTCGAGCAGTCCCTCAAGGGCATGCTCAAGCCGGAGTTCGAGGAGAAGCAGTCGGGCGTTGCGGAGATCCGCGAGGTCTTCCGCTCCTCCAAGTTCGGCAACATCGCCGGTGTCATCGTCCGTTCGGGCACGATCACCCGCAACGCCAAGGCGCGGGTCATCCGCGACGGCGTTGTGGTGGCCGACGGCCTGGCGATCGAGTCGCTGCGTCGCTTCAAGGACGACGTCACCGAGGTGCGCACGGACTACGAGGCCGGTATCGGCCTCGGCAAGTTCAACGACATCCAGATCGGCGACGAGATCGAGACGACCGAGATGGTCGAGAAGCCGCGCTCCTGACGGAGCGGGCTCTGAGAAACTGGCCCTGGTGGGTGGCTCCGGCCGCCCACCGGGGCCACTTCGTTACGAAGCAACGCACCTCGTCCTCGACGGGGGCACGTAGGAGGAGGACACCATGGCTGGTCACGAACGACAGGCGAGGCTCTCGGACCGGATCCGGGTGATCCTGGCGGAGCGGCTCGACAAGGGACTGCGCGACCCGCGGCTCGGCTTCGTGACGATCACCGAGGTGCGCGTGACGGGCGACCTGCAGCACGCGTCGGTGTTCTACACGGTGTACGGCTCCGACGAGGAGCGCGAGTCGAGCGCCGCCGCGTTGAAGGCCGCGACCGGGATGCTCCGCACCGAGGTGGGGCGCCAGCTCAACACGCGCCTGACTCCCACGCTGGAGTTCATCCCGGATGCGCTTCCCGAGACGGCCGGGCACCTCGACGACCTGCTGCGTCAGGCGCGCGAGCGCGACGAGGCGGTGGCGGGGATCGCCGCGGCGGCACAGTACGCCGGCGACGCGGATCCCTACGTCAAGCCGCGCGAGGCCGACGACGACGAGGACTGACGCGGGGCGTCAGCTCCGCGGCAGGTGAAGCACGCCGTCCTCGGTCTCCACGAGGCCGTCGTCGAGCAGGCTCAGGATCGCCCGGTCGCGCTGGAGCGCATCCGGCCAGTCGGGCAGCACCGCCTCCTGGGGGAGTGCTCCGCCGTCCCGCAGCGCGCGCAGGACAGCGCCGCGGGCCTGGCGATCGCTTCCCTCGTACTTCGCCTGGCGGCGCCGCAGGTCCGGGGTCTCCGGACGCCCGGCGTTCAGCCAGGCACACAGGTCGCGCACTGGGCACTCGTCGCACCGCGGTGACCGGGCGGTGCAGATCACGGCGCCGAGCTCCATCGTCGCCGCGTTGACGACCGCCGCCTCGGCTTCGGCCACGGGCAGAAGCGCAGCCATGTCGTCGAGGTCGCGCCGGCTGGGGGCCGCTGGCTGGGCGCGTCCGTGCACGGCGCGCGCGATCACCCGGCGCGTGTTCGTGTCGACAACGGGGTGACGGTCGCCGTACGCGAAGGCCGCCACGGCGCGCGCTGTGTAATCGCCGATGCCGGTGAGTGCGAGCAGCGCGTCGACGTCCCGCGGCACAACGCCGTTGTGCCGGTCGCGGATCTCCGCCGCGGCCCGGTGCAGCCACAGCGCGCGCCGCGGGTAGCCGAGGTTCGCCCACTGCTTCACTGCCTCGGCCGGCGCATCCGCGGCAAGCGCTGCGGGTGTCGGCCAGCGCTCGAGCCACGCCTCGAGCCGCGGGATGACGCGGGCGACGGGCGTCTGCTGCAGCATGAACTCGCTGACGAGCACACCCCACGCGCCGAACCCCGGCGCCCGCCACGGCAGGTCGCGCTTCTCGCGCGCGTACCAGGGGATCAGGCGCGCGGCGAGCGGATGAGCGGGCATCCCTCCAGCGTAGGCGGGCGCCCTCGAGCGGATGAGGTTCAGACGGTCCGGATCATCGGGACGTGGGGGATGCCGTCCTCGAGGAACTCCGGTCCGTCGGTCGCGAACCCGAAGCGGGCGTACCAGCCGGCGAGGTGCGCCTGCGCGTCGAGCCGCACGGTGTGTCCCTCGCACAGCTCCAGCGCGCGACGCATGAGCTCGGCGGCGACGCCCTTGCCGCGCGCGCTGACAGCCGTGGCGACGCGGCCGATCCGCCGATCCGGACCGTCGGTCAGCAGCCGCAGCGTCGCGGCGACCTCGGTGCCGTCGGTCGCCCAGAACTGGATCGCGGTGGGCTCGACGTCGCGGCCGTCGAGCTCGGGATACGCGCACTCCTGCTCGACGACGAACACGTCGACCCGCAGCCGCAGGATGGCGTAGAGCGTGAGGGCGGGCAGGTCGGCGGTCGGGGCGGAGTGATACTCGAGCACCGATTCAGCCTAGGGGCGTTACGCAACCGTGACGGCCCGGCGTGAAGGGCGCAGGGGTTGCGGAGCAAGACCAGATGAAGCATCGTCGCGCGAAGTGACGCCCACCCAAGGGGGAAACCATGAACGACATCCGCACGCGTCGCCCCGCCGTGATCCTCGGCGGCGCGATCTGTCTGCTGGCCCTCGCCGGCTGCTCCACGCCGGTCGAGGCCCCGGGAGCGACGGCCACGTCGACGCCCGCTCCCGAGACCAGCGCTCCGGTCGAGACACCGAGCACGGAGCCGACGCCGACCGAGACCACCGAGCCATCGCAGCAGCCGCAGGAGCCGGGCGACGTCGAGTCGTGGACCATCTCGGAGGAGGCCGTCGGGCCGTTCGAGCTCGGAATGCCGTGGGAGGAGACCGTCGCGCTCGCGGAGGAGCTCGGCTGGGACACGAGCAACGCCGGGGCCACGGAGGGCTGCGCGGCGTTCGTCGGCGCGCCCCTGGAGGCCGGGGTCGAGATGTACGCGTGGAACTACGACGGAGTCACCGCCGACATCTCGGTGTCGGCGCTGCCCGAGGTGGCGACGGCCGGACCTGCCACCGCGGAGGGGATCACGGTGCAGAGCACGTTCGCGGATGTGCGCGCGGCCTATCCCGACGCGATGGAGGGTGAGCAGCCGATCGCGGGTCACCCCTACCTGGTGGTCGACGCCGATGCCGCCGGCAACGCGATGTACTTCGCCGCCGACGGGGAGTTCATCGATCTCATCTCTGTCAACAGCCTCGGCACCGTCCCGTACGAGCACTGCTGAGCTGCATCGGCGCCGCGGCGCGGGGCACGTACCCTGGAGGGTATGCGTCCCGCGTCCGGCATCCTGCTCGTCGACAAGCCGGGCGGGATCACCAGCCATGACGTGGTCGCCCGCTCCCGCCGCGCGTTCGGCACCCGCAAGATCGGCCATGCCGGCACGCTCGACCCGATGGCCACCGGGCTGCTCGTGCTCGGCATCGAGGGAGCGACCCGCCTGCTGACGTATCTCGTCGGCCTGGACAAGACCTACGCCGCGACGATCCGGCTCGGCGCGGCGACCACGACGGACGACGCCGAGGGAGAGGTCGTCTCGACGGCCGATCCGGAGGCGCTGACCGCGGTCACGGACGAGCGGATCGCGGCGGGAGTCGCCGCCCTGACCGGGCGGATCTCGCAGGTCCCGAGCACGTTCTCCGCCATCAAGGTGGACGGCAAGCGCGCGTACGACCTCGCCCGGTCGGGCCAGGACGTCGAGCTCAAGGCACGCGAGGTGACGATCGACCGGTTCGAGGTGCACAACACGCGGCGGCAGGACGGCGCCATCGACCTGGATGTGACCGTCGACTGCTCGTCGGGCACGTACATCCGGGCGCTCGCGCGGGACCTCGGAGCGGGCCTCGGCGTCGGCGGCCACCTGACGATGCTGCGACGCACGCGCATCGGCCCGTTCGCGCTCGCCGACGCACACGACCTCGAGGCGCTCGCCGACCAGCCGGCGCTGCTCGAGCCCGCCGAGGTCGCCGCCCGTGTGCTCGGACGCCTCGACGTCACCGCCGACGAGGCGCGAGACCTGCGTCACGGCAAGCGGCTCGAGGGCGCCGCCGCGCGGATCGAGGGGCAGAACGCGGCGGCGATCGACCCGGATGGTGTGCTCGTCGGCATCGTCGAGCGGCGGGGCGCCGCGCTGAAGAGCGCAATGAACATGCCGGAGGTGCAGGCGTGATCCTGTGGTTCACCGTCATCCAGCTCGTTGTGGCCGTCGCCGCGGGCCTCCTCGGGGTTGTGCTCGGGCTCGCCGGCAGGCGGCCGAGCGACCTCACCGTGGGGGCGCTCGCCCTCGTCGAGCTGCTGCTGATCGTCCAGGTCGTCGTCGCGATCGTGGCGCCCTTCGCCGGCAACCCGCCCACGGGCAGCGTGCTCGAGTTCTGGACGTACCTCGTCTCGGCCGTGCTGCTTCCCGCCGCCGGCGTCGGGTGGGCGCTGATCGAGCGCAGCCGCTGGAGCACAGTGATCATGGGCATCGTCGCCCTGTCCGTTGCCGTGATGGTGTGGCGCATGCAGGTGATCTGGACCATCCAGGTCGCCTGATCCCCGGCTCGCGCCCGGGATGGCGCGCCTAGACTGGACAGCGCTATGACCGCGCCCGTCGAAACGTCCTCGCAGCCCACGCCAGCCCGCCGCATGACCGGCATCGGCCGGGTGCTCGTCATCGTCTACGCCGTTATGGCGCTCGCCGCCACGGGGCGCTCGTTCGTCCAGATCGCCGAGCGCTTCCACGAGGCGCCGCTCGCGTACTCCTTGTCGGCCGCGTCCGCCGTGGTCTACGTGCTCGCCACGCTCGCGCTTGTGTTCTCGCGGCGCTCGGGCTGGTACGCGGTCGCGTGGGTCGCGATCGCGTTCGAGCTCGTCGGCGTGCTGGTCATCGGCACGCTCTCGATCGTGCTTCCCGAGCTGTTCCAGCACCCGACGGTGTGGTCGCAGTACGGCATCGGGTACCTCTTCATCCCGCTCGTGCTGCCGTTCTTCGGCCTCTGGTGGCTGATCACCCACCGCGTCGCCCAGCCCGCCGCGCGCGACGAGTCCCTCGTCGAGGCGACCCGATGATCCTGTTCGAGAACGTCGAGGACATCCCGGCCGGCTTCGGCCAGACGGTGATCGCGATCGGCAAGTTCGACGGCGTCCACGCGGGGCACCGCGCGCTGATCGAGAAGATGCTGGTGGATGCCGCGTCGACCGACGCGCGCACCGTCGCGGTGACGTTCGACCGCAACCCGCTCGCCATCATCGCGCCCGAACGCTGCCCCCGCCCCCTCGTCGGAGTCGACCAGAAGATAGACCTGCTCGGACGCACAGGAATCGACGCCACGCTCATGCTGCGCTTCGACGAGGAGCTCGCCGCCGAGGAGCCGGAGGCCTTCGTCCGACGCGTGATCGTCGCCGGGCTGCACGCGCGCCGCGTGCTCGTCGGCAGCGACTTCCGGTTCGGCCGCGGCGGAACCGGTGACGTCGCTCTGCTGCAGCGGATGGGCGAGGATCTCGGGTTCGAGGTCGAGGAGGTCGCCGACGTCGTGAGCGCCGGCGATGGCCGCCGGGTGTCGTCCACCTGGATCCGCGAGCTGCTGGACGCGGGCGACGTCGAGCGCGCGGCGAAGCTGCTCGGGCGCTTCCCGAGCGTGACCGGCGACGTCGTCCACGGCCTCGAGCGCGGCCGCCAGCTGGGATTCCCCACCGCCAACCTGTCGCCCGATGCCGAGGGCTACGTGCCCGCCGACGGCGTCTACGCGGGCTGGCTCATAGAGCGCTCACCCGAGGGAGTGCTGCGATCCGGCGTCCGTTATCCCGCGGCGATCTCGATCGGCACGAACCCGACGTTCGACGACGTCGAGCTGCGCCAGGTCGAGGCGTACGTCCTCGACGAGACCGACCTCGACCTCTACGACCGCCGGGTCGAGATCGAATTCGTCGCGCGCATCCGCGGCATGGTGGCGTTCGAAGGCGTCGACAAGCTCATCGAGCAGATGACGGATGACGTCACCCGCGCCCGGCTTGTGCTGACGTCTACTTCTTCTTAGTGGCCGCGCGCGCATCGATCACGGGTTTTTTTCTGGCCGCGCGCGGATCGATCACTCGCCCCGACGCTCCGCGCCGGGGCTCGCGCTCGATGTGACGTCGCTTCGCTCCGGTCCGGGCGCGCTGGTGGCCGCATCCGCGGCACTGTCAGTGTGATGGCGGCTGGCCGTGCCTTGCTGGCAGGGTCGGTGCTGGTACCCCTGCCGGGTGTGACTCACCGCGGCACTGACCACGTCCGCGTGTGTCTTGGAGCGATTCGTCCGCCCGGTGGGGGTGCCGACGCCGGGCGCTGCCCGCCGCGGTGACTTGATAGAAGCACGGCCATTCGCAGTGGCTCATGACAGTTCCGTCCCGCGACGACTTCCTCAGCGCCCGGGCGTCGGCTACGACCGTCCATCCGCTGAAGAAGGAGAGATCGCAGTGACCATCGTCGCAGACCGTTACCGGTTCATCACCGGGGTCGACACCCACTCCAAGAAGCACCAGTACGCCGTCCTTGACGGCACCGGCCGCCTCCTCGAGGAGCGGTCCTTCCCGACAGGACCGGCCGGCATCGCCCGCGCGACCACCTGGCTGACCGCGCTGGCCGAGGGCGCCCCCATGCTCGCCTCCCTCGACGGCGCCGGCTCCTACGGGCGCCCCCTGGCCGAGGCTCTGGGCGGGGCGGGGATCCGCGTCGTCGAAGCCCCCAAGATCCGTTACCGCCCCTCCGGCAAGGACGACCGTCTCGACGCGCGCGCCGCAGCGGCGTCGGTCCTGCCCCTCGAGGTCGAGACCCTCAACGACCGCAAGGACGGCCCCGAGCGCGACGCCATCCAGATCCTCCTGACCACACGTGAGCAGATGTCTCGCGAGCGCACCAAAGCGATCAACGCGCTCAATGCCCTCGCCCGCCGGTTCGACCTCGGCATCGACGCCCGCAAGAAGCTCACCCTCGCCCAGACCCGGCAGATCGCCGCATGGCGCGCTCGCACCAACGAGCCCATCGACACCGCCACAGCCCGGTCGGAAGCGATCCGCCTGGCAGGCAGGTCCCTCACCCTGCGCGAGGACCTCGCAGCGAACAAGAACGCCCTCACCAACCTGGTCCGACAGCTCGTCCCGCAGCTGCTGACCCAGCCCGGCATCGGCCCCGTCAGCGCAGCTCAGGTGTTCGCCTCCTGGTCCCACCCCGGCCGGGTCCGCTCCGAAGCGGCCTTCGCCCGCTTGGCCGGCACCGCACCCAAACCCGCCTCCAGCGGAGATCGGACCCGCCACCGCCTCGACCGCGGCGGTGACCGACGCCTCAACGCCGCCCTGCACCGGGTGATCATCACCCGCTGGCGCTCACACCCCGAAACCCTCGCCTACGCCCAACGCCGCCGAGCCGAGGGCCGCACCGACCGCGACATCCGCCGCATCCTCAAGCGCTACCTCGCCCGCACCCTCTACCGACTCCTCGAAGCCAGTTGACACACATAGAAGCTTCGCTCACTTCGTTCGCACATGGGGCGCTTCGGTGAGCCCTTTACGGGCTCGCGCTCCATGGCTGTCGCTTCGCTCCGTCCGGGCGCGCTGGTGGGCCGCATCGGCGGCACGCTCACTTCGTTCGCACGGGGTTGCAGTCCGGTTGTCGAGCGAGCGAAGCGAGTCGAGACGACCTGCCGATACGCGAGTGCGCCTTCACCCTGTGCGAGCGCGCCGGCGCGAGCGATCAATAGCTGCTGCGGTCCTCCGCGGCCGTGCCCTCGCGGCCCTCGGCGCGGGCGCGGAGCTCGCCGAGGATCGTGGCGCTCGCGCTGGTGCCGAGGCGCGTCGCGCCCGCTTCGAGCATGGCGATCGCCGAGTCGAGCCCGCGCACGCCGCCGGAGGCCTTCACCTGGACGGCGGGGGAGACGCTCTCGCGCATGAGGGTGACGTGCTCGACCGTGGCGCCGCCGCCGGCGAAGCCGGTGGAGGTCTTCACGAACGTCGCGCCGCCCGTCTCGGTGAGTCGGCTTCCGCGCGCGATCTGCTCGAGGTCGAGGTAGCTGGTCTCGAGGATCACCTTGGTGACGAAGCCGCCCTCGGACGAGCGACCCCCCGCAGCCTCGACCACCGCGGCGATGTCGGCCGTGACGAGGTCGTCCTCGCCCGAGCGCAGGGCGCCGATGTGCACGACCATGTCGAACTCGGTCGCGCCGTCGTCCTTCGCGCGCTGGAGCTCGGCGACCTTCGCGGCCGTCGACGTGGTGCCGTGCGGGAAGCCGATCACGGTGCCCACCGCGACGCCCGTGCCGTCGAGGCGGCGCACGGCGTAGGCGATGTCGGACGGGCGCACGCACACGCTGAACACGCCCCACTCGGCGGCGATGTCGAGCTCGCGGTCGACGTCGGCGCGGGTGAAGTCCGGCTTCAGGATCGCGTGGTCGATGGTGGCGGCGACGGCGCGCTCGGTCAGCTCGATGCTCATGCCTCCAGCCTACGTCTCCGGCGTTGCGGGAATACCCCCGGGGGGTATGCTGGTTCTCGTCCAGGAACGACGAAAGGAAGCACAATGAGCACCACCACCACCTATCTCGTCCAGGGCATGACGTGCGGTCACTGCGCCCAGACCGTCGCCGCCGGCATCCAGTCGCTCGACGCCGTCACGGCCGCAGACGTCGATCTCGAGGCGGGGACGGTCGCCGTGCAGTCGACCGGCCCGATCGCGGACGAGGACGTCGCCGCGGCCGTCGCGGAGGCGGGCTACACCTTCGGAGGCCGGTCATGAGCGGCACGGTGCAGGACCGCCGCGACGTCGTCCTCGACATCCAGGGGATGACCTGCGCAAGCTGTGTCGCGCGTGTCGAGAAGCGGCTGCAGCTGGTTCCCGGTGTCGAGGCGGCGGTGAACCTCGCGACCGAGTCGGCGAAGGTTCAGGCGCCGACCGGCATCGGCGACGAGGCGCTGGTCGAGGCCGTCAAGTCCGCGGGATACGACGCCACCGTGCGTCGTGCCGCGGCCCCGGTCGCGCACCACGTGCACGAGGGCGGCGCGCACGAGGATCACGAGGGCCACGAGGATCATTCGGGTCACGTGCACGACGTCGAGGACGTCGCGGGGGAGACGCCGCTGCGCACCCGACTGATCGTGGCCGCCGTGCTGAGCGTGCCGATCCTGCTGGTCTCGATGATCATGCCGCTGCAGTTCCCGGGCTGGCAGTGGGCGATGCTCGCGCTCAGCCTGCCCGTTGTGCTCTGGGCGGGATGGCCGTTCCACCGCGCCACGCTGCGCAACGCGCGCCACGGGGCCGCGACGATGGACACCCTGATCACGCTCGGCACCATGGCGGCGCTGCTCTGGAGCGCCTGGGTCACGGTCACCGGCGGCATGCACGTGTACTTCGAGGTCGCGGCGGTCGTCACGACGTTCCTGCTGCTCGGACGTTTCATCGAGCAGCGTTCGAAGCGCCGCGCCGGCGCCGCCCTGCGGTCGCTGATCGACCTCGGCGCGCGCGAGGTCGTGCTCGCCGCGTCCGACGGCCGCGACGGGGAGACGATCCCCGTCGAGCGGCTGCACCCCGGTGACCGCTTCATCGTGCGCCCCGGCGGCACGATCGCCACGGATGGCGTCGTGGAGGCAGGCGAGGCCGCGATCGACGCCAGCATGCTGACCGGCGAGTCGGTGCCTGTCGCGGCAGGCCCGGGCGCGGCGGTCACGGGCGGCACCATCGCCACCGACGGGCGGCTCGTCGTCCGCGCGACGGCGGTCGGAGCCGAGACGCGTCTCGCCCGGATCGCCGCGCTCGTCGAGGATGCGCAGGCGGGCAAGTCGCGGATCCAGCGGCTCGCCGACCGGATCTCCGGAGTGTTCGTCCCCGTCGTGATCGGGCTCGCCGTCCTCACCCTCGTCGGCTGGCTTCTCGCGGGGCAGGGTCTCGAGGCGGGCTTCGTCGCCGCCGTCGCGGTGCTGATCATCGCGTGCCCCTGTGCGCTCGGGCTCGCAACCCCCGTCGCGATCCTGGTCGGCACCGGGCGCGGCGCGCAGCGGGGCATCCTGATCACCGGTCCCGAGGCGATCGAGAGCGCCGGACGCATCGACACGGTCGTGCTCGACAAGACCGGCACGGTGACCAGCGGACGGATGACCGTCCACGACGTCGTGCTCGGGCGCGGCGCCGACCGCGACGAGGTGCTGCGGATCGCCGCGGCGCTGGAGTCGGGATCGGAGCACCCGATCGCCCGCGCGATCGTCGCGGCCGCCGACGACGGCGCCGAACTGCCGGCCGTGACCGGCTTCCGCAACCACGCCGGGCACGGGGTGACGGGAACGGTGGACGGCCGCGATGCGTTCGCCGGGGGTCTGAAGCTCGCCGCCGCGCGCGGTGCGCGTGTGCCGGACGACCTCGCCGCCGTCGCGCGGGACGCCGTGTCGACCGTGGTGATCGTCGGCTGGGCCGCGGCCGCGGGGATGAGCCCCACGGCGCGCGCGGCCATCCTCGTCGGCGACACGGTGCGGGACGACAGCCGCGAGGCCATCACGGGCCTGCGCGACCTCGGGCTCGACGTCGTGCTCCTGACCGGCGACGGCGAGGGCGTCGCGCGGGCGGTGGCCGACGAGGTCGGAATCCAGACCGTCATCGCGGGGGTCTCGCCCGAGGGGAAGGTCGACGAGATCCGGCGACTGCAGGAGAGCGGACGCCGCGTCGCGATGGTCGGAGACGGCGTGAACGACGCCGCGGCTCTCGCCACCGCCGACCTCGGCATCGCCATGGGCGGCGGCACGGACGCCGCGATGCACGCCAGCGACATCACCCTTGTACGCGACTCGCTCACCGCGGCGGGGGACGCCGTGCGGCTCTCGCGCCGCGTGCTCGCGATCATCCGCGGCAACCTGTTCTGGGCGTTCGGCTACAACGTCGCGGCGATCCCGCTCGCGGCGCTGGGCCTGCTCACCCCGATGGTCGCCGGAGCCGCGATGGCGTTCTCGAGCGTGTTCGTGGTGCTGAACAGCCTGCGCCTGCGCTCGTTCCGCTGACGGCACGGGCCCGGGACGGGTCGGCGCTGTCGACACCACGGGCGGTGAGGCAGGATGGGGCAATGCGCTCCCACCGCCTCGCCGCCCGTGTCTCCGTCATCGGCGCGCTCGCACTGGCGACCGTCGGCCTCGCGGCATGCCAGCCGACGCCGGGGCCGACCGGGAGCCCGGCCGCCTCGGAGCAGCCGACGTCGAGCGCCGCCCCCAGTGGGCAGCCGAGCACCGCGCCCACGAGCCCCGCGCCGAGCACGTCCGCCACGCCGACCCCGACGGCGACCGCCGGTGCCGGAGGGCTTCCCGCCGACTGCGGCCAGGCCTACTCCGCGCAGATGCAGGACTGGCTGTACGACGCGTTCGGCCAGCTGAACCCTGCGGAGGCGTCTCAGGTGCCGAGCTCGAAGGTCGTCGACCTGCTCGACGTGATCCAGGGCGCGCCGAACCTCAACTGCTACTGGACGCCGCCGGGCGAGACGGCCCTCGTCTCGAACGCCGCGATCGTCCCCGCGCAGCACAAGCAGTTCGTCCGCGACGTGCTGACGCAGAACTTCCCGGGCTGCGACGCGACCGGCGACACCGTCGACTGCGAGCGGCAGGGCGAGCAGCAGCAGGGCGTGATCGAGTTCGAGCGCGTGGTGCTGCGGGGCGACATGATGCTCACGACCTACGCGATGAACGCCGACGAGGCACTCGTCGACGAGGCCGTCGCCGACATGCTCGCGCACCTGCCCGGCTGATCCGGATCATCCGCCGCATCGCTCCCGTCACCTCCGTCGAGGCGCATCGGCGATTGCGCGTCGTCCCGGGGCGGGGCATGCCCTAGACTGGCCGCACAGGTTTCCACCGCCCGTCGCGTCCATCGACGTCCGAGAGATCCTCTCGCAGGCCGGTGCACGCGCCCCGGGTGGGAACCGCGTCCGTCTGACCGCATCGCGGAAGCGAATCGGTCCGCGCTGTCGTCATCTCGACGGCGCAGCGGGCGCCACGCACGACTTCGACCGCCGGCCAAGCCGCCTCGGTCACGATGGTCTCTACGCTCAGGAGGAGCATGCCGACCACGGCACCCGCGCGACAGCGCAGAAAGTCCTCGTCCGCTCGCCGCGATGACGAGGCCCCCCTCATCCCGATCCTCGCCCGCAAGGTGCGCGAGGTCGAGGCGAAGGCCCAGCGCGGCAAGCTGGGCCCCACGAACCGCACCAAGTTCCAGGTGATCGCGTTCCTCGTGCGCGAGGAGCGCGCCCGCGTCAAGGCCGACACCGAGGTCACCGACGCCGTCCGCGCCGAGCTGCTCAAGCGGCTCGACGGGGTGGCGACGATCCTCGCCAAAACGGCCGCGCGCGACACGTCGCTCATCCAGCTGCTCGAGGTCGACCAGGCCACGTCGCCGGTCGCGCGCCGGATGCGTCGCGACTGGCTGCTCGAGTCGGGCGCCGAGCTCGCTCCCGAGGAGCTCGTGATCGCCGACGTGAAGCCGCTGGTGCAGACGTCCCTCGTGCCGCCCGCCGCGGCCGAGCGTCAGGTCACACCGCCGCAGATCGAGGCGCGCATCGAGTCGAACCCGTTCCTCGCTCCCGACCTCGCGCACCGCGTCGGCGGCCCGACTCCGCGTCGTCGCCTCGACGGCTGGGAGCTCATGGGCCCGCTGTACAAGGCGTTCGAGCAGGGCGCGGGCGGGGGCGCCGCCACCATGCCGCTGCCCGAGGTGCCCGAGTTCGACCGCCTCTCGCCCAAGGGGCTCGAGATCATGGCACACCAGTCGCGCTTCCTCGAGGCCGTGCGCGCGGGGCACCGCACCTTCCTGCTCGCCGACGAGCCGGGCCTCGGCAAGACCGCGGAATCGGTGCTCGCCGCCTCCGTCGCGAACGCGTACCCGATCGTCGCGATCGTCCCGAACGTCGTGAAGATGAACTGGGCGCGCGAGGTCGAGCGCTGGACACCCCACCGCCGCGCGACCGTGATCAACGGCGACGGCGACGACATCGACGCCTTCGCCGACGTGTTCATCGTGAACTACGAGATCCTGGATCGTCACCTCGGCTGGCTCGCCAAGATCGGCCTGCGCGGCATGGTCGTCGATGAGGCGCACTTCATCAAGAACCTCACCTCGCAGCGCTCGCAGAATGTGCTCGCGCTCGCGGCGAGCATCCGTGAGAACACGCCGGGCGGCGATCCGCTCCTCCTGGCGCTCACGGGAACGCCGCTGATCAACGACGTCGAGGACTTCGACGCCATCTGGCGCTTCCTCGGCTGGACCACCGGCGACAAGCCCGGCCCCGAGCTGATGGAGAAGCTCGACGCCACCGGCCTGACGCCCGCCGACAAGGCCTTCTACCCAGAGGCCCGCGAAGCCGTCATCTCGATGGGCATCGTGCGGCGCCGCAAGAAGGACGTCGCGAAGGACCTGCCGGACAAGCTCATCGCCGACCTGCCCGTGCAGCTCGACGACGAGTTCGGCCGCAGCATCCGCGAGGCCGAGCGCGAGCTCGCGGCTCGCCTCGTCGCGCGCTACCGCCGGATCATCGACGCCCGCGGCGACCGCGGCCTCGCCCCCGGCGAGATCGACGACGACATCGTGCGCCTCGTCGCGCAGGGCGAGCTGGACGAGTCGAAGGCCGCCGGCACCGCGGGGGACAACGTCTTCACGATGGTGCGACGCATCGGCCAGGCGAAGGCCGGCCTCGCGGCCGACTACGCCGCCCAGCTGCAGCGCTCGGTCGGCAAGGTCGTGTTCTTCGCCAAGCACATCGACGTCATGGACCAGGCCGAGGCGCACTTCAAGGCGGTGGGCGTGAAGAGCGTCTCGATCCGCGGCGAGCAGACCTCCACGGTGCGTCAGGCAGCGATCGACGCGTTCAACAACGACCCGGATGTCGGCATCGCGGTGTGCTCGCTCACCGCCGCCGGTGTGGGCGTCAACCTGCAGGTCGCATCGAACGTCGTCCTCGCCGAGCTCAGCTGGACCGCGGCCGAGCAGACGCAGGCGATCGACCGCGTCCACCGCATCGGACAGGATGAGCCCGTCACAGCGTGGCGCATCATCGCGGCGCACACGATCGACACCAAGATCGCCGAGCTCATCGACCAGAAGCAGGGCCTCGCGGCGCGCGCGCTCGACGGCGAGGCCGTCGACCCGACCTCGAGCGACTCGGTGCAGCTGGCGGCGCTTATGCACGTCCTGCGGGGGGCTCTCTAACTTCTCGGGCCTGCCATACCCGCTGGCACGCTGGGCCCGCTCTGCGAACGAAGTGAGCGTGCCGCGGATGCGGCCCACCAGCGCGCCCGGACGGAGCGGAGCGACGTCCATCGAGCGCGAGACCCGGCGCGGAGCGTCGGGCGAGGGATCGATCAGCGCGCGGCCAAGAGCGAGTCACCCGCTCGTCACCAGGGGATCCGGGCGACGCCCTTCGGGGGTCATCCGGATCCCCTAGTGTCGAGAGCATGAAGATCGGAATCCTCACGTCCGGAGGTGATTGCCCCGGACTGAATGCGGTCATCCGCGGCATCGTCCTCAAGGGCACCACCACGTACGACCTCGAGTTCGTGGGCATCCGCGACGGCTGGCGCGGCGTCGTCGAAGCGGACTTCTTCCCGCTCACCCGGCACGAGGTCAAGGGCCTCGCGAAGGTCGGCGGCACCATCCTCGGCACGAGCCGTACGAACCCGTATGAGGGCGAGCATGGTGGCGCCGACAACATCAAGGCCACCCTCGCCGAGCACGGCATCGACGGGATCGTCGCGATCGGCGGCGAGGGCACCCTCGCGGCCGCGGAGCGCCTCTCGAAGGACGGCATCAACGTCTTCGGCGTGCCGAAGACGATCGACAACGACCTCGGCGCGACCGACTACTCGTTCGGCTTCGACACGGCCGTGAACATCGCCACCGAGGCGATGGACCGGCTGCGCACCACGGGCGACTCGCACCAGCGGTGCATGGTCGCCGAGGTGATGGGCCGGCACGTCGGCTGGATCGCGCTCCACGCGGGAATGGCCGCCGGCGCCCACGTCATCTGCATCCCCGAGGTGCCCCTGTCCATCGAGGAGATCACCGCCCAGGTGACCTCGGCCCACGAGCGCGGCCGCGCGCCGCTGGTCGTGGTGTCGGAGGGCTTCAAGCTCAAGGGCCAGGAGGAGGCGTACAGCGACAAGGGCCTGGACGCGTTCAACCGCCCCCGCCTCGGCGGCATCAGTGAGGTGCTCGCCCCGGAGATCGAGCGCATCACGGGCATCGAGACCCGTGCGACGGTGCTGGGGCACATCCAGCGCGGAGGTTCGCCCTCGGGCTTCGACCGCGTGCTCGCGACGCGCCTCGGCCTGCACACCGCCGACGCCATCGTCGAGGGCGCCTGGGGTCAGATGGTGGCGCTGCGCGGCACCGACATCGTCCGCGTGGCGTTCGCCGACGCGCTCGGCGAGCTTCACACCGTCCCGCAGTCCCGCTACCAGGAGGCTGCGGCGCTGTTCGGCTGATCGTCCCTTCGAAAGGCTCCCCGGTGCGTGCGGCGCCGGGGAGCCTTTTGCATTGTCCAGTGCCTGGGGCCCGCGCTGGGGCGCGGCTGCGGCGGCGATAGGGTGACGTCATGCCCCTCGCTCTGATCACGGGTGCCGCGCGCGCCAACAGCATCGCCGCGGGGATCGCGCCTCGGCTGCGGCAGGACGGCTTGACCGTCGTCACGAGCGACCTCTCGTCGGCCGATTACCCGCGCGACCTGTCGGATCCGTCGGCGCCGGATGAGCTCATCGCCGCGGTCGTGCGCGACCACGGACCGTGCGACGCGCTCATCCTGAGTCATGCGCACGATGTGGAGACGGGCATCCTCGACACCACCGCGGAGAGCTTCGACGCGCACGTCGCCGTCAACGCCCGCGCCTCGCTTCTGCTCATCGCCGCCTTCGCCCGTCAGGTGCCCGACGGCGGCGGCGCGATCGTCGCGCTGACGAGCGATCACACCACGGGCAACCTGCCGTACGGGGCGTCGAAGGGTGCCCTGGACCGCATCGTGATCTCCGCGGCGCGCGAGCTCGGCCCACGCGGGATCTCGGCCAACGTCCTCAACCCGGGTCCGATCGACACGGGCTGGATGGACGACGACACCCGCACCGCGCTGCGCGACGCCCATCCGCTCGGCCGTCTCGGGACACCCGCCGACATCGGCGAGTTCGTCGCCTTCCTCGTCTCGCCCGCCGGCCGCTGGGTCTCGGGCCAGCTGCTGCAGGCCGACGGCGGGTTCTCCGCCCGCTACTGACCGCGAGCGGAGCCACGGCTGCACCCCGCGAGGCCCTCGACGGGTCAGGCGTCGGCGACCCCGAGCACGTCGAAGAGCCAGGCGAGCTGGAAGGCCCGCTCGCGCCACGAGTTGTAGCGGCCGCTGACGCCGCCGTGACCCGCGACCATCTCGCACTTGAACAGCGCATCGGCGCCCACATCGCGCAGACGCGCGACCCACTTGGCCGGCTCGACGTACATCACGCGCGTGTCGTTCAGCGACGTCATCGCCAGGATCCGCGGGTAGGTCACGCCCTCGCGCACGTTCTCGTACGGCGAGTACGACTTCATGTACTCGTACACCGCCGGGTCGTGCAGCGGGTCGCCCCACTCATCCCACTCGATCACCGTGAGGGGAAGGGAGGGGTCCAGGATGGTCGTGAGCGCGTCGACGAACGGGACGTCGGCGAGGATGCCGGCGAACAGCTCCGGGGCGAGGTTCGTGATCGCGCCCATAAGAAGCCCGCCGGCAGATCCGCCCTCCGCCACCAGGCGATCCGGGGTCGTGTAGCCGTTCTCGACGAGGTGACGCGCGACATCCACGAAGTCGGTGAACGTGTTGCGCTTCGCCTGCAGCTTGCCGTCCTCGTACCACTGCCGCCCGAGCTCGCCGCCGCCGCGCACGTGCGCGACGGCGAACACGATGCCGCGGTCGAGCTCGGACAGCCGGGCCACCGAGAAGGCGGGGTCGATCGAGTGCTCGTACGAGCCGTAGCCGTAGAGGTGCACGGGGCGAGGTGCGGAGCCGGGCTCGCCGAACGAGCGCTTCCACACAAGGGAGACCGGGATGCGGGTGCCATCCTGGGCGGTCACCCACAGGCGGGCCTGGTCGTAGTCGGCGGGGTCGTATCCGCCGAGCACCTCGACCTGCCGGCGCAGGACGAGCTCGCCGCTGTCGAGCACGTACTCGAACACCGATCCCGGCGTCGTGAACGACCCGAACCCGAGGCGCAGCACCGGGGGAGCCCACTCGGGGTTGCCGCCCAGCCCGACGGCGAACAGGGGCTCATCGAACTCGATCTCCGTCAGCGCGTGCGTGCGGTAGTCGAGCAGAGCCACGCGCGTGAGGCCCTCGCGGCGGTACTCGACGACCGCGAAGTCGCGGAAGCAGTCGACGTCCTCAAGGCGGCGGCCCGGCTCGTGCGGGATCACGGTCTCGACCACGTCGGGCGCGCCGACGCGGGCGCGCACCAGCTCGAAGTCGAGTGCGCCGTCGTTGTGGAGGATGTACAGCCAGTCCTCGCCGTCGATGACGGCATGATCCACGCCGTACTCGACGCCCTCGCGACGCGGCCACACGACCTGCGGCTTGGCGTCGGGATCGGTCGCCACGGTCGCCGCGTCGAGCAGCGCGACCTCGCTTGTGATGCTCGACCCGGACTCGACGACCAGGAACCGGTCGCTGCGCGTCACTCCCGCGCCCACCCAGAACCGCTCGTCGTCATCGCGGTAGATCTCGCGGTCGGCCTCCCGCCCCGCGGTGCCGACCGGGTGGAGCCACGCGCGGTCGGGACGCCAGGCGTCGTCCACCGTCGTGTAGACGATGTGGGTGCCGCCGGGAAGGAAGTGCGCGCCCGAGAAGGTCCCCTCGATCACGTCGGGCAGGATCTCGCCGGTCGTCAGGTCCTTGATCCGGATCGTGTAGCGCTCGTCACCCGCGACGTCCACGGCCCACAGCATCAGCGTGCCGTCCTTGGACACGTCGAACGATCCGAGGGAGAAGAACTCGTGGCCCTCGGCCTCGGCGTTCGAGTCGAGCAGCACCTGCTCGCCGGGCACCTCCACCTCCGCGCTCAGCTGGGGCGGGGTCCAGTCGTCCGGGCCGGCGATGGGGGCGCGGCACTGCACGCCGTACTGCTTGCCCGCGATCGTGCGGCCGTAGTACCACCACTGCCCGCGGCGGCTCGGCAGGCTCAGGTCGGTCTCGCGGACCCGGCCCTTGATCTCCTGGAAGATGCGCTCGCGAAGCGGCTCGAGGTGCGCGAGCGCCGCGTCGGTGTGGGCGTTCTCCGCCTCGAGGTGCGCGACGACCTCGGGGGAGTCCTTCTCGCGCAGCCACTCGTACGGGTCCTCGAACGTGTCGCCGTGGTGCGAGCGGACGACGGGGCGTTTCTCGGGGCGGGGGGCGGTCGGGACCGAAGCAGAGCTCATCCGTCAACGCTATCCGTGTTTGACGTGCACGCCGCGGCGCCGACGGGCGGCGGACGGCGCTCCCAGGCGGGCGGAACGGACGGTTTGACCGCCCCTGCCCGGGGTGCGAGGATTGGTGACCGTCTGGTTGCCAGATCGTGAACACCTGGCGAACTCTTCGTTCGCGCTTCTCGACCCTCGGGTCCCGCATCACGGAAGGCGGACGGTGGAAACCGCAGCCCTCATCGTCGCGCTGGTCATCGCCCTCGCGCTCTTCTTCGATTTCACCAACGGCTTCCACGACACCGCCAACGCGATGGCGACGCCGATCGCCACCGGCGCACTCAAGCCGAAGACCGCGGTCGCGCTCGCGGCCATCCTGAATCTCGTCGGCGCCTTCCTGTCGACCGAGGTCGCCAAGACCATCTCCGGCGGCATGATCCGCGAGGAGCAGATCTCGGGAGCCGTGTTCCCCTCGCTGATCTTCGCCGGCCTGATCGGCGCCATCACGTGGAACATGCTGACCTGGCTGCTCGGCCTTCCCTCCAGCTCGTCGCACGCGCTGTTCGGCGGCCTGATCGGCGCGACGCTCGTCGGCGTCGGCGTCCAGGGAATCGACTTCGGCGTCGTGATGTCGAAGGTCGTGCTGCCGGCGCTGCTTGCACCGCTCACCGCGGGCATCATCGCGTTCCTCGCGACCAAGATGGCGTACTCCCTCACCCGGCGCTACGACGGCAAGCCGGACGGCCGCGACGGCTTCCGCTGGGGCCAGATCTTCACGTCCTCCCTCGTCGCCCTCGCGCACGGCACGAACGACGCCCAGAAGACGATGGGCGTGATCACCCTCGCGCTCATCGCGGCGGGCTGGCAGTCGTCCGAGCACCACGAGCCGCAGCTGTGGGTCGTCTTCTCGGCGGCCGCGGCGATCGCGCTCGGCACCTACGTCGGCGGATGGCGGATCATCCGGACCCTGGGCAAGGGACTCACCGACGTCAAGCCGGCACAGGGCTTCGCGGCCGAGACGTCGACGGCCGCCACGATCCTCGCCTCGAGCCACCTCGGCTTCGCGCTGTCGACCACGCAGGTCGCCTCCGGATCGGTGATCGGATCCGGTCTCGGACGACGCGGATCGGAAGTGCGCTGGCGCACCGTCGGGCGGATCTTCGTCGGCTGGCTGCTCACGCTCCCCGCGGCCGGTGCGGTCGGCGCGCTCGCCGCCCTGCTCGTGGTGTGGACCCAGGCGGCCGGACTCGGCGTCCTGGGCGTCGCGATCGACGCGGTCCTGGCGATCGCGGTGATCGTGTTCCTGTTCCTGCGCTCGCGCCGCAACGAGGTGCACGCGGGCAACGCGATGAGCGAGGTCGCCGAGTCGGGCCTCGCGGTCAAGGTCGACGAGAACCCGCCGCCGACGCCGAGGCAGCGGCGCGCGCAGGCCGAGAGGGCCCAGCGCAAGGCGGCGAAGAAGCAGCAGAAGAGCGGGGGAGAGCGATGACCATCGACTGGGGCGCCTTCCTGCTCGTGTTCATGGCCGCGCTGATCGGTGCGGTGGTCGTCGTCGGGTTCTACGCGCTCGGGCTGCGCCTGCTTGCGAGCAGCGGGCGCGTTCCCGTGGTCGCGCCCGTCGCCTTCACGGATGCGATCACCGTCCTCTCCGCGAAGCAGATCGCGAGGGCCGAGAAGGCGGCGGCGAAGGCCTCCGCGAAGAGTCCGCTCTCGGACGGCCAGAAGCGGCTCGCGCTCGTCGGCGCGTACGCGTGCTTCGCGGTGTGCGGGCTCGCCGTGGTCGTGGGCATCCTGCTGATCGTGCTCGGCTGACGGCGGTTCGCCCGGCGGCGGCGTCGGAGGCCGGTCGTACGCTGGCATCATGCAGCTCGGCCAGCACGCTCCCGCCCACAGGACGATCGTCCATCTGAGCGACACCCACCTGCTGGCGGGCAACGCGCCCCTCGGCGGCCGGTACGACACCGAGGCGAACCTCGCGCGCACGCTCGAGCGGCTCGAGCAGCACGCGGCGGACGGCGCCATCCGGCCCGACGCCCTCGTGTTCACGGGCGACCTCACCGACCTCGGCGAGCCCGACGCGTACCTCCGCCTGCGCGCGCTGGTCGAACCGGTCGCGGAGCGCCTCGGCGCGCCCATCGTGTGGGTCGCCGGCAACCACGACGAGCGCCCCGAGATGCGCCGCGACCTGCTCGGCCTCTCGGCCGACGAGCAGCCGGTCACGGGGGTCTGGGACCTCGGCGGGCTCCGCCTCGTCGCGCTGGACAGCTCGGTTCCCGGCTGGCATCACGGCGAGATCGATGAGGCCCAGCGCGAGTGGCTGCGGCAGGTGCTCGCGACGCCGGCACCGCTCGGCACCATCCTCGCCCTCCATCATCCGCCGCTGCCGAGTCACGTTCCCCTGTTCGACATCCTCGAGCTGCGGGATCAGGACGCGCTCGCCGATGTGATCAGCGGATCCGACGTGCGCGCGATCCTCGCCGGGCACCTTCACTACTCGATGAGCGGCACGTTCGCGGGTGTTCCGGTCAGCGTCGCATCCGCGTCCTGCTACACGATGGACGTCGCCCGCCCGCCGCAGCGCGTGAACGGCATGGATGCCGGTCAGTCGTTCCACCTCGTGCACGTGTACGACGACACGATCACGCACACCGTCGTGCCCGTGGCGGCCGATGAGGCGGGCGGGTACTTCAGCCCCGAGTGGTACGCGACGATGGCGGCGCTGAGCCCCGCGGAGCGCCTCGAGCGGTTCTCCCGCAAGCCGCCTCGCGGGTGAGACGGGCGGGTGGATGACCGTCGCCTAGGCTGACAACGACGCCCTCTCGATGGCGAGAGGGCATGGCCGCGCACCCACGAGGAGAACGATGGCTGACGACTCGACCACCCGCATCGAGACAGATTCGCTGGGGTCGCTGGAGATCCCGTCCGACGTGTACTGGGGGGTCCATACCGCCCGGGCGCTCGAGAACTTCGACATCTCGAAGCGGCCCATCTCGGTGTACGCCGACCTCGTCGTCGCGCTGGCGATGGTCAAACAGGCCGCGGCACGCGCGAATCGCGACATCGGCGTGCTGGATCCCGCCAAAGCCGACCTGATCGACCGCGCAGCGCAGCGCGTGATCGACGGCGAGTTCCACGATCAGTTCATCGTGGGCGTCATCCAGGGCGGCGCCGGCACGTCGACCAACATGAACGCGAACGAGGTCATCACCAACATCGCGCTCGAGCTCGCCGGCCGCCGGAAGGGCGACTACGAGTTCCTCTCGCCGATCGACCACACGAACCGCAGCCAGTCGACGAACGACGTCTACCCGACGGCGATCAAGATCGGCATCTCGCTCGTGCACGTCTCGCTGCTCGAGGAGCTGGATCTCCTCCGCAAGTCGTTCCTCGCGAAGGCGCACGAGTTCCACGACGTGCTGAAGGTCGGGCGCACACAGCTGCAGGATGCCGTCCCGATGACCCTCGGGCAGGAGTTCCACGGCTTCGCGACGACGCTCGGCGAGGACCACGCGCGGCTCGGCGAGAACTCGTCGCTGCTGACGGAGATCAACCTCGGCGCCACCGCGATCGGCACGGGCGTGACCGCGGCGCCCGGCTACGCCGAGTCGGTGCGCCGCCACCTCTCCGAGATCTCCGGGCTGCCGCTCGCGACCGCGACCGACCTCGTCGAGGCGACGAGCGACACCGGCGCGTTCATGTCGTTCTCGTCCTCCCTCAAGCGCAACGCGATGAAGCTGTCGAAGATCTGCAACGACCTGCGACTGCTGTCCTCGGGCCCGCAGGCGGGCTTCGGCGAGATCAACCTTCCCGCCCGCCAGGCGGGGTCGAGCATCATGCCGGGCAAGGTGAACCCGGTCATCCCCGAGGTCGTGAACCAGGTGGCGTTCTCGGTCGCCGGCGCCGACATGACCGTCACCATGGCGGCCGAGGCGGGACAGCTTCAGCTCAACGCGTTCGAGCCGGTGATCGCCCACTCGATCCTGCAGTCGATCACCTGGATGCGCCAGGCGATGCGGACGCTGCGGGTGAACTGCGTCGACGGCATCACCGCGAACCGCGAGCGCCTCGGCGCCATGGTCGGATCGTCGGTGGGCGTCGTCACGGCCCTCACCCCCTTCATCGGATACGCCGCGGCGGCCGCGCTCGCGAAGGCCGCCCTGCTGACGAACCGCAACGTCGCCGACCTCGTCGTCGAGGCCGGGCTCATGGACCGCGAGGAGGTCGACAAGCAGCTCTCGCCGGCGCGCCTGTCGGGCATCGAGGCGATCACCGCGGCGATTCCGATCATCTCGCCGGAGGACCTCACGACCTCGTCGTGACGCCGCGCGCGGCCGGGCGCGCCCCGCGTCCGCGCCCGGCAGCCGGTGGGCGTCGCCTGGCCCGCCCGCAGACCGCGAGGCCGCACCCGATCCGGGTGCGGCCTCGTCGCGTCGTCGTCGGGTCAGGCGACCACGCGGCAGTGCGTGGTCAGCTCTCCGATGCCGTCGATGCCCACCGTGACGGTGGAGCGGTCGCGCATCAGCACCTGCGGTGTGCGGGAGTAGCCGGATCCGCCGGGGCTGCCCGTCGAGATGAGCGTGCCCGGAAGCAGGGTGATGCCGCGCGAGAGGTGCGCGATCAGCTTCGCGACCGATCTCACCATCGTCCCGGTCGAGGCGTCCTGCATGGTGTGCCCGTCCAGGACCGTCCAGATGTGCAGGTCCTGCGGGTCGGGCACCTCGTCGGCCGTCACGACGTACGGGCCCACCGGCGTGAACCCGTCGAACGACTTCGCGCGGCACCACTGCGACTCGGAGTACTGCACGTTGCGGGCGGTGATGTCGTTGACGACCGTGTAGCCGAAGACATAGTCGAGCGCCTCGTCCTCGGTCACGTCGCGTGCGGGCCGGCCGATGATGACGCCCAGCTCGGCCTCGTAGTCGACCGCCTCGCTCAGCGAGCGCGACCACGACGTGGTGCCCTCGTGCGGCGCGAGGGAGTTCGGCCACAGCGTGAACACCGTGGGCGTGTCGTCGGTCTTGAGGTTCAGCTCGCCCGAGTGCGCGGCGTAGTTCAGCCCGACGGCCATGATCGACGGCGGCGTGAGCACGGCGGGCGCGAACGTCGCCTCGTCGATCGGGGTGCGCTCGCCCCGGTAGGCCGAGGCCGCATGCCGCACGGCGTCGCGCAGGGGACCGCCGCCGGCGATCAGCTGCTCGAGCGTGCGAGGGCCGTCGGGCACCAGCGTGTGCACCGGGAGTGCCTCGCCGTCCTCGACGAGGACGAGGACGGGGCCGTCGCCCCCGGGCAGCACGACGTGGGCGAAACGCATGCCCTCAGGCTACCGGCACCGGCCGTCGCCTCGATGGCGCCGGAGCGCGCGGCCAATATGATGACCGTGATCACGGCGCCGCCGGCGCCGCGAGACGTGCGGGGAGAGACTCATGACCTACGGGACCGGCCTGACGCCGCCTCACCAGCAGCCGTTCCCGACGGCGCTGGCCCAGCCGACCTACGGGATGGGCGCGGCGATCGCCCCGGCGCCTCCCGCCGTCCAGGCTCTTCCCGTCGCGTCGCCCCGCGGGCGGCGCGTCTGGGTGTGGCTGTGGCCCGTCCTCGGGCTGCTCCTGCTGCTGCTGATCGCCTACTTCGTGACGTTCCTCGGTCCGTTCGCGTCGCTCGTCGGCCTGGTCGCAGCGCTCATCCCTTATGCGGTCGTGATCGCCACGGTCGTGCTCATCGACCGGTGGGAGCCCGAGCCGAAGGGGCTTGTCTTCTTCGCGCTCGCGTGGGGCGGCATCGCCTCCATCGCATTCACGTTGCTGTTCGACCTTGCGCTCACGTTCGTGCTCCCCGAGCGCAACGACTTCTTCAGCGCGGTGATCCAGGCGCCTCTCGTCGAGGAGGGATTCAAGGGCCTCGGCCTGCTGCTCGTGTTCTGGATGGGCCGCCGCGCGTTCGACGGGCCCGTCGACGGCGTCGTCTACGGCGCCATGATCGGCGCCGGCTTCGCCTTCACCGAGAACATCCAGTACTTCGCGATCTCGACCATCGAGGGCGGCGCCGCCTCGCTCGGCTTCACGTTCTTCCTGCGCGCGATCCTGTCGCCCTTCGCGCACGCGATGTTCACCGCCTGCACGGGCTTCGCGCTGGGGCTCGCGGCGCGGCGCGGAATGAAGGCGGGACGGGCGATCGGCCTCGCGGCGGTCGGCTACATCGCCGCCGTGCTCCTTCACGCGCTCTGGAACGGCGCGTCCTTCGTCGTCGGTGGCGGGCTCTTCGAGTTCCTGGGGTACTACTTCGTGCTGCAGGTGCCGATCTTCGCGCTGTTCGTGTGGGGGATCGTCATGCTGCGCCGCGAGGAGGCGCGCCTGACCCGCGAGCGACTCGGCGACTACGCGGCGGCCGGCTGGTTCACGCCGCAGGAGGTCGACATGCTCGCGACCCCCGCGGGACGCCGCACGGGGCGTGCGTGGGCGGCAACCCTCCCGGGCGGGCGCAGCAAGCTGATGACGACGTTCATCCGGGATGCGGCCGCGCTCGCCGCCGCCCGGCAGCGCGCCATCTCGGGACGCGACCCGCAGGCGGCGCACGACGAGCACGTGCTGCTCGCCCGGATCACGACCACCCGCCAGGCGCTGCTCTCCCGCTGATCCGGATCACGCGCCGGGGGTCTTGACACCCCGGCGGGGCAGGCGCATCCTGAATGAAGATCAACTCAGCGCCCGGAAGACTCGCAGGCATCGCCGCAGCCCGGGCGCTGAGTGCTTTCCCGGACGTGCGGCGGTCCTGCGGTCGAGACCTCAGCTCTCGGCGTAATCATCGGCACCTCATCCCCGTGGCCGAGGGGTTCATGGTTCGATTGAACGCATGAGCGCAGATCGCACCAAGCCCGAGTTCGACGCACCCCAGGGCCCCGCGCCCACCGAGCTCGTCACCCGCGACATCATCGAGGGCGACGGCGCCGAGGCGAAGCCCGGCGACACCGTCACCGTCCACTACGCGGGCGTCGAGTACGAGACCGGCGAGGAGTTCGACTCGTCCTGGAACCGCGGCGAGAGCATCCAGTTCCCGCTGCGCGGCCTGATCCAGGGCTGGCAGGACGGCATCCCCGGCATGAAGGTCGGCGGCCGCCGCGAGCTGGTCATCCCGCCGCACCTCGCCTACGGCCCGGCCGGCGCCGGTCACTTCCTCAGCGGCAAGACGCTGATCTTCATCATCGACCTGATCGACGTCGCCTGACGCACCCTGAACCACACGGAGCGCCCTCCTCGGCGGGAGGGCGCTTCGTCGTTCCCGCAACGTTCACGAACTGATCGGGAATATATGCGCATGAATGCGTATTGTGATCCGTATACCACTGCCGTCCCACGGCACGACCTTCGAGGAGAGCTATGACCATCGAGATCCCCGGCTACCGTCCCGGCACCTACGTCATCGACCCCGCGCACAGCGAGGTGGGCTTCACCGTCCGCCACATGATGATCTCCAAGGTGAAGGGCGCCTTCCACGTCATCGAGGGCACCATCGTCGCCCCCGAGAACCCGCTCGAGGCGAAGGTGACGGCCAAGGCCGACGTCGCCTCGATCAACACGAAGGACGAGGGTCGCGACCAGCACCTCCGCTCGGCGGACTTCTTCGACGCCGAGAACCACCCCACGATCGAGTTCGTCTCGACCGGCGTGCGCGAGCAGGACGGCGAGTTCCTCGTCGACGGCGACCTGACCATCAAGGGCATCACCAAGCCCGTCACCTTCACGGTGGAGTTCGGCGGCTTCGGCGTCGACCCGTGGGGCAACTACAAGGCGGGCGCCACGGGCTCGACCAAGATCGACCGTGAGGAGTTCGGCCTGACCTGGAACGCCGCGCTCGAGACGGGTGGCGTGCTGGTCGGCAAGGACGTCACGATCACGATCGACCTGCAGGGTGCGCTGCAGGCGTAAGCGCTTCGGGAGAGGGGCGGGTGCCGGATGGCGCCCGCCCCTCTTGCATGTCCGGCGCCTACGGTGTCGGATGCTCCGCGTCGTACGCGCGGAAGCCGTGGGCGAACCGCAGGATCGTCGCGACGATCGCGATGATCACTACGCCGCCGACCAGCGGCGGCACCCACAGCGCGATCCCGGCGAGGATCCCCGTGTAGAGCGCGCCGATGCGCGGCCCGCCCGCCACCACGACCATGAAGATCCCCTGCAGCCTGCCGCGCACCGCGTCGGGGACGGCCGCCTGCAGCATCGTCTGCCGGAAGATCGAGCTGATGTTGTCGGCGGCGCCGGTGAACGCCAGGCAGACGCACGCGAGCACGATGAGCAGGATGTCGGGGTGCGCTTCGTCGATGCGTCCCGCGCCCGACCACCCCAGCGCCGCGGCGAGCAGGACGAGCCCGAACAGGCCGGTCGCGAGGCCGAATGCCTGGATCGCGCGCGCGATGCCGACCCCCTGCCTCCGCACCGTGCCGATCCGCCCCGAGAACAGGCTCGACACCAGCACACCGGCGGCGATCGCCGCCATCAGCAGGCCCGAGGTCACCTCGCCGCCGCCGAGCAGCACGACGCCGATCGCCGGGAACAGGGCGATCGGGTGGCCGAAGGTCATCGCGACGACGTCGAGGATGAACTGCATCCGGATGTTCGGAGCCACCTTCAGGAACGCGAGGCCGTCGGCGATCGACCGGAGACCGGGTTGCTCCGTCTGCCCCTCCGGCCGCAGGCGGGGGAGCGTCGCCAGGCCGAGGAACAGCGACAGGGTCAGCACGGCGTCGATCGTGTACGTGATCGGGTAGCTGAACAGCGCGACGAGCACGCCGCCGATCGCCGGCCCGACAAGCACCATCACTCCCGACGTGATGCCGGTGAGCGCGGCGGCGGCCGCGATCAGGTGCGTGCCGACGAGCTTCGGCGTCATCGCCATCTTCGTCGCGCCGGCGACGGTGCTCGCCGCGGAGTTCACGATCGACAGGCCGTACAGCCACCACACATCGATGTGCCCGGTCCACGCGAGGACGGCGAGCAGCAGTGTCGACGTCCATCCGATCGTCGCGGCGGTCAGCGCCACGATGCGGCGATCGAAGTGGTCGGCGAGCATGCCGCCGTAGAGGCCGGCGACGATCATCGGCACGAGCCCCGCGACCGCGATCATCGACACCGCGAAGGTCGATTCCGTCAGCGCGTACATGTGCAGCATCACGGCCGTGATCGTGAGCTGGCTGCCGAGCCCGCCGAGCAGGGTTCCGACCCAGAGGCGGGCGAAGGCGGGGCTCTCGCGCAGGGGGCGCAGGTCGACGAAGTGGCTGCGGCGGGTCGTGGTCTCGCTCACGCGTCTGCCTCGGAGTGCTGCACGGATCGACCCTAATCGGTGCCGCGCGCACCGGGGCGCCGCACGGTGCGGATGGCCGCGGATCGCTGGTAGACTCTTGTGGTTGCCGTTCGATCGGCCGCGGATAAAGAGAGCTCGCGCATCAGGCGTCGGGCGCCGCGCAATGAGGAGAGAGGGGATCACCTATGGCACTGGAAGCAGACGTCAAGAAGGCGATCATCGAAGAGTACGCGACGCACCCCGGTGACACCGGATCCCCCGAGGTGCAGGTCGCGATGCTGACGCAGCGCATCAAGGACCTCACCGAGCACCTCAAGGAGCACAAGCACGACCACCACTCGCGTCGTGGCCTGTTCCTGCTCGTCGGCCAGCGCCGCCGCCTCCTGGGTTACCTCCAGGATGTCGACATCAACCGTTACCGCTCGCTCATCGAGCGCCTCGGTCTGCGTCGATAAGCAGAGCGCACCAGCGTTCAATCGTCTTCTCAAGGGCCCGTCCAGGTGTGGACGGGCCCTTGTTCGTTTCCTTTAGAAGCGTCTCGCACGCTTCGGGGCCGCAAGCGGCGCCCTTGCGAGCGAGGCACCGTCGCTGGCGCTCCGTTGCGGCAGCGCTTCGCGCTGCGTTGGTCGCTTCGCTCCACGTTCGCTTCGTTCGCAAGGGGTACAGGTTCGTTACCCCGCCCCGGTTATCGAGCGAGCGGAGCGAGTCGAGATGACGGCTCGCACGGACGGGCGGCTCCGGGCCGGTCGCTTCGGCTCGCTGGCGCTCGCTCAGCAACCGCTGGGGGGCACATGTCCGTTTCCGTTACCTCACCCCGGTTATCGAGCGAGCGGAGCGAGTCGAGATGACGGCTCGCACGGCCGCGCGGCTTGGGGCCGGTCGCTTCGGCTCGCTGGCGCTCGCTCAGCAACCGCTGGGGGGCACATGTCCGTTTCCGTTACCTCACCCCGGTTATCGAGCGAGCGGAGCGAGTCGAGATGACCGGCTCGCACGGCTGCGCGGCTTTGGGTCGGTCGCTTCGGCTCGCTGGCGCTCGCTCAGCAACCGCTGGGGGGCACATGTCCGTTTCCGTTACCTCACCCCGGTTATCGAGCGAGCGGAGCGAGTCGAGATGACGGGTCGCACGAGTGGGCGGCTCGGGGTGGGTCGCTTCGGCTCGCTGGCGCTCGCTCAGCAACCGGCCGGGGACGTCACCCCGGCGGTGGCACAGGTCCGTTACCTCACCCCGGTTATCGAGCGAGCGGAGCGAGTCGAGATGACGGGTCGCACGAGTGGGCGGCTCGGGGTCGGTCGCTTCGGCTCGCTGGCGCTCGCTCAGCAACCGCTGGGGGGCACATGTCCGTTTCCGTTACCTCACCCCGGTTATCGAGCGAGCTTGCGAGTCGAGATGACCCGCTCGCACGGACGCGCGGCTTAGGGCGGGTCGCTTCGGCTCGCTGGCGCTCGCTCAGCAACCGGTGGGGTAAAGGTGCGGCGTGTGCACCATCACGCCCCTCATTCGGTGCGTTCGCCGCACCTTTGGGCGGACCCATCCCCGGTTATCGAGCGAGCTTGCGAGTCGAGATGACCGGCTCCACGGCTGCGCGGCTTAGGGTGGGTCGCTTCGGCTCGCTGGCGCTCGCTCAGCAACCGCCGATTCAGGCGGGGTAGCCGAGCGGGCGGTGCGAGACGGGCTCGATGCCCGTGAGCGTCACGTAGCCCTCCGCGAGGAGCGCGGCATCCGTCCCGGGCTCCGGCACGTTCGGCAGGTCCTCCACCGCAAGGCGGATGTACTTCTCGCCGCGTTCGCTCAGCGTCGTCTGGACGATGCCGAAGGGCGCCAGCGGCGCCTCGCGCACGCCGCGATGCTCGCGCGCATTGGGCACGTTGAGGTTGACGACGGATCCGCGCTCTAGCGACATCAGGAAGGGCAGCGTCTCGACGGCGACGGCGGATGCCGCGTCCCACTCGAACGCCTCGGGCCGCATCCCGACGTCCAGCGACACGGCGAGCCCCCACGCGCCGTTGAGGCCGCCGGTCAGCGCCGCCCCAACCGTGCCGGAGTGGAGGATCGCGCGCCCCACGTTCGCGCCGTGGTTCACGCCCGACAGGACGAGGTCGAACGGATCGCCGAATGCACCGTGCGCGGCGATCAGCGCGATGAGACCCGGGCCGCCGCGCACCGCGTACGCCCGCAGATCCTCGAGGCCCTCGATCGTGCGGGACTCCATCGCGATCCGGCCCTCCTCCTCGCCGGCGATGATCGACGCGCTCGCGCCGCTCGACTGGCGTTCCGGAGCCGCGATCATCACCTCGAGGCCCTTCGCCGCGGCCGCCCGCGCGAGGGAGTGCAGTCCCGGCGCCTCGATCCCGTCGTCGTTCGTCACCAGCACGCGCGTCATGCGTCCCCCTCCCTCTCGTCCGTCCGGTGATCGCCCGTGTCCGCGAGCGCGGCGAGGCCGTCGGGGCTGATCCTGCCGTGGCTGTCGTCCGGATCGGCGCCGTGCTCACGCACCTTGACGCTCCTGCGCAGCCGCTCGATGGTCTCTATGTCGCCGGTGCCGAGGCCGTGCCGGGTGACGTTCAGCGCGCCGGCGGCAGCCCCGGTGACGACCGCCTCGCGCAGCGACTGGCCGGTGGCGAGCCCAGCGCAGACACCGGCCGTGAGCGAGTCTCCCGCGCCACGGTGGTCCGCGATCTCGAGCTGCGGGGGAGTGACGTCGAGGATCGTGTCGCCCGCGCGCACCACGAAGGCGCCTCCGCCGCGCGTCACGATCACGTCGCGCGCCCCGCGTCGTCGCAGCTCCTCGATGGCGCCGACGACGGCGGCGGTGTCGGCGTCCTCGGCGAGCAGGCCGTCGGCGACGAGCTCCTCATCGCTGACCTTGAGCACGTCGATTCCTCCCTCGAGCGTGGCGATCATCCGGTCGCCGGCGAGATCGGCCACCACGCGCACATCATTCGTGCGCAGGTCGGCCGCCAGGCGCCGGTACGTGTCGGCGGGCAGCACACCGTCGCCGTCCGGCCCGCTCAGGATGGCGAGGCCCGCGTCGATCCCCTCGCGCAGCATCGCGCCGTACAGCTCGTCGAGGTCGTGGCGCCCGAGGGGCTGGCCCTGCGTCTCGGCGACCGCGGTGCGCTCGCCGTCCCGGCGGTCGTGCACGTACGCGGCGCCGCGGCCCTCGCGCTCGACCCCGACGACGCGGAAGCCCTCGTCCTCGAGCAGGCGGCGGACGACCCGGCCGAGCTCGCCCGTGAGCGCGCAGCACAGGGTGGCCGAGACGCCGAGCCGGCGCAGCATGCGCGCCTGCCAGACTCCCTGTCCACCGGCGTGGACGTGGATCTCCGGGTCGCCGCCGTCGCCGTCCGACCCGTGATCCTCGATGGTCACGGTGAGGGTCGGCGACGGGGCGAAGATGGCGATGTCCGGCATGGTCCCCACGGTAGGCCGGGTGCCGCCCGACTTCAGCCCCCTTGCCTGGTGCCCGGGGCCGCGCTACCCGTGGCCAACCGCGCCCGCCGGCTGCCGGTGCGCGACAGCCAGCACCGCACCGGCGACACCCGCGATGACCGCAGAGCCCGCGATCGCGTACTGCAGCGCGGGGAGCAGCCCTTCGGCGAGTCTGCTCGCCACAAGCGCGGCCATCACGGGGGTGCCGAGCGCGATGCCGACCTGCTGGCTCAGCGTCACGAGACCGGTGGCGAGCCCCTGCCTGTCGGCGGGAAGCGAACCGGTCGCCGTCACGACGTACCCGACGATCGCGACGAGGTTCGCGATGCCGCCCACGAAGGTGAGCGAGAGCAGCGCGGGAAGGGAGCCTGCCGCCGTACCGAGGAGAGCAAGCGGGGCGGTGACCGCGGCCTGGACGAGCAGGCCGAGCACGATCGCGCCCCGCGACCCGATCCGCGCGATGACGCGCGGGGCGATGAGCCCGCCGATCACGGTGCCGACGCCGAGGACGCCGAGGGTGAGCCCCGCATCGAGCGCGGAGTGCCCGAGGATCTCCTGCAGGTACAGCGTCAGCAGGAAGACCAGCGACGTCTCGGTGGCGAAGGCGATGAGGCCGGCGATGTTGCCCCAGGCGACGTTCCGGCGGCGCAGCAGCTCAAGCGGAACGAGCGGCTCGCGTGCGCGGGACTCCACGACGCCGAAGACCACCACCAGGATCGCCGCGCCGGCGAGCGGCAGCCACGTCGAGGGATCCGCCCAGCCCGACTCGCCGGCGTTGCTGATGCCGAACACCAGCGCGACGAGGGCGAGGGTCACCAGGATCGCGCCGGCGACATCGAGCCGAGGACGCTCGTCCGACCTCCTCTCGCGCACCGCGGTCGGGGCGATCACGAGGACCAGGATCGCGACGATGACGTTGACGAAGAACGCCCATCGCCAGCTGACGGTTCCCGCGAGCACCCCGCCGAGAACCGCCCCGGCGGTGAAGCCCGCGGCCATGAGCGCGCCGTTCAATCCGAGCACGCGGCTGCGCTGCGGCCCCTCCGCGAAGGTCGTTGTCAGCAGCGACAGGGCCGCCGGAGTGACCATCGCGGTCGCGATGCCCTGGGCGATCCGGGCGGCGATCAGCAGCGCCGGCTCCTGCGCGAGGCCGCCGGCGAGCGACGACGCGCCGAGCAGCGCGATGCCGGCGAGGAACAGCCGCTTCCGGCCGAACAGGTCGGCGACGCGCCCGAAGAACAGCGTGAACCCCGCGGCGCAGAGGGCGAACGACGTGATGATCCACTGCAGGTGCTCGGTGGCGAAGCCCACCTCCGCTCCGATGCGCGGCAGGGCGACGTTCAGGATCGAGAAGTCGACGGCGAGGGTGAAGTTCGCGGTGAGCAGCACCGCCGTCGCGAGGCGCTGGCGGATGTCGGGCGGTGCGGGACGGGAGAGGGACGTCGTGGAGGTCATGGTGCGACCCTCCGGCAGCGGATGGCCCGCAGCCAGATCCCTGGAGAGCCTGGCACCCACAGGGACAGGCACACCGGGGCGAGAGGGGAGGAGACTTGGCGCATGACCGTCCCCGCCGTGAACCAGGACCTCGCCACGGACGAGGGGCTCCGCGCTCGCCGCGGCGCAGCGTCGCGGCCGAGCGACGTGCGGCTTCAGTCGCGCTCGAGCGAGCTCGGCGACTTCCTGCGCTCGCGCCGGGACCGGCTGACGCCCGAAGCCGCCGGGGTCATCTCCTACGGCCGCCGCCGCGTCCCCGGGCTGCGCCGCGAGGAGCTCGCGCAGCTGGCCGGGGTGTCGATCACCTACCTGACGCGGCTCGAGCAGGGGCAGTCGCGCAACGCCTCCGACGCCGTGTTGGCGGGCCTCGCGCGGGCCCTGCGCCTCGACGACGACGAGCGCGCACATCTCCATGCGCTCGCTCACGCCGAGCCCACGCTGCGCTCCCGTCCCGTCCGGCCCGAGACGCCCCGGCCCGGGGCTGTGCAGCTGGTGCGCGCCATCGCCGAGGGGCCGACGCTGCTGCTCGGCCGCTTCAATGACGTCCTCGCCTGGAACCCTCTCGCGCATGGCCTCGTCGCGGGTCATCTCGACCCCGATGCGCCCGCCGACCGCGGCGCGCGACCGAACCTGATCCGCATGCTGTTCCTCGACCCGCACACGCGCGCGCTGTACCGGGACTGGGAGTCCGAGGCGGCGCTCGCCGTCGCGTCACTGCGCTACGTCGCGGCCGAGTTCCCCGACGACGTGCGCATCGCCCACCTCGTGGGCGAGATCAGCACGGACAGCCCCGATTTCGCGCGCATGTGGGCGCGTCACTCCGTGCGCCTCTGCACGAGCGGCACCAAGCTGCTCCACCACCCCTCGGTGGGGGACCTCGACCTCGACTACGAGGTGCTTCACCTGCCCCAGGGCGACGGGCAGCGTCTGCTGACCTTCACCGCGCCGCGGGGAAGCGCCTCGGAGGCCGGGCTGCGCCTCCTTCACGCCGCTTGACCGCGCCGCGTCCGAACGGGCCCCGCCTCAGGATCGGGCGGCGAGAAGGTCGGCGTGCCAGCGCTCGGCCACATCGGGGTGGGCGCGCAGGCGCGATTTGAGCGCGTTCTCGCCGTACAGCGAGTGGATCGGGTTCGACGGATCCTGCTCCACGCCGCGGGCACGCGCCGCCAGCTCGGCGGGAAGCTCGAGGATCGGCAGTCGCGCGTCGAGCGCGGGGCTGAAGAAGAACGGGATGGAGATGCGGTCCTGCGGGGCACGCGGCGAGAACACGCGGTGGTTCGTCGCGCGCAGGTAGCCCTGCGTCGCGTACTCGAGCATCTCGCCGATGTTGACGATGAAGGATCCGGGCACCGGGGGCGCATCCACCCACTGTCCGTCCCGCTCGACCTGCAGGCCGCCGCGCTCGGGCTGCACCCAGAGCAGGGTCAGGACGCCGGAGTCCTTGTGGATGCCGACGCCCTGCTGCGGCTCGTCCGTGTCGACCCCCGGATAGCGGACGATCTTGATCAGCGTCGCGGGGTCACCGAAGTGCTTGTCGAAGTAGTCCTCCTCGGCGTGGAGCGCGAGCGCCCAGGCGCGCAGCAGCTTCCTCGCGACCTGGGTCAGGCGGTCGTGCCACTCGGTGATGACCTCGCGCAGCTCGGGGAGTGCCTCCGGCCAGAGGTTCGGACCCTGCAGGCGGAAGAAGTCGGCGGCCTCGGGGTCGGTCACGGGCTCGCGCTCCGGACCGATGTCGATCTGCTCGCGCCAGTCGACCTTTCCCTGGGTGCGCTCGCCGCCGATCCGGGTGTACCCGCGGAAGTGCGGGCTGGTGACGTTCTCGATCGCGAGCTTGTCGGCCTCGGGGAGGTCGAAGAACGCGCGGGAGACGCGGTGAACGCGCTCCTCGAGCTCGGCGGAGACGCCGGTGCCGACGAGGTAGAAGAAGCCGACGTCCCGCGTCGCGGCCGCGAGGTCGTCGCGGAAACGGGCGGCGGCCTCGTCGCCCTCGTCGAGCTGAGAGAGGTCGAGGATCGGCAGGTTCAGAGCGGTCATGGATCGACGGTACGAATCCGGCCGCGATCCCGCGACAGTGTGACGCCCGCGCAGGCGAATATGACGAGAGGGCGCGATCAGCCCTGTGGAGGAAGGCGATCCGTAACCTGCGACCCCGTGGCGTCGTCCACCGCGGTGAGGCGGATGACGCGGTCGGCCGCGTCGATCGCGGTGTCGTCGTGCGTGACGCACGCGACCGCCGCGCCGCGGGCGGCCTCCTCGGCGAGGATCTGACGCGCGCGCTCGCGGCTGTCCGCGTCCAGGCCCGAGGCCGGCTCGTCCAGCAGCAGGATGGCCGGTCGCAGCGCGATCGCCTGGCGAGAGCGAGCTCGCCGCGACCGAACCCGTCGTCGACGTCGCGGCCGGCGGATCCGGCGTCACGCTGTTCGTCGACGCACAGCGCGCGTACGTGAACGACCCCGGATCGGGCGTCGTCCACGAGATCGCCTACGCCGACGGTGCGCGCATCGCCCGCACGCTCGAGACGCCGACCGATGCCGCCTTCTTCGCGGAGGTCGGCCGATGAGCGGCGCGCCCGCTCGCCGCCTCGCCGGCGCGGCAGGAGTCCTGGCGGCCGCGCTCGTTATCGCCGGACGCGCCGGCGGCGAGCCGACCGGAGCGGGGCCCCGGATCGTCGTGACCACGAACATCCTGGGCGACATCGTGGAGAACGTCGTGGGTGACGAGGCCGAGGTCACGACCCTGATGAAGCGGAACGCGGATCCGCATTCGTTCGAGATCTCGGCCCAGGAGGCGGCGATGCTCGGCTCCGCCGACCTCGTCGTGTCCAACGGGCTGGGGCTGGAGGAGGGGCTGACCCAGCACCTCGACCGCGCCGCCGCCGACGGAGCGCCGCTGTTCGTCGCCGGGGACGCGATCGACGCCCTCGCCTACAGCGACGAGGAGGCGGCCGGAGCGCCCGATCCGCACTTCTGGACCGACCCCGCGCGCGTTGTCGACGTCGTCGACGGGCTCGAGCAGGCGGTCGCCCGCATAGAGGGCGTGGACACCGCGGCCGTCCACGAGCACGCCGAGGCATATCGCGCGGAGCTCGGCCGGCTCGACGCCGAGATGACCGAGGACTTCGCGGCGATCGACGAGGGCCGGCGAGCGCTCGTGACCAATCACCACGTCTTCGGCTACCTGGCCGATCGGTTCGGCTTCCGGATCGTCGGTGCCGTCATCCCCGGCGGCACGACGCTCGCGGCCCCCAGTGCGGCTGATCTCCGCGACCTGGCGACGGCGATCGAGGAGGCCGGCGTGCGAACGATCTTCGCCGAGTCGTCCCAGCCCGACCGGCTGATGCAGGCGCTCGCCAGCGAGGTCGGCATCGAGGTCGAGGTGGTGGAGCTCTACACCGAGTCGCTCACGCCTCCGGGTGTGGGCGCCGACACCTATATGACGATGATGCGCGCCAACACCGAGCGCATCGCACAGGGCCTCACGCAGTGAGGTCATCCATGGAAAGGGAAATGATGAAACGACAGACGCGACTGGTCGCAGCAGCAGCCGCGCTCGCGGGGACGGCGCTCCTGGCGACGGCGTGCGCATCGACGTCGGCGGCACCCGGTGCGGCCGCCCCGAGCCAGCAGGCAGAGGAGGCGACCGCGGAGGGGCGCGTCGCCGTCTCGTACGAGAACGGCATCGCCGTCCTCGACCCCGCGACGCTCGAGGTCATCGACGAGATCTCCAGCGAGGCGTTCACGCGGCTGAACCCGTTCGGCGACGGCCGGCACGTGGTCGTCACCACCTCGCAGGGCTTCGAGGTGCTCGACACCGCCGCTCCGGCGATGACCGACGTCGTGTTCGAGGCGAGCGCCGCCGGGCACGTGGTCGTGCACCACGGCAAGACGGTCCTGTTCGACGACGGCACGGGCACGACGACGATCCTCGAGACGGATGCGCTGGTGGATGGCGCCGGCGCGCAGCCCGAGACGGAGACGTACGAGGCGGACGCCGCGCACCACGGCGTGTCCATCGTGCTCGAGGACGGCACGCTGCTCACCACGGTCGGCGACGAGACCTCGCGCTCCGGCGCCATGGCGCTTCACCCGCACGAGGACCACCGGGACGAGGCGGCGTCGAGCGACGAGTGCCCCGGCATCCACGGAGAGGGCACGGCCGCGGACGAGGCGGTCGTCTTCGGATGCGAGGACGGTGCGCTGCTGTTCAAGGACGGGGAGTTCACGAAGCTGACCGCCCCCGACGAGTACGGCCGCATGGGCAACGCGTACGTCTCGGAGGCGAGCCCCATCGTCGTCGGCGACTACAAGAACGACCCCGACGCGGAGGGCTACCTGCTCAACGCGCTCACGCTGCTCGACACGGCCGCCGAGACCTACGAGGTCGTCGACCTTCCGGATGAGGTGCAGTTCACGTTCCGTGACGTCGCGCGCGTTCGCGTCATCCCCGCGACGGCGGGCGGTCCGTCGCGGCAGGGCGACGCGATCCGGTCGGATCCGCCCCGCCCGCGTGCGGGAGGAGGGCGGCGTCGGCGAAGAGCCAGCGCGAGCGCGGCTCGACGAGCGGGCGGAACAGCCAGCGCACCGGCTTGGAGGCGAGCAGCACCGTGATGACGACGGAGAGCAGGCACACCAGGGGCAGCCAGATCCAGGTCGGCTCGAGGTCGCGCAGCGCGCCCGACTCGCGGAACGGGTAGAGCACGAACGAGTGAAGCAGGTAGATGTACATCGTGTACGTGCCGAGCCTCGTGAAGGGGAACTCGCCGCGCGGCACGATCACGAAGAACGCGGCGCACAGCACGACCGCCACGGCCATCAGCAGCAGCCGCACACCGCCGGCCCACCACGGCGTCTCGCCGAGGAAGTGCGAGTAGTCCTGGTCGTAGAAGAGCCAGTTGCGCATGTCCATCCCGTGCCAGGTCTCGAGACCCGCCCAGGCGGCCCAGCCCGCCAGCAGGAACACCGCGACGGCGCTCGCCCGCGCCCACCAGGCCTTGCGCTCGAGCAGGCGCAGCCGGCCGACCACGTCGTGCGCGCGCAGCCACCAGCCGAGGGCGAAGAACGGCAGGAATCCCAGCGTGCGTGCGAGCGAGAACGTGCTGTCGACGTTCGGCAGGTATCCCACGCCGATCGAGATCACGACGGTCCACAGCAGCGGCCAGCGCAGCAGCGCGAGGTACGGCAGGATCAGCCGGAAGATGCCGAGCGCGAGCAGGAACCACAGCGTCCAGGACGGCTGGGTCAGGTTGGGATCGGGATCGCCCTCGAACAGTCCCTTCGTCAGCCACCAGAGGGCCTCGAAGATCACGTAGGGAACCAGGATGTCCGTGATCACGCGCGCCATCTGGCGCCGCGAGGGCGGGTCGGCCTTCGAGAAGTAGCCGGAGATGATCGCGAACGCCGGCATGTGGAACGCGTAGATCACCAGGTACATCGCGTAGGCGATGTCCGAATCGTAGGTGAGGCGCTGGATCGCGTGGCCGAGCACCACGAGCACGATGCACGCGAAGCGCGCGTTGTCCCAGTAGGGGACCCGTCGACGGTGACGGGCGACCGATCCGGTCGCCGGGGAAGGCGCGCTCATCCCCCCAACGCTACCGTCGCGGCGTGCGCGACCATGGGAATAGATCTGGCACGATCACGTTGGACCAGGTATATTCACACGCATACAAATGCGCGAGACCACCAACACCCCCGCCGGGACGACGGGACGGATCGGAGAAGCAGGGATGAGCGAGACCACCACGCCGCAGCCGGGAACCTCGGGGATGCAGTTCGGCATCTTCTCGGTGAGCGACATCACGACCGACCCCACGACGGGCCGCACACCCAGCGAGGCGGAGCGCATCCGCGACATCGTCACCATCGCGAAGCACGCCGAGGAGGTCGGGCTCGACGTCTTCGCGCTCGGCGAGCACCACAACCCGCCGTTCTTCTCGTCGTCGCCCACCACGACGCTCGCGTACATCGGCGCGCAGACCGAGAACCTCATCCTCTCGACCGCCACGACGCTCATCACGACGAACGACCCCGTGAAGATCGCCGAGGACTACTCGATGCTTCAGCACCTGACGGGCGGCCGCGTCGACCTGGTGATGGGCCGCGGCAACACCGGCCCCGTGTACCCCTGGTTCGGCCAGGACATCCGCCAGGGGCTGCCGCTCGCGATCGAGAACTACGCGCTGCTGCGCCAGCTGTGGGATCAGGATGTCGTCGACTGGGAGGGCAAGTTCCGCTCGCCCCTGCAGGGCTTCACCGCCACGCCGCGTCCGCTCGACGGCGTCGCGCCCTTCGTCTGGCACGGCTCCATCCGCACGCCCGAGATCGCCGAGCAGGCCGCGTACTACGGTGACGGCTTCTTCGCGAACAACATCTTCTGGCCCAAGGAGCACTACCAGCGCCTCATCGCGCTGTACCGCCAGCGCTACGCCCACTACGGCCACGGCACGCCCGAGCAGGCGATCGTGGGGCTCGGCGGCCAGGCGTTCATGGCGAAGAACTCGCAGGATGCGGTCAACGCGTTCCGCCCGTACTTCGACAACGCCCCCGTCTACGGCCACGGCCCGGCGATGGAGGACTTCACCGAGATGACGCCGCTGACGGTCGGCTCGCCGCAGCAGGTCATCGACCGCTACGCCGCCATGCGCGACTACTACGGCGACTACCAGCGCCAGCTGTTCCTGATGGATCACGCCGGCCTGCCGCTGAAGACCGTGCTCGAGCAGCTCGACCTGCTCGGCGGCGAGGTCGTGCCGGTGCTGCGCCGGGAGCTCGCGCAGAACCGTCCGGCGAACGTGCCGGACGCGCCCACGCACGCCGCGCGGGTCAAGGCAGCGTACGGCGACGCCGAGCCGCGCCAGGCGCGTCCCACCGCCGCCGGCGGCAACAACCTGACCGCGGGTGGCCCCTACCAGGACACGCCCGCGGCCGCTCCGAAGGCCGGCTCGGCCTTCGGGTCCGCCGCCACTCGCTGACGCACAACTGAACAAGGAGAGGGAACATGACCGACACACGCCGCATCGCCGTGGTCTCCGCGGGACTTTCCACGCCGTCGTCCACGCGCATGCTCGCCGACCGGCTCGCCGCCGCCGCGGTGGCGCAGCTCGATGCGCGGGGCATCGACGCGACCGTCGAGGCGTTCGAGCTGCGCGACTACGCGCACGACATCACGAACAACCTGCTGGCGGGCTTCGCGCCGCCGGCGCTCGAGAAGATGCTGACCCAGGTCACGACGGCCGACGCGCTGATCGTCGTCACGCCGATCTTCTCGACGAGCTACTCGGGGCTGTTCAAGTCGTTCATCGACATCCTCGACCGCGAATCGCTCACCGGCACTCCCGTCCTGATCGGTGCGAACGCCGGGACGGCCCGCCACTCGCTGGCGATCGACTACGCGATCCGGCCGCTGTTCGCCTACCTCCACGCCGAGCCGGTGTCGACGGGCGTGTTCGCCGCGTCGAGCGACTGGGGCGGCAAGGAGGACGAGGTCGCCCCGCTCAGCGCCCGCATCGAGCGCGGGGCGCGCGAGCTCGCCGAGGCGATCGCCGCCAAGCCGCACGTCGAGGACGCCGACCCGTTCGACCCCGACACGTACCTCGGTGCGGGTCGTGGGTTCGGTCACCTCCTGGGTGGTCTCGCGGGGGAGTGATCCCGTCACACCGCGCTGGGTGCCGCATCGTCGTGATGCGGCACCCAGCGCGCGTATGACAGCACGAGCCCGATCAGGAGCAGGCCCGCGGTCAGCCAGAACGGCCAGGTGCGGTCCATCCCCGACAGCCATCCGGAGATCCAGCCGAACGGGGCCGCGGCGAGCATGATCACCGTGCGCTGCACGGCCATCACGCGCGACCGCTCGGCCTCGTCGACGTGCAGCGCGACGAGCGACTCCGAGAGCATGAACACCGCTCCCGCGCCGAAGCTGTCGAGCAGGAGGCAGACGCCGAGCAGCGCGTAGGTCTCGAACGTCGCCTGACCTTCCGGGGCGGGGATCGCGACGAGCACAACCTGACCCGCGAGGTAGACGCCGAAGCCCCACATCGCCGCGGCCTTCAGGTCGACGCCCGAGCTCAGACGCGGGATCACCGTGAACAGGAAGACGATGGACAGCAGCGAGCGCACCATCGGGAAGAACGGAAGCAGCGCGTCGGGCACGTTCAGGTGCTGGCTGGCGACGACCTGCCAAAAGGTGCCGTTCACGAGGGTGACAGCCGCGACGAGGGCGGCGATGATGAGCGCGAGGATGGATCCGCGAGACCGCAGCAGCAGGCCCACCGCGCCGCGGTAGCCCGCGAGCAGACGCCACACGCTCACGTCGCGGGTCTCGGCCATCCGGATCTCGCCGCGCCGGGTCTCGTGCGACCAGCGGTAGAGCCAGATCACCTTCGCGAGCATGACGACCGCCGCGTTGACGAACAGCACCCGCACCGCGATGTCCAGGCCGAGCTGCGAGACCAGCACGGCCGCGATGGGCGCGAACAGGGCCGAGCAGTCGGCGGCGACGCGGACGAGCGAGTAGATGCGGGTGAGCTGGCTGCGCTCGGCGTCCTCGACCATGAGGCAGTCCCACGAGTTCGAGGTCACCTGCAGCGCGCCGTTGACGATGGCCGCGGCGAGGAAGAACCAGAAGTTCTGCGCGAAGGCCCAGACCACGCACGGGATCACCCACGCGATCACGTCGAACCACGCCGTCGTGGCCCGCCGGCCGAGGCGGTCGGTGATGATGCCGCCGGCGAGGCCGAACGCCACCTGCGACACCATGCCGACGCTGGCGATGAGGCCGATCTGCGCATCGTGAACGCCCTGGGTCAGCATGAACACCGACAGGTACGGCAGCACGAGGGCCATCGACAGACCCCAGAGCGGCTCGGTCCAGACACAGGCGCGCGGGTTGCCGCGCAGCGTGATGAGGGTCTGCCAGAGGTCGTTGGAGGTGCGTGCCACCGTGGAAGTCAACCAGCACGAGGCGCCGCGAAGCGCACGCGGCGCGGACCCGTGTCGCGCGACGGCGAGGTCAGTCGAGGTGGCGGAGGAAGCTTCCCGGCGCCCCGAGGAACAGCCGCCACGTCCGCACCAGGTCGAGATCGTCGTACGACGTGCGCCGGATTCCCCACTCTCCGAGCTCCCGCAGATCCGCCCCGGGGAACGCCGCCAGCACGGGGGAGTGCGTGGACAGGATCACCTGCGAGCCCTGCGCGACGAGCTCGCGCAGAAGCCCCAGCAGAGCCAGGCACCCCGACAGCGACAGGGCCGACTCCGGTTCGTCCAGGATCCAGAGACCGCGGATGTGCGTGCGCTCGCTGACGAGGTCGAGGAACGATTCGCCGTGGCTGCGCTCGTGGAGGGGCGCGCCTATGCCGACGTCCTCGAGGTACGTGTAGAAGCCGTGCATCGTCTCGGCGCGCAGGAAGAAGCCGCGCTTCGGCGCACCCGCGCCGCGCACCAGCTGCAGGTGCTCGCCGAGCGGCGACTCCGACGCCCGGGTGGCGTGCATGGCGCCGGTCGATCCGCCCTCGGCGTTCATCCCGTACGCGACGGCGATCGCCTCCACGAGGGTCGACTTGCCCACGCCGTTCTCACCCGTGAGCACAGTCACCGGGCCGAGGTCGAGTCCCTCGGCGAGCATCTGTCGCACGGGCGGCAGGGTCGCGGGCCACGCGTCCCTGTCCGCCGGCGCGAGCGGATGCTCCTCGATCCGCCGCACGGGAAGCGCCCTCCGCCCGATCGCGCTCGTATCCACACCGCGACTCTAAGCGCGGCGGGCTCGAGCGCGGCTCACTCGATCGGGCGCACGCGGGCGAGGACGAAGTCGACCGTCCACCCGACGGCGAGCGCGATCACGATCGAGACGATCACCGCGACGACCGTGCCGCCCGGGATGATCGACGCGATCGCGGCGCCGATGAGCGCCTGGAACGCCGCCCACGCCATCGCCGCGACGGCCGCGATCGGCAGATACCGGAGCGCGGGGACCATCGCGGCGCCCGCGGAGAGGTTCACGGCGAGTCGCCCGAAGGGGATGAACCGCGCGGTGAACACGGCGGTCGCGGCGTGGGTGCGCAGCCGTCGGGCAGCCCAGTCGAGTGCGCGCTGCAGGCTCGGCCGCTGCATCACCCGCCAGGAGCGCGGATGAAGCAGGCGCCCGATCAGATAGCAGCAGACGTCGCCCGCGAAGGCCGCGGCCCCGCCGATCAGGATGACCGCCCACAGCGGAGGCAGCCCGTGCGCCACCGCCACCGAGCCGAGCGCCGTGACCGCGACCTCGCCGGGAACGACGACAAGGAACGCGTCGGCGAACACGATGCCGGCGAGCACCACGAGCGCCCAGGGGTTCGCCGCGAGTCCGGCGATCAGCTCATCCACGACACATGTGTACGCGCCGACGGTGAACGGCCGACGAACGACGGCCGTTCAGCGGCTGCGAAGGGCCTCGCCCATGGCGGCGACGATCCGCTCGAGGATGGGCCGCGGCGTCGCGAAGTTCAGGCGTGCCGCGGTCGTCCCCACGTCGCCGCACATCCCGCCGTCGGTGAGCGTGACTCCCGCGCGCTCGCCGAAGAAGTCGGCCGGGGATGCCGGGAGGTCGAGCGCGGCGAACTCCAGCCATGCCAGATACGTGCCCTCGGGTGCGGCGTAGCGCACGCCGGGGAGGTGCTCCGCCACGAGCTCGGCAAGGCGCCGCCGGTTGCCGTCGAGGTACTGCAGCACGTCGTCGAGCCAGTCGACGCCCGCGGCGTACGCCGCGGTGTTCGCGACGATGCCGAGGTTCGACGCGCCGTGACCCCACATCCGCCCGTCGGTTGCCCACCGCTCGCGGTCGGCCGCGTTCGACACGATCACCTGCGCGGCCTTGAGACCCGGCAGGTTCCACGCCTTCGACGCCGACGTCGCGGTCAGCGTGTGCCCGGCCGTGGTCTCGTTCACCGATGCGTAGGGAACGTGGCGGCGCTCGCCGTACACGAGGGGAGCGTGGATCTCGTCCGAGAACACGCGCGCCCCATGCCGCTCGACGACCTCGCCGATCGCCGCCATCTCGTCGCGCGTCAGCACCTTGCCGATGGGGTTGTGCGGGTTGCACAGCACGAGCAGGCCGCCGCCGTCCGCGAACGCGCGCTCGAGCGCATCCAGGTCGTAGACCCAGTCCTCGCCGTCTCGCGCGAGCGGCACCTGGATGACGCGACGGCCCTGCGTGGCGGGCCAGGTGAGGAACGGCATGTACGCCGGCGTCGGGACGATGATCGCCGATCCGGGGGCGCTGAAGTGCTCGATCGCGACGTCCAGCGCCGTGATGACATCGGGGAACGCGTGGACGTCCGCGGGGTCGACCTCCCAGCCGTACCGGTCGGCGGAGAAGGCCGCGTAGGCCTCGGACATCGCGCGCGCGTCGGCCTCGGGCAGGTACCCGAACGCCCCGCGGTCGACCGCGGCGTGCAGCGCCTCGGCGATCGGCGGAGCGACGCCGAAGTCCATCTCGGCCACCCACGCCGCGAGGCGGTCCGGGAACGCCGTCCACTTCAGGCTGCCGACCTCCTTCAGCGACTCGACCGTGATGTCGTCGAACGGGTGGTGGCTCTGGAACACGCGGCGGCTCGCTTTCCTCGGGGGTGACTCATCCATCCTGCCCCGCTCCGGGCGGCAGGGGCTCGATCGGGGCGTCACGGCCGTCCCGCGTGACGCCCCGTGACGCGCCGGGGTGTGCAGGGTGAAAGGTTCGGTCCTCCCGGGTGAACGGTCGGCGAAGCGGCCCGTGCGGTGCGGCTCCGTGTCATCCGGGCGCGTCACCCTGGAGGCATGAGGGTCGCACTGGTCGCAGAGTCCTTCCTCCCGCACATGAACGGCGTGACGCACTCCGTGCTGCAGATGGTGCGGCACCTCGAGCGCCGAGGCCACGAGACGCTGGTGGTCGCGCCCGACGCTGGAGGCAAGGGAGAGCACGCCCCCACGGGCCTCACCCAGCTGCTGCCGTCGATGCCGATGCCGTCGTATCCGGATGTCCGCGTCGCGTATCCGACGACGGCCCGCATCGCCCGCGTGCTGCGCGAGTTCCACCCCGACGTCGTGCACCTCGCCTCCCCGTTCGCGCTGGGCTGGAAGGGTCAGGTGGCCGCCGACGCGCTCCGGCTGCCGAGCGTCGCCGTCTACCAGACCGACATCATCGCCTACACCGAGCGCTACGGCGTTCCCGGCGCCGTTCCCCTCGCCTCCGCGCACGTCGCCCGCCTGCACAAGCGCGCCACGCTCACGCTCGCGCCGTCCTCCGCGTCCGAGGCGCAGCTCGCCGGCCTCGGGGTCGATCGACTGCGCCGCTGGGGGCGCGGGGTCGACGCCGAGCGGTTCCGCCCCGACCGTCGCAGCGACGGATGGCGCGCGAAGGTCGCGCGCGGCGAGCTGCTCGTCGGCTACGTCGGCCGGCTCGCTGCCGAGAAGCAGGTCGAGGATCTGCGGGTGCTGTGCGGTATCCCGGGCGTGCGGCTCGTGATCATCGGCGACGGCCCCGAGCGCGAGCGCCTGGAGAAGAAGCTCCCCGGCGCGGTGTTCACGGGGTTCCTCGGCGGTGACCAGCTCGCCAAGGCGCTCGCGAGCCTCGACGTGTTCGTGCACCCCGGCGAGAGCGAGACGTTCTGCCAGACCGTGCAGGAGGCCCTCGCGAGCGGCGTTCCCGTGGTCGCCACCGGACGCGGCGGCCCCGTCGACCTCGTCCGCTCGAGCGTCGACGGCTGGCTCTACGCACCCGGCGACCTCGACGACCTGCGCGAGCGGGTGCTCGACCTCAAGGGCGATGACGCCAAGCGCCGCTCCTTCGGGGCCGCCGCGCGCGAGAGCGTGACGTCCCGCACCTGGGAGTCGCTCGGCGACCAGCTCATCGAGTATTACTGCGAGGCCCAGCGGCTGCGTCCGCTCGACGACGCGACCCGGGGAAGGGGCGCCGTCAGGGCCGACACCGTCGCGCCGCCGCAGCGCAAGCAGTGGACCCGGTACGTCGCCCTCGGCGATTCGCTCACCGAGGGCCTGTGCGACACGTCGCGCATGGCGAACGGTGAGTACCGCGGCTGGGCCGACCGCCTCGCCACGCTACTGGCGCAGGGGCGCGGGCGCTTCCAGTACGCGAACCTCGCGGTCCGCAGCCGTCGCGTGCGCGACCTCGTGAACGAGCAGGCGCCGCGCGCCCTCGAGATGGAACCCGATCTCGTGTCGATCTTCATGGGGGCGAACGACCTCGTGAGCCACGGGGCCGACCCGGTGCGCCTCGCCGCGCACGTCGAGAAGGCGGTGCGCGACCTGCGCGCGATCGGGGCCGACGTGCTCCTCGTCACGCCGTTCCTTCCCGACCGGCCGGCGGCCCGCATCTTCGCCCGCCGCTTTGCGCTGTACGCGGCCGAGCTGCGCCGCGTCGCCGCCGCCACCGACTCGTACCTGCTCGACGCCGCGGCGCTGCCGTCACTCGGCGATCGCACCATGTACGCGGACGACATCGTGCACCTGAGCTCGCGCGGCCACCGCTACCTCGCCTATCGCGCGGCCGAGGCACTGGGCATCCCCGACGCCGAGGCGGTCGGCCAGCTCGACGACGCGCTGCACGGGTTCGACCCGAGCGAGGACGCCCCGCCGCAGGGCGACTGGCTGCGCACGCACGCGCTGCCGTGGGTGTGGCGCCGGATGCGCGGCCGCACCGCCGGCGACGGCATGGTGTCCAAGCACGCCGACTACATCGTGATCCCGGGACGCAACGCCCCGAAGCGCTCGAAGCTCAGCTGACGCGTCGGCTCTGCGGCCGACGCGCACGGGAGGGGCGGATCGAGAAGGTCCGCCCCTCCGTCGCGTCAGTCGTCCAGGCCGCCGAGCCCGCGCGCCTCGTCGCGGGTCTCGTCCTCGATGGGATCCGGCGCGTCCTCGACCCGCTCATCCGGATCCAGCGTCGGCGGAGGAAGCTCGAGCTCGGTCTCGTCGTCGAGATCGACCGGGCGCTCTTCGTCGGGGGTGCTCTGCTCGGGGAAGTCGGTCATACCGCCACGGTAGGAGCGCGCCGCGCCTTGCGACAGCCCCTGACCGGATCGGGATGTCGCTGATAGGCTGAGCGAGGCCCTCGCTCTGCGGAGGCCGCCTCCCGGGCCCGCTTCGGCGGATCCCGGGTCGAAAATTCCATATGCACACGGAGCAGGCTGGCAGGAAGCTGGTCCCCTGAAGTGGTCTCCCAGGCGCACGATCCGATGGATCCGGTCTGGTGGATTTCTCCTGGTGGCCAGCGCAGGCGAGCGTGATCGATGCGCCATGCGTCTATATCTGCCTGTTCCCCTGCTCCTGACGTGAGCCCCCGCTATCGCGGGGCATACAGAAGGAGACAGACCTCTTGGAAGGTCCTGAAATCACCGCCGCCGAGGCCGTTCTCGACAACGGCCGCTACGGCACCCGCACGGTCCGGTTCGAGACCGGTCGCCTCGCGCAGCAGGCGCAGGGCGCCGTCGCTGCGTACCTCGACGAGGAGACGATGCTCCTCTCGGCGACCAGCGCCAGCAAGCACCCCCGCGAGGGCTTCGACTTCTTCCCCCTGACGGTGGACGTCGAGGAGCGCTCGTACGCCGCGGGCAAGATCCCCGGCTCGTTCTTCCGCCGCGAGGGCCGCCCCTCCACCGAGGCGATCCTCGTCTGCCGTCTGATCGACCGTCCGCTGCGCCCGTCGTTCGTCGACGGCCTGCGCAATGAGATCCAGATCGTCGTGACGGTCCTCTCGATCGCTCCGGGCGAGTTCTACGACGCGCTCGCGATCAACGCCGCGTCGGCGTCGACCCAGATCTCGGGCCTGCCGTTCTCGGGCCCCATCGCCGGTGTGCGCCTCGCGCTCATCCCCGGCCAGGGCGAGGGCGCCGACCAGTGGGTCGCGTTCCCGAACGCCGAGCTGCTCGAGTCGGCCGTGTTCGACCTGATCGTCGCCGGACGCGTCGTCACCGACGCCGAGGGCAACGAGGACGTCGCGATCATGATGGTCGAGGCCGAGGCCACCGAGCACAGCTGGAACCTCATCAAGGCCGGCGCCACCAAGCCGAGCGAGGAGATCGTGGCCCAGGGCCTCGAGGCCTCGAAGCCCTTCATCAAGCAGCTCGTCGCGGCGCAGGCCGAGATGGCGGCGAAGTCGTCGAAGGCTCCGCTGGAGTTCCCGGTCTTCCCGGCCTACAGCGACGAGACCTTCGCGTTCGTGAACGAGAAGGCCTACGACGAGCTGGTGAAGGTGTACCAGATCGCCGACAAGCAGGAGCGCCAGGCCGCCGACGACGCGATCAAGGACCGCGTCAAGGCCGAGCTGATCGAGAAGGTCGAGGCAGGCGAGCTGCCCGCCGCGGCCCCGCTCGAGTTCTCCGCCGCCTACAAGTCGGTCACGAAGAAGATCGTGCGCGGTCGCATCCTGACCGAGGGCGTCCGCATCGACGGCCGCGGCCTCGCCGACATCCGTCCGCTCGACGCCGAGGTGCAGGTCATCCCGCGCGTCCACGGCTCGGCGATCTTCCAGCGCGGTGAGACCCAGATCATGGGCGTCACCACGCTGAACATGCTGAAGATGGAGCAGCAGATCGACTCGCTCTCGCCCACGACGAGCAAGCGGTACATGCACCACTACAACTTCCCGCCCTACTCGACCGGTGAGACCGGCCGCGTGGGAAGCCCGAAGCGTCGCGAGATCGGCCACGGCTTCCTCGCCGAGCGCGCGCTCGTCCCCGTCCTGCCGACCCGCGAGGAGTTCCCCTACGCGATCCGTCAGGTCTCGGAGGCGCTGGGCTCGAACGGCTCCACGTCGATGGGCTCCGTCTGCGCCTCGACGCTGTCGCTGCTGAACGCGGGTGTGCCGCTGCGCGCCCCCGTCGCCGGCATCGCCATGGGCCTGGTGTCCGACGAGGTCGACGGCCAGACGCGCTACGCCGCGCTGACCGACATCCTCGGCGCCGAGGACGCCCTCGGCGACATGGACTTCAAGGTCGCGGGCACGAGCGAGTTCGTCACGGCGATCCAGCTCGACACCAAGCTCGACGGCATCCCCACCGAGGTGCTGACCGGCGCGCTGACCCAGGCGAAGGACGCGCGCCTGCGCATCCTCGAGGTCCTGAACGCCGCGATCGACGCTCCCGACGAGATGGCGCCGACCGCGCCCCGCGTCATCAGCGTGCAGATCCCGGTCGACAAGATCGGCGAGCTGATCGGCCCCAAGGGCAAGACGATCAACGCGATCCAGGATGAGACCGGCGCGCAGATCTCCATCGAGGAGGACGGCACCGTCTACATCGGCGCGACCGACGGCCCCTCGGCCGAGGCGGCCCGCGCGCAGGTGAACGCGATCGCCAACCCGACCAACCCGGAGATCGGCGAGCAGTTCCTCGGCACGGTCGTGAAGATCATCCCCTCGGGCGCGTTCATCTCGCTGCTTCCGGGCAAGGATGGTCGCATGCACGTGACGCAGATCCGCAAGCTGAACGGCGGCAAGCGCGTCGAGAACATCGAGGACGTCGTCTCGGTGGGCCAGAAGATCCTGGTCCGCATCGCCGAGATCGACGACCGCGGCAAGATGGCGCTCGAGCCGGTCATCGACGAGAGCCAGGCGGGCGACGCGCCCGCCGAGGAGACCGTCGAGGCCTGAGCCTCCCGGGCGGCGCCCCGCGTCGTCCATCGCGAACGGCCCGCTCATCCTCCGGGATGGGCGGGCCGTTCCGCGTCCGGGCGTCGGAATCCCCGGACGGCGGCTCGGGGTCGGCGTGACGAAAGTGTTACGGCGCGGTGCGTCTCGCTCCGCGGGCCCTGGAATACCCTCGAAGCACACGCCGTCAACGGCGTGACGTGGATGCTGCCGGGCCTCGGCTGCCGCGTGAAGGGGGCAGGCCATGGATGAGGCGCAGGTCGGCACGGTCGATCCGATCGGACGTGCCCCGGGCTCGTCGGCCTCCGCCGAGCACCCCTCGGCACCGATCCCGGTCGTGGGCCCCGCGGTCGGCACGCTCGTGCGCGAGAAGCTGGGCGAGACGGGTCTCGAGGTCTTCCCGCTGATGCTCGGCGGCGCGGAGTTCGGCTGGACCGTGGATCAGGATCGCGCCAACGCGCTGCTCGACCACTTCGCGGCGTTCGGCGGCAACGCCGTACACACCGCCGACAGCTTCTCGGCGGGGCGCAGCGAGCACATCATCGGCCGGTGGATGCACACCCGCCGACTGCGGGACGACATCGTGCTGGCAGTGCGGGTCGGCGACCACCCCGACAACCCGGGCCTCGGCTCGACCAACCTCGTCCGCGCGGTCGAGGCCTCCTTGACGCGCCTCGGCACCGACCGGATCGACGTGCTGTACCTGGATGCGACGGCCGAGCGGGTCGGATCGATCGAGGACGCGCTGGCGACCGCCGAGTGGCTGGTCGAGACGGGGAAGGTCCGTCACATCGGCTCGTACGGGTTCACCGCCGAGCAGCTGATCGAGGCGCGCATCCTGGCCTCCGCCGGCTACCCGCGCCTGGAGACGCTGGACGTTCCGTACAACCTCATGCGCCGCCAGGAGTTCGAGGGCGACCTGCGGCTGGTCGCCGGTGCGCAGGGGCTCGCCGTCACGCCGTCGCAGGCGCTCGAGCACGGCTTCCTGTCCGGCCGGCATCGCTCCCGCCAGGGCGTCGCGGCGTCCACGCGCGGAAGCCAGCTCGCCGGCAGCCTGAACCGCCGCGGTGTGCGGGTGCTGAAGGCGCTGGATGCGATCGCCGCCGAGCTGGCGGTACCGCACGCGGCCATCGCCATCGCGTGGCTTCTCGCGCAGCGCTCCGTGGCGGCGCCGATCGTGAACACGTTCTCGCCGTCGCAGCTCGACGAGCTCGTCCAGGGCGTCGGGGTGCGGCTGACCCGCGCGCACCTGTCCGAGCTCACGAAGGCGACCGAGTGATCCGGATCGCCTCGATCGCGGCTCGCTGACGGATCCGCCGGGGGGTGTCGGTCCCGTCACGTAGTGTGGGGGAGGACCGCGGGCGCTTCGATGCCGCACGCAGAGTCCGTGACGAGTGAACGCGACGCGGTGAATGACGGGGGTGGGTCAGTGGCGCACTACATCTATCTCGTCCGTCACGGCGAGCAGATGGACGCCGAGCACGGCATGGAGGACGGCCCGCTGTCCCCTCGGGGTCGGCGCCAGGCGGAGCTCATCGCCGACCGCCTCTCGGGCATCCCGCTCGCGAACATGTGGCACTCGCCGCTCGTGCGCGCCGACGACACGGCGCGCATCATCGCCGAGCGCCTGCCGGCCGTCACGCCCGAGCCGCACGCCCTGCTGTTCGACTGCGTCCCGACCGGGATGACCGACGAGACGCCTGCCGCGTTCGAGCCGTTCTTCGGCGGCGTCACCGAGGCGCAGATCGAGGCGGGCAAGGCGCAGATGGCCGACGCGGTGGGAGAGTTCCTCGTGCGCAAGGCCGGCGACGTGCACGAGCTGCTCATCACTCACAACTTCGTGATCTCGTGGTTCGTGCGCGAGGTGCTCGGCGCCCCGGAGTGGCGCTGGATGACCCTCAACCAGGCGAACTGCGGCCTCACCGTCATCGGGCAGCGCCAGGGCCGCCCCTGGACGCTCCTGACCCACAACGACCTCGCGCACCTGCCGATGGAGCTGCGCACGGGCCTGCCCGACCAGATCCCGGTCTGATCCCGGTCGGTTCTCGGGAGGCTGATATGGCGCGGCGCGAGGAATTGAAGGTGGCCGGAGCGCTCGTGATCGTCGCCGGGGGATTCGCCGCGCTGCTGTTCAGCGTGCCGACGGTCGGGCTGCTTCGCGAGCAGCTGCGCATCAACTGCAACACCTATCCGCCCGGCAGCGAGGGCGAAGGCGCGTGGACCTGCGCCGACGGCATCTCCTACATCATCCCCGGGGTGATCCTGCTGGCGATGACAGGCCTGAGCCTGATCGTGGGACTGGTCGTCGCGTTGATCGCGCGTCGTGAGCTGGTCGCGCGTGGGTGGTTCACCGTGCTCGCTGTCCTGCCCGTCGTCTGGACGCTCGCGTGGACGCGGTACGGCTCGGACGAGCTCGTCTCCTTCCCGCCGGGCGTCCCGCGCGTCGACTTCTGGATGATCTGGGTAGGGCCGGCCGCCCTCACGGTGACGATCGCGCTTGCCATCGCCGTCCTCGCGCTGGGATTCCGTCGCTGGGCGGCCTTCTGGCTCACCGCATCCGCGGCCGTCGGTGTCGGGATCGCCACGGTCATCCAGCCGGGGATCGGGCTCGCGACCCTGCCGTCCGCCGCCCTGCTGTGTGCGGCGCTGCTCCGGGTCGAGCGGCCCGCGCGCGCCGGATTCGCCGGAGATCCCGGCTTCTCCGGAGCGGATGGGCCCCGGCGGTCCGGAGAACGCGACATCTCCTGACAACCCGGCGGCCCGGACCCCGAGTGGCGGATCAGCCCAGGGGCTTCCCATACCAGCGGCTGGCGTTGGGGTTGTCGTTGTAGGGCTCGATCTGCGCGAACCCGGTGCGGGCGTAGAGGGCCGCCGCGGCCTCGAGCGTGTGGTGGGTGTCGAGCACGAGTTCGCGGCCGCCCCACTCGCGGGCATGGCGCTCGAGCTCCTGCATGAGCAGGCGTCCGGCGCCGAGGCCGCGGGCGGCGGGGCGGGTGTAGACGTGCTTGACCTCGAAGCGCGCGCCGAGCGGGCCGTCGGCGATGCGCCGGATGGCGCCGCAGCCGATGAGGCCGCGCTCGTCGTGCTCGATGAGCAGCAGGATGCCGTCGGGCGCGCGGAACGCGTCGGGGCCCGGAAGGGTGGGCTTGTAGTCGCCGGGGAAGCCTGCGGCGCGCTCGGCGAAGTACTCGACGATCAGCTCGTGGGCGTCGGGGTCGGCGGGGGATGCGGCGCGGAACGTGATCACCGTTCGAGCCTATGACGGCGCCACGGCCGCGGTGCCCGCGCCAGTTCTCCGGAGAAACCGGCTTCTCCGGGTCGAGATCGCGGATCCTCTCCGGAGAACACGACGTCTCCGAAGAACCCGGCACCTTGCGCCCGCCGGAGAACCCGGCACCTTGCGCGCGCACTTCGGGGAAGCGGCGCGCGAAGTCAAGCCGCCCGGGGAACCGGGGTGCCGAACCTAGGATGGGACCATGACGACACGGATCGCCCTCGTCGGCGGCACCGGCAAGCTAGGCGGCATCATCCACGAGGTGATCGACGGCCTGGACGGCTTCGAGGTCTCGGCCGTGCTCGGCTCGCGCAGCGATTTCGCCGAGCTCGAGGGGGCCGACCTCGTGGTGGACGCCTCCGTTCCCGCCGTGAGCATCGACGTCGTGCGCGCCGCGATCGAGCGCGGGCTCAACGTCCTCGTCGGCACGAGCGGATGGTCGGCCGAGCGCATCGCGCTTGTGCGCCCGCTCGTGGACGCCGCCGCCACCGGCGCGGTGTTCATCCCGAACTTCTCCCTGGGGTCGGTGATCGGCAGCGCGATCGCCGCGGCCTGCGCGCGGTTCTTCCCCTCGGCCGAGATCGTCGAGGCCCACCGCGACACGAAGGTCGATTCGCCCAGCGGCACCGCGGTGCGCACGGCCGAGCTCATCGCCGCCGCCCGTCGCACGCCGGTGGATGCGCCGCACGTGGATCAGCGCGCTCGCGGGCAGCAGGTGGCGAGCGTTCCCGTCCACTCGCTGCGGCGCCCCGGCGTGATCGCGCGGCAGGAGACCATCCTGTCCGGCCCGGGCGAGGCCCTCACGATCGTCCACGACACGATCGATCCTGCCGCGGCGTACGCCCCCGGCATCCGTGTCGCGCTCGAGCACGCGATCGGCGTGCGCGGCGTCGTCATCGGCCTGGAGAACTTCATCGACATCGGGATCGGCGCACCCAAGGCGGCGGAGCCCCGCACGGTCGCGGACGAGTCGGTCCCCGGGCAGGTCGCGCGGGCGACGAGCGCGTGAGCGCCCGCATCGGCGCGGCCGTGATGGCCGCGCTCCTCGCGCTGTACATCGGCGTGGTCGGATGGCGGGCTGTGCAGCTCGTGCAGACCGGCGAGCCCGTCGGCATCGCCATGGGGATCGCGCTGATCGTGCTGCCCCTCATCGCCGCCTGGGCGCTGGGGCGCGAGCTGTGGTTCGGCATCCGTGCCGAGCAGGTCGCCCGCCGGCTCGAGGACGAGGGAGGCCTTCCCGACGACGTCGTGGCGACGACCCCGAGCGGTCGTCCGACGCGCGCCGACGCCGAGGCTCTCTTCCCCCGCTACCGGGCGGAGGTCGAGGAGCGACCGGACGACTGGCGGGCCTGGTTCCGACTCAGCCTCGTCTACGACGCCGCCGGCGACCGCGCCCGCGCGCGTCAGGCCGCGCGGGAGGCGATCCGGCGCGAGCGCGCGAGCCGCTGACGCGCGTGGCGGGCCGCTCGACTCAGCGGGCGATCGCGGCGGCGATCGCGTCCTCGGCCGTCCGGTGGCGGAACGCGAAGCCGGATGACGCGAGCGCCTTGGGCACCACGTGCGCGTCGGTCAGCAGCATGTCGTTCGCGAACCTCTCGCCGAGCGCGAGCCGCAGCGCCGGTGCCGGCGCGCGCAGCACGTAGGGCCGGTTCAGACGCCGCGCAAGCGCGAATCCGATGTCGTTCGCTGTCGCGCGTGTGGGCCCCGCGAGGTTGACAGGACCCGTCAGCCCGCGGTCGAGCACGTGCAGGATCGCGGCGACCTCGTCCTCGAGCGAGATCCACGGCCAGGCCTGCGTGCCGGATCCGAGCGGCCCCGCGATGCCCGCGCGGGTGAGCGCGATCAGGGGCTTCAGCACCGCGTCCGGATGCAGGATGGGCGCCGTGCGCAGCAGGGCCACGCGCTCGCCCGCGATGCGCGCCGCGTGCTCCCACTCGACGCACAGCGAGGCGAGGAATGAGCTGCCGGGGCGCGAATCCTCGGTGAGGGTCTGGCCGCGTCTCGAGCCGTAGAAGCCCACCGCACTGGCCGACGCGAACAGGGGTCGCTCGGCTGCCGGCAGTGCCTCGATGGCCCGCGCGAGCGTGCGCGCCGGGGTGATCCGCGACCACAGCAGGCGGCTGCGGTAACCGCGGGTCCACGGCAGGCGTCCGATGCTCGCGCCGTTCAGCCCGACGACGGCGTCGGCGCCCGCGACGACATCGGGATCCAGGGGAGTGCCGTTCAGCCAGCGCACCTCATCCGGCGCCGATGGCGCGTGGCGCACGAGGCGGGTCACGCGGTCACCCCGATCGCGCAGGGCGGTGACGAGGGCGCGTCCGATCAGACCGGACGCGCCCCCGATGACGATGTGCACAGCGTCGCCTGCCTCAACCGCGTCGCGAGGGGCGGCGCATCACGCCAGCGAGGCCTCGAGCGTGATCTCGATGCCCGCGAGCGCCTGGGAGACCGGGCAGCCGGCCTTCGCACCCTCGGCGATCTCCTGGAACTTCTGCGCGTCGAGGCCCGGGACCGTGGCGCTCACATTCAGGTGGCTGCCCGTGATGCCGGTGCCCGGCTTGAAGGTGACCGAGGCGGTCGTGTCGAGCTTCTCGGGCGGCGTGCCGTTCTCGCTCAGCGCGTGCGACAGCGCCATGCTGAAGCACGAGGCGTGCGCGGCGGCGATGAGCTCCTCGGGCGTCGTGGTCGAGTCGGAGCCCTCCGAGCGGGCCTTCCAGTTGACCGGGAACGAACCGATCCCGGACGCGAAGGAGACGGTTCCGGATCCCTCGGCGAGGCTTCCGGTCCAGGCGGTGGTGGCTTCGCTGGTGACGGTCATGAGGTCCTCCGAATCGGGGGGTGAGCGGTGTGGTCGCCAGCCTAACCCGGTGGCTCGGCGGCGTCACGATGTGCCCCGATTCTGCGTCGCCGCGGTGCCGCGCGGCCCGGTCACCGGCGCTTCAGGGGGCGTCCCCGACCCGGCGACAGACGAAGCGGCCCCGGCGCGTCCAGCGCGCCGGGGCCGCTTCCGCGTGTCAGGCGGTGCGCGAGCGCCCCAGGATGCCTGCCCGCTGCAGCAGCAGGTACAGCTGGCAGCCGAGGCACAGGCCGAATGTCGCATTCAGGAACGCCGCGATCAGTGCGGCCGCGGCGGCGACGACGAGCGCCCAGGGCACCCCGGCCGCGTGCAGGATCAGGCCCACAACCGTCACGAACAGCCCGACACCCTGCGCGAAGCGCGGCGGGCGCGGATCCTCGAGCTCGGTCGGCGGCGCGAGGCGGGGGCGCACGAGCCGGCGGAACACGACGCCCCACGGCGCGGTGCGGGGCGACAGCACGCCCCACAGGAACAGTGCGGCCGCGATCGCCACCGCCACGAAGCCGGCATCCGCGATCCGCTGCGCGAACGGCGAGGCGCCGGGGACGAAGACCGCGTCGGCGAGCGGCTGATACGCGAACCAGCCGAAGCTCGCGGTCTCCTGCCCCAGGCGGGGCGAGACGCCCGTGAGCGCCAGGTAGGTCGCGACCACGAGCAGCACGGTGGTGATGCCGGCGGCGAAGCGCGGGCCGCGCGGGTCGATTCCGGCGGGGGAGTCAGGCATGTGCGTCCTCCAGGAGGCGATCGAGCTCTCGGGCCACGTCGTGCGGGCGGGGCGCGCCGCCGATGCGGGCGCGCACGGCGCCGCTCGCATCGACGATCAGCGTGGTGGGGGTCTGCAGCACGCCGAAGCGGCGCGTCAGGTCGGGCCGGCGGGTCAGGTCGACGTCGACGTGGGCGACGCCGTCCCGCTCCCGTGCGATGCCGCCCAGCACGCGGCGGGTGGCGGGGCAGCGCGTGCAGTACTCGGTGCTGAACTGCACGAGCGTCGCGTGCGCGCCGAACGCGCTCTCGGGAAGGTCGAGCGAGGCCGGTGTCGCGGCCTCGGCGGCCGGCGTCGCGCGCACGCGCCCGTCCCGCCGGCGCAGCACGATGCCGATCGCCACCGCGACGAGCACGATGGCGCCCAGCACGACGAGGGCGGTGACGGGATCCACGCCTGCACGATAGCCCGCCCGGAAGGCGACACGGGCCGCCGGCGACACCGCCCGTAACACGCGGATCGGCCCGTCCCCGGGTGGGGACGGGCCGATCCTGTCGCCGGCTACTGGGCGGCGATGGGCTCGGCGGCCGTGGCGGCGCCGATGTCGGGGTTGTCGCTGAAGAACCCGTCGATGCCGGTCTCGAGGAAGGCCCGGATCTCGCCGGCGAGGTCGCCGGGCGCGTTCGGGTCGGTGCTCGAGCGGAAGTCGGCCGCGAGGAACTGGTTCTCGACACGGAACGTCCAGGCGTGGACGATCAGGCCCGCGCGATGCGCGTCGTCCACCACGTCACTCGGCTCGGCGAGCGTGCCGTCGGCGTTGCGCGGGATGATCACGCTCTTCTCGGCCCCCAGGCCGTCGGCGTAACCGGCGATCTCGGCGAGGCCCTCCGCCGTGACGAGGTCGGCGTACGTGCGGTCATCGCCCGCCGCGACCAGGTCGTACGGCGCGCCCGAGCTGTTGACGAGCTGCCCGAGCGGCACGTCCGTCATCTCGTTCAGGTCGCGCAGGTTGCCGGTCTCGAAGCTCTGCAGGATCACCGGAGCGTCGCGGCGGTCGAGGCCGTTGCGGCCCAGCTCGGCGACCAGCGGCTCCTCGAGCGAGAGGCCGATCCCGTCGAAGTACGTGGGGTGCTTCGTCTCGGGATACACGCCGACCGGGCGGCCGTCGCACGTCTGCGAGTGGCGAGCGAGATCCATGACCTCGTCGAGGGTCGGGATGCCATACAGGCCGTCGAACGCGGCGCTCTGCGGGCGCACCTGGGGCAGGCGCTCCTCGGCGCGGAGAGTGCGCAGCTCGGCGAGGGTGAAGTCCTCGGTGAACCAGCCGGTCACCTGCACGCCGTCGATCATCTTGGTCGTGCGGCGGTCGGCGAACTCGGGGTGCGCGGCGACGTCGGTCGTGCCGCCGATCTCGTTCTCGTGGCGAGCGACGAGAACGCCGTCCTTCGTCGAGACGACATCCGGCTCGATGTACTCGGCGCACTGCGTGATCGCGGTCTCGTACGCCGCGAGCGTGTGCTCGGGGCGGTAGCCGCTCGCGCCGCGGTGGGCCACGACGGTGAGCGCATCCGCCGTCGTCTTCGTGCGCTGCAGGTCGACGATCGCGAACTCCGTGTCATCCGGCGTTCCCGTGTTGCGCGCGTCGTTGCCGGGGAAGTTGTTGTCGTTGCCGATCAGCAGGCGCCCATCGCGCAGCTGCAGCACCGTCTCGAACGACTGCACCGGCAGCGAGTAGGTCTCGCCGAGGCCGTATCCCTCGCCCGCGTCGATGCCGTGCGGGTTGTCGATGCGCAGCGCATCGAGCACGAGGCTCTTCTCGAGGAATCCCTCCGCGTCGGTGCGCTTGCCGAGGCTGACCTCGTAGACGCGCTTGATGACCGACTGGTCTCCCTCGAAGTCGTCGCGCTCGATCAGCAGCAGGTCGCCGTCGCGGGTCGTGAAGGCGTCGCCGATCACGTTCGCGGCGAGGTCGGTCTGGTACGACCAGGTCCGCCCCGTGTACGCGCCCTTGCGGGTGTCGAACTCGTTGATGACCCGGCGGCGCTGGTCGGTGTCGGCAAGGTAGGCGCCCTCGAGCACGGGGTACAGGAAGCGCCCGTCGCGCGATCCGGCCATGGCCTCGAAGCCGCGGCTGGCGGCCACGGTCGGCTGCGCGCCGCCGAGGTACGGGTTCTGCGGCGACTGGGCGCCGGTGAGCGGATACGGCTTCTCGAGCAGAGTGCCGTCCTCGTCGAAGTGGAGCAGGAACGGGCCGAACTCCTCGCCCACCCAGAACGTGCCGTCCTTGGCGCGGACGACCGACTCGATGTCGAAATCGGCTCCCGTGAGCAGGCGCTCGTCGGTGTCCTCGTTGACGATCGGGAAGTCGAGCACGTCGTTGCGGTCGTTGTACGAGATGTGGGACAGCACCTCGATCTCGCCGGAGCCGCCCTCCACGGTCTGCCAGTCGGGCTGGACCAGGTAGTTGCGCAGGAGGAAGTCGGCCGAGTTGCCCTTGCTGCCGAAGCCGTTGTCAGGCTGGGCCCAGAACGTGCCGTCGCCGTTGTCGAGCATCGCCGAGAAGCCGGGGATGACCTGGCCGTCGAAGGGACCCGTGCGGCCGTTGGCGGGCGTCATCTGCGCGCCGGAGGCAGGGCCCTCGGCGAGGAAGTCCGCCGACAGGGTCGCACGTGCATCGAGCGTGGGCACGTGCGTGTGCACGGGCTTCGGTCCGCCGGAGTGGCCGGACGCGGTGACCGCCGCGGAGGCAGCGGAGGGGACGAGAGCTGCGACGAGCGATGTCGCGGCGGACAGGGCGATGAGCGCGGCGGGCGAGGGGTGCCGGCGGCGCTGCGAAGGGAAGGTCGTCACGCGCCCGACGCTGGCGGCTGCGACCCACGCGCGCGCGACCATCCGGTGAACGGGGGCAGAACTCCCCACGGCCCGCCCGGCACGGGTCGCGACGGATCCGGATGTCGCGCGCCGACGATCCGGATGTCCGTGGCCGGGCTTACCCTGGGGGCGTGACCCAGGCGATCCCGACCCCCTACGAAGACCTGCTGCGCGATGTGCTCGCCCACGGCACGCACAAGGATGACCGGACGGGGACCGGCACAACGAGCGTCTTCGGCCGGCAGCTGCGCTACGACCTGTCGCAGGGCTTCCCGCTCATCACCACGAAGCGCGTGCACTTCAAATCGGTGGCGCTCGAGCTGCTGTGGTTCCTGCGCGGCGACTCCAACGTCCGCTGGCTGCAGGAGCGCGGTGTCACCATCTGGGACGAGTGGGCCGATGAGGACGGCGACCTCGGGCCCGTCTACGGCGTGCAGTGGCGCTCGTGGCCGACGCCGAGCGGCGAGCAGATCGACCAGATCCAGCAGGCGGTCGACCTGCTGAAGACGAACCCCGACTCGCGACGGATCATCGTCTCGGCGTGGAATCCCGCCGAGATCCCGAACATGGCGCTGCCGCCGTGCCACGCGTTCTTCCAGTTCTACGTGGCCGACGGCAAGCTGTCGTGCCAGCTCTACCAGCGCAGCGCCGACATGTTCCTCGGCGTGCCGTTCAACATCGCCTCGTATGCGCTCCTCACGCTGATGATGGCGCAGCAGGCGGGCCTCGAGCCCGGCGAGTTCGTCTGGACCGGCGGTGACGTGCACATCTACGACAACCACCGCGAGCAGGTCGCCGAGCAGCTCTCGCGCGACCCCTTCCCGTACCCGACGCTCGAGATCACGCGGAAGCCCGCCTCGATCTTCGACTACGAGTTCGAGGACTTCGCGGTTCACGACTACCAGCACCACCCGCCGATCCGCGCGGCCGTCGCGGTCTGATGCCGCTCCGCGCGATCTGGGCGCAGGCGGCCTCGGGCGCGATCGGCGCAGAGGGGGGAATGCCCTGGGACCTGCCCGAGGACATGGCGTTCTTCAAGCGCGCGACGACCGGATCGCCCGTGGTGATGGGGCGCCGCACCTGGCAGTCGTTCCCCGAGCGGTTCCGCCCGCTGCCCGACCGCCCGAACATCGTCGTCACACGCGACGCGTCGTTCGAGGCGCCCGGTGCCGAGGTGGCGCACACGCTCGATGCCGCGCTGAACCGTGCGGCGGAGCTCGACGACGAGGTGTGGGTGATCGGCGGCGCCGAGATCTACCGCCAGGCGATGCCTCGCCTCGACGAGCTGTGGGTCACCCGCATCGACCTCGACGTTGAGGGCGACGCGTTCGCCCCCGAGATCGACGACTCGTGGCGCCTCGTGCGCGCCGACCCCGCACCGGGGGAGTGGCACACAAGCCGCACCGGCACCCGCTACCGCTTCGAGGTCCTCCGCCGCGCCTGAGCCCCCGCGCGTCGCGCGGTTGCGCTCAGTCGTCGGTGCGCCCGCCCAGTCGTCGGTGCGCCGCCGCGCAGGCCGCGGAGTTCTGTCCGGTGCTCAGGGGATGTGCGACAGGCGGCGACCGATGATGTCGCCACGTGTCGATCTGCCCCGCAACCCCTGAGTCCGGCACATCCCGCGTCGGAGGCGCGGCGCGAAGTGACGCGGGGCGGTCCCGCGCTCAGGGGAGGTGGTGCGCAACGCGGCTCGCGTGCCGGGCGCGTGCACACGCGTCCCGCATCCCCTGAATGCGGGACTCCCACGACCCCGGCCTCTCGTCCACAGCCGAGGTCTCACGGAACCTTGCTCCACTTTCCGCTCTACGTCGGCCGGCGGCAGCCGACGGGCCGAACGCTGGCGGCATGAAGGTGATCGAGGCAGGTGTCTGGCGGACAGCGGATCTGTACGCCGCCGGGATGACGAAACGCGACATCGTGGCGGCGTGCTCCGCGAACGGCCTGATCCGGATCAGGCGTGGTCTGTACCGGAAGAGGTCGGCCGACAGCGAGGTGGTACGGGCGGCTGAGCACGGCGGCGCCCTCGCGTGTGCGTCCGCTCTCAGGCACCACGGCGTCTGGGTGCTCGACGACGAGCAGAAGACCCACGTCTGGTTGGGGGAACACGGCAGCCGCCATGCGCACACGGCGTGCGATTGTGTCTCCCACTGGGACGATTCCGGTGCCGCGTTCGGAGTCGTCTCCCTTGTCGATGCGCTCGTCCAGGCTGCGGACTGTCTTGGTCAGGAGGCATTTCTCGCCGCGTACGAGTCGGCGTGGCAGCAGGGCAAGCTGACCGCGGCCGACAGGCGGCGCGTGAGGCAGCGACTCTCAGCACGTCACCGCTGGCTCGTGGACTTCGCACGCCCGGATGCCGAGAGCGGACTCGAGTCCATCGTCCGCCTCCGTCTCGCGCGTCGCGGGATCCGCGTCGAATGCCAGGTGAGGATCGATGGCGTCGGCCGGGTCGACTTCGTCCTCGACGGCTGGCTCATCGTGGAGATCGATGGCAAGGAGAACCACGATGGCCCGAGCGAGCGCCACAAGGACCTCCGCCGTGACGCGCTCGCCGCTGCGCGCGGATTCGGCAGGCTCCGCTTCGACTACGCGCTCGTCCGCTACGAGTGGCCGATCGTAGAGGCCGCCATCCTGGCGGAGCTCTCCCCGGCCCGCGCCCAGGGGCGCCGGGGCTGAAGGGGCCCGATGCGGTCGACACGCACACATCCGCACCACATCCCCTGAGCGCGGCACCTCCGACGAATGGCGGCACCGCACCGCCACCCGCAGCCGGGCGGTGACGCACAGTCGCAGGGCGATAGCCTGGGAGCATGACGCACTCGGGCAACCCCTTCGGACAGGTGCTCGTCGCGCTCGTCACTCCGATGACGGCCGACGGCGAGGTCGACTGGCCCGCCGTCGAGAAGCACATCGACGACGTCATCACCTCCGGCGCCGACGGCATCGTCGTCACCGGCACCACCGGCGAGACGTCGACCCTGACCGATCCCGAGAAGCTGCGCCTCGTCGAGGTCGGCAAGGACGTGGCCGCGGGCCGCGCCAAGATCATCACCGGCGGCGGATCCAACGAGACCGCCCACGCGATCGAGCTCTACCGCAAGAGCGAGAAGGCCGGCGCCGACGGCATCATGATCGTCACGCCGTACTACAACAAGCCGACCCAGGCGGGCATCCTCACGCACTTCCGCCTTGTCGCCGACTCGACCGACCTGCCGGTCATCCTGTACGACATCCCCGGCCGCACCGGCGTGCCGATCAAGTACGAGACCATCCTGCGTCTCGCCAAGCACCCGAACATCCTGGCCATCAAGGACGCCAAGGGCGACTTCAGCGAGGTCAGCCGGGTGCTGAACCAGACCGACCTGCTCTACTTCTCGGGCGACGACGCGAACGTGCTTCCGCACCTGGCGATCGGCGCCTCGGGCCTCATCGGCGTGACGGCGAACATCGCCGCGACGCCGTACCGCACGATCGTCGACGCGGTGAACCGCGGCGACCTCGCGACGGCCACCGAGCAGCACAAGAAGCTCGAGCCGCTCGTCCGCGCCGTCATGACGCACGTTCCCGGCACCGTGTCGGCGAAGTACATCCTGCACGGCCTCGGTCGCATCTCCAGCCCCCGCGTGCGTCTGCCGCTGGTGGGCCCGGAGGAGTGGGAGGCCGCGATCATCGAGGACGAGCTGGCCCTCGTGAAGGATGTCGCGGGCGTCGACTTCTCCAACTTCCGTCCCGACCGCAACGCGGCCGCCGGCGGAGCGCTGCCCAAGATCGCCGGCACGACCCGCTGACCCCGGCGCCACGCGCCACCCACAGATCTCCCCGCGGCCGAGAACGCCGCACACAACACAACACACGAGACCGGATGCCGCGCGCGGCATCCGGTGCGAACCCCGGATGCCGCTCGGCGGCGTCCGCGAAAGGCGGACCATGTCCACTCCGGTCTACGATCCTCCCGCGCTCGAGAAGGGCGCCCTGCGCGTCACGCCGCTCGGCGGCCTCGGCGAGGTCGGTCGCAACATGACGACGTACGAGTTCGACGGCAAGATCCTGATCGTCGACTGCGGCGTGCTCTTCCCCGAGGAGCACCAGCCGGGCGTCGACCTGATCCTGCCCGACTTCGAGCCGCTCAAGAACCGCCTCGACGACATCGTCGGCGTCGTGCTCACGCACGGCCACGAGGACCACATCGGTGCCGTGCCGTACCTCCTGAAGCTGCGCCAGGACATCCCCCTGATCGGATCGGCGCTGACGCTCGCGCTCGTCGAGGCGAAGCTCAAGGAGCATCGGATCAAGCCCGTGCTCACGGTCGTGAAGGAAGAGGAGGAGTGGGACATCGAGCCGTTCGTGCTCGAGTTCGTCGCGGTCAACCACTCGATCCCGGATGCGCTCGCCATCGCGATCCGCACCCCCGCGGGCCTGGTGCTGCACACCGGTGACTTCAAGATGGACCAGCTGCCGCTCGACGGCCGCATCACCGACCTGCGCGCCTTCGCCCGCCTCGGCGAGGAGGGCGTCGACCTGTTCCTTCCCGACTCGACGAACGCCGACGTCCCCGGCTTCACGCCGACCGAGCGCGCGATCGGCCCGGTCATCGACCAGGTCATCTCCAAGACGCCGGGACGCGTGATCGTGGCGAGCTTCTCGAGCCACGTCCACCGCGTGCAGCAGGTGCTCGACGCCGCCGCGGCCAACGGCCGCCGCGTGGCGCTGCTCGGGCGCAGCATGGTGCGCAACATGACGATCGCGGCCGACCTCGGCTACCTCAAGGTCCCGGACAACGTCCTCGTCGACTACAAGAAGGCGAAGGACATCCCGGACGACCAGATCGTCTACATGTCGACGGGCTCGCAGGGTGAGCCGATGGCCGTGCTCAGCCGGATGGCGAACCTCGACCACGCGATCGAGCCTGGCGCGGGCGACACGGTGATCCTCGCGTCGAGCCAGATCCCGGGCAACGAGAACGCCATCTACCGGGTGATCGACGGGCTCACGAAGCTCGGCGCCAACGTCGTGCACAAGTCGAACGCGAAGGTGCACGTCTCGGGTCACGCCGCGGCGGGCGAGCTGCTCTACTGCTACAACATCCTGAAGCCGAAGAACGTGCTGCCGGTGCACGGCGAGTACCGCCACCTGATGGCCAACGCCAAGCTCGCGCAGGACACGGGTGTCGCCGAGGAGCGCACCATCCTCGGCGAGAACGGCTCGGTCATCGACCTGAAGGACGGGATCGCGCGCGTCGTCGGGCAGCTCGACCTCGGCTTCGTCTACGTCGACGGATCGACCGTCGGCGAGATCACCGACGCCGACCTCAAGGATCGCCGCACGCTGGGCGAGGAGGGCTTCGTGTCGGTCATCGTCGTGGTCGACGCGGCGACGGGCCGCATCATCACCGGGCCCGAGATCCACGCGCGAGGGATCGCCGAGGACGACTCGGTGTTCGAGGCCGTCAAGCCCAAGATCGCCAAGGCGCTCGAGGAGGCAGCGGCGTCCGGTGTGCGCGACACGCACGCCCTGTCGCAGACGGTGCGCCGCACGATCGGCCGCTGGGTCAACCAGTCGCTGCGTCGCCGGCCGATGATCGTGCCCCTCGTCATCGAGGCCTGACTTTCGCTGCGGCGCAGTTCTTCTGAGGCCGCGCGCGGATCGATCGCTCGACCGACGCTTTGCGCCGGCGCTCGCGCTCGATTGGCTGATGCTCCTATGTCCTGTCAAGCGGCGTTGAGCCATTGCCGGTAGGCGTTGGCGAAGTCGTCGTCGCGGCGGGCGCCGCGTTCGATTGTGGAGATCTTGTCGGGCCAGACGCCGAAGTGCGCG
>NZ_JADGLL010000089.1 GCF_015235415.1 Microbacterium paludicola | reverse complement strand
CTAGACGCTATGAGTGGTTGAGCCTGAGGCCTCCGCTCGCGTAGACCGTGGGTTGCGGGCCGGTCTTCCGGCTTCGCCTATCCACATACGTGAGGGAGGCCCCAGTTGATATCTGAGCGTACGAGTGTCGGGCTGGATGTGCACGCGCGGAGCGTGGTCGCGGCTGCGATCGATGAGCGAACCGGGGAGCTCGTGCAGCGACGCATGGGCTCCAGCACCGAGGAGATCGTCGCCTGGGCGAGGGGTCTGCCGGGCCCGGTGGCGGCGACGTACGAGGCCGGCCCGACGGGGTTCGGCCTCGCCCGCGCGTTGACCGCGGCGGGGGTGCGGTGCATGGTCGCGGCGCCGTCGAAGCTGCAGCGACCGGTCGGTGACCGGGTGAAGACGGACGCGCGTGACGCGGTCCACCTGGCCCGGCTGCTGCGGCTCGGCGAGATCGTCGAGGTGGTCGTCCCGAGCGTCGAGTCCGAAGCGGCCAGGGATCTGGTCCGCGCCCGCGAGGATGCGCGCGGGGATCTGATGTCTGCCCGGCACCGGGTCAGCAAGCTGTTGCTGCGGCAGGGCATCCAGTACACGCGCGGGAAGGCATGGACCGTCGCGCACGACACCTGGCTGCGATCCCAGCGGTTCGAGCTGGTCGGGCTGCAGGCCGCGTTCGATGCCGCCTACGAAGCGATGATCCAGGCCGTCGACCGGCGCGACAGGCTCGACGCGGCGATCAACCGGATGGCCGCGGACAGCGAGTTCACCGACGTCGTGAACCGGCTCTGCTGCCTGCGAGGGGTCTCGACGCTGACAGGGTTCGGCCTCGCGGTCGAGATCGGTGACTGGACCCGCCTGGACGGACACCGCATCGGCGCCTACGTCGGCCTGACCCCGTCGGAGTCCTCCTCCGGGGCGTCACGCACACTGGGCGGGATCACCAAGACCGGCAACGGCCACGCCCGGCGGCTGCTGATCGAAGCGGCCTGGCACCACCGGCCCGCCTACCGGCCCACCTCGCCGATCATGCGCGCCCGATGGGACCGCGCCAGCGCCGCAGCCCGCGCGCGCGGCCACGCCGGCAACCAGCGCCTCCACGACCGCTGGGTCGGGTTCCAAGCGCGCCGGAAGCGCAGCGTCGTCGCCAACGCCGCGATCGCCCGCGAGCTCGCCGGCTGGTGCTGGTCCCTGGCTGTCATGACCTGACCCGGTCCTCCTGCTTCCGGTCCATCGACGGTGGTGACGGCAGCGTCCGGGCGACTCGCGACACGCCCTATGAGCAACCCGCCCGGCGGGTCACGCTCGATCTCTAGACTCGCGTGAACGCCCCGCCGAACAAACCGTCATGCGGTATCCAACCCGCGCATATCAGAGTGACAACGCGTCGAACACGACACGCGCGTCACCACCGGACACGACCGGAACGAGCGGACGCCGGAAGCCGACGGGCACGGCGTCCGCTCACCCCTGCCCCTTGACAAACCCACGCCCATATCAGGGCGTGTCTC
>NZ_JADGLL010000088.1 GCF_015235415.1 Microbacterium paludicola | reverse complement strand
CCTGGATCGTGTCACCGTCGGGTGATTTCGCGGGTTGAGGATCGTTGAGGCTTGATTTTCCGGGGGTGTTGGTGCCTCGTGCGGGGCACTAACGGCGTCGATCTAGACTCGCTCGGTGGGGTGGTTCGTGCGGAAGGTGCGCACCGCGTCGGGTGCGACGGCGGTGCAGATCGCGTCGAAGACCCGTGGTGTGCGGACGATCGTGGAGCACCTCGGCTCCGCGCACGACGATGAGCAGCTCGCGGTGCTGGTCGCGATCGCGCGGGAGCGGATCGCGGAGCTGGCCGGGCATGTCCCGTTCGATCTGGACGGGCTGGGCGCGACGCCGCCGGCCACGACCGCGCCGACGGTGACCGGGTCGAGGTCCAGGTTGTTGTGGGATGTCCTCGAGGACGCCTACGCCCGTCTCGGGTTCGACGCGGTCGGCAACGACACATTCAAGAAGCTGGTCCTGGCCCGCGTCGTCGAGCCGACCAGCAAGGCGGACACGCTGCGGGTGTGGGACGAGCTCGGTGTCCCGGGTGCGCCGTCGCTGTCGACCGTGTGGCGGACCCTCGCCCGCAGCGTTGAGCAGGACTGGCGGTCGAAGATCGCCGCCGCAGCCTACGCGCATGCGACCCGATCTGGCCCGCTCACCGTCGTGCTCTACGACGTCACCACCCTCTACTTCGAGGCGGAGCGTGAAGACAAGCTCCGCAAGGTCGGGATGAGCAAAGAGCGCCGCGTCGACCCGCAGATCCTCGTCGGCCTCCTCGTGGACCAGGGCGGGTTCCCCCTCGAAGTCCACGAGTTCGCGGGCAACAGGGGCGAGACTCTCACCCTGCTGCCCGTCCTCGACCAGTTCCGCGAACGTCACTCCGCGACCGAGGTCGTGGTCGTCGCGGACGCCGGCATGCTGTCCGCAGCGAACCTGAACCGGCTGGAGGACGCCGGGTTCGGTTTCATCGTCGGCTCCCGCACCTCCTCCGCGCCATACGATCTCGCCGAGCACTACGCGACCGTCGGGAACATCGTCACCGATGGGGAGACGGTCGAGACCACCCGAACCATGGGTGCGGGTGTGAACGCGCGGGAGCGGCGAGTGGTGTGGCAGTACTCCCACAAGCGGAAGATCCGCGACAACATCACGTTGAACAAGCAGATCGAACGCGCCGAGCAGATCGCTGCCGGCACCCGCCCGGCGAAGAAGGACCGGTTCGTCACCCTCGGCACCAAGCCCGGCGTGAACTGGGCAAGAGTCGAGAAGGCCCGCGAATACATCGGCCTCAAGGGGTACGTCACCAACCTCAGCACCGCGACGGCTTCCGCTGCAGAGATCGTGGCGGCCTACCATGACCTGTTCCAGGTCGAGGCGACGTTCCGGATGGCAAAGACCGACCTGCGGGCGAGGCCGATGTTCGCGTCGACCGCGGACTCGATCCACGCGCACCTCACCGTCGTGTTCTGCGCTCTCGCGATCAGCCGGCACCTCTACAAGACCACCGGCGTGACGGTCCGCCGTATCGTCCGCGCGCTGCGCCCGCTGCGTGACGTCACGATCACCATCGACGGACACGAACTCACCGCGACCACCCCGCCAACGGGGGAAGCCGCCGACATCATCGCCGCACTCCGGCCGGGCGTGGGGCACTAAACTGACACGATCCAGGTC
>NZ_JADGLL010000087.1 GCF_015235415.1 Microbacterium paludicola | reverse complement strand
CAATGGACGTCTCGAGCACCTGCGCGGCTCCGCACTCGGCTTCCGCAACCTCACCAACTACATCACCAGATCCCTGCTCGAGACCGGCGGGTTCAGACCAGCGCTACACGCTCAAATGCGATGAGCCGGATATGCGTAGCCCGATCGAGCACGTGCGAACGTCTCGACGCGCGCGACTTCGCCGAGGTAATCGGCCGTGCGGTCGGGGCGGTCGTCGCAGATGCTGCGAAGCGCTGCCACCGTCTCAACGTCGATCGGCTTCATCGTGCGGAACTGCGTGGAACAGATGGCTGCGAGTGGCTCATCCAGATCGCTCGCAAGGATGGGGTCGATGAAGTGCATCTTGTCGGCAGCGAGGGCATAGTCACGGTTCACCGCTCCCTGGGTACCTTCCGTGTACCAGCCAACGTGGTAGTACCCGGAGATCACCCTCCCCTGGTGCGGTTTGCGTGTCGTGAGGAAGAAAATGGTGGCCGCGCCATCGAGAACGATCCGGTTTCGCATGGACGGCTCGCAGGTGGAGAACAGGCCGTATGTTCCGGTCTCGATGTTTGGGTCGCTCTTGTTGTCCGCAGGCCGGGTGATCTCGCGGACTGGCCATCGCGCGAGGGGCTCGGAGAAGTAGACGGACAGGTAGCCGCGGCCAGCATCGGGGAGCTCGCGCCACGGGTCGCCAAGGCGACGCGCCGCTGCGCCTCCCTCGTGATCCCGGTTCTGTCGCATAGCTTAATGCTAGGGGTGACCTCTGACACATCCCGGGAGCCACGCTGGGCGGCGCGAAGGAGCTGGTGATGGCCAAGACTGATCTCACCATCCGCCGCGGTGCGGTCATCGTGTTCGAGGGCCTCGACCAGACCGGCAAGTCGACACAGTTGAACCGCCTCCGAGGCTCGGTCGACGCGGAGTCCACAGTGTTCGCTCACATGCCAACCGGCTTCACTAAGTTCACCGAACGGGTGTACAGAGCACTGGAGGGCGAGGTCCCTGACGAGAAGCCCAAGTCGGGCCTCGCCCAGCAACTAGCGCACCTCGCGTGCCACGCGGAGTCGGTGCCTGATCTCAAGCGAGCTGCGGAGACGCGATCTCTGATTCTGGATCGTTGGTGGTGGTCCACCCTCGCTTACGGCTGGTACGGCGGATCAGTGAAGCAGTCAGGATTCCCTGAGTCGAGCTTCAAGGAACTCATCGACACAATCTGGTCGCCAATCACGCCGTCTATCGTGTTCGTTTTCCTCGAACCCCACCACCTCGACCCAAACAACGCTCCGGGTGTGCAGGACGGCTATCGAGCGCTCTTGAAGGAACATGCCGAGTCCGCGGTTGTTGTCCCGATAGCGAACGAAGAAGAGACACACTCGTTCGTGACTGAGACGCTTCTGGATCGCGGACTTGCTGCCCGAGTCGAGAATCGATGAGCCACGGTGGCTGTCTATCGAAATGTGGAGCAGGCGTTCTTAGCCGAGTTGCATGCCGTTGTTGACTTTGGAGACCCTGTTGAGGTCCGCGGAGAGCGGACCCGGGAGTTGCGGGCGCGACTTATCGAGGTGTCTGATATTCGGTCTCGCTACGTTGTGCTCCCCCACCGAAACAACAACGTTTTTGGGCTCTTCGGACTTCCGGTGGGGGTGAGGCTCGCCGGGTGAGTTCGGGCGGGTAGGGGTCGAGGTCCCCGAGGATCAGTAGCGCCAACTGCTGCTCCAACCGAGGACCTCGACGTGTCTCACCATAG
>NZ_JADGLL010000086.1 GCF_015235415.1 Microbacterium paludicola | reverse complement strand
CGGTCGGGGGCACCATGCCGCCAGTCTAGGTGGGCGAGCCGACAGGTCCCGGCGCGCTCACTCCGCGGGCGCCGGCTCGATGAACACGGGGCTCGAGGTCAGCTCGACCGACACCTTGCCGTCGCGGGGGCTGACCGTGGAGACGCGGCCCCACGCGTCGGTCACCTGCACGTCGCCCTCGGCCTCGTACTCGACCGTGCGATTCCCGTTCGCCACCCACGCGACGCGCACCTCGTCGCCGTCCTCGCCGAAGCGCACCGAGCGCACGCCCTCGATGCCGTCCGAGCGCACGGGCTCGCGACCCGCGATCTTCGAGGCGAGCAGCGCCTGGCTGAACGCGGCGGGCTTGGGCGGCAGGGCCTGCAGTCCCTCGCGGCGCGGGTCGAACAGGCCGAAGTTGGCCTCGTGCGCGTCGCCCTGCTTGTTCACCTGCGCCGGATCGCTGATCAGGTCGTACCAGAAGTACTTGTCGCCGCCCGCGGCGAGCGCCATCACCTCGGCGCGGATCAGCCGGTTGGCCTGCGTGTCGAGCGAGACCGGCGCCGTGCGTCCGCCCGTCGTCCAGCCGAGCTCCGTGATCCACACGGGCTGCTCTTCGCCGTTGGCCTTCATCGAGTCGATGGAGCGCCCCACGACGCGGGCGGCGCCGTCCGGATCGCCGTAGATGTCGTACGGGTGGAAGCTCGTGACGTCGCTGTGCTTCAGGCCGCCGATCTGCCACAGCGAGTTCAGGAAGCCCTCGTCGTAGTTGGCCGTGGCGCCCGCGACGACCGCGATGTCGGGATCGACGCCCTTGACGTTCTTCTCCACGGCCTGCAGCAGCGGCAGGTAGCAGTCGGCCGTGCGGCATCCCTTGTTGAAGGGCTCGTGGTTGAACTCGTTCCACACCTCGATGCCGATCACGTCGAACCGCTCGGCGATCGCGCGGGCGAAGCGGCCGAACGCGTCGATGCCCTGCTGCGACGTGGGCGGGGTCTTCAGCTTCTGCCACTCGGCCTGGCCGCCCGTGCCGGTGTAGAGCAGGTTGCCGCTGTCGATCACGCCCAGCAGGTCGACGCCCTGCGCCTTGAGCTTGCCGAGCTCGTCGATGTAGGTCTGCGTCCACTGGTAGCTGCCCGGCGAGGGCTCGTTCTGCGACCACTTGATGTCGTTGCGGGCGGCCGACAGGCCCAGCGACGCGGCGGCCTCGCCGCCGTCGCGGTAGGCGTCGCGCTCGAGGTGGGTCGCCGCTCCCAGGCGGTCGGACTGCGGGATGCGGCTGCCGGCGTAGTCGAGCACGACCGCGGGCGCGCTGACCTCCCGGCCCGACGCGTCCGTCACGGTGATCGTGTAGTACCCCTGCGACACGCCCTCGAGCGGGATGGCGGAGACGCCGTCGCGCAGCTGCGCGGTGCCGTCGACGACCGATCCGTCCTCGTAGCGGCGGGCGCTCCAGCGGGCCTCGCCCGCCGCGAGGTTGACACCCAGCGCCGCGCTGTCCTGCCGCAGCACGAGCGAGTCGTTCAGGATCGCGCCGGATGCGTCGACCGCCTCGAACGACGGGTTGGGCACGAGGTTGTCGCCGCCGGCGGCCGCGACCGTGACGTCGTCGACGCCCAGTCCCTCGACCGGGCCGTCGAGCACGATGCGCACCTCGGCCTCGGTCTGGTCGTCGGCGGCCGTGAACTCGCCCTCGACGGTCTGCCAGTCGGCGTTGAGGTCGGGGATCTCCGCCTCGACCCCGGAGGCGTCGAAGCGGATCGGCAGGCTCCGGGGGGTCTCGGACAGCGCGCGCACCCGGGCGGAGAACGTGTAGGTCTCCCCCGCCTCGACCGGCACCCTGGTGCGCAGCGCGACGACGGGCTTCTCGACGACGGGCGCGTCGATGAACGCCGCGATCTCGCCGTCGGCCGCGGCCCCCACCTGCGGCAGCACGTCGGCCACGACGGTCTCGGGCGCGCGCTCCCAGTCGCGGATCCCGGCGTCGACCACGGC
>NZ_JADGLL010000085.1 GCF_015235415.1 Microbacterium paludicola | reverse complement strand
GAACCACCCCACCGAGCGAGTCTAGATCGACGCCGTTAGTGCCCCGCACGAGGCACCAACACCCCCGGAAAATCAAGCCTCAACGATCCTCAACCCGCGAAATCACCCGACGGTGACACGATCCAGGAGCGCTGACGACTCGACGGGAAAAGTTAACTCTTTTTTGGAACCTTGTTCACTTTGGCGGCATAGCTTTCCCGCATGAACAAAAAAATGAACCTACGGGTACTGACACTGAACATTTGGCTCGCCCCCCGCGATCAGCAAAAGCGCGACGCGCTCCTACTTAAAGGCCTCGAAGAGCACGACGCCGACATTGTCTTCCTGCAGGAAGTCGTCCGCACCCCGGAGCGCGATGCCTTCCAGCTCGTAAAGGAAAACTCGAGCCTCCACTGGCACCACGCATCCGACTTCGCTCGCCACGCATCCGACTTCGCTGACTTCGAGTGGCCCCTCTGGGGAACCGCCGTTGGTACGCGCTGGGAACCCAAGAGCATTACCACCCACAAGCTTCCCGCAGCCGACGGACCCTATGTATGGGAAGCCGTGCTGTCACTGCCCATCGGCGTGGACATGCTCTTCCTCGGCCCGCGCCCGAGCTTCAATTTCACCGACGAGGCCGCTCGTGTGGAGCAGGCGCTGTTCGTCACTGAACTTGAAGAAAAGCGCCGTCAAGAGGCCCCCACGATTATTGCGGGCGACTTTGACGCCGCTCCCGACCAGGACTGCATGCGGTTCTACACCGGCAAATCAGCCATCAACGGCCGCAGCGCCGCCTTCCGCGACACCTGGGCAATTGCCGGAGACGGTGGCCCCGGCTACACCTGGACCACCGATAACCCGTGGGTCGCCCGAAGCGTGACCGACGGTCAGGGAATTGTTCCGAACTACGTGGTGCAGGAACCCCACCACCGCCGCATCGATTATGTACTCGCCGGCTCGACGGTAAACCACCTCACGGTCGAGAGTGTCATCAACTCGAGCAAGGTTGTGTTCAACGAGTATCCGACGGCAAGCGACCACTACGGAGTCCTCGCCGAGATTGAACTGAACGCGCTGGACAAGCCGACGGCCTGGGCATAATTCGAACCAAAAGCTACGGCCCGGGTCCTCTCTCCTCCAGGAGGGCCCGGGCCGTGTTGTTGAACTATCAAATGATCAGTCGCGGAACATTTCCTCAGCCTGCGCAGCCCGCGCCGCTCCCTTGAGGGTGCGCTCGGGGTTTTCGGCGGTGATCGCAGAATAGAGTGCATCCAGCACCGCGAGATGCACAAACCGGCTCATCATGGCCTCGATTTGAAACCGCGTCTCACCTGATCCGGCAACGAGTGCCACGGTGGATGCGGCCACCAGCGGGGAGCGATAGAAGCTGGTCACCGAAACGACCGCCGCCCCTGACTCTCGCGCCGATTCCGCGGCCGCGACCGTTGCTTTGGTGCGGCCGGTGTGGCTGATTGCCAGGCAAGCGTCGCCCGGGCCCAGCATCGAGGATGCGATATGTTGCGATACCGGATCTCCCGGATGATTCACCTCGAGCCCCACGCTGCGGAAACGGAGGGCAGTATCAAGGGCAATTGGCGAGGACTGGCCACTAGCCACCAGAAGAATCCGATCTGCCTTATCAAGCACGGACACCGCACGTTGAAATTCGTTCGGATCAATACTTGCTTCGCCTTCCGAAATAGCGCGTGCCGTCGATTGAAATACTTCAGACACGATTGACCCGGACGTTTCCGTATGGCTGACACCGGATTCTTCGCCAACTGGAATTTCAGAGGCCAACTGCAATTTGAATTCTTGATACCCCTTGAGGCCCAGATCTTGGCAGAACCGGACCACGCTCCCCACGGAGCTGCGCGACACCCTCGCGAGTTCACTCACCGTCATGTGCAATACACCGGCAGGGTTCGTCAACACAACGTTGGCCACGGCCGCTTGCGTTTGCGACATGGATGGGCGAAGTGCTCGTATTCGCGCCGTCAGACCTGGATCGTGTCAGTTTAGTGCCCCACGCCCGGCCGGAGTGCGGCGATGATGTCGGCGGCTTCCCCCGTTGGCGGGGTGGTCGCGGTGAGTTCGTGTCCGTCGATGGTGATCGTGACGTCACGC
>NZ_JADGLL010000084.1 GCF_015235415.1 Microbacterium paludicola | reverse complement strand
ACAGTCGCAACGTCTCCGGGCTCATCCCCAGCAGCCCAGCCACATGCCTAACCGCGCTCATCATCGTCGGGTGCGACGGCCGCGTCTCCGCGAGCATCCGCAACGCCCGCTCACGCATCTCCGGCGAATACTTCCTGTTCATCGTGTTCCATCCTTGCTTGAAGAACGGAACGAAAGTCAGGCCGATTCAATCTGCACCACGATCATCAACGACGGCGGCCCCGGCTGGCTGTACCTGCTGGTCCTGCTGTTCGTCTGGAACGCCTTCAAGTTCCTCTGGATCGGACCCGTTAGCCTCCTACTCATGGCGTCGAACCACTCACGCGCGAAGAACGCATGCCTGAACCACGAGCGACGCTGGCGCGTCTCCGGGCATGACCGGCCTCCTCGTGACAACCTAGACACAGGTGGGAGCTGGAGGTAAGCACCGACAGGAGGACCTGATGCGGCGCGCGAGAGTTGGTCGACGTGATGTCGGCGTTTCAGAGGTGCTTTCGTCCTACTGGCACTTCGCGGCTGAACGGCAGCACGTGTATCACGCGAGGTTACGTGGCGAACCTGGTCCGTGGACCGATGACGCAGTCCTCTCGAAGTATCGCTTCACTAACGCCTACCGCGCCGCCGACCGCGTGTCACAAGATCTGATACGTATCGCCTATGAGGGTCCTCAGGACCCCGAAAACCTCGTCTTGCGCGTTCTGCTATTTCGCTTCTTCAACAAGCCATCGACATGGGACGCGCTGGAATCTAGATTCGGCCAGATCACAACATCGACATTTGATGTCAATGCCTACAGCAAGGTTCTAGACGCAAAGATTGCTAGCGGCGAAAGAGTTTACTCTGCGGCGTACATCGTTCCACCACCGCCGTTCGGCGCGGTTCGGAAGCACCGCAACCATCTGTTGTTAACCGAGCACATGATGGGTTCCGGGGTAGCCGCGCAAATCGAGCATGCTAAGTCTCTTCGCGAGGTCTTTGAGACAATCTCGGCTTTTCCTTCACTCGGTCCCTTCCTCTCTTATCAGCTGGCGATCGACCTCAACTACACCTCGGTGATCGACTTTGATGAGAACGACTATGTCGTGCCTGGGCCGGGCGCACGCAGTGGAATCGCGAAGTGCTTTCCGCAGCTCAATGGCGTTTCTCCGGAAGACATCATCCGCTGGATGGTCGACACGCAAGAGGCACAGTTCGAAGAGCAAGGCATTGAGTTTGACGACCTGTTCGGCAGGGCTTTGACACTCATCGACTGCCAGAATCTGTTTTGCGAAACCGACAAGTACGCGCGAGTGATGCACCCCAATGTGCGCGGAGTCGGAAGCCGTAACAGAATCAAGCAGCAGTTCGCACCTCAAGGCCCTCCGGCAACGCCATTCTTTCCGCCAAAGTGGGGCATCAACCAGCGGGTGTCGGGCCGTTCGAGCACGCTCGCGTCAGTAATTTAGGCCGTCGGGCTCAGTGCTGCAACTGTTGAGGCCGTTCAAGATACTCGCGCGCGGCGGCAGCAAGTCTGCCGTCCCCAAGTGCGGCTAGCTTCTCGTCTAGGACCCCGGATTCGACTCCCCTTTGCGCGGACCAATATAGATCAATCATTCGAATGTAGGCGAGCAGGAGCGGGTCGGTGAGGTTGCAGTCGAGCGTCGAGAGGTCTTGGCCAGAGCGGATGCCGACCTCCAGACGCATCCACTCGTCCCACACGGCGGGCGCGTCCTCCCAGTCTGTATCAAACCGCGGCTGCTCCGCCTCGCCGGACGTCGCCCGGTTCGGTTGACTGGCTAAGAGACGCGAAGCCCTGTCGAAGTGGCGCTCGTAGAGATGTAGGGAAGAGCTAAAGAAAACCAGTCGCCCAGGCGCGCATCGGAGCCACCGCGCCATCACTTCAAGCAGTAATGTCCACTCGAAGGCGTTGATGCCGGAGAATCCCCACCATATGTCGGTGCTGCGGGCGGCAACGTGGAGGTTGAGACGCCCATCCCTCATGAGGAAGTGAAGCCAGTTGTTGCAAGGGATATCTCGACTCTCGACGAAGTCGCGATCCGGATCGTAGATGCTGGCGACGGCACGGCGTGAGAGTGGTTCTTCCCGGAGAATCTTTACGATCTCCGCAAGTTGATCCACGCCGTTCCAATTTCGGAGCCGCGGACCGTACCCAGCGCGCCATGTAAGGCCGTCGTCCGAGAAGTCGACCGCGCGCTCTAGATAAGCGCTGAGGAAGCTCAAGTCGTTTCGGCCCGCGATCACCCACATACTCTCCGCTATCGAGGCAAAAACGGGCTCTTCGGACTTCCGGTGGGGGTCATGGGGTGAGGCCGCCGGCGGCGAGGAGCATGCGGAGGCGGTAGTTGTGCCGGTTTCGGTAGCCGCGGGCGAGGCGGCGGTGGAGCTCGATGATCCCGTT
>NZ_JADGLL010000083.1 GCF_015235415.1 Microbacterium paludicola | reverse complement strand
GAACCACCCCACCGAGCGAGTCTAGATCGACGCCGTTAGTGCCCCGCACGAGGCACCAACACCCCCGGAAAATCAAGCCTCAACGATCCTCAACCCGCGAAATCACCCGACGGTGACACGATCCAGGCAAGACGCGCCCGCCGTCTGCCAGAGCGGTCAGAGACGAGCAACTGAAAGCCGACATCGCGGCTGTCCATGCCGACAATCTCGGCGTCTACGGGGCGCGGAAGATCCACGCCGAGCTGAACCGGGAAGGCGTCTCGGTTGCCCGTTGCACCGTCGAGCGACTGATGCGCGAGCTCGGCTTGCGAGGGCTTCGGCGCGATAAGCAGGTCAAGACCACCTCGGGTGATGGCGCGGAGACGGAGCGGCCAGCGGATCTCGTCGGACGAGCGTTCACCGCGACGGCACCGAACCAGCTCTGGGTCGCGGATCTGACCTATATCCGCACCCATGCCGGATGGGTCTACGCGGCGTTCGTGATCGACGTGTTCAGCAGGCTCGTCGTCGGCTGGCAGGTGTCCACGAGCCTGCGTACGGACCTCGCGCTCGACGCGCTCGATATGGGGCTCTGGCAGCGCCGCCGGAACGGGCAGGACACGACCGGGCTCGTCCACCACAGCGACCGAGGAGTCCAGTATCGCGCCATCCGCTACACCGAGCGCCTCGCCGAAGCCGATGCCGTCGCTTCCGTTGGAAGCAAAGGCGATTCGTATGACTGTCAGTCTGTTTCTGCCGCATCCCGCAAGGATGAGGAAGTCCTGGCCGGAGCGTTCTGACCCTTGCTTATGATTGGCCCGCAGGGTGCCTTGGCGTTGATCTGTCGAGCCTCCGGCCGGGCGCGCAGTAACCGCTGCCGCCGGATCGGGCGTGACCTGATAGGAGCCTGGAGCAGTCTTGACAACGCGTCCCCATGACAGTCCTGTCCACCCGCCGGCGACAGCGTGACACCACGCTAACCGGCAGGAGGACCGAAGAACATGACCGCAGTCGAGCCCGCCCGCTCCGGGCACGTCGTGATCGGCGTCGACACGCACAAGCACATCCACGTCGCCGCAGTGATGGACTCCATCGGCGGGATCCTCGCGACCCTCACGATCGCGACCGATACAGCTGGCTTCAAGCAACTGCTGGAGTGGGCGAGCGGGTTCGGGAAGATCATCGCGTTCGGCATCGAAGGCACCGGCTCCTACGGGGCCGCGCTGACCTCGTTCTTGCGCCGGAACGATCACAAGGTCGTCGAGGTCTCGCGACCGGATCGTCGGTTGCGGCGCCTGAACGGCAAGTCCGACACTCTCGACGCGGAGAACGCCGCCCGGGCGGTCCTCGCGGGGTTCGCGACCGCGGTCCCGAAGAGCGCCGACGGCGTGGTCGAGATGATCCGGCAGCTGAAAGTCGCCCACGACACCGCGGTCAAGGATCGCACCGGAGCGATGGTCACCCTCAAAGCGATGCTCGTCCACGCTACCGAGGATCTCCGACGCGAGACGGCGCGGAAGACGCAGAAGATGGTCGCCCGGCACTGCGCCGCGCTGCGTCCTCGTGGGCTGGAGACCCCGGAAGACGCGAACCGTCACGCGCTCCGCTCGATCGCGAAGCGGTGGATCGCGCTCAACGACGAGATCAAGGACCTCGAGGCGCAGATTGAGCAGCTTGTGCTCCAGCGCGCCCCGCACCTGCTCGACGAGTTCGGCATCGGCGTCGACACCGCCGCGGAGATCCTCATCGTCGCCGGCGACAATCCCGAACGGATCAGAAGCGAAGCCGCTTTCGCCAAACTCGCCGGCATCAGCCCCATCCCGACAGGTTCCGGCATGACCAGCGGGAAGCACCGCATCAACCACGGCGGGCACCGCCAGCTGAACGCGGCGATCTACCGGACCGTGATCGTCAGGATGAGGTTCCACGAGCCAACGATCGCCTACGTCGCCCGTCGCACCGCCGAAGGCAAGAGCAAGCGCGACATCATCCGCTGTCTGAAGCGCTATGTGATCCGAGAGGTCTACCACCTCGTCAAGACCGACCCCAGAACCGGCGAAATCAGGAGTTGACAACTATAGGAGCATCAACGCGATGGCCGAAGCGTTCAACTCGCTGTTCAAGGGCGAGTGCATCCGGAACCCAGCGATGCGGCCGAAGGGCGGCTGGGCGTCGATCCGCGATGTCGAGATCGCCGTCGCCGAATATGTCGACTGGTTCAACCAGCGGCGACTGCACGGCGAGATCGGGCACGTCCCGCCGGCCGAGTTCGAGCGGTCGCATTGGGCATCGCTCGACGCGACCCGATACGCTCACGAGCAGGTTCCGATCGGAGCCGGTTCCAGATAACCGAGCCTCCACGAAACCCGGGGCGCTTCAATGAGCAGGGCTCCGGTCAAGGCGCGTCTAGCTGGCCGCCGGGTCCGTGCCGGTCGCGCCGCTGAAACCACCCCGACCCAGCCGTGACCAACCACGACGACTTCCGCGGAATCACACGGCAAACGGCGACCAACGAGCACCCGCTGACCCACCGAATCCAACTGAAAATCGTGAGGTCACGGGATCGACGCCCGTCGGAGCCACCACCAGAGACCCCCGGTTCGCCGGGGGTTTTCTGGCTCTTCACGAACGAGGGTGTAGCGCGGGTCTGAACCCTCCGGCTTCGAGCAGTGACCGAGCGATGTAGTGGGTGAGGTTGCGGAAGCCGAGGGCGGAGCCGCGGAGGTGTTCGAGTCGCCCGTTG
>NZ_JADGLL010000082.1 GCF_015235415.1 Microbacterium paludicola | reverse complement strand
ACCCACCACCCCGGCACCGGCGCCCACAACGCCGCCCGCGACGTCCGAGCCGACCCCGAGCTCGCCCGCACCGAGCCCGAGCACCTCGACGAGCGCTCCCGCTCCGGCCCCGACGACGTCGACCACGGTGGCGCCCACCAAGGCCTCGGTGACGACGACCCCGACGCCGACGGAGCCCGCACCGACCCCCACCTCGACATCCGTCGTCGGCAGCGTGGTCGACTCGCTGCTGTGAGGCGGCAGTCCGGGCGATCCTGACTCAGCCGGCGTGGCGCCGGCACCACTCGTACATCACAACAGCCGCCGCGGCCGAGGCGTTGATCGAGCGGGTCGAGCCGTACTGGGTGATCTCGATGTGCCCGGATGCCGCGGCGAGCGCCTCATCCGACAGCCCCGGCCCCTCCTGACCGAACAGCAGGACGCACCGCTCGGGCAGCTCGGCACGGTCGACCGGCACCGCCTCCCCCACGTTGTCGACGGCCAGGATCGGGATGCCCTCCGCGCGCGCCCACGCGGCGAACGCCGCGACATCCTCGTGGTGCACGACGTGCTGGTATCGGTCGGTCACCATCGCCCCGCGGCGGTTCCAGCGGCGGCGCCCGATGATGTGGACGGTGTCGGCGAGGAACGCGTTGGCGCTGCGCACGATCGATCCGATGTTCATGTCGTGCTGCCAGTTCTCGATCGCGACATGGAACGGATGCCGCCGCGCGTCGAGGTCGGCGACGATCGCCTCCATGCGCCAGTACCGGTAGCGGTCGATGACGTTGCGGGTGTCGCCGTGCGCGAGCAGCTCGGGGTCGTAGACGGGGTCCTCGGGCGGATCGCCCTCCCACGGGCCGACGCCGTGGCCGCGCACTTCGTCCATCGGGGCGTGGGTCTCGGGGGTCGGATCCGTCACTCGAGAAGGTTACCCGTCGGCAGTTTTCGGTGCGCCTAAATCTCTGGCACACTGTCGGCATGACGACGACGGAGACCCGGATGACGCGCCCCCCGCGGGTCGCGTGGCTGCTCGGCCCGGCACTCGTGGCGGGCGTCGCCTACCTCGATCCCGGCAACGTCGCCAGCAACATGACGGCCGGGGCGCGCTACGGCTACCTGCTGGTCTGGGTCGTGGTGATCGGCAACGCGATGGCGTGGCTCATCCAATACCTGTCGGCCAAGCTCGGCGTCGTCACGGGCGAGAGCCTGCCCGAGGTGCTGGGGAGGCGCATCCGCAACCGCTGGGGGCGGCGCGCGTACTGGCTGCAGGCCGAGCTCGTCGCGATGGCCACCGACATCGCCGAGGTGATCGGCGGCGCGGTGGCGCTCAACCTGCTGTTCGGCGTGCCGCTGCTGTGGGGCGGCCTCATCACCGGGGCCGTGTCGCTCGCGCTGCTCGTCGTGCAGTCGACCCGGGGCGCGAAGCCGTTCGAGTTCGTGATCATGGGACTGCTGATCATCATCGCGATCGGCTTCGCCGTCGGCGTGTTCGTCGGCCCGCCCGACGGCGGATCGGTGCTCGCGGGGCTCGTGCCGCGGTTCACGGACAGCGGATCCGTCCTGCTCACCGCGTCGATCCTGGGGGCGACGGTCATGCCCCACGCGATCTACGCCCACTCGGCGCTCGCGCGGGATCGGTTCGCCCCGCGCGGATCCGCGCACCTCGTGCAGGGCGACGGATCACTTCGCGAGGGAGGGGTGAGCGTCACCCGGATCCTCCGCGCGACGAAGTGGGATGTCACCATCGCGCTCGCCGTCGCCGGGTCGGTGAACCTCGCCATCCTGCTGCTCGCCGCGGCGAACCTGCCGGGCGTCGCCGGCACCGACAGCCTCGAGGGAGCGCACGCGGCGATCGCCGCCGGCCTCGGCCCCGCGATCGCGACTCTCTTCGCCGTGGGCCTGCTCGCCAGCGGCCTCGCCTCGACCTCGGTGGGCGCCTACGCCGGCGCCGAGATCATACAGGGGCTGCTGCGGGTGCGGATCCCGCTGATCGCGCGGCGCCTCATCACGCTGGTCCCGGCCCTCGCCATCCTGGGCGTGGGCTTCGACCCCACGCTCGCGCTCGTGCTGAGCCAGGTCGTGCTGTCGTTCGGCATCCCGTTCGCCCTCGTGCCGCTCGTCGTGCTCACCGCCCAGCGACGCACCCTCGGCGAGCACCGCAACCGCGTCGTGACGACCGCCCTCGGTGCCGTCGCCGCCGCGTTCCTCATCACGCTGAACGCCCTGCTGCTGTGGCTGGTGGCGACCGGGGCGTAGGCCGCCACGGGGCACGCCCTAGCCTGGAGGGGTGCCGCACTCGCCCGCGATCGACGACTACCTCAAGACGGTGTACGCCCACACCGAGTGGCAGGACGCGCCCATCACGCCGTCGGTGCTCGCCGCCAAGCTCGGGATCGCCCCGTCCAGCGTGACCGAGATGGTCAAGAAGCTCAGCGCGCTGGGGTTCGTCGCGCACGAGCCGTACCGGGCCGTGCGACTGACGCCGGAGGGCGAGCGGCGCGCGCTCGAGATGGTGCGGCGGCACCGGCTGATCGAGACCTGGCTCGTCGAGGAGTACGGCTACGCCTGGGACGAGGTGCACGAGGAGGCAGAGGTGCTCGAGCACACGATCAGCGACCGCCTGCTCGAGAAGATCGACGAGCGGCTGGGGCGTCCGAGGTTCGATCCGCACGGCGATCCGATTCCGGATGCCGCCGGGCTCGTCGAGCGGGTGCGGTTCGTGCTGCTCGCGGAGGCGCACGAGGGCCACGCCGGACGGATCCTGCGCGTCAGCGACCGCGACCCGGGACTGCTGCGGCTCATCGAGGCCGCCGGGATCGCCGTGGGACAGGATGTGCGCGTCACCGCGCGCGGACTCGACATCGCCGGTGAGAACGTCGAGCTGCCGTCGGGGGCGGCGGAGGTGATCTGGCTCAGCGCCTGAGGGTGTCGG
>NZ_JADGLL010000081.1 GCF_015235415.1 Microbacterium paludicola | reverse complement strand
GCGCCTGCGCCCGCTGCGCGGGCGCGATACCGTGCGTGGATCCGGGCACGCCCGGATCCTTCGTGCTCCTCTCGGTCGGCGCTTCGCGCCTCCCCGCGCCGAGGTCGGCTCGCGTTGCCTCGCGTATTGGTATCGGTCGCGAGTCAGGGGTCTCTGGGGCGGCTTCTGCGCTCCTGGATCCCCTCTCGGGTGCGCTCGCCTTCGGCCTGGCCTCTGTGGGCACAGAGGGGCCGGCTCGCGGTGCGCACGGGCCCTTATCGGGCTGCCCTCCCCCTGCGCATGCGAGCCGGCCTCCGTGCCGGCTTCGCCGGCTACCCCGCCGGCAATGTCCGACCCCCTCAGTAGATTAGTACCTGTCAGAGATACACACTAGAGGAAGGAACGGACTCATGGGCCTGGACATGTACCTCAAGGCGGAGCAGTACGTCACACCGAAGCTCGGCTGGGGGCCGGACGCGCCGGCCAACCCGGCTCACACCAAGCTCATCGAGGCGGTGAAGTTCGATCCGCTGACCTACCAGTCCTCCTGGTAGACGCTCCCGCCGGCCCCGGGCGCTCTGGCGCTCGGGGCCTCTCCGTGCCCCGGCTCAATGTCGGTGGCCACTAATAGATTAGTACATGTCAGAGGTACCACTATTGAGGAGGTTGAAACGATGGGAATGGACGTCTACGGGAAGGCCCCGACCAGCGAGAAGGGCGAATACTTCCGCAACTCGGTCTGGTACTGGCACCCCCTCGCGGAGTACATCCAGGCCGCTCACCCGGCCCTCGCAGAGCCGTGCCAGCACTGGCACACCAACGACGGCGACGGCCTCGACGCCGAGCAGGCACGCGCGCTCGGCGAAGCGCTGCGCGCCGACATCCACAAGGGCACCGTGGCCGCGTACGCCAGCGCCTACGCCGCGCGGATCGAGAGCATCCCGCGTGAGGGCTGCCGGTACTGCGAGGGCACCGGCACCCGACGGGACGAGGTCGGCCAGCAGATGGGCATGGTCGAGCGCGGCTGGTGCAACGCCTGCGACGGCGTCGGCACCTGCGCCCCGCCCGAGGCTCACTACCCGTTCGACGAAGCCAACGTGGCGGCCTTCGCCCGGTTCGCGATCGCATCCGGCGGCTTCGAGATCTGGTGACCTGCCCGGCCCAGACCCCACGGACACGAGGAGGAACACCATGTCCACCTGGAACAGCATCACCATCGAGGAGCCCGGAGCCCTCACCATCGACACCCTGCCCTCGGCCCTCACCAGCGACGGCGAGATCTGGGAAGGCTACGACGCAATCGACGAGCGCGAGGACGTACCCGAGCGCGAAGTGGCCGCCGGCTACACGATCCCCGGACGCACCGGCGACCCGAACGGCTCGATCATCATCCAAGGCCACAGCAAGTACACCGCCGACGAAGCAGCCGCCGCCCTCGCGAAACTCTCCAAGCACACCGGCCGGATCGTCCACCGCGAGGAATGGGACTACGACGAGGTGGGCGGCGGCGTCACCGTCTACGAGAACGGCGCCGCCGTGCCCGACCTCGGCCAGCACACCGAGCTGATCCCCGACCAGCTGCCCAAGCTCATCGACGACCTGCGGCGAGCGCTCGCGGTTCGCGGGTACGAGCGGAACACCGGGCCGCGCGTGCGGGATGCCGCGCGCGCGTTGGTGGCCAGCTGGGACAGCCGGGTCTGAACCGGACGGTTCAATGTCGGAGGCCCCTAGTAGATTAATACCTGTCAGAGATACCAGTTACTAGGAGAGGAAGACCCCATGACCACCATCACTGCCCCGGCCCTCGAGGAAACCCCGGTCCGCGTGGATGAGATCCGGCGCGACCGCGAGCTCACGACCCGGATCGTGCTGCTGGATCGAGAGTTCGAGCGCCACGGCGAGACGTTCCACAGCGCCGTCGACATCACGACCTGGTACCAGCGAGACGCCAAGCAGTTCCGATCGTTCGCCCACCACGTCACCGTCAGCGAGCGGTGGGTGCGAGCGGTGATCGGGTTCGGGCACTCGACGGTGCCGATGCCGCGGGCGATCACTCCGGTGTCGCGGTTCTCGCAGAAGGCCCTGGAGGCGGCGCACCAGCGCTACGTGGACAGCGCCCGGTCGCCGCTGATGTGGCGCGCGCTGCTGGCCTGGGCTGCCGCGCAGGACGTGTCCGACTGACCGACCCCGGGGCCTCTCCGAGCGGGAGGCCCCGGCTCCCCGAGGAGGCACCATGACGAACGCAGCCGACAACCGTCCCGCCGAGATCCGCGTGCTGCACGCGCTTGACGGCACCCCGCGCCCGCTGGAGGAGATCGCGCAGCGGGCGGGCCTGTCGATCCAGGGCGCGCAGTTCTCGCTTGCGCTGCTGGAGATCGACGGCCGGGTCGAATCTTCTCTCGCCGGTTGGCGGATCACCTCGCGCAATGTCGGAGGCCCCTAGTAGATTAATACCTGTCAGAGATACCAGTTACTAGGAGAGGAAGATCCCATGACCACCACCACCCGCCTCGCCGTCAAGGTCACCCCGGACGGACGCACCGAGCGCCTCGACCTCGGCGCCGACGCGTACCCCGTGCTCAGCGGAGCGGTCGAGGGACTCATCGAGCCGGTGACCCTCACCGCCGACCTCGAGTTCTACGTGAACGAGGACGGCTGGGCCCAGTTCGGCGGCGCGCACCGCAACCCGACCGCGGAGGCCGCCCAGTGGGCCATCCTCGGCGGCGCCAACCTCATCGTCGGCCCCGCGGTGTTCACTGGAGGGCTCGACGAGGAGGGCGAGACCCTCGGCCTCAGCGAGGAGCACGCCCAGCAGATCGAGCAGCTCGCCGCAGCTGTCCGCGGAGCCGCCTAGACGCTATGAGTGGTTGAGCCTGAGGCCTCCGCTCGCGTAGACCGTGGGTTGCGGGCCGGTCTTCCGGCTTCGCCTATCCACATACGTGAGGGAGGCCCCAGTTGATATCTGAGCGTACGAGTG
>NZ_JADGLL010000080.1 GCF_015235415.1 Microbacterium paludicola | reverse complement strand
TAGGGTGAAGCACGTCGAGGTCCTCGGTCGGAATCAGAGAGTTAGCGCTTCTGATCCTCGGGGACCTCGACCCCTACCGCCGAATCACCGCCCGGCCACCCTCACCCCACCGGATGTCCGAAGAGCCACATATGTCATTTCGCGCGGAAACTGTCGCAGGCTCCGGCTGGGGGAGATCGCGTCATGGGATGTACGGCGCGCGGGAGTGGTGCAGTGACCGATCGTGTGCCGAGAACCTGGGCCCAACGCCGCGACGCGCTCGTCCGGTCGGTAGCAGCAGGTCACAGCGGCACGGTCGCTCAGCTGGCCACGTTCTCGAGCGACCTCGATGATGCACTCGCGGGGCGCCGTCTCAACGGTGTGCAGTGGACGCAACTGAAATTCAGCTGTTCCTCGTTGCTCATCAATCTGGGCGCGGCCCGCGGGATTCAGGACTCGGTTTCGGCTGGGATCGAGTGCGCTCGCGACGCTCGCGAGCGCGGCTACCTTCCCGTACTCGATGGTCAGCTCAACTACAACGAAGCCAACGGGCTCTCGGCCCTCCACGACATCGATCTGACGCAGTGGCGTCAGGCGAATCCGGAGTCTCCTCGAGGGATCTTCGCTCTCGAAGATCAGGACCGGCTTCGGACGGTGCGAGTGCTGTTCGCGTCTGTCGGGTACTTAAGTGAGGCCGCGGACGTTCGGGGTCGGGCGCTTTGCAACCTGGGCAACACGCTCGACCGCTCGGGGCGGTGGCTCGAGGCATACCAGGCGTATGTCGACGCGCTAGCAGCTGACCCGACGAACGGGAACGCCGCGGGCAACGCCGCGGAACTTCTGCGTCTTCGCGTCGCTCGGGGCCGAGGTCTCGGCGGACACTACGCGGCGGTGTATGACCGCTACCGTGAGCAGGCGCAACGGCACAGATCTCGCACGGTAGAGCTGGCTGGGGAAGCTGTGGCTCAACGGTGGGACGCGCTGCCACCATCGGGAAGCGCTGGGCACCTATCCCATGACGGCGATCCGCTCGACGAATACCAGCAGTGGATCAAGCAACATCGGCTCGCGCTCACCGTCGCAGTCGAGGGGCTGGGCTCCGACGAGCATCGATGGGACAGCGCGATGGTCGAGTCGGTCACGGTACATAGCGGTGAACCGGACCCGCCGCCAATCTTCACGTCCATGAACGTCCTCAAGGCCGAGTACCTCGTGGCGCGGCGACTCGCCTTCCAGGGAGAGAAGCTCCTCTTCGAGTCTTTGTTCGCCCAGCACCCAGCCGATACCGGCACCTACGCGGACACTCTCGATATGTCTCTCTACGGTGAACCGCCCGCCCAGCTGGTCCTTGCTCAGCGAGCGACGTTGGATCTTCTCGACAAGATCGCTGTCGCCGCGAATGACCACTTCAAGACTGGGATGCAGGCACGGAAGGTGACGTTCGAGAACTACTGGCGAGAGGGCAAGAGCTCTCAGCTGCGAACGGGCCTGCCGATTCCCGAGAAGGCAGCCAGCGCCGCGGTGGCACTGGCCGAGCTGTCGTTTGACATCGACAAAGACGGCCTCTACCCAGAGGCGAAGACGCTGCGGAACGCGGGAACGCATCGCCTGGTTCACCTGACGCACGGCGCCGCGACCGGCGTGACGGAACTCGCCCACAGCAGCATCGACGCGGAGACCTTGGTGCACGCGACTCATCAGTCGCTCCGTGTGGCGCGGGCTGCCTACATGTACCTCATCGACCTGGTTCAGGATCAGCAGGACGCACTCACTGAGGGTGAGCAGTTGATGGCTCTACCGCTGCCGAATCAGTACTGATCGCTGTCCTGCGAGTCGGAATCGTCTTGGTCATGCAGGCAGCGAGTGGCCGAGCTGCTGGTCGATGAACGTGAATCGGCCTGACTTTCGTTCCTATCGGGAGGCTTGTCCAGCAGGTGCCGGCTGGCCTGATTCTTGGTCAGCGTAGTACGCCTCCTCAACCTCTGCCGGGGTGCGCATGTCGAGCTCGCCGTGGAGGCGGGAGTTGTTCCACCACCACACCCACTCGAGAGTCGCCAGCTCGACCTGCTCAACCGTTCGCCAGGGGCCGCGCTGACGGATCAGCTCGGTCTTGTAGAGGTTGTTCACGGCCTCCGCCATCGCGTTATCGAACGAGTCGCCAACGGTCCCGGTCGAGGGGACGGCGCCGAGTTCGACGATCCTCTCGGTGTAGACCATCGCGGTGTAATTCGACCCATGATCCGCGTGATGAATGAGTCCGTCGAGACGCCCGCCAACGTTCCAGGCGGCCATGTCGAGGGCCTGCAACGGCAGAATCTCCGAGCGCAGCGTCGCCGCGACGTTCCACCCGACGATGCGCCTCGAATAGACGTCGGTGACGAACGCGACGTAGGCGAAACCACTCCAGGTCGCGACGTAGGTGACGTCGCAGACCCAGAGCCGCCGGGGCGCCGGCGCGGTGAAGCGGCGGTTCACGAGATCACTCGGCAGCACGGTCGTCTTGTCGGGGCGGGTCGTGGACACCCGCTTCGACTTACGGACGCCACGCACCCCAGCGAGCCGCATGAGGCGTTCGGTCTGGTCGCGGCCGACCTGCCACCCCTGCCGACGCATCAGCGCGTGCATCTTCCGCCGCCCGTAGACGCCGTAGTTCTCCGCATGCAGCCGGGCCACCTCTGGGACGAGAAGCTCGTCCTTCAGCTGCCGGGCAGACGGGGCGCGGCCGACGGCGGCGCGATAGCCGCGGGAGGTGAGGAACCCCTGCACTGCCGGGCGCAACACTCGGCAGATGAGCTCGACCCCGAAACGATCCCGATGTTCATCGATGAACCGGATCATCTCGGTCAGGGGCGGTCGAGCTCCTTCGCGAAAAACACGCTCGCAGCCTTGAGGATCGGCGGATTCAACCGGTCAGCGCAATGGGTGCTGTGAGATGAAGCAGACGTTGATCTCGGGAGGCATTCGTTGCAGGGCAAGCATGGTCATCTCAGTCGTGAGCAGAAGCAGCTCGCGCTCCGTCTCCACTCGAAGGGATGGAGACTCATCGACATCGCTCGCGAGATCGGCTGCACGGCGCCGATGGTCGGCCGCATGGCGAGGGAAGGGCGTCACCTCGACGGGAAGCCGTTCGGCTGGGAGCCGCGCGAGGGGCATCTGACGGTCTTCGATCGTGAGGAGATACTCGTGGGTCTCGCCCGCGGTGACACGCTCACTGCGAT
>NZ_JADGLL010000007.1 GCF_015235415.1 Microbacterium paludicola | reverse complement strand
ACATCGACCACACCACGCCGTACTCACGCGGCGGCCCGACCGCGGTGACCAATACTGCCCACCTCTGCGAAGCCCACCACCGCCTCAAACACCACTCCCGATGGGGAATGCGGCAAGGGCCCGACGGGCTCACCGAATACATCAGCCCGCTCGGACGCGTCTACGCCTACAAACCAACCCCGGTCATACGGTTCGAAGCCGAAGCCGAGATCCTCATGCCCGACCTGCACCTCGGCGACAACCCACCACCCTTCTGACCGTGCACTGCGGAGACCCTGGGCCTGGTACTGGCTATCCTCAGCGCATGAGCGCTCGGTCGGCGGCGACGGCACCTCGGTGGCGGTGGATCCTGTTCGCCCTTGTCGTGGGCCTCGTCGTGCTCGTGCTCACCGGCACCTCCTACGGTGCCTGCTACGACTCCCCGGACCCGGCGCTGAGCCGGTGCGAGAGCGGCCCTCTGCTCGGTGTCGCCGGCGTGTGGGTCGCGTGGGGGCTCTACGGGGTGTTCGCGGTCTTCTGCCTCCGGCGCGCGCTGTCGCGCACGCGGGTACGGTGACCTGGGTGAGCGACGACATCGCGGAGATCTGGTCCGCGGCGGCGGACGACTGGAGCACCTACTGGGCGGCGTCCGCGCAGCCAGTGTGGCCGGCGCTCCTCGACGGCGCCGCCGTGGCGCCGGGGGCGCGCGTGCTCGACGTCGGATGCGGCAGCGGCCAGCTGCTCGCGCACCTCGAATCCCAGGGCTTCGCGGTGGCGGGCACTGATCCGGCGCCGCGGATGGTCGAACTCGCTCGCGAGCACGCCCCCGGCGCCGACGTGCGCCTCGGCGGGTTCGAGGCGCTGCCGTTTCCCGACGGCGCCTTCGACGCCGTGCTCGCGGTCAACTCGCTCCAGTTCGCAGAGGACCACGTGGCTGCCCTCCGCGAGGCGGCACGTGTCCTCGCACCGGGCGGCGCGATCGGCGTCGCGAGCTGGGCGGAGACCTCCCGCAACGACATCGAGACGGTCGAGGACGCCCTCGCCGCCGCCCACGACGAGGAACCCGGCGAAGATCCGGACTACCGGCTCCCCGGCGGCCTCGAGGCCTGGCTCACCGATGCGGGGCTCCACGTCGTCGCGGCCGGAACCGTCGACGTCACGTGGGAGGCGCAGGATGACGGCGCGCTCGTCCGAGGCATCCTGTTCGGCGAAGACGACGCGACGATCGAGGAGCTCGCACCCGTCGTGCGCGAGGCATCCGCCCCGTTCCGCACCTCCGCGGGCGGCTACCGCTTCGCCAACGCCTTCCGTTTCGCTGTCGGCAGGCCGTAGGCCTCACGGGGCGGGGCGTCCGCCCAGCCGAGACCCCATACGCTGGAAGGGATATGGCGCATCTTCTGGGGGCCGAGGCCCTTCACCTCGAGTACCCGACCAAGGTCGTCTTCGACTCCATCTCGCTGGGCGTGAACGAGGGCGACCGGATCGGCATCGTCGGCCGCAACGGCGACGGCAAGTCGAGCCTGCTGGCGATGCTCGCCGGGCGACGCGAGCCCGACGCGGGGCGCGTGACGGTGCGCGGCGGTGTGACGATCGGCGTCCTCGACCAGGCCGACACGCTGCCCGACGACGTCACCATCGGCCAGGCGGTCGTGGGAGACATCCCCGAGCACGTCTGGGCGGGCGACCCCAAGGTGCGCGATGTGATCGCCGGCCTGCTCGGCGACCTCCCGTGGGACGCGCTGCTCGGCACGCTCTCCGGCGGCCAGCGCCGCCGCGTCGCCCTGGCGGCCCTGCTGGCCGGCGACTGGGACATCCTCGCCCTCGACGAGCCGACCAACCACCTCGACGTCGAGGCGATCGCGTGGCTCGCCGACCACCTGAAGAAGCGGTGGGCCCCGAACGCGGGCGGTCTGCTCACAGTGACCCACGACCGCTGGTTCCTCGACGAGGTCTGCACCGCGACCTGGGAGGTCCACGACCGCATCGTCGAGCCCTTCGAGGGCGGTTACGCGGCGTACATCCTGCAGCGCGTCGAGCGTGACCGGCAGGCGGCTGCGATCGAGCAGCGCCGCCAGAACCTCGCCCGCAAGGAGCTCGCGTGGCTGCGCCGCGGCGCGCCCGCGCGCACGTCGAAGCCGAAGTTCCGGATCGACGCCGCCAACCAGCTGATCGAGGACGTGCCCGAGATCCGCGACAAGACCGAGCTGCAGTCGCTCGCGGTCTCACGCCTCGGCAAGGACGTCGTCGACCTGCTGGATGTCTCGGTCGCGTACGGCGACAAGCAGGTGCTGCAGCGCGTCGAGTGGCGCCTCGCCCCGGGCGAGCGCACAGGCATCCTCGGCGTGAACGGTGCCGGCAAATCGACACTGCTGAGCCTGATCGCCGGCACCGTCGACCCGACGGAGGGGCGCGTCAAGCGCGGCAAGACCGTCAAGGTCGCGACCCTCACCCAGCGCCTCGACGAGCTCGAGGAGCACCTCGCCGAACCGGTGCGCGTCGTCATCAGCCGCCTCCGCACCACGTACACCTTCGGCACCGGATCGAAGGCCGCCGAACTCAGCCCCGGGCAGCTCCTGGAGCGCATGGGCTTCTCGAGCGCGCAGCTGTCGACGCCCGTCAAGGACCTCTCGGGCGGGCAGAAGCGGCGCCTGCAGCTGCTGCTCATCCTGCTCGACCAGCCGAACGTGCTGATCCTGGATGAGCCGACCAACGACCTCGACACCGACATGCTCGCGGCGATGGAGGACCTGCTCGACTCGTGGCCGGGAACCCTGATCGTCGTCAGCCACGACCGGTACTTCCTCGAGCGCGTCACGGATCAGCAGTACGCGATCCTCGGCGGGCGCCTGCGCCACCTGCCGGGCGGCGTCGACGAGTACCTGCGTCTGCGCCAGCTCGAGCAGTCGTCGTCCGGGAAGCCCGCGGAGGCCGCGGCCGCCACGCCCCGCGGACTGGCCGGGGCGGAACTCCGCGCCGCGCAGAAGGAGGTCACGGCACTCGAGCGCAGGATCGCCAAGCTGACCGAGCAGGCGGGAGCGGCCCGCGCCGCCCTCGCCGACCACGATCAGTCGGACTACGCCGGCCTCGCGCGCGAGATGGAGGCGATCGCCGCCCTGGAGGACGAGATCGCCGCGGCCGAGGAGCGCTGGTTCGAGCTCACCGAGGAGATCGGCTGACGCCGGTCTAGGCTGGTTCGCCGGCTCACGCCTCGGGAGCCGTGTCGAACCCCAGGCTCAGACGGCGCAGCAGCGTCGCGAGGCGCTCGCGCTCGGACCCCGACAGGCGATCGAGCAGCTCGGCCTCCGCATCCATGAGGCGCGTGATCGCGGCGTCGACGCGCACGCGGCCGTCCTCCGTGAGGGTTACCAGCACGCTGCGACCGTCGTCCGGATCCGCCTCACGACGCACGAAGCGGCGCCCGACGAGGCGGTCGATCCGGTTCGTCATCGTGCCGCTCGAGACCAGCGTCTGCTGCAGCAGCTGCTTGGGACTCAGCTGATACGGATGACCCGCGCGCCGCAGGGCAGAGAGCACGTCCCACTCCCACGGCTCGATGTCGGTGCGACGGAACGCATCCCGCCGGGCGCGGTCGAGGTGACGCGAGAGCCGGTCGACGCGCGAGAGCACCTCCATGGGCGAGAAGTCGAGATCGGGACGCTGCTGCGCCCACGCGCCGACGATGCGGTCGACCTCGTCCGTCTCGGATGCCATCCGCTCAGTGTATTGACACGCGGGGTCTGGACACGGGACGTTCACCCTGCGCGCCTCCCGCCGCGGCCGGGCGGCCCCTACGCTGAGCGCACGGAGGACCCATGAGCACACGACGCAGCCCGCTGCCGGCGCTGCTGGCGGCCGTCGTGGTGTGCGCCGCGATCGTCGTGCCCGCCCTGATCGCCGAGGGCACGAGGCCGCAACCGGCGGCGGAGCCGGTGTTCCCCACGGAGGTGTCGGCATACTCCTGGTGGACCGCCGCCCTCGCGCCGGGCGACGTGCCGGCCGCGAGCGCGATCTACCAGAACGGCATCGGCGTCGAGTTCCTCGACCTGCCGCAGGCGATCGCCCTCGGCGCCGACGGCAGCACCTACCGCCGGCTGTCGGTGGCCGAGCGGCGGTCCGCGCGTGCAGATCAGGGAGATCCGGCGCGGTCACTGCTCTCCGGCGACGGGACGTTCGCCCTGGTCGCGGGCCCGGGCGGCCGCGGCGACCTGCTGGCCGTGACGCTCGCCGATGGATCCGAGCGGTCATTCGACATCGGCGAGGGCCGCCACGCGATGCCGACGAGCATCGCGGGGGACACGGTGCTGCTGCTCACCGACGACAAGGAGATCAGCCGCTACACCGACGCCGAGTTCCGCCTGCACGTCGGCCTCTCGATCCTCGACCTCGCATCGGGGGAGATCACCGCGCTCGAGCAGGTGCGGGACGTCGACAGCGCCGCGCTCTCGCCGGACGGCTCGCGCATCGTCGCGCGGACCGGCAGCGGGCTGATGCTCCTCGATGCCGATGGGATCATCCTCGCGGACGGGATCGGCGACGGGCAGTGGTACATCGACGGGGACGCGTGGGCCCCGGATGGCGCGCGGTTCGCGGCGACCGACGTCGGCGAGGTGCACGTCGTCGACGTCGCGGGAGTCGAGCCCACGATCGTCAGCCATCCCGTCGACCCGCAGTACTCCTCGGCGATCGGATGGCGCGACGCCGACACGGTGCTGGTGGCGGGAGGCGATGGGAGCGGCGACAACGTCACGCGCTTCGCCTGGGTCGACGTCGACAGCGGCGCGCAGGAGGTGTTCTCGACCTATCGTCCCGACTTCACGGGAGCGGCGATGGGCAGCATCGACGTGGCCCGCGACCTCGTCGCCGCCTGGCGCGTGGAGCCCGTCGCACAGGCGGATCGCGGCGGCACTCCGCTGTGGCTCGCCGTCGTCGCGGCGGCGCTCGCCGCGGGCGTCGTCTGGCTGCTCACACCCCGCCGACGTCCGCCGATCGCAGAAGCGCTCGCCGAGCAGGTCCCGTCGGCCCCCACGGACACGCCCGAGCCCGCGAGCCGCGGGTGGCAGACTTGATCCGCGGCCCCGTCATCCGACGTCGGCCGCGGTCCGCCATGGTGTAACGGCAGCACGACAGCCTTTGGAGCTGTGAGGACCAGGTTCGAATCCTGGTGGCGGAGCATGAGCGACAACACGGACCTCGCGATCATCATCCTCGCCGCCGGGCAGGGCACCAGGATGCGCTCCGCGCTGCCGAAGGTGCTGCATCCGATCGGCGGACGCACCCTGCTCGGCCATGTGCTTCACACCGCGCAGCAGCTTCCTGCGTCGGTCGTGCGCGTCGTCGTGCGGCACGAGCGCGACCGGATCGTGCAGGCGCTCGAGGACATCCCCGGCGTCGAGGTGGTCGACCAGGACGAGGTCCCGGGCACCGGCCGGGCCGTGCAGCTCGCCGTCGACGGCCTGCCCGGCGACTTCGACGGCGATGTCCTCGTCCTCAGCGGCGACGTGCCGCTGCTCGAGACCGACACCCTCGCGTCCCTGCTCGAGGAGCACCGCGCGGCAGCCGTCGAGGCGACGCTGCTGAGCGCCACCCTCGACGACCCGGCCGGCTACGGCCGCGTGATCCGGGATGCCGACGGCTCGGTCGCCCGCATCGTGGAGGACAAGGACGCCAGCGACGACGAGGCAGCGGTCGCCGAGATCAACGCCGGCGTCTACGTCTTCCGCGCCGCGTCGCTGCGCGAGAGCCTCGCCCGCGTCGGCACCGCCAACGCGCAGGGCGAGGTCTACCTCACCGACGTCGTGCGCCTGCTGCGCGAGAGCGGCCGCCAGGTCGCCGCGCGCGCCGCCGCCGACGCGCGCATCGCGCTCGGCGTGAACGACCGCGTCCAGCTCGCGGAGGCCGCGGCCATCCTGAACGCGCGCATCGTCCGCCGCTGGCAGCGGGAGGGCGTCACCGTCCAGGATCCGGCGACGACCTGGATCGACGACACCGCGACGCTCGCGCAGGATGTGACGATCCTCCCGAACACGCACATCCTCGGTGCGACCACCATCGCCGAGGGGGCCACGGTCGGCCCCGACACCTCCCTGCTCGACTGCGAGGTGGGGGAGGGCGCCAGCGTCCGCCGGACTGACGCGACCCTGGCGGTGATCGGCGCGGGCGCCACCGTCGGACCGTTCGCGTATCTGCGTGCGGGCGCCGAGCTCGCCGCGGGAGCGAAGGTCGGCACGTACGTCGAGGTGAAGAACTCGCAGATCGGCGAGGGGTCGAAGGTGCCGCACCTGTCGTACGTGGGCGACACCACGATCGGCCGCGGCGTCAACCTCGGAGCCGGCGCGATCACCGCCAACTACGACGACATCACCAAGCACCGCACCGAGATCGGCGATGAGGTGCACACCGGGTCCCATAACGTCTTCGTCGCGCCCGTTAGGATTGGAGCCGGTGCGAAGACCGGTGCCGGGGCCGTCATCCGCAAGGACGTCCCCGCCGGAGCTCTCGCCCTCAGTGTCGCCCCTCAGCGGAACGTCGAGGGGTGGGTGGACAAGAACCGAGCGGGCACCGCAGCGGCCGAGGCCGCGGAACGCGCCCGAAGCGCAGAGAAGGCGGCCGATGGCGCGCAAGAGCAGGACGACCACTGACGACGAGCGACAGAAGGGCATCGCGCCCGGGATCGTCGCCAAGACCAAGAAGCGCCTCGTCGTGGTCTCGGGAGGTTCGCACCCGGAGCTCGCGCACGCGATCGCCGCTCAGCTCGGCATCGAGGTCGCCCCGACCGAGCGTCGCACGTTCGCATCCGGCGAGATCTACGCGCGGTTCGAGACGTCGATGCGCGGCGCCGACGTGTTCCTCGTGCAGACCTTCGGCAGCCCGGTCAACGAGTGGCTGATGGAGATGCTCATCATGCTCGACGCGCTCAAGCGCGCGTCGGCCAAGCGCATCACCGTCGTCGCGCCGTACTACCCGTACTCGCGCCAGGACAAGAAGGGCCGCGGCCGCGAGCCGATCTCCGCCCGCCTCGTCACCGACCTGATCGCGACCGCCGGCGCCGACCGCATCATGAGCGTCGACCTCCACGCCGCGCAGATCCAGGGCTTCTTCAACGGCCCCGTCGACCATCTGTTCGCCAAGCCGATCCTCGCGCGCTACTTCGAGGAGTCGCTGCAGGGTGAGGACCGCGAGACGCTGACCGTGGTGTCGCCCGACATGGGCCGCGTCCGCGTCGCCGACACCTGGGCGGACGAGTTCGGCGCGCCGCTGGCGATCATCCACAAGCGCCGCGACCCGAAGGTCGCCAACCAGGTCACCGTCCACGACATCGTCGGCGAGGTCGCGGGCCGCACCTGCCTGCTCGTCGACGACATGATCGACACCGGCGGCACGATCGTGAAGGCCGCCCAGGCCCTGAAGGCGAACGGCGCCCGCAAGGTCATCGTCGCCGCCACCCACGCGATCTTCAGCCACCCCGCCGCCGAGCGCCTGCAGGACGACGCGATCGACGAGGTCGTCGTCACCGACACCGTCCCCCTCGAGGAGGCCCGCCGCTTCGACAAGCTCACGGTCCTCTCCGCCGCGCCGCTGCTCGGCCGCGCGATCAAGGAGGTCTTCGACGACGGATCCGTCACGAGCATGTTCGACGGGGCCGCTTGATCAGGCGGGGTCGCGGGGCTTCGCCGGGAGGCTGACCTCGAAGGTCGTGTCGCCCGGGGTGCTCCTGACGGTGATCGTGCCGTGGTGCGCCTCGACGATCGCCTTCACGATCGCCATGCCGAGGCCGGTTCCGCCCGTCGCACGGGCGCGCGAGCGGTCGCCGCGGGCGAAGCGCGTGAACAGCTCGGCCTGCAGCGCCGGGTCGATCCCGGGGCCGTCGTCGTGCACCTTCACCACGCCGCGCGTCGCGCTGCCGGTTCCCTCGTGGCCGACGGACACCGTCACGGTGGTTCCCGCGGGAGTGTGGGTGCGGGCGTTGGCGAGCAGGTTCAGGATCACCTGGTTCAGCCGGGCGGCGTCGCCCGCGACGATCACCGGGTCCTCGTCCACGTCCATGCGCCAGATGTGGTCAGGGCCCGTCACCCGCTGATCCGCGACCGATTCGAGCACGAGCTGGGTGAGATCCACCGCCCCGTAGACGAGCTCCTGCCCCTCGTCGAGCCGGGCGAGCAGCAGCAGGTCCTCCACGAGTCCCGTCATCCGGATCGACTGCGCCTGGATGCGCTCGAGCGACTGCCCGGTCGTCTCGGTCAGCGATGGATCCCGCAGCGACAGCTCGGAGTACCCGCGGATCGAGGCGAGGGGAGTGCGCAGCTCGTGGCTCGCGTCCGCGACGAACCGGCGCATCCGCTCCTCGTTGCGCTGACGCGCGTGCAGGGACGCGTCCACGTGGTCGAGCAGGGTGTTGAGCGCGGCGCCCACCCGCCCGGTCTCGGTGCGCGGATCCGCCTGCTCGACGGGAACGCGCTCCTCGATCGAGACGACGCCCTGATCGAGCGGCTGCCGCGCCACGCGCTGCGCGGTCTCGGCGACCGCGCGAAGCGGCTTCAGCCCCTGGCGGATCACCAGCGTCGTCGCGGCGCCGAGGACGAAGAGGCCCGCCGCCGTGGTGAACGTGATGATGGTCAGCATCTGCCCGATCGTGGCGCGCACATCCGTCGTCGACTGCCCCATGATCGCGTAGCCGCCCGGGATCGTGCCGTGGAGCACCCGGAACTCGCCGAGGCGCGGCACCGAGAGCGTCGACACGGCAGCGACGGTCGGCGGGGCATCCTGCTCGGGCATCGCACGTTCCCCGAGCGAGAGGCCGCGCAGCTGCGATTCGGAGAGCGCCTGGATCGTGTGGTGGGCGTCGACGACCGCCCCGCTGCGGACCCCGCCTCGCGTCTCGAACACGAGGATCGTTCCCGGCGGCATCTGGGCGTCGGCGAGCGAGCCGGCCGGATCGATCGCCGGCGAGCGGGCGAGCCACTCCTGCGATTCGGTCACCATGTTGCGCACCTGCTCGGTGAGCCGCTCTTCGAGCGAGCTGTTCAGCATCACGCTCGTGATGGCGGCGACGACGACGAAGATCAGCGACACGAGCCCGAACACGGTCAGCATCAGCCGCGCCTGGAGCGACACCGCGTACCGGGGAGCTCGACCCTCCGGTGCTTCCTGCTCGCCCGTGCCGTCTGAGCTCACTGCGGAGCCTTGATCATGTAGCCGACGCCGCGCACGGTGTGGATGAGGGGCTCGCGACCGGCGTCGATCTTCTTGCGCAGGTACGAGATGTACAGCTCGACGACGCTCGAGCGCCCGCCGAAGTCGTAGCTCCAGACACGGTCGAGGATCTGCGCCTTCGACACGACCTTGCGCTCGTTGCGCATCAGGAAGCGCAGCAGCTCGAACTCGGTCGCCGTCAGCTCGATCTCGGTGCCGTCGCGCTCGACCTCGTGGCTGTCCTCGTTGAGGCTCAGATCGCCCACGCGCAGGATGGGCTCCTCGTCGGCCGCGTGCGCGGTGCCCGAACGGCGCATCAGCGCGCGCAGGCGCGCGACGACCTCCTCCAGGCTGAACGGCTTCGTGACGTAGTCGTCGCCGCCGGCCGTGAGGCCCGCGACGCGGTCGGCCACGGCATCCTTCGCGGTGAGGAAGAGCACGGGCACGTCGTCGCCGCTCTGGCGCAGGCGCTGCAGCACGCTCATCCCGTCGAGATCCGGCATCATGATGTCCAGCACCAGGGCGTCGGGGCGGAACTCCTTCGCCGCCTGCAGCGCCTCGAACCCGCTCTCGGCCGTGCGCACCTCCCAGCCCTCCATCTTCAGGGCCATCGACAGCAGATCGGTCAGCATCTGCTCGTCGTCGACGACGAGCACCCGGACGGGCGAGCCGTCGGAACGCAGCAGGGCAGGGGAGTGGGGCGTGCTCATGGACTCAATTGTCGGCAAGAACCTATGAGGTTTCTATGGAGCCGACTATGCGTGGGATGTGAGCCTCGCGCACAGACGGGGTGCTGCCATGTCGGTGGCCCGGCCTATCGTTCGTGCCATGGCCAACGATGACATCAGCGCCGCCCTCGGCGGCGTCGTGATCCGTCCCGGCGATCCCGATTGGGACGCCGCACGCCGATTCCACTCCGGGATCGGCGAACCCGCCCTCGTGATCCGGGCCGCCTCCGTCGACGACGTCCGCTCCGTCGTCAGGTACGCCGCCGCCGAAGGGCTCGAGGTCCTCGTCCGCAGCGGCGGGCACAGCGCCTGGGGCTCCGTGCCCGGCGGCCTCACCCTCGATCTCGCCGCCCTCGCCGACGTCGCGGTGGAGGGCACGCGGGTGAGCATCGGTGGCGGCGCGCACTGGGGAGCGGTCGCCGCGGTGCTCGCATCGCACGGTCTCGGCATCAGCTCGGGCGACACGACGTCGGTCGGCGTGGGCGGCCTCACGCTCGGCGGCGGCATCGGGCTGATGGTGCGCGCGTGGGGGCTTGCGTGCGATCAGCTCGTCGGCGTCCAGCTCGTGACGGCCGAGGGTGACGTCGTCGAGGCGACCGACGCCACGCATCCCGAGCTCATGTGGGCGCTGCGGGGCGGGGGCGGCAACTTCGGCGTCGTGACGAGGTTCGACTTCGAGGCGCACCCGCTGCGCGCCGTCTTCGCGGCGGAGCTCGGCTTCGAGGGAGATGCGCGGCAGGTGCTGCGGGCGCTGCGCGACGTCATGACCGACGCCCCGCGCGAGCTCACGGTGACGTACATGGACGTCCCGCCGATGGATCCGAGTGCTCCTCCCGGATCCTCGATCGGCGCGGTCTGGGCGGGGGATGACGAGACCCGCGCGCGCGAGGCGCTTGCGCCCCTGCTCGCCGTACCGGGCGTCGTGCAGCGCGATCTGGGGGTGCGCCCGTATCCCGAGGTGCTGCTCGAGCAGCCGGAGTTCGACCCCGAGACGCCGATGCCCGGTTTCGTCGGCGGCAACACCCTGCTCCGGGTGCTCGACGACGCCGCGATCGAGCGGCTTGTGGCCTTCCGCGAGTCGAACCCCGCATCGGTGCTCTTCCTGCGCTCGCTGGGCGGGGCATACGGCGACGTCCCGCAGGAGGAATCGGCGTTCCCCGCGCGGGATGCGACCTGGTTCGCGATGGCCGGAGCGTTCGACGTGCCGGGCATGCTCGATGACGCCGCCCGGACGCGAGCGCTCGGCGACTGGAACGAGATCGAGTCGCTCGGTGGCGGCGTCTACGGCAACTTCACGACCTCCACCGAGCCGGGCTGGGCGGAGCGGATGTACCCGCCGGCGACGATGGCGCGCCTCGCGGCCGTCAAGCGTGAGTGGGACCCGAAGAACGTCTTCCGCCGCAACCACAACGTGCTGCCGGCCTGAGCGCCAGACAGAGGCGGCGAGAGCGCGCCCGGAGGCCGGCGCCTCACAGCGGATCCATACGTCGCGCCCGGCCCGGTCATGAACCGCATTCCTAGCCTCGAGAGCATCCGAGGCCGCACCCGAAGACGGGTGCGGCCTCGATGTCCGTCTCAGACGAGGATCGTCAGTGGGTGTCCTCGGCCTCGATCTCGGTGCGGTCGCCCGACCACAGCGTGTGGAAGGTGCCGGGCTTGTCGATGCGCTTGTAGGTGTGGGCGCCGAAGAAGTCGCGCTGGCCCTGCACGAGGGCGGCCGGGAGGCGCTCGGCGCGGATGCCGTCGTAGTAGGCCAGCGACGATGAGAAGGCCGGCGAGGGGATGCCGGCCTGGGTGGCGGCGATCACCACGCGGCGCCACGCCGCCTGGCCGCGCGTGAGCGCGTCGGCGAAGTACGGGGCGGCCATCAGCAGCGGAAGCTCGGGGGTCTCCGCGTAGGCGTCGGCGATGCGGTTGAGGAACTGCGCGCGGATGATGCAGCCGGCACGCCAGATCTTCGACACGGCGCCGAGGTCGATGTTCCAGCCGTACTCGGCGGCACCGGCGCGGATCTCGTCGAAGCCCTGCGAGTAGGCGACGATCTTTGAGGCGAACAGCGCCTGACGCACGTCCTCGATGAACGCGTCGGCGTCGGCGACCTCGAAGACCTCATCCGGACCGGGAAGCGCGGAGGCGGCCTCGCGCTGCTCGGGGTGCGAGGACAGCGAGCGGGCGAATGTCGCCTCGGCGATGCCCGACACCGGCACGCCGAGCGAGAGGGCCGTCTGGACGGTCCACGCGCCGGTTCCCTTGGCGCCCGCCTGGTCGAGGATGACGTCGACGAGCGGCTTGCCGGTCTCTGCGTCGTCCTGACGCAGCACCTCGGCCGTGATCTCGATGAGGTACGACTCGAGCTCGCCCTTGTTCCACTCGGCGAAGACATCGGCGATCTCGGCGGGCGTCTTTCCCGTGCCGCGGCGGATCAGGTCGTACGCCTCGGCGATGAGCTGCATGTCGGCGTACTCGATGCCGTTGTGCACCATCTTCACGAAGTGGCCGGCGCCGTCGGTGCCGATGTGCGTGACGCAGGGCTCGCCCTCGGCCACGGCAGCGATCGACTTCAGGATCGGGCCGAGCGTGACCCACGACTCCTCGGGGCCGCCGGGCATGATCGAGGGGCCGTTGAGGGCGCCCTCCTCGCCGCCGGAGATACCGGCGCCGACGAAGTTGATGCCGGTCTCGCGCACCGCCTTCTCGCGACGGATGGTGTCGGTGAACAGCGCGTTGCCGCCGTCGACGATGATGTCGCCCGGCTCGAAGACCTCGGTGAGGGCCTGGATGACGGCGTCGGTGCCCGCGCCGGCCTTGACCATGATGATCGCGGTGCGCGGCTTCGCGAGCGACGCCGCGAACTCCTCGTACGAGTAGGCCGGGACGAACTCGGCCTCGGGGTGCTCCGCGAGGAGCTCGTCGGTCTTCGAACGGCTGCGGTTGAACACGGCGACCGTGTTCCCCTCGCGGCTCGCCAGGTTGCGGGCGAGGTTCGAGCCCATCACCGCGAGGCCCACGACCCCGATGTTGGCGACGGCGGATGTGGTGGAAGCGTCGGTCACGCGATCTCCTTGCACACGGATCACTGGGGCGATCACTGGGGTTTGGGGCGGGACGCGCGTGCGGTCCCGTCGCGTCCAGGCTAGTGCGCCCCGGCCTCACTTGAGACCGTGTGTGACGGTGAGGGGATCAGTCCTTGCGGTAGCCCGAGCGCCCGAGTGAGAAGAACGCGCCGGCGATGAGGACGGCGGCGACGATGGACATTGCCGCGATGATGCCGGCGAGGAGGTGCGAGGGATCGATCACGTCACAACGGTAACCGTTCGTCGGGTACGATGGAAAACGACCTCGGCGAGGGCGAGCCGCGTACGCGCGTGCTCAGCCGTTATCGACGCGGGTGGGCCTCGTGGCTCTCCCCATGCGTTGCGCAGTGACTGCCGGACGCCTGGGTCGAGACATCCCACAGACCATCGCGCGGATCATCCTGTTCCGTGCGTCCACGAGGAGACACCACCATGTCGGAGCAGAACACGCTCGCAGCCGAGGTGCGCACCCAGTTCGGCAAGGGCTTCGCCCGCCGCCTGCGCGCCGCCCACCAGATCCCCGCCGTGCTGTACGGCCACGGCACCGAGCCCGTGCACCTGGCCCTGCCGGGTCACGAGACGCTGCTGCTCGTCCGTCACGCCAACCCGATCGTCGAGCTCACCTTCGAGGGCACCACGCAGCTGGCGCTCGTCAAGGACGTGCAGCGCGACCCGGTGCGCCAGGTCATCGAGCACGTCGACCTCGTCGTCCTGCGCAAGGGCGAGAAGGTCACCGTCGACGTCCCGGTCCAGGTCGAGGGCGAGTCCTTCGCCGGCACCATCGCGACCCTCGACGCCACGACGCTGTCGATCGAGGTCGAGGCGATCAGCATCCCCGAGCACCTCGTCGTGAACGTCGACGGCCTCGAGGACGGCGCGCACATCACGGCCGGTCAGGTCGAGCTCCCCGCCGGCGCCACGCTCGTCGCCGACCCGGAGACGCTCGTCGTCGCCGTCTCGACGCCGCAGCTCGACACCACGTCGGACGCCGAGGGCGAGACCGAGGGCGACGCCGCTGAGGCCCCCGAGGCCGAGGCCGGCGAGGCCGAGTCGGCCGAGTAATCGGATCCTGTCGAAGAGGGGGCGCGAGCGATCGCGTCCCCTCTTCGCATGTCCGCGCGCACTGAGAGGATGACGCCATGGCAGACACGTGGCTGATCGTCGGGCTGGGGAACCCCGGCCCCCGGTACGAGGCGACCCGGCACAACGTCGGTCAGATGGTGATGGACGAGCTCGCCGGCCGGCGGCGCGAGCCGTTCAAGCAGCACAAGGCGAACGCGCGCGTCGCCGAGACATGGCTGCGCCCGGGCGGCGCGAAGCTCGTGATCGCCAAGCCGAACTCGTTCATGAACGTCTCCGGCGGGCCGGTGGCGAACCTCGCCCGGTTCTACGGCACCGCGCCCGAGCGCGTGATCGTCGTGCACGACGAGCTCGACATCCCGTTCGACACGGTGCGCCTCAAGATCGGCGGCGGGCACGGCGGTCACAACGGCGTCCGCGACGTCGCCAAGGCTCTCGGCACCACCGAGTTCGCGCGCGTGCGGGTCGGCATCGGCCGGCCGCCCGGTCGCCAGGACCCGGCCGACTGGGTGCTCGACCCGTTCAGCGCCCAGGACCGCCAGACGCTGCCCATCCTGATCTCTGATGCCGCCGACGCGGTCGAGCAGATCGTCGAGGAAGGCCTCCTCGCCGCGCAGCAGAAGCACCACGCGCCGAAGGCGTAGGTTTCCGCCCGGATCAGACCGCGCCGGATCCGGCGACACCCGCGACCGCGCCGAGGAATGCTGCCGCCACCGCGATGAACGGACCGAGGGCGGCGATCACGATCGCGGCGATCCCGGCGCCGCGGCCGCGCCGCTTGGCGACCGCGACGATCCCCTGCACGAGCGCCCAGATGCCGAGTGCGGTGCCGCCCCATGCCGCGATCTCCGCGACGAGCACCCAGTCGCGCACCGGAGTGAGGATCTCCATCCCGCTGCCGGGGGTGATCGTCTCGAGCCGTGCCCCGAGCCCGTTGCCGATCGCCGAGAGCGCGACGGCGAGCAGGATGCTCGCGCCGATCGTCGCGACGAGCGAGAGGATCAGCGCGACCATGCCGAGACCGCTCGACGGCTTCGGCGCGGGCGGAGCCTGCAGGTACTGCGCGTAGCGCGGGTCCTGCGGCGGCTGATACGGCGCGGCGGGCGCTCCGTACCCGGGGGCTCCGTACCCGGCGGGCTGCTGCCAGCCACCCGGGGCGGGCGGCTGCGGGACGGGCGGGATCGGCGGCTGCTGGGGTGAGCTCACGGGCCAATCCTAGGGATCTGCGAGCACATTGCCCGGGGGACGTGCGCCCCACCGGGATGTGCGCCACCCGGCTCCCGAGAAGTGCGCCCCACATGCGAGCGAAGCGAGCGTGGAGCGCAGCGACTGCCGACCATCTCTATACCGCGACGTCCGTTCCCGGATGGAGCGCAGCGACAGCCATCGAACGAGAGCGCCGGCGCGCAGCGTCGGTCGAGCGTTCGAGCCCGATCCCGGCTGCTCTCCTAGAATAGACAAGTGACTGTTCAGGGGATTCTGCGCGCCCTCGAGACCGCCGAATCGTTCCGGGACGCTCTTGCGGCATCCGCGGTCGATGCCGATCTCTCGCTCGTCGACGGGCTCGATGCGCCGGCCCTCGCCGCGCTTCTCGCGCGCCGGGTTCGCGCCGGCCATCCGCCCGTGCTGCTGGCGATCGCGGCGACCGGCCGGCGGGCCGAGAGCCTCGCGGCGGCGCTGAGCGCCGTCATGCCCGAGGCGGAGGTGCGCGACTTCCCGTCGTGGGAGACGCTGCCGCACGAGCGCCTCAGCCCGAGCCCCGAGACCGTCGGGCGTCGCCTGGCGACGCTGCGCCGGCTTGCGACGTGGGATGGATCCGTCCCGCTCGTGATCACGACGTCGGTGCGCTCGGCGATCCAGCCGATCGCGCGGGGGCTGGGCGATGCGGCCCCGATCCGGCTCGCGGTGGGCGAGCGCGGCGCCGAGCTGGATGAGGTGGTCCGCCGGCTCGTCGAGCTCGCCTACGCCCGCGTCGACATGGTCTCCCGCCGCGGCGAGTTCGCCGTGCGCGGCGGCATCCTTGACGTCTTCCCGCCGATCGCCGACCACCCCTACCGCGTCGAGTTCTTCGGGGACGAGGTGGACCAGATCCGCGCGTTCTCGGTCGCCGACCAGCGGTCGCTCCCGGGGGAGATCCGGGATGTCGAGCTCGTGCCGAGCCGCGAGCTGCTGCTCACGGACGACGTGCGCGGCCGCGCGCGCGAGCTGCAGCACGAGTTCCCCGGCATCGCGCAGATGCTCGAGAAGATGGGCCAGGGGATCCCCGTGGACGGCATGGAGTCGCTCACTCCCGTGGTCGCCGGTCCGCTGGTGTCCATCGTCGAGTACCTGCCGGCGGGCGCCGCCGTCGCGCTCGTCGACCCCGAGCGCGCCGTCTCGCGCGCGATCACCCTGGGGGAGACGAACCGCGAGTTCCTCGAGGCGGCGTGGAGCGCCGCCACCAGTGGAGCACGGGCGCCGATCAACCTCGACGCCGGTGACTTCCTGCCGATCTCGCGCCTTCACGACGACGTCCGCGACCGCCGCGGCGTGTGGTGGACGCTGAGCCCGTTCGACTCGGGCGCCGCCGACATCGCGGCCGAGCTCGACGCCCTCGCCGACGACGGGGTCAAGACCGCCCCCGAGATCTACTCGGAGGACGGCCGATCGGCGTTCCGCATCCGCGGCTCCGCCGTCCCGTCGTTCGCGGGCAACGTCGACGGTGCGGTCGAGCACATCGCCGCGCGACTCGCGGACGGCTGGCACGTCGTCGTGGCCGCAAGCGGCGCGGGCCTCGTCGAGCGCGCGCGCGACGTGCTCGCGGAGCGCGGCCTCGCGGCCCGCATCGTCGAGTCGCTCGACGACGCCCCCGAACCGGGCGTCGCCATCCTGACCCAGGCGAGCGTGGAGCGCGGCTTCGAGGTCGCCGAGGCGAAGCTCGCCCTGCTGACCGAGACCGAGTTCTACGGCCGTACCATCGGCGGCGACGCCCGCGTCGTGAAGAAGCTCGCCTCGCGGCGGCGCAACGTGGTCGACCCGCTGCAGCTCAAGCCCGGCGACCACGTCGTCCACGCGACGCACGGCATCGGGCGCTTCGTCGAGATGACGAAGCGCCAGGTCTCCAGCGGCGGGCGCAACGCGGTCAAGAGCGAGCGCGACTACCTCGTGCTCGAGTACGCACCGTCGAAGCGCGGGTACCCGGGCGACAAGCTGTACGTGCCCACCGACCAGCTCGACCTGCTCTCGAAGTACGTCGGCGGTGAGGCGCCGACGCTGTCGAAGATGGGCGGCAGCGACTGGGCCCAGGCGAAGGGGAAGGCCCGCCGCGCGGTGCGCGACATCGCCGTCGAGCTGGTCAAGCTGTACTCGGCGCGCATGGCGGCGAAGGGTCACGCGTTCGGCCCGGACACCCCGTGGCAGCGAGAGCTGGAGGAGGCGTTCCCGTTCGCGGAGACGCCCGACCAGCTGCAGACCATCGAGGAGGTCAAGCGCGACATGGAGCGCCCGATCCCGATGGACCGGCTGCTTTCCGGCGACGTGGGCTTCGGCAAGACCGAGGTCGCGGTGCGCGCGGCGTTCAAGGCGATCCAGGACGGCAAGCAGGTCGCGATGCTGGTGCCGACGACGCTCCTCGTGAAGCAGCACCTCGAGACCTTCCAGGAGCGCTTCGCCGGCTTCCCGGTGGTGGTCAAGCCGCTCTCGCGCTTCCAGACGGCCACCGAAGCGCGGAAGACCCTCGACGGGCTTCTCGACGGCACGGTGGACATGGTGATCGGCACGCACCGCATCCTGACCGACCAGGTGATCTTCAAGGACCTGGGGCTCATGATCATCGACGAGGAGCAGCGCTTCGGCGTCGAGCACAAGGATCAGCTGAAGAAGCTCAAGACGAACGTCGACATCCTCGCGATGAGCGCGACGCCCATCCCGCGCACGCTCGAGATGGCGGTCACCGGCATCCGCGAGATGTCGACCCTGGCGACCCCGCCGGAGGACCGGCATCCGATCCTGTCGTACGTCGGCCCGCGCAACGACAAGCAGATCTCCGCCGCGATCCGGCGCGAGCTGCTGCGTGAGGGGCAGGTGTTCTACGTGCACAACCGCGTCACCTCCATCAACGCGGTCGCTGCGCACCTCGCCGAGCTCGTGCCGGATGCGCGCATCGCGATCGCGCACGGCAAGATGGGCGAGCACCAGCTCGAGCAGGTCGTCGACGACTTCTGGGAGCGCAAGTTCGACGTGCTGGTCTGCACGACGATCATCGAGACCGGCATCGACATCACGAACGCGAACACGATCATCATCGATCGCGCCGACAAGTACGGCCTCGCGCAGCTCCACCAGCTGCGCGGGCGCGTCGGCCGCGGACGCGAGCGCGCGTACGCGTACTTCGTCTACGACGAGAACAAGCCGCTGAGCGAGACCGCCGCCGACCGCCTGCAGACGATCGCCGTGCACAACGACCTCGGCTCCGGCATCCAGGTCGCGATGAAGGACCTCGAGCTGCGTGGGGCGGGCAACCTGCTCGGCGCCGAGCAGGCGGGTCACATCGCGGGCGTCGGCTTCGACCTCTACCTGCGGATGATCGGCGAGGCCGTCGCGACCTTCCGCGGCGACGAGACCGAGGGCCCCGTCGAGCTGCGGCTCGAGCTTCCCATCGAGGCGCGCCTTCCCGAGTCGTTCATCGACGCCGAGCGCCTGCGCCTCGAGGCGTACCAGAAGCTGTCCGCCGCGGCGACCGCGACGGCGAAGGACGACGCGATCGACCTGGTGGTCGAGGAGCTCACCGACCGCTACGGCACCCCGCCGCCCGAGGTCGACGGCCTGATCGCGGCCGCACGCCTGCGCCGCCGCGCCGCGCAGGCGGGCCTCACCGACGTCGTCGCGATGGGCCGCAACCTGCGCATCGCACCGGCGAATCTCCCCGAGTCGATGCGCGTGCGGCTGCAGCGCCTCTACCCGGGAGCCAAGCTGCTGTCGGGTGGCGAGGCGCTGGTCGTGCCGCTGCCGACGGCGGGCGGCGAGCCGCTCGGCGATGCCGACCTCCTCGCCTGGGTCAGGCAGCTGCTCGATGCGCTCTGGCCGGCGCCCAAGCCCGCGGAGGACGCCGCGTCTTGAGCGCGTCCCCGCGGCGCGGTTGGATGGGCCTATGGAACCGGAGATCACCGTCGCGGAGAATGCCGAGCGCGCCCGCTACGAGGCGTACGTGATCGACCGGGAAACCGGCGCGCGAGACCTCGCCGGCGTGCTCGCCTACGACGACGGCGAGGGCACGAGGACGCTGCTTCACACCGTCGTGTGGGAGGAGCACGCCGGGCACGGCATCGGCGGACGCCTAGCGACCCGTGCCTTCGACGACGCCGACGACCGCGGCGTGAAGATCGTGCCGGTGTGCACCTTCGTGCAGGGCTGGCTCGAGCGGCATCCGGAGCGGATGAGCCTGGTCGCCTGACGCGCCGCGGTCGCGGACCGAGCGAGGCGGACGACTCCGACCCGGCCGGTAGGGTGGAGGCAGGAGTGCCGGGAAGTCTGGTCGGCGGCGGGTGAGCGAACCCGTCTCACCTGCTTCCCCATCCCGAAAGGCGCGCATGCACCTCCTTCGTTCCGAGCGTTTCCCCGCCGTCCTCCTGCTGACCGCGGCGGCCATCGGCCTGCTCATCGCCAACCTCCCGTTCGGCGGCGCCGTGATCGAGGCGAGCCACGTGCATCTCGCGATCCCCGGCACGCCGATCGACCTTTCTCTCGCGCACTGGATCTCGGACGGCCTGCTGGCGATCTTCTTCTTCGGCGTCGCCGTCGAGCTCCAGTACGAGCTCACGAGCGGCGAGCTCTCGAGCGTGCGCAAGGCGATCCAGCCCGCGATCGCCGCGGCGGGCGGCGTCATCGTGCCCATCCTTGTCTTCCTCGCGATCGCCGGTCACGACCCGGCCACGAGTGACGGCTGGCCGATCCCGACGGCGACCGACATCGCCTTCGCGCTCGGCGTGCTCGCCGTCTTCGGGCGGGGGCTGCCGTCGCCCGTTCGCGTGTTCCTGCTCGCGCTGGCGATCATCGACGACATCGTCGGCATCATCTTCATCGCCGTCGTCTTCGCGCACGGCATCGACCTCGGGATGCTCGGCATCGGCGCCCTGCTCGTGGTCGCCTTCGCCGTCCTGAGCCGGATCGATCCCGACACGCGCCGCGCGCAGACCGCGGTGGTCATCCTGATGATCGTCACCGCCATCGCCGCCTGGGCGTTCGTCCTGCTGTCGGGGGTGCACGCGACGATCGCCGGTGTGCTCCTCGGCCTCGCCGTGCAGCAGGGCCCCGGAATGCGCGCACGGCACGCTCTCGAGCCGTGGATCAACGGCGCGATCCTGCCGCTGTTCGCGTTCGCTGCCGCCCTCGTCGTCATCCCGCAGGTCTCGCCGAGCGAGCTGTCGCCCGCGCTGTGGGGAGTCGTCGTCGCGCTGCCGATCGGCAAGATCATCGGCATCACGCTGTTCGGGTGGCTCGCCATGCGGATCCGGCCTCGCGGAACGGAGCCGGGGGTGCGGTTCCCCGACATCGTCGCGGCGGGAGCCCTCGGCGGCGTCGGGTTCACGGTGTCGCTGCTGCTGGCGAACCTCGCGTTCACCGAGAACGATGCGATCCGCGACCAGGCGATCCTCGGCGTGCTCGGCGGCTCGCTCATCGCGCTCGTGCTCTCGGCCGTGATCGTGTCGCTGCGGGCGCGCCACTACCGGCTCGCCGCGGCCGCCTCGTGAGCCGCATGGCCCACGAACCGGCGGAGAATGGGCCAATGGAACGCGATCCGCTGCGAGAGGCCGTCGAGACGATGCGCGCGGTGCGCGACCGCTGCGTGTGGACGCAGCAGATCGACCACCGCGCGCTCGTCCCGTACCTGGTGGAGGAGAGCCACGAGCTCATCGACGCGATCGAGTCGGGGGATGCCGCCGACATGCGCGAGGAGCTCGGCGATGTGCTGTGGCAGGTGCTCTTCCACGCGGAGATCGCCTCGCGTGCGACGGACGCCCCGTTCGACATGGATGACGTCGCCGCGACCCTCGTGGAGAAGATGGTGCGACGGCATCCGCACGTCTTCGCGGGGGAGACCGCCGAGACGCCCGAGCGGGTGCTCGAGCTGTGGAACGCGGCGAAGGCCGCCGAGAAGCGACAGCGCGCGAGCGTGCTGGATGGCGTCGCCCGCTCGATGCCCTCCCTCGCGCTCGCCCAGAAGCTGCTCGGCAAGGCGGGACAGGTCGGCGTCGGCGCCGACATCGCGCTCGCCGTTCACGACGCCGCCGAGGTGGGGGCGGTGCCCGAGTCGGAGGAGGAGCTCGGAGACCTCCTGCTCACCCTCACCGCCGCGGCCCGCGCGAACGGCTGGGACGCCGAGCGCGCCCTCCGCGAGCGGCTGCGCCTGCTCGAGGACGAGATCCGCGCCGTAGAGAGCTGAGGAGCGGCGGATCCGGCGCCAGGGCCGCTCCGTGCGAGCGCGCCAGCGCGAGCCCGCCGACCCAGGGCCCGCCACGGATCTGGGAGAATCGATCCGCTATGGCTTCCGTTAATGCGCCGCGCGGCATGCGCGACTTCCTCCCCGCCGACAAGGCTCGCCGCGAGCGCGTGCTCGCCGTCATCCGCGATCGCTACCGCGCTCACGGGTTCGACGAGATCGAGACGCCCGTCGTGGAGGAGTACGCGCGCCTGCACGCGGGCATCGGCGGCGACAACGAGAAGCTCGCCTTCAACATCCTGCGCCGTGGCCTCGACGCCGAGACGATCCATGCGGCGGCGGACGATCCGGCGGCCCTGACCGACCTCGGCCTGCGGTACGACCTCACAGTGCCGCTCGCGCGGTTCTACGCGACGAACCGCGCCGCGCTGCCGACGGTCTTCCGGTCGATCCAGATCGCCCCGGTGTGGCGGGCGGAGCGGCCGCAGAAGGGCCGCTACCGCCAGTTCATGCAGTGCGACATCGACATCATCGGCGACGCCTCGGCACGCGCGGAGGCCGAGCTGATCGCCGCCTCCCTCGACACCCTCGACGCGCTCTCGCTGGAGGGTGCGACGGTCAGGATCAACGACCGTCGCGCGCTCGATGCGATGCTCGATGTGTTCGGCTTCGCGCCCGACGAGCGCCCGGGCGTCCTCATCACGATCGACAAGCTCGACAAGATCGGGCCATCGGGCGTGACCGCCGAGCTGCGCGAGCGCGACGCAACCGCGACCGCGGTCGACGCGTTCGACGCCTTCCTGAACCGGCCCCAGACCCGCGAGTTCCTTCCGTACGGCGAGGCGCAGATCCGCAAGGCGCTGCCCGAGGGAGTGGCCGACGAGGTCGTCGCGCACCTCGTCGGCATCGGCGAGTCGGTCGCCTCGGCTCGTCCCGGGGGCCACGTGCCGCTGCAGTTCGACCCGTTCCTCGTCCGCGGCATGGGCTACTACACGGGCACGATCTTCGAGCTCGCGCACCCGTCGGTGTCGTACTCGCTCGGCGGCGGAGGCCGCTACGACGGAATGATCGGACGCTTCCTCGGGCAGGACGTCCCTGCCGTCGGCTTCTCGATCGGCTTCGAGCGGATCGTCGACCTCGTCTCACTGCAGGATCCGGATGCCGCGCCCGCCGTCGTGCTCGTTCACGACCGGGACGTGCCGGTCGCCGAGCTGCTGGCGCTCAAGGCGCAGCTGGTCGCCGAGGGCTCGCGCGTGCGCCTCGAGCAGCGCACGAAGAACCTGAAGGCGCTGCTCGAGCGCGCCACGGCCGACGGCTACACGGCGTTCGCGACGGTGCGCGCAGGCGCCGACCGCGACGACCTGGAGCTCAAGAGCCTCTCGGTCTGAGTCGCCGCCGCTGCGGGTGAAGCTCAGTCGGCGGCCCGCGCGCGCTCGCGATGGAGGCGGATCGCGCGCGCGATCAGGCCGATCCCGAGCACCGCGGCACCCGCGACGACGCTCTGCCACGGCAGGGTGAAGGCGAGCAGCACGCAACCGGCGGCGCCGAGGACCTGCAGCCAGCGCGGGTAGCGGCGGACGGCCGCGCCCTGACGGTAGGCGGCGAGGTTCGCGACGAGGTAGTACAGCAGCACGCCGAAGGACGAGAACCCGATCGCGCCGCGCAGATCGGCGAAGGCCACGACGGCGATGACGACCACGCCGACCGCCAGCTCGGCGCGGTGCGGCACCTTGAACCGGGGATGGATCGCCGACAGGAACGTCGGAAGGTCGTGCTCCCGCGCCATCGCGAGGCTCGTCCGGCCGATTCCCGCGATCAGCGCCAGCAGGGCGCCGAGCGATGCGGCGGCCGCTCCCACGCGCACGACGGGGGATGCCCACCCCCAGCCGGCGGCGACGACGGCATCCGAGAGGGGAGCGTTGGACCCCGCCGTCCCCGCGGCGCCGAGGGTCCACAGCAGCGCCGTGCCGACGGCGGCGTACACGACGAGGGCGACCAGGAAGGCGATCGTGATCGCGCGGGGGATCGTGCGGGACGGATCCCTCACCTCCTCGCCCATGGTGGCGATGCGCGCGTAACCGGCGAACGCGAAGAACAGCAGGCCCGCCGACTGCAGCAGCCCCCACACGCCGCTCGGCAGCTCGCCCGCGAAGGCCCCTCCGGCCGCCGCGGGCGCGGTGAATCCCGCGGCCACGGCGACGGCGAGGGTCAGCAGCGACACGGCGACGATGATCTTGGCGGCGAGGGCGGTCCGGGTCACCCCGAGGAGGTTCACTCCCACGAGCGCCGCCACGGCGGCGATCGCCACCGGGCGCTCCCACCCGGCGGGTGCGGCATACGCGGCGAAGGTCATGGCCATCGCGGCGCAGCTGGCGAGCTTGCCGATCACGAAGCACCAGCCGGCGGCGAAGCCCCACCAGGCGCCGAGCTCCGCGCGGCCGTACGCGTAGGTGCCGCCCGCGATCGTGTGAACCGCCGCGAGCTGCGCGGAGGCGGTCGCGTTGCAGTACGCCACGACGGCCGCGATCGCGAGTCCCGCGAGCAGCCACCCGCCCGCGGCCTGTGCTGCCGGCGCGAACGCCGAGAACACGCCCGCACCGATCATCGCGCCAAGACCGATGGCGACGGCGTCGCCGAGTCCGAGACGGCGGGCGAGGGTCGGCGGCGCGCTCATGCGCCGGAGTATATGCGTCGCGGGTGGCCCGGACACGGCGCCCCGGTGTCGTGCCGTGTTCTGGTTGTATTGTTCTAGTTGTAGTAGAATAAGTACATGCTCCTCCGGATCGATCCGACTCGTGACGAACCGGTGTTCGTGCAGCTCGCGTCCTCCATCCGCGCGGATGCGGCCGCGGGGCGGATGCGACCGGGTGATCGCCTGCCGGCGGCCCGCGAGGTCGCCGCCGCCCTCGGCGTGAACCTGCACACCGTGCTGCACGCGTACCAGCAGCTGCGCGACGAGGGTCTGATCGACATGCGTCGCGGACGGGGCGCGGTCATCACCGACGCGGCGTCGCCTCTTGCCGCGCTGAGGGCGCAGGTCGAAGCGCTCGTACTGCGCGCGGAGCGCGACGGCGTGCCGCGCGAGGCCCTCGTCGCGATGGTGCGCGACATCTCCACCTGACTCCCCGCCCGCCCTCGCAGAGGAGGACACAATGACAGCGACATCCGTGCTCGAAGAGCGAGACCGCGCCATCCGCCGGTTCCGCATCGTGGCGCTGGCGGCACCCATCGTCGGGTCGGCGATCTTCGCGATCGCGCAGCTGGCGATGCTCCCCGGCGTGCCGGACGTCGTCGCGATCCACTGGGGCGCGGACGGTCGCCCCGACGGGTTCGGCCCGGCCTGGACCTTCCCCGCGCTGAGCATCGCGTTGGGTATCGGCCTGACGCTGCTGATCGCCGCCCCCGTCGCCCTCGGGGCGAGGCCTGAGGCGAGCCGAGTGCCCCTGCGCGTCTCTGCCGCCGTTGTGTGGTTCCTCGTCGTGTTCCTCGCCGTGCTGTCGACCGGCGCCCTCGCGGCGCAGGTCGGCCTCGCGGCGGCGGGCCATTCCCCCGACATCCTTCCGCTGCTCGGCATCAGCGCGCTCCTCGCCGCGGTCGCCTCGCTCATCGCCTGGCTGATCGTGCGAGACGCCCCGGCGGTCGGCAAGACGCCCGAGCCGCCCGCCGCCGTGCCGGTGAGGCCTGCAGAACGGGCCGTGTGGCTGCAGACCGCGACGGTGTCGCGCACCGGGCTCGTGGTGCTGGGACTCGCTCTGATCGTCGCCCTCGGCAGCGCGGCCGCCGCCGCCGTCGCCGAGATCGGCCGGATCGGCGCGCCGGGCGCAGGGTCCGTCATCTCCGTCGGCGTCACGCTGCTCGTGATGCTCGCGGTCGCCACGACGATCGTGTTCCGCGTGCGGGTGGATGACGAGGGCCTCCACGTGCGCTCCGCCATGGGCTGGCCGCGAGTCAGCATCCCGCACGGCGAGATCGCGCGCGCGGAGGTCGTGCACGTCGAGCCGTTCGCCGAGTACGGCGGCTGGGGCTGGCGTGTCGCGCTGGGCTCCGGGACCGGAGTCGTGACCCGCCGCGGCGAGGGCCTGCGCGTGACCCGCAACGACGGACGGACCTTCACCATCACGGTGGATGACGCGTCCACCGCCGCGGGTCTGCTCCGCGGATTCGGCGAGAGGAAGGACGAGTAGTGGATCACGCAGATCGCGCAGCGCAGGCAGATGGCGCGAGGGTCGTGCCGTGGCCGGCCGTGGCGCTGTTCGTGGGCACGGCGGTGGCGCTTGCCTGGCTGGTCGCGCTGCCGCTGTGGCTGGGCGACGGGCTCGCCTCGCCCCTTGTCGGCGCGCTGCTGCCGGTGATGATGTTCGCCCCGGGCATCGCGACGCTGGTCGTGTGCCTGATCGCCCGCGTGCCAGGGCGGGGTCGACGGATGCGCTTCCTCGGCATGTGGCCTCTGCGGCCCGCGGGGCGCACGATCGGCTTCCTTGTCGCCGCCGTGGTCGTACCGCCGCTGATCGTCGCGCTGACCGTGTCCCTGTCGGGCGCCTTGGGCCTCGTGCGACTCGACCTGGTCGGGTTCTCGGGCTTCGCCGGCGCACTCGAGCAGGCGGGCGTCGACCTGTCGGTCGTGCCGATCCAGGCGGTGGTGGTGGGGCAGCTGATCGCCCTCCCTCTGGGCGCCCTGATCAACGCGATCCCCGCGTTCGGCGAGGAGATCGGCTGGCGCGGCTGGCTGCTGTCCGCGCTGCGACCGCTGGGGGTGTGGCCTTCGCTGCTGGTCACCGGCGCGGTCTGGGGTCTGTGGCACGCGCCGATCATCCTGCTCGGCTACAACTTCGGGCGCGGCGATGTGATCGGCGTGCTGCTCATGGTCGCCGGCTGCATGGCGTGGGGCGTGCTGCTGGGCTGGAGCCGGCTGCGTACCGGCAGCGTCTGGCCCGCGGTCGTGGCTCACGGGGCGCTCAACGCGGCGGCGGGGCTGCTCGCCCTGCTCGTCGCGGTGGGCGAAAGACCCGATCCGGCGCTCGTCGGACCGCTCGGTGCGGTGTCGTGGCTGGTGCTCGCCGTGCTCGTGGGCGTGCTCGCCCTGACGGGGCAGTTCCGCCGCGACGTGCTGGAGCCGCCGCGTGAGGCGCGGGGCGTGACCGGCTGAGGCCGCCGGAGCGGTGCCCCGGTCCTGAGGGCGTGGCGACGGAGTCATAGACTGGCCGCGGGGCTGTGCGGGCCCCGCACACAGAGCGTCCACTCAGAGGGAGTCATTCCGTGGCACTGATCGAAGCTGTAGGCGCGCGCGAGATCCTGGATTCGCGCGGCAACCCGACCGTCGAGGTGGAGGTGCTCCTCGATGACGGCATCGTGCAGCGCGCCGCCGTCCCGTCGGGAGCGTCCACGGGCGCGTTCGAGGCGTACGAGCTGCGCGACGGCGACAAGGGCCGTTACGCCGGCAAGGGCGTCCAGAAGGCCGTCGACGCGGTCATCGACGAGCTCGGCCCGGCGATCGAGGGCCTGGACGCCAGCGACCAGCGCGTGATCGACGCGGCGCTGATCGAGGCCGACGGCACCCCCAACAAGCAGCGCACCGGCGCGAACGCGATCCTCGGCGTCAGCCTCGCGGTCGCCAAGGCCGCCGCCGACAGCGCCGACCTGCCGCTGTTCCGCTACATCGGCGGCCCGAACGCGCACATCCTGCCCGTTCCGGCCCTGAACGTCATCAACGGCGGCGCCCACGCCGACACCGGTGTGGACATGCAGGAGTTCTTCCTCGTGCCGCTCGGCGCCGAGTCGTTCAGCGAGGCGCTGCGCTGGGGCACGGAGACCTACCACGTGCTCAAGAGCGAGCTGAAGGCCGGCGGCTACGCCACGGGCCTCGGCGACGAGGGCGGCTTCGCCCCCGACCTCCCGAGCAACCGCGAGGCGCTCGACTTCCTGCTCAAGGCGATCGAGAAGGCCGGCTACACGCCCGGCACCGACATCGCGGTGGGCCTGGATGTCGCGGCGACCGAGTTCTTCGAGAACGGCGTCTACCGCTTCGAGGGCAAGGAGTGGTCGAGCGACCAGCTCACCTCGTACTACGAGGAGCTGCTCGCCAACTTCCCGCTCGTCACGATCGAGGACGCCCTCGCCGAGGACGACTGGGACGGCTGGAAGGCCCTCACCGACCGCGTCGGCTCCAAGGTGCAGCTCGTCGGCGACGACCTGTTCGTCACCAACCCGCAGCGTCTGGCCGACGGCATCCAGCGCGGTGTCGCGAACTCGCTGCTGTGCAAGGTGAACCAGATCGGATCGCTCACCGAGACGCTCGACGCCGTCGCGCTCGCCCAGAACTCGGGCTACACCGTGATGATGTCGCACCGCTCGGGCGAGACCGAGGACACCACGATCGCCGACCTCGCGGTCGCCGTGAACGCGGGCCAGATCAAGTCGGGCGCGCCTGCTCGCAGCGACCGGGTCGCGAAATACAATCAGCTTCTGCGCATCGAGGAGGAGCTCGGCTCCGCCGCGGTCTTCGCCGGCCGCAGCGCCTACCCGCGGTTCAGCTGACAGCTGTCAGCTGAACGAACGGGCGCGACCGCGTGATGCACTGACGTTCGACGAGAGGGGGAGCCGTGAGCAGGAAGACGGCTCCCCCTTCCGCGTCTCGGGGGGCTTCGCCCCGGCGCGGGGCCTCGCCCGCCGGCCGCCGGACCGACGCGCGCGAGTGGCTCGGCAGCATCCGCTTCTCCGGCTTCGCGGCGATCATGCTGGGCCTTGTCGTGCTGGCGGTCCTTGTGCTCGCGCCGACCGTCGCGACGTACGTCGAGCAGCGGCAGAAGATCGCCGCGCTGCAGGAGTCGGTCCAGGTCACGAAGGACGAGATCGCGACGCTGGAACGCGAGCGCGATCGCTGGAAGGACCCCGCGTACATCACGACCCAGGCGCGCGAGCGGCTGTACTACGTCAAGCCGGGGGAGGTCCGCTTCCTCGTGATCGACGATCTCGAAGAGACCGACACCCCGCAGGATCCCGAACCCGTCAGCGCCGAGGTCGAGGAGCGGAAGTCGGACTGGATCGGCGGCCTGCTGCGGTCGGTGATGGGAGCTGCGACGGCACGGAACGCGGTGGAGATCACCGTGGGCGTGCCGGATCCGACGCCCGCGGAGACGCCGGCGGGCTGATCCGGCTCAGGGAGCACACGGCGGTCGCCGGTAGCCTTGACGGGTGACGACTGACGCCTTCGAACCCGCCCGCCCGGTCGACATCGAGGTCGTCTCCGCGCAGCTCGGCCGCGAGGCACGCGGTGTCGTGGGCATCGCCGCCCGGTGCGTGTGCGGCAATCCGACGGTCGTCGCGACCTCGCCGCGGCTGCCGGACGGCACGCCGTTCCCGACCTTCTACTACCTGACCCACCCCGCCGCGACGGCGGAGATGTCGCGGCTCGAGGCGGGGCAGCTGATGCCCGAGCTCGCCGCGCGTCTCGCCGACGAGCCCGAGTTCGCCGCGCAGTACGTCCGTGCGCACGAGGCATACCTCGCCGATCGCGCGGCGTACGGCGATGTGCCCGAGATCGCCGGCATCTCGGCGGGCGGGATGCCCACCCGCGTCAAGTGCCTGCACGCCCTCGCCGGCCACGCCCTCGCGGCGGGCCCCGGAGTCAACCCCGTCGGCGACGCCGCACTGGAGCGGTCGGCCTGGTCGCCCGCGCGCTGCGAGTGCGCCGAGCCGGGGAAGGCCGGATGAGCCGCGTCGCGCGACTGGCGGCCTTCGCCCTGGCGGCCGCGATGCTGACCGGAGCGGCCGCCGGTGTCCCCCCGACCGACACCGAGCCGACGCCGCGGTCCGCGGCGACACCATCGCCGTCGCCGTCACCGACGAAGGAGCCGTCGGAGCGCGATCGGCAGTACTGGATCGACGACTACGGCATCAAGGAGGCCTGGAAGACGAGCCAGGGCGAGGGTGTCACGGTTGCCGTGATCGACACCGGCATCGTCGACGGGCCCGAGGCCTTCAAGGGGGCCGTCGCCGGTGGCACCGACGTGTCGGGCGTCGGCGCGCAGGATGGCCGAACCCCCGTCGACGTGGTCAATCGGAACCACGGCAGCTGGGTCGCCTCGCTGGTGGCGGCGCGCAACGGGGGAGACGCCGACAAGATGATCGGCGTCGCGCCGAAGGCCAAGCTGCTGTCCGTGTCGGTCGGCTTCGGCGACTCGGCGACCGTGCCGTTCGTGGAGCAGATCGCCGAGGCGATCACCTGGTCGGTGGACCACGGTGCCGACATCATCAATCTGTCCCTGACGACCAACGCCCAGAGCTGGGACGAGTCGTGGGACGACGCGTTCCTGTACGCGATGCAGCACGACGTCGTGATCGTCGCCGCGGCGGGAAACCGCGGCAGCGGCACGAACGTGGTCGGCGCCCCCGCCACGATCCCCGGCGTGCTGACGGTGGCCGGGGTCGATCCCGAGGGCAAGCCGAGCGTGGAGGCCTCCACGCAGGGCATCACGATCGGCGTCTCGGCGCCGAGTGAGAAGCTGCTGGGCATCTCCGCGGACGGCGTGCTGAAGGAGTGGAAGGGGACGAGCGGCGCGGCGCCGATCGTCACGGGCGTCGCGGCCCTCGTGCGCAGCGCCCATCCCGACGCCAGCGCGATCGACGTGATCAACCGGATCGTGCAGACTGCGCGCAAACCCAAGGGCGTGACAGAGGTGCCGCATCCGCTCTACGGGTACGGCCTGGTCGACGCGGAGGCCGCCGTCACTGCGGACGTGCCCGCGGCGACCCGCAACCCGATGGGCGATCTCGAGCGGTGGATCGAGGTCAACCGCCGCAAGCCGGCGGAACAGCAGCCGACGCCGACGGTGACCCCGGTCGAGGTGCCGCCGCTTCCGCCGGCCGAGGGGCGCCCCGAGGCGGGCTCGTCGTTCCTGCCCTCGCAGGAGGAATTGCGCACGGGGACGCTGCCGCTCGCCGCGCTCAGCGGCGCTGGTATCCTCGTGGTGCTGGGCGTCATCGCGGCTGTGCGACGCGTCCGCTCGGCCCGTGTGCGGCGGTCGCCGGGCAAACCCTGATTCAAGGAGTTCTTCACTCGTGCCCAAGATTCTCATCGTCGGCGGCGGATACGCGGGCTTCTACACCGCGTGGAAGCTCGAGAAGCACCTGCGTCGTGGGGAGGCCGAGGTCGTCATGGTCGACCCGCTCCCGTACATGACGTACCTGCCGTTCCTTCCCGAGGTCGCAGCGGGCTCGATCGAGGCCCGCCACACGGTGGTCTCGCACCGCCGTCACCTGAAGCGCACCACGCTCATCACGGCGAAGGTGACCGGGATCGACCACGCGAACAAGACCGCGACGATCAGCCCCGAGGGTGGCGAGCCGTACGAGATGACGTACGACCACATCGTCGTGACCGCCGGATCCGTCTCGCGCACGTTCCCGATCCCGGGCATCGCCGAGAACGCGGTCGGCCTGAAGTCGGTCGAAGAGGCCGTCTACGTCCGCGACACCCTCATCTCCAACTTCGAGAAGGCGTCGGCCCTGCCCGCCGGTGACCCGCTGCGCCAGCGTCTGCTCACGACGGTCGTCGTCGGCGGCGGCTTCGCCGGCATCGAGACGTTCGCCGAGCTGCGCTCGCTCGCCTCGTCGCTCGTCGGCAAGTACCCCGAGATCTCCTTCGAGGAGACGCAGTTCCACCTCATCGAGGCGATGGGTCGCATCATGCCCGAGGTGTCGCTGCCGACCAGCGAGTGGGTGCTGAAGGACCTCGCCCAGCGCGGCGCGAACGTGCACCTCGAGACGCAGGTCACGAGCGCGGTGGACGGCATCGTCGAGACCTCCACCGGCGAGTCGTACCCGTCGGGCCTGATCGTCTGGACCGCCGGTGTCATGGCGAACCCCACCGTGGCGCGCGGCGGCGACCTGCCGACCGAGCCCCGTGGCCGCATCACGACGCAGGCCGACCTGCGCGTGGTCGACGCGGACAAGAACGTGATCGAGGGCGCCTGGGCCGCCGGTGACATCGCCGCCGTCCCGGACAAGACCGGTGGCCTTCCCGACGGCACGTGCGTGCCGAACGCGCAGCACGCCGTCCGCCAGGCGAAGCGCCTCGCGAAGAACCTGGTCGCCGTGCTGCGCGGCGAGCAGCCGGTGGACTACTTCCACAAGAACCTCGGCGCGGTCGCCGGCCTCGGCCTGTACGACGGCGTGTTCCAGTCGGGCAAGTTCGCGATCAAGGGCTTCTTCGCCTGGGTCGCGCACCGCGGCTACCACGGCCTCGCCATGCCGACCTGGGAGCGCAAGTGGCGCGTGCTGTGGGGCTGGTGGCATAACCTCTGGCTCGGCCGCGACACCGTGCAGCTCAAGGCCGTCACGCAGCCGCGCGCATTCTTCGAGGCCTACGCCTCGCGCCCGAAGCCGCCGGCCGCCGAGGCCCCTGTGGCTCCGGCCGAGAAGGCCCCCGTCGAGGCCGCTGCCAAGTAAGCCCCGCGTGCACGAGAGCCGCCACTCCCTTCGGAGTGGCGGCTCTCGCCGTCTGCGCCGGTAGCGTGGACAGGCCCCCCGTAGCCCAACCGGCAGAGGCAGGCGACTTAAACTCGCCGCAGTCTGGGTTCGAATCCCAGCGGGGGGACGGATGAGTCCGACTGCTCGCGTCGTCAGATGTGCGTGCCGACGGCCCGCAGGAAGGCCTTCGGGTCGTCGGCCCACAGGCGCACCCCTTGGACGGAGTGCTCGCCGCCCTTCGGTGCGAGGCCCGGCAGTCGCACGGTCGAGGGGCGTTCGAGGAGGATCAGGATGTTCGTCTCGTTGCCGATGCGCAGCGCGAGCGTCGCCCTGCCGTCCTGGTCGATGATCCGTGGCGCCTTCTCCTCATCCACCCGGCGGGCGATCTCCACCGAGGCGATGTCGTCCCAGGGCAGCGGGATGTCGATCTCGATGCCGCTGCGCGCCCGGATGCCGTCGGAGCCGACGACGTGCGGGCGCATCAGCATCGCGCACAGGTAGCCCACCATCCAGGTCAGGCCCCAGATGCCGAGGATGAGCACCACGATCCGCACGACCGGCCAACGATGGACGATCAGGTCGAAGATCGGGATCTCCACGGCCGACAGCACGATGAAGATGACAAGGATGGTCAGGATCGGCCGGTGGTACGAGAACCCGGCGGCCCCGGCCGGGATCGCCGGGCGGCGCGCGATCGCCCGCCCGATGCCGGCGTAGATCCCGAGCTCGAGCCGCAGCGCGCGAAGGGCCCAGGATCCGGCGCGCGCCCAGAAGGAGGGGCGCGTGGCGGTGGTCGTCGTGGTCATCGCGCGCCCTCGGTGTCCGTGCGCTCGGCGGCGTCGACGAGTTCGGCAAGCCGCGCGGCGATCGCGACGATGCCACGCTCGAGCGGTGCGCGATCCTGCGGCGCGACCGCGTCGAGCAGGGTGGTCGAGAGGTGCGCGTGGTCGCGCTGCATCGCCGCCATCTGCTCGGCGGCGGCGTCGGTGAGGGTGACCACGGTCGCGCGCCGGTCCATCGGGTGCGGAGTGCGGATCACGTGCCCGCTCGCCTCCAGTGCGTCGACGAGGCCCGACACGTTTCTCGCACTCACGTCGAGGTCCTGTGCGAGCTCGCGCTGGGTCGAGGGGCCGCGGTGGTGCAGCAGCCACAGCACCCGGACGCGCGCGGTGGTGAGGGTCGTACCCGCGAATGCGCGCGCCATGTCGCGCTGGAACAGCTCGCTCACGAGCAGCAGGTGGTCGAGAATCGTCGGCGCCATTCCGTTACCGTACTTCATTATTACGTCCGGTAACTGAGTAAACAGCGGCACCGGCGGGGCCTCCGCGTCCACCACATGGGCGACGCGGCGTGTCGGGTGTCGCGTTTAGGATGGGGGCATCATCTAGGGGGGTTCCTCAATGGAATGGCTGATTCCTATCGGCATCGTGGTGGCGATCATCGTCATCGCGGGCATCTACCTGTGGGCCACGTACAACTCGCTCGTGCAGCTGAACGTCCGTGTGGACGAGGCGTGGAGCGACATCACGGTGCAGCTGAAGCGCCGGGCCGACCTCATTCCGAACCTCATCGAGGCCGTCAAGGGCTACGCGGCGCACGAGAAGGCCGTCTTCGAGAACGTCACCCGCGCGCGTGCCGAGACGCTCACGGCGCGCGGCCCCGCCGAGGCGGGCGTGGCGGAGGGGCACATCCAGCAGGCGCTGAAGAACCTCTTCGCGGTGGCCGAGTCCTATCCCCAGCTCCAGGCGAGCCAGAATTACCTGCAGCTGCAGCACGCGCTGGTGGACACCGAGGACAAGATCCAGGCGTCGCGCCGTTTCTACAACGGCGGCGTCCGCGAGCTGAACACCAAGATCAAGGTGTTCCCCAACAACCTCTTCGCCCGCAACCTGGGCTTCACGGAGCGTGAGTTCTTCGAGGTCGTCGATGGCGCCGCCATCGCCGAGCCGCCGCGCGTGCAGTTCTGACGCAGCTTCACCTAGACGGCCGTCCGCATTCTGCGGGCGGCCGTCTCGTGTTGTCGCCGGGTTCGGGGCGAGGCCTCTCAGCCGAGGCGGTCGAGGACCTCGTGCTCCTCGTCGGGGGTGAGTCCGGTGCGCGCCGCATCCGGGGTCTCCTCGAGCCAGGCGAGCATGTCGCGGGCGCTGTCGGCGATGGGGCGGGTGAGCAGGCCGGCTTCCCGAGCCGGGGCGGCGAGGTGGGTCATCATCCCGTCGTAGTCGGGACGCGGCACCCAGAGGGGCAGGGAACGCGGCCCCATCCAGGGGATGACTCCGACGCCCTCGAGCTGTTCGTCCGTCGCCCAGCGCCAGCGGGGCCTCGCCCCGCAGCCCGCGGCGACGTCGTCGAGCAGGTCGGTGATCGGGCGGGGTCTCCGATCGCGTCGAAGACCCCGGTCGTCCGTCGTTCGGCGAGCAGGACGATCCACTCCGCGAGGTCGCGCACGTCGATGACCTGAACCGGATCCGCAGCGTCGCCCGGTGCCAAGACGACCTCGCCATCCCGGACGCATCGCATCCGGTCGACCCAGTAGGTGAAGCGTCCCGAGCGGTCGCCCGGCCCGACGATCAGCCCGGGGCGGACGATCGCGTGGGACTCCGCGCGCTCGGAGATCAGTCGCTCGCAGCCTGCCTTCATGCGTCCGTAGTCGGCAGGGTCGTCGCTGTCGTCGTCGAGCGCTTCCTGCAGCGGCAGGGAACCCGGGCCGCCGCCGCGCGTCTGCTCGTCGGCGTACACGCTGATCGATGACACGTAGATCCAGTGCGCCGCCCGCAGCTGCGCGAGAGCGGACCGTACACGTGAGGGGCGGGACGTGACGTCCACCGCGACGTCGATGTCCATCCCCGCCAGCTCAACCGGAAGGGGCGCATCGCGGTCCGCGATGACATGCCGCGCGCCGGCGGGAGCGGATCCGCTCGTGCCGCGGCTGACGACCGTGACCTCGTGTCCCCGGGAGAGTGCCGCGTCGGCCACGGAACGGGACAGGAAGACGGTTCCGCCGAGGACGAGGAGTCGCATGCCTGCAGTCTGCCTCGCGGATCCGCGGCCGTCAGCCCCTTTCCGCCCGTGGCGGATCGGTGAGACCGGAGCGGCTCAGGCGACGTCGAGCGCCTCGTCGGCCGCCGGCGCGGGCTCCGGATCGAGGGCCGGGCGGTCGTGCCGGCCCGCGTCGGGCATCACGAATGCCAGGTCGTCGGTCGCGTCGCCCCAGGTGGAGATCGTGATGCGGTCGAGGCCCTGCCACGCCGCCGCGTCGCGGAGCGCGGTGGCGACGCGTTCCGCCGCCGTCGAGGGCACACCCGCCTCCCACCACGCCGACTGCACGCGGAGGGTCGAGGCGGCGCGATCTGCCTTCAGATCGACGCGGCCGACGATGCGGTCATCGACGAGCACAGGCAGGGAGTAGTAGCCGAACCGCCGCTTGTGCGCGGGCGTGTAGATCTCGATGCGATAGTCGAAATCGAACAGTCGCTCCGCCCGCTCGCGGAACCACACCACCGGATCGAACGGCGTGAGGACCGTGGCCACATCGATGCGGCGGGGGAGCGCCGCCTCGCGGTGCGCCCACGCCGGCAGCGCCGCGTCACCCCGCTTCCAGCCCTCGACCGAGATGGGGGCGAGCTCGCCCTGGTCGACGAGGTCCTGCACCGCGCCGAGCACCGCCTTGCGGTCGCGAATGCGGTGGTAGTCGGCGAGATCGGAGGCCGCCGCCACCCCGGAGGCGCGGGCGGCGCGGTGGACGAGCTCCCGGATCGCCTCCTCGCGCGTCACCTCGGCGTCGAGGAGGTGACCTGGCACGACCTGCTCGGCGAGCCCGTAGCGGCGCTCGAAGCCCCGCCGCCCCGCGATCGCGACCTCGCCGAAGCGCCACATCAGCTCGAGCGCGCGCTTGACGACATCCCAGTCCCACCAGGGGCCGCGCCTGCCGCGGTGCGCGTCCGACTCGATCTGGGCGGGACGCAGCGGTCCGCGCGCGGCAAGCTCGGCGCGCACCCACTCGACGGTCGCGGCATTCTCGGCATACCAGCTGCCGGGCCCGCCGTACCTCGCGCGCATGTCGTCCATCCGGAACCGCCAGAGCGGCCAGTCCTCGACTGGCAGGAACGTCGCCTCGTGCGCCAGGTACTCGACGTAAGAGCCGGTGCTGCGCGGACGTCCGCCGGCGCCGTGGCGAAGTACGAGGCGGTCGAGGTCGGCCGTGTCGTACGCACCGAGGCGTGAGAACAGCGGAACGTAGTGCGAGCGGGCGAAGACGTTCACGGAGTCGATCTGCAGCACGCCCATCCGCGCGATCGCGCCATTGAGCTGGCGGGTGCCGACGGCCTCGGGTCGCGGGCGGGCGAACCCCTGGGCCGCGAGAGCGACGCGGCGGGCCTCGGCGAGGGACAGGTGCTGCTTCACCCGGCTCACGCTACTGAGGGGGTCGGACATATGCCGGACCGGCATGGAGGGCGGATCTAGACTGACCCAGATGAGCGACGACAAGACCCGCGCCGGGATCTGGGACGTGTTCCGCCCGCGACCCGCCGTTCCCACGGCGGCGCGGCCGGCCGACGCCGTGCCGGCGGGCCTCCGGATCGCGACCGCCTACGCGTGGCGGTTCCTGGTGGTCGCCGCGGCCATCGGCGTGCTCGTCTGGCTCGTCATCCAGTTCAAGCTCCTCGTCATCCCGCTACTCGTCGCCATCCTGATCACGGCGCTCGTCTGGCCGGCGATGTCGTGGCTGCTGCGGCACCGGGTGCCGCGCTGGGCCGCCATCGTGATCACGCTCATCGGCACGATCGCGATCGTCGCGGCCCTCGTGTGGCTCGTCGCCTGGCAGATCTCGCGCGAGTTCGGCGACGTGCGCGACCGCGTCGTCGAGGCGGTCACGGGGCTGCGCGACTTCCTGGTGGGGGTCGGTGTCTCGGAGGCCGAGATCGACGGCTATCTCGACCAGGGCTTCGCCCTCCTCGAGGAGCAGGCGTCGACGCTGTGGAGCGGGGCGCTCGCCATCGGCTCCACGGTGGGGCACTTCGCCGCGGGCGCGCTGCTGACCTTCTTCGCGCTGATCTGCATCCTCGCCGACGCCGGGGGCATCTGGCGCTGGACCGTCCGCCTCTTCCCGGCCCAGGCCCGCATGGCGGTCGACCAGGCGGCCCGCAACGGCTGGCAGACGGTCATCAACTACGCGCGCACGCAGCTGCTCGTCGCGACGATCGACGCGGTCGGCATCGGGCTCGGCGCCTTCTTCCTCCAGCTTCCGCTCGCGATCCCGATCGCCGTGATGGTGTTCCTCGGCTCGTTCGTGCCGCTCGTCGGCGCCATCCTGACCGGCGCCGTCGCGGTGTTCATCGCGCTCGTCTACAACGGCCCCCTCATCGCCCTGGCGATGCTGATCGTCGTCCTCGCCGTCCAGCAGATCGAGAGCCACGTCCTCCAGCCCATCCTCATGGGGTCGGCCGTCAAGGTGCATCCGCTCGCCGTCGTCATGGTGGTCGCGGGCGGATCCATGATCGCCGGCATCCCCGGTGCGCTGTTCGCCGTGCCGCTCGCCGCGTTCGTCAACGTGGTGGCGGTGACCCTGTCCAGCGGGTCCTGGCGCACCGGCGCGCCCGTCCACGGAGAGAACCTGATCTGGGACACCGTCCCCAAGACCATCGGACCGGTCAGGCACGGCGGCGGGGCCGCCGGCAGGCCGGACGAGAAGAACGGAACCGCATCGTGACCACTCTCGATCCCACCCCGAAGCCCACCGAGGCGCTGCCCGTCGTGCCGACCCTCGCCGAGATCGAGGCCGCCGCGCGCAGCCTCGAGGGCGTCATCAACCACACGCCGATGGAGTACTCGCTGCACCTGAGCGAGGTGCTCGGTGCGCCGGTGCACCTCAAGCTCGAGAACCTGCAGCGCACGGGATCGTTCAAGGTGCGCGGTGCCACGTACCGCCTCGCGCAGCTGACCGAGGAGGAGCGCTCGCGCGGCGTCGTCGCAGCCTCGGCCGGAAACCACGCGCAGGGCGTCGCGCTCGGCGCGCAGCAGCTGGGCATCCCCGCGACGATCTACATGCCGCTGGGCGTTCCCGTGCCGAAGCTGCTCGCCACGCGCGGCTACGGCGCCGAGGTCGTGCTCGAGGGCGCGACGGTGGCGGTCTCGCTGCAGCGCGCCGCGGAGCACGCCGAGCGCACGGGCGCCGTGCTGATCCACCCCTTCGACCACCGCGATGTCGTGATCGGCCAGGGAACGCTGGGCCTGGAGATCATGGACGACGCTCCGGATGTGACGACCATCCTGGTCGGGATCGGCGGCGGCGGGCTGATCGCCGGCATCGCGGCGGCGGCCAAGGCCCGCGCCGCGGCCGAGGGCCGCCAGGTCCGCATCATCGGGGTGCAGGCCGAGAACGCCGCGCCCTACCCGGCGTCGCTCGAGGCCGGCGAGCCCGTCCGGATCACCACCCAGCCGACGATCGCGGACGGCATCCTGGTGGACCGTCCCGGCGACGTGCCGTTCGCGGTCATCCGCGAGCTGGTGGACGAGGTCGTGACGGTCACGGATGACGACATCGCCCGGGCGCTGCTTGTGCTGCTCGAGCGCGCGAAGGTCGTCGTGGAGCCGGCCGGCGCGGTGGGCGTCGCGGCGATCCTCGCGGGCAAGGTGCGCGCGGACGGTCCGACCGTCGCCGTGCTGTCGGGCGGCAACATCGACCCCCTGCTGCTGCAGCGCGTCGTGGCGCACGGCCTGTCGGCGTCGGGACGCTACATGTCCATCCGGATCCCGCTTCCCGACCGCCCGGGACAGCTCGCGCGCGTGTCGGAGCTGCTCGCCGAGGCCGGCGCGAACGTCATCGAGGTGCTTCACACGCGTCACGGTCAGGGCCTGCAGATCAGCGAGGTGGTGCTGCAGATCTCGGTCGAGACCCGCGGCAAGGAGCACCGCGAGCTCACGCTCCAGATCCTCCGCGACGCGGGCTTCCGCCCCGAGGTGCTGCCGGACTAGCAGGTCACGTCAGGGCAAGTGCTCGAGGGGCTGTGCCGTGTTCTTTTATCCGCTTCGCGGGTAGTGCAATGAGCGTGCGCGAACGCTCGCGCCCACGCTCCGCGCGGGCGCTCTCGTTCGCGGGCTGTCGCTTGCGCTCCATCCCTTGACGGGGGTCGCGTTGACGAGGTGGTCGGCAGTCGCTTCGCTCCACGCTCACTTCGTTCGCAAGGGGCAACGGCCGAGGAACGCGAAAGCCCCGTTCCTCGGGAACGGGGCTTCAGCGCAGGGAGAAATCAGCCCGTGAAGGTCTCCACCTTGACGATCTCCACGGCGATCTCCTTGCCGTTGGGCGCCTGGTAGGAGGTCTTGTCGCCCTCCTTGAGGCCGAGGATGGCGGCGCCCAGCGGCGACTGCTCGCTGTAGACGTCGAGGTCGGTGCCGCCGGCGATCTCGCGGCTGCCGAGCAGGAACCGCTCCTCGTCGCCGAGGACGAGCGCCGTGACGACCGTGCCGGGCTGGACCGTGCCGTTCGACTCCGGCGCCTCGCCGACGACCGCTTCCTTCAGCAGGGCCTGGAGATTGCGGATGCGCATCTCGATCTTGCCCTGCTCGTCCTTCGCGGCGTGGTAGCCGCCGTTCTCCTTGAGGTCGCCCTCCTCGCGGGCGATCTCGATGCGCTTGGCGATCTCCTCGCGGCCGGTGGTCGAGAGCTCCTCGAGCTCGGCGGCGAGACGGTCGTAGGCCTCCTGCGTGAGGAAAGTGACCTGGGCATCGTTGGACACGATGTGCTCCCTTCGATGGACGGAGATAGTGCAAGACGCCCCGGCGTATTGCCGGGGCGTCAGTGAGATCTGTGGCTCAGACTACGTGACCCAGCAGGATTCGACCAAACCCGTGGTCGCCTCCGCGACGGTCGGCACCGTCTCGGTGTGGCGCATCCGGTGGTCTCCGTCGCCCTCGTACTGGACGATCTTCCAGCCGACGACACCGAACTCCTTGTCGAGCGCCTGCACGGCGCAGGCGACCGAGCGACCCTCCGGGGCGGTGAGCTGGAACGACACCTCGACGGTGTGCTCGTCGCGCACCTCGTAGCCGAGGCCGTCGACCGAGACCGCCTCGACCGAGTTCGACACGGCGGTCCAGCCGAGCCAGCCGATCCCGAGTGCCGCGACGGCGATGAGGGCGCCCCACAGCAGGCGGCGGCGCACCGGCCGCGCCGTGCGGCCGTAGCGGTCGTCGAGCTCCGCCTGGGTGGTCATGGATCTCCATCGGTGAGGGCCCGGGCACTGTCAGGCAGCACGCCGGCGCGAAAGTAGGCTTAGTGGTTCCAGGCTAGAACAGGAGCCACCCATGCACGCTCTCGCGGCGACCCCCCTTCCGACGCCCACGCCGACGGTCGATCCGCAGCTGGTGACGCCCGGACCCGAGGGCTTCACGGTGATCGCGATCCTCGTCGTGCTGGTCGCCCTGCTTGTCGCCGACATGCTGCGCCGGGTGCGCCGCACGCGCTACCGCGCGGAGGCGAACGAGGCTCTCGACGCCGAGGAGGCCGCCGCACGCGGGGAGACTCCCAGCGATTCCGAAGACGACCCCCGCTAACCTCCCCTCGGCCCGGACGGACACCCTCCCCTCACGTTCCGGCACGTCCGGAGGACGAGGGTCACCACGATGAATTCGCGTATGCAGAGGTTCGCCGGCCTGGGCATCATGGGCCTCACGCTGGTCGCGGCGGGTGCGCTGTGGTTCGCGCTCGTCGCGGCACGTCCCGCGCCCTTCGGCCGGCTGCAGACGCTGCAGCTGGGGGAGTGGACCATCCGGTACGACCCGCAGGGGCCCGCCCTCGCGCTCGTCGGCGTCGGCGTGCTGGTGGCGGCCATCGCCGGCGTGGGCATCACGGTGTACGAGGACGTCGTGCTCACGAGGGCGCGCCGCAGCTCGCCCCGCGCTGAGGGCCGGCCGCTGGCCCCTCGGCGCATCATGGCGGAGACGCGGGGCGTGTTCGCGGGTGAGGTCACCGTCACGGTGGTGATCCCCGCGCACAACGAGGAGCACCATCTGCCGGCGACGATCGCCTCGCTGCGCGCTCAGACCACGCCGCCCGAGCGGATCGTCGTCGTCGCCGACAACTGCTCGGACGGCACGGTCGAGATCGCCCGGCGCGCCGGGGTGGAGGTCTTCGAGACCGTCGGCAACCAGCACAAGAAGGCGGGTGCGCTCAACCAGGCGCTCGCGCGCATCCTGCCCGAGCTCGGCGCCAACGACGCCGTGATGGTGATGGATGCGGACACGCGCCTCGCGTCGGGCGTGTTCCTGGAGGTCGCGCGGCGCCGGATGACCGACGACCGGGCGCTCATGGCGGTGGGCGGTCTGTTCCTCGGGGAGGAGGGGCACGGGCTGCTCGGTCAGCTCCAGCGCAACGAGTACGCGCGGTACACCCGCGAGATCGAGCGGCGCCGGGGCAAGGTCTTCGTCCTGACCGGCACCGCGACGGTGTTCCGGCCCGCGGCACTGCGCGTGGTCGCCGCCTCGCGGGGAACGCTGCTGCCGGGCGTCCACGGCGACGTGTACGACACCCTCGCGCTGACCGAGGACAACGAGCTGACGATCGCGATCAAGACGCTCGGGGGGCTCATCGTCTCGCCGAACGAGTGCACGGTGATCACCGAGCTCATGCCCACGTGGCGGGCGCTGGCGCGGCAGCGGCTGCGATGGCAGCGCGGCGCGATCGAGAACCTCGCCGCGTACGGGGTCACCTCGACCACTGTGCGCTACTGGGCGCAGCAGATCGCGATCGGCTACTCGGTGATCGCGCTGACCGCGTACTTCGCGCTGCTGGCGCTCATGATCGTCTCCATCGACCAGTGGATCTGGTTCCCGTTCTGGATCGGGCTGGGCGTCGTGTTCGTCGCCGAGCGGCTGGTCACCGCGTGGCGGGCGGGGTGGCGCGGGCGGCTGCTGGCGCTGCTCGTGGTGCCGGAGCTCGTGTTCGACCTCGTGCTCGACGTGGTGTTCGTCCGGGGAATCCTCGACATGACGTTCCGGCGAGAGGCGACGTGGGCCCACGTGCCCGCAGCGGCATCGGCGGGGGCGGCATCGTGATCGCGGCGGGCGCGCTCGTCGTGCAGACGGGGTTCCTGCTTCCCGAGTCGATCCTTCACAGCGACGAGGTCGCGGTGCTGGCGGCATTCGTCGCCATCAACACACTGCTGTATCTGACGCTCGCGGCGGTGAAGATCCTGCCGAGGCCGCGCCTTTCGTGGCGGGGGCGCTCGCGGCGTCGCGAGACCCGCGGCATCTACCCCGACGGACCGACCTGAGCGCCGGAGGCGTGCGTGGTCGTCAGGCGGCGAAGGCGGCGGGAAGGCCGTATCGGAATCCCTGGGCGTAGTCGATCCCGGCCTCGGTGATGACTCGCGCGTGCAGATCGCTCTCGACACCCTCGGCGAGCGTCTTCGCTCCCACCTGGCGCGAGGCCGCGACGAACTGGTCGAGCTGGCGACGGGCCGCACGGCGGTCGCATGCCGCCCAGACGACGCTCTTGTCGATCTTGACGATCTCGGGACGCAGGATCGAGATCCACTCGATGCAGGCGTGCTGCGAGCCGGCGTCGTCGATCAGCAGCAGTGCGCCGAAGTCGGCGACGCGGCGCCGCAGCGCGCCGTCGGGGTCGATCTCGGAGGTCTCCGCGAGCTCCAGGCCCCAGCGTCGGCCGCCGGGGAGCATCCCGTCGAGCTCGGCGGAGGCGATCGTGGTCGCCGAGGCGTTGATCGTCACCAGCAGATCGCTCGGGATGACGTGGGATGCCTCGACGGCGCTGCGCATGAGCGTCAGCTCGAGCTCGCGCAGGCGGCCCGCGGCGCGCGCGCGGGCGAGGTGCTCATCCGGCGCGACGCCGTCGGCGAACCGCGCGAGCGCCTCATAGCCGATCACGTTCTCCGAGTGCGCGTCGACCAGGCACTGGAAGTGGATGTGGTGCTCGGGGCCGCCAGTGCCCTCGTGCGCCGTCATCGAGGTCATTCTCCTGCTCTCGTCTCAGCTCCCCGGGTACCGACTCTACCTGGCAGTGCGCGGGAAGTGAGCGCACGAAGTATGCAGACGAATGGGGACGGCATCCGCTAGTCTGTGCGCGTCGAGCGTGGGCACCCGAGCCAGCGCGTCGATGGCCGGCTGCCCGAGCCGGTGCCCTGGAGAAGACCGCATGTCTCGTTCCGTCGACCATGCCCTCGGCCCTGCCGTAGGCAGAATCCGGCGCGCCCTCCGCCGCCAGTCGAACTTCTCGGCGACGACGGCGCTGGGCGCCGGATACTTCGCCGTGCTCATCGCCGCGCACCTCGTGATGCATCCCCACGGGTCGCTCGAGACGACCGCCGAGATCGCGCAGCTTGTGCTGTGTCTGCTGGGCCTCGCGTGGGCGCTCGCCGCCGGGCGCCGGCTGCCGCGGTGGGCAGGCCTGGTGCTGATCGGCGGCGTCGCGGCCGGCATCGCGGTCGCACAGTTCGCGGCCTCCGACCTGGGCGGTCTGCTCAGCACCCTGTTCCTGGTGCCTCTGCTCGCCGCCTATCTCGGATGGGGGTTCCGGCCGCGCGCCGCGCGCATCATGCTGAGCGCGATCGTGGCCGTGACCACCGTCGCGGCGCTCGTCAACCCGTCGCTGCGCGATCCGGACCCCGTCGTCGCCTGGGCGAGCGTGTACGCCGCGCTCGTCAGCGTGTTCACGCTGGAGGTGTCGATCGCGCTGGTCCGCGGGCTGCGGCGCGCGCTGCGCACCGATCCGCTGACGGGCACCCTCAACCGGCGGGCGCTGCGTGCGTACGTCCGCGCGCACCGGCGCGAGGGGCTCTGGGTGATCGGGATCGACATGGACGGCCTGAAGCCCTACAACGACCGGCATGGCCATGCCGCGGGAGATCTGCTGCTGCGCGACAGTGCCCGCTCCTGGCAGGAGGTGATCGGCGAATCCGGCGTCGTCGGGCGCTGGGGCGGCGATGAGTTCGTCGTCGTCGTGCAGGCGCCGGACGAACAGGCCGCCCGCGCCGTTCTGGGCCGGCTGCGCGCCGCGTCCCCGCACCGCTTCAGCGCCGGCGTGGCCAAGATCCTGCCGAACCGCGGACTCGACCACGCGGTCAAGGTCGCCGATGGCGACCTGTACCGCGACAAGCGGCGCGCCCCCGGCCGGGTGCCCCGCACCTACCCGCGCCGGATCGCGCTGCCGGCGCCCGATCCGGCCGAGGCGCGCCCGCCGCGGCAGACCGCGTACACGATCGTGTGCATCGCCGCCGCAGGGCTCTTCGTGCTGAGCGGCCTGGTCGACCTGCTCGGGGTGCAGGCCGCGCTGAGCGTCGGCCTGTCGGTCGCCGACGTGGTCATCGGCCTCCTCACGGTCGCGGCCGCGCTGGCCTTCGGCCACCGCCTTCCCCGCTGGGCGGTGCTCGCCTGGGTCGTCCTCGTGGCGGCCACGACGTTCGGCCACATCTCCGCGATGGCGGGGCCGGTGCCGCTCGTCGAGGGGATCCTCGGGCTGCAGCTCGTCGCCGCGATGCTCGGCTGCTTCTACCGGCCGGGCACGGCGCGCGCGTTCCAGCTCGTCGTCGTATCGGCCGTCGGGGCGGGTCTGCTGTTCGCGGACCCGGACGTGCTCGGGATCATCGGGCCCGGCCCGGTGATCATCGGCATCCCGACGTCCCTGTTCCTGCTGGAGGTCGTGCTGCGCGTGCGGCTGCGACTGCGCATGCTCGCGCAGACCGACGAGCTCACCGGTGCCCTGAACCGCCTCGGCTTCGAGGAGCGGCTGCAGGCCCTCGCCCGGCGGTCGCGCCGCCGGGGCACGCCCCTGGCGGTCGTGGCCGTCGACTTCGACGACTTCAAGCGGCTCAACGACGATCACGGGCATGCGCGCGGAGACGGCGCGCTGCGGGCCGCGGTCGCGCTGTGGCGCGATGGGCTCCGCGAGACGGATGTGATCGGCCGGATCGGCGGCGATGAGTTCCTGATCGCGCTTCCCGGGGCCGACACCGCGCGGGCCGCGGCGATCATGCAGCGACTGCGCGCCGAGGCGGACGACTCCTGGTCGTGGGGCGCCGCGACGCTGCGCCAGGAGGAGCAGGTCGAGGACCTGCTGCTGCGCGCCGACCGGGCGCTCTACGCGGCCAAACGCCGGCGCCCGCGGGCCAGGGGAACCACGCGACAGGTGCCGCTGCAGCCGTTCTGATCTGCCGGAGATCCCGCAGCGGCGGGATCAGGCGGGACCGTTGAAGGCCGGTTCCAGGGCGATCAGCAGGGCGCCCGTCCAATGGCACAGGAACGCCAGCACGGTGCACACGTGGAAGATCTCGTGGAAGCCGAAGTGCCCGGGCCACGGGTTCGGGCGCTTCAGGGCGTAGACGACAGCGCCGCCCGAGTACAGCAGGCCGCCGACGATGACGAGCACCATCATCGCCGGATTCGCCTCGAACAGGTCGACGAGGTACATCACGGCCGCCCAGCCGAGCAGCAGGTACAGCGCCACGTACAGCCAGCGCGGCGCACCGATCCAGAACACGCGGAACAGGATCCCCAGCAGCGCGCCCGACCACACGAGCACGAGCAGCAGCATCCCCTTGTCCGGCGGCAGTGCGAGCACGGCGATGGGCGTGTAGGTCCCCGCGATCAGCAGCAGGATGTTCGCGTGGTCGATCCGCTTGAGGACGAGCTTCGTGCGCGGGCTCCAGTCGAACCGGTGATAGACGGCAGAGTTGCCGAACAGCAGCAGCGACGACGCCATGAACACCGCGGACGCCCACTTCGCGGGGCCGCCCTCGGCGAGGACGATCAGCACGATTCCCGCGATGATCGCGACCGGGAAGGTGGCCGCGTGGATCCAGCCGCGCCATGTCGGCTTGATCTCGACCGGGGCGTCATGCTCGGCCGCGTCGAACAGGGGCAGCTGGGGTACGCCGTCTGCGGAGGTCGGGTCGTCGTCGCGCGCGTGCGTCATGCTCCGAGCGTACGGCGAGATGCATGCCCTAAGCGGCACGGGCTTGCCCGGCCCGGCCCCGCCCGCAGGGGAGAGCGCTGGGCGCGGAGTAGCGTATTGACGTGCGAACCATGAGGCAGGCCGAAGGCCGCGGGCCGCTGTACCGGCTGTACAGCTCGCGGCTGCGGCACCAGATCTCTCCCGAGAACGTGCCGCATCACGTCGCGATGGTCATCGACGGCAACCGACGCTGGGCGCGGCAGCTCGGATATGACTCGGTCGCGCACGGCTATCGCGCCGGCGCGGCGAAGATCATCGAGTTCCTCGGCTGGTGCGACGAGCTGGGTATCAAGGTCGTGACGCTCTACCTGCTCTCGAACGACAACCTGCGAAAGCGCGATTCGGCCGAGCTGGCCGACCTGATCGACATCATCGCGGGCCTCGCCGGAGACCTGGCGGACAGCGGCGACTGGCGCGTGCAGCATGCCGGGCGCGCTGAGCTGCTGCCCGACAACCTGGCGACCGCGCTGCGCGATGCCGAGGACCGCACGCGCGCTCACACCGGTCTTCACGTGAACCTCGCGGTGGGGTACGGCGGGCGGCATGAGATCGTCGACGCGGTGCGGAGGATCATCGCGCGGCACGGCGAGCGCGGCGGCACACTCGAAGAACTCGCCGAGAACCTGACCCCCGAGTCGATCGGCGAGCACCTGTACACGGGTGGCCAACCCGATCCGGATCTGGTCATCCGCACGAGCGGCGAGCAGCGCCTGAGCGATTTCCTGGTCTGGCAGAGCGCGCACAGCGAGTTCTACTTCGTGGAGGCGCTCGGCCCCGACCTGCGTGAGGTCGACTTTCTGCGCGCGATCCGCGACTACGCGACGCGCGACCGCCGTTTCGGCGGCTGATCGGGGACTCGGCGGCGGCCTGACAGGTGCGCCTGCCAGAATGTCGGTGTGATCGGCACCATCGACGACTTCCGGGCAACGTTCGCTGTCGAACCCGGCTATCTGAACTGGGCGGCGTTCGGCCCGCTCAGCCCCGCCGTGCGCGACGAGGCGCTCGCCGACCTCGAGCTGCTCGGCACGGGGCGCACGAGCAGCATCGCGCACGTCGCCGAACGCGAGGGCGAGGCGAGGGCGCTGCTTTCGCGCCTGCTCGGCGCGGCGGACGACGAGGTCACCCTGCAGCCGTCGTCGACCTACGGCCTGATGCATGCGGTGTACGGCCTCGCGGGTGGCATCCTCGCCTCGCCCGCCGAGTTCCCGAGCATCCCCACCGCCATCACGCGCGCCGCCGACGCCTTCGGGCTGGTTCATCCGCAGTGGCTGAGCGCGCCCCACGGGTTCGTGACCCCGGATGCCGTCGCCGAGGCGGTCGACGACGAGACGGTCGCGCTGGCGGTCAGTCACGTCGACTTCCGCACCGGCTACCGCGCCGATCTGCGCGCGCTGCGCGAGGCGATCGGGCCCGACCGGCTGCTCATCGTCGACGCGGTGCAGAGCTTCGGGGTGGTCGACGCCGACTGGCAGGCCGCTGACGTCGTGTGCGGCCACGGCTATAAGTGGCTGCGCGCGGGGCGGGGCACCGGCTTCGCCTGGTTCGGCGCGCGCGCCCGGGCGCGCATCGCCCCCGTGCTGTCCGGCTTCCGCGGTGCCGAGGGCGGCATGACCGTGGACGCGGTGCCGATGCCGGCGTCCTCCGCCCAGGCCTACACGGTGAGCGGTGCCGATGCGCTGGTCGGCGCGGGGGCCCTGGCCGTCGCGCTCTCCGAGATCGAGGCCGTCGGCGTCGACGCCGTCGAAGCGGCGCTCAGCGAGCGCACGGAGCGCGTGATCGAGATCGCCCAGCGGCACGACATCCCCGTGGTGACGCCGCTCGACCCGGCCCGCCGCGCGGGCGTCGTCGCGCTCGAGCCGGAGAACGCCGCGGCGCTCGGAGCCGAGCTCGCCAACCGTGGCGTGGCGGTGACCGCACGGGCGGGGACCGTGCGCGTCGCGCCCCACGTGGGGACCGACGACGAGACGCTCGGCCTGTTCGAAGAGGCCTGCGCGGCGTTCGCACAGCAGCGGTCCTGACGCGCCGACGGCGGTCGCGGATCCGGTTCATCTGTTCGTAACGAATGACACCCTTGTAATTCGGTCGGTTGCGGACGTACCGTGTGGGCAACGGGTAAGGCGCCCGTTCGAGTCGGCCATCAAGGATCGCGACTCGTGGCCCCCAGGTCGACTCGTTGAAGCCGGGCAAGGTACCCGGGTCGGGAGTGGGGCGTGACCAACACGATGTCTCAGCAGGCCAGCAGCCGCAGCACCACCGCACGGCGCAAGGCCGCTTCACACGAATCCGCGCAGAGCCTGCGCACCTACGTGCTCGACACGTCGGTGCTGCTGAGCGATCCGCGGGCGTTCTTCCGCTTCGCCGAGCACTCCGTCGTCATCCCGGTCGTGGTGATCTCGGAGCTCGAGGGTAAGCGTCACGATCCCGAGCTCGGCTACTTCGCCCGGCAGGCGCTCCGCCACCTCGACGAGCTCCGAGTGGAGCACGGCCGTCTCGACTTCCCGGTTCCGGTCGGTGACGGCGGCACGCTGCGCGTCGAGCTCAACAACACCGACGCGACCGTGCTGCCGAGCGGCATCCGGCTCGGCGACAACGACAGCCGCATCCTGGCGGTCGCGATGCACCTGGCGCAGGACGGCCAGGAGGTCACCGTGATCTCCAAGGACATGCCGATGCGCGTGAAGGCCGCATCCCTCGGCATCGCCGCGGAGGAGTACCTCGCCGAGCAGGCCGTCGACTCCGGATGGACGGGCATCGCGACGCTGCATCTCTCGGGCGACGACATGGCCGACCTCTACGAGAGCGAGGTCGCCTCCCACGAGGACGTCCGCGGGCTTCCCATCAACACCGGGCTCGTCATCCAGTCGGAGCGCGGTTCCGCCCTCGGCCGGGTGTCGGGGGACTCCGAGGTGCGGCTCGTGCGCGGCGACCGCGACGTGTTCGGACTTCACGGCCGCTCGGCCGAGCAGCGCATCGCCATCGATCTGCTCCTCGACCCGGAGGTCGGCATCGTCTCGCTCGGCGGACGCGCGGGAACCGGCAAGTCGGCTCTGGCCCTGTGCGCGGGCCTCGAGGCGGTGCTCGAGCGGCAGCAGCAGAAGAAGATCATCGTCTTCCGCCCGCTGTTCGCCGTCGGCGGCCAGGAGCTCGGCTACCTGCCCGGCGACCAGGCCGAGAAGATGAACCCGTGGGGCCAGGCCGTATACGACACGCTCGGCTCGGTCGTCTCTACCAACGTGCTCGACGAGGTCGTGCAGCGCGGCATCCTCGAGGTGCTGCCGCTCACGCACATCCGCGGGCGCTCGCTGCACGACGCGTTCGTGATCGTCGACGAGGCGCAGTCGCTCGAGCGCAACGTCCTGCTCACGGTGCTGAGCCGCATGGGGCAGAACTCGCGGGTCGTCCTCACGCACGACGTCGCCCAGCGCGACAACCTGCGGGTCGGCCGCCACGACGGCATCGCGAGCGTGATCGAGAGCCTCAAGGGCCACGGGCTGTTCGGTCACGTCACCCTGACGCGGTCGGAGCGCTCGGCGATCGCGGCGCTCGTCACCGACCTGCTGGAGTTCGGCGAGCTGGCCTGATCCGACACCACGAGCGGCCCGGATGGCGATCCATCCGGGCCGCTCGTGCGTGTGCGGCACGCCATCGAGCGTGCGTTCAGTAAAATCTCAGCAAGCGGCCAATGACGGCCGCCTTTCTTGCGTGTGCCGATGAAGGAGTCCCCACATGTCTGACACCAGAGCCCGGACCCGAGAGCGGGCGCTCCCGCCCGTCGCGGTCGACGACAAGCCGAAGTGGACGCCGCTGAAGATCGCGATCTGGGCGGTCATCGCCATCCTCGGCGGCCTCGGCTGGACGATGCTCGCGATCGTGCGCGGCGAGACGGTGAACGCAATCTGGTTCGTCTTCGCGGCCGTCGCGACGTATCTGATCTTCTACCGCTTCTACTCGAAGTACATCGAGCGGCTCATCGTCCGCCCGGACGACAGGCGAGCAACGCCCGCCGAGTACAAGGCCGACGGAAAGGACTACGTCCCGACCGACCGTCGCGTGCTGTTCGGCCACCACTTCGCGGCCATCGCGGGCGCGGGCCCGCTGACGGGCCCCGTGCTCGCCGCGCAGATGGGCTACCTGCCGGGAACGATCTGGATCATCGTGGGCGTCGTGCTCGCGGGCGCGGTGCAGGACTACCTCGTGATGTTCTTCTCCATGCGCCGCGGCGGACGCTCGCTGGGCCAGATGGCGAAGGACGAGCTCGGACGCTTCGGCGGCGCGGCCGCGATCCTCGCGACGCTGCTCATCATGATCATCATCACGGCGATCCTCGCCCTCGTGGTGGTCAACGCCCTCGGCGACAGCCCGTGGGGTGTCTTCTCGGTCTCCATGACGATCCCGATCGCGCTGTTCATGGGCGCGTACCTGCGCTGGATCCGTCCCGGCCGGATCGCCGAGGTCTCGCTGATCGGCTTCGTCCTGCTGATGATCGCGATCGTCGCCGGGCAGTACGTCGGCGCGAGCGAGTGGGGTCAGGCGATCTTCGGCCTCGACCGGACCGCCATCGCCTGGGGGATCATCATCTACGGCTTCATCGCCGCCGTGCTCCCCGTGTGGATGCTGCTCGCCCCGCGCGACTACCTGTCGACCTTCATGAAGATCGGCGTGATCGTGCTGCTCGCCGTCGCGATCCTCTTCGTCCGCCCCGAGATCGACGTTCCCGCGTTCAGCATCTTCGCCGGCGGTGAGACGGGACCGGTGTGGCCGGGAAGCCTCTTCCCGTTCCTGTTCGTCACGATCGCGTGCGGCGCCCTGTCGGGCTTCCACGCGCTGATCTCCTCGGGAACCACGCCGAAGATGGTCGAGAAGGAGAAGCAGACGCGCTTCCTCGGCTACGGCGGAATGCTCATGGAGTCGTTCGTTGCGATCATGGCGCTCGTCGCCGCGATCTCGATCGACCAGGGGCTCTACTACGCGATGAACTCTTCCGCCGCGGCCACCGGCGGCACTGTCGAGGGAGCCGTCGCGTTCGTCAACAGCCTGGGCCTGACCGGGGTGAACGTCACCCCGGAGCAGCTCACGGGAGCGGCGTCGAGCGTCGGCGAGGAGTCGGTCATCTCCCGCACGGGTGGTGCGCCCACGCTCGCATTCGGCCTGGCGAACATCCTTCACCAGTGGCTCGGTGGCGCATCGTGGATGGCGTTCTGGTACCACTTCGCGATCATGTTCGAGGCGCTGTTCATCCTCACCGCCGTCGACGCGGGCACGCGCGTCGCGCGCTTCATGCTGCAGGACTCGATCGGCAACATCATCCCGCGCTTCAAGGACACGTCGTGGCGCGTCGGCGCATGGGTCTGCACGGCGATCATGGTCGCCGGCTGGGGCGCGGTGCTGCTGATGGGCGTGACCGACCCGCTGGGCGGCATCAACACGCTGTTCCCGCTGTTCGGCATCTCGAACCAGCTGCTCGCCGCGATCGCCCTGGCGATCGTGATGGTGATCATCGCCCGCCGGCGCACGTTCAAGGGCCTGTGGGTCGTCGCCGTGCCGCTCGCGTTCGTGACCGTGGTCACGTTCACCGGCTCGTGGCTGAAGATCTTCTCGTCTACCCCGGCGGTCGGCTACTGGGCGAACCACGTGAAGTTCCGCGACGGCATCGCCGACGGCAGCTACGTCGACTTCGCGCCCGGCGCGGACGAGGCGGCCAAGCTTGCAGCCGCGGAGGCGACGGTGCGCAACACCGCGGTGCAGGGAACGCTGTCGATCGTGTTCCTGCTGCTCGCGGCGATCGTCATTGCCGTCGCGATCATCCAGGTGGTCAAGGCGTTCCGCGCGACGGAGGTCATCGACAACGAGGATCCGGCCGTGCCCTCCCGGCGGTTCGCCCCGGCGGGCCTGATCGCCACGGCCGAGGAGCGCGCGCTCGTGAAGGAGTGGGACGCCCTCCCCGCGGAGCAGCAGCCGGCCCGTGGCCACTGACGCGGTGGACCAGACCCGGTCCGGGGCCCTCGCGGCCCTGGGCCGGGCCTGGCGCGGCCTCGTGTGGTTCGCCCGGGGCGTGACGGGGGAGGCGAAGTACGACGCGTATGTCGCCCACGAACGCGCCGCGCATCCGGATCGCGATCCCATGACGGCCAAGGAGTACTGGCGCTGCGTGTACCGCGAGCAGGACGCGAACCCCGGGGCGCGCTGCTGCTGATGACGGCGGAGCACATCGCCACGAACGACGTGGACGAGAAGGAACTCGCCGCGGCGACGCCGGACGAGCTCCTCGCCGCGATCGACCGGGTCGCGGCGCTGGTCGCCGAGGTGGAGCGAGCGATCGACCGCTGACGACCGCTCACGCGACGGAAGGGCCGGAGGACGATGTCCTCCGGCCCTTCCGTCGATCAGGAGCGGATCAGCCCGCGTGCGTCATCGAGAGCAGGTCGAGCTTCTCGCCGAGCTGCGCCTCGGTGAGCTCGCCGCGCTCGACGTAGCCGAGGTCGATGACCGCCTCGCGCACCGTGATGCCCTTGGCGACCGCGTGCTTGGCGATCTTGGCGGCCGCCTCGTAGCCGATGAGCTTGTTCAGCGGCGTCACGATCGAGGGGCTCATGCCGGCGAAGGCGGCGGCGCGCTCGAGGTTCGCCTCGAGGCCCTTCACCGTCTTGTCCGCGAGCACGCGCGAGGCGTTCGCGAGCAGGCGGATGGACTCGAGCAGCGCCGTGCCCATCACGGGGATGGCGACGTTGAGCTCGAACGAGCCGGATGCGCCCGCCCAGGCGACCGTCGCGTCGTTTCCGATTACGCGGGCGGCGACCATGAGGACGGCCTCGGGGACGACGGGGTTGACCTTGCCCGGCATGATCGAGGACCCGGGCTGCAGGTCGGGGATGTGGAGCTCGCCGAGGCCGGTGTTCGGGCCGGAGCCCATCCAGCGCAGATCGTTGTTGATCTTGGTGAGCGACACCGCGATGGTGCGGAGGGCACCCGACGCCTCGACGAGACCGTCGCGGTTCGCCTGGGCCTCGAAGTGGTCCTTCGCCTCGGTGATCGGCAGGCCGGTCTCGGCCGCGAGCAGCTCGATGACCTTCTGCGGGAAGCCGAGGGGCGTGTTGATGCCGGTGCCGACGGCGGTGCCGCCGAGCGGCACCTCGGCCACGCGGGGGAGTGCCGCCTCGACGCGCTCGATGCCGAGGCGCATCTGGCGCGCGTAGCCGCCGAACTCCTGGCCGAGCGTGACGGGGGTGGCGTCCATCAGGTGTGTGCGGCCCGACTTGACCGCGTCCTTCCAGAGCACGGCCTTCTCCTCGAAGGCCGTGGCGAGGTGGTCGAGCGCCGGGACGAGGTCTTCGATGAGCGCCTGGGTCACGGCCACGTGAACCGACGTGGGGAAGACATCGTTCGACGACTGCGACGCGTTCACATGGTCGTTCGGGTGCACATCCGCGCCGAGCTTCTGCGTGGCGAGGGTGGCGAGCACCTCGTTCATGTTCATGTTCGAGGACGTGCCGGATCCGGTCTGGTAGGTGTCGACCGGGAAGTGCGCGTCGTGCTGGCCGGTGACGACCTCGTCGGCCGCGGCGGCGATCGCGTCGGCGATCGCGCCGTCGAGGGTGCCGAGCTCCTTGTTGGCGAGCGCCGCGGCCTTCTTGATGCGCGCGAGGGCGGCGATCTGCGTCGACTCGAGGCCCTTGCCCGAGATCGGGAAGTTCTCGACGGCGCGCTGGGTCTGCGCGCGGTAGAGCGCGGACGCGGGTACGCGCACCTCGCCCATGGTGTCGTGTTCGATGCGGTACTCGATCTCGGTCACTTCGTCGTTCCTCCGGTTTGGATCGGGCTCGGGGTTCGGGCCGCGCGTCAGGCGGCGTCGCTGTGCTGGGTGCCCAGGACGACGTCGGGCACGACGGTGCCCTCGGCGAGGCGGTAGTTCGCGCCGACGATGGCAAGGCGGCGCTCGGCGACCGCGGTGCTGATCAGCTCGGAGCGCTGCAGCAGGGCCGTGACCGTGTCGCGCAGGTGCTCGCGGCCGACGAGGTCGGCGTCGACGGTCTCGGGGGTCACTCCGTCGGCCGCGCCCGCGCGGAGCACGCGACGCACGGCGGGGACGATCGGCGCGATCAGGCGCCAGATCGACGGCGGCAGCACCGGCGCATCCGCGTGGGTGCTCTCGATCGCCGCGCGGACGGCTCCGCACGCGTCATGCCCGAGGACGACGATCAGCGGCACCTTCAGCACCTCGACCGCGTACTCGAGGCTGCCGACGATCGAGTCGCCGGCGACCTGGCCGGCGTTGCGCACGACGAACAGGTCGCCGAGGCCCATGTCGAAGATGATCTCGGCCGACAGGCGCGAGTCCGAGCAGCCGAACAGCGCCGCCCGGGGCGTCTGCGCGGCGGCGATCGTGTGGCGGCGCTCGACGTCCTGGTGGGGGTGCTCCGGGGCGCCCGCGACGAAGCGCGCGTTCCCGGCCAGCATGCTCTCCCAGGCCTCGTCGGGGGTCACGTGCGTCATTCACTCTCCTCGGTCAGGGCGCGCACCTGCGGCGCGATCATCTCGGCGATCTCCGCCGTCTTCTTCGGGGTCGAGGTGCCGTACAGCAGGATGTGGTCGGTGCCGGCCTGGGTGCCGAGCGCGTACGTCACGTTCTTGTTGCGCGTCGGATCGACCTCGTACGTCTGCCAGGTGATGCCTCCCGCGACGACCTCGCCGGCGGGTGCCGTGCCGCCGAGCTGCTGTGCGGCCCAGGTCGCATCCGCGTCGAACCCCTGCACGAAGCGCAGGAAGCTCTCGTCGCCGGGGACGTAGAGCACCTCCCAGCGCGGCGTGTCACCGGGGACGACCTTCGCCTCGTTGACGAACCAGCCGTTCTCCTTCGTGGGGGCGGGCAGGTCCGGCAGGATCACCGTGCGCTCGTAGGCGGTGCTCGCGGCGTCGGCCGCCGGCGCGGGATCGACGCTGCGGTGCTCGCCGGGGCCGCCGCGGGGGACGACCAGGACGATGACGACGACGATCGCGAGTGTCACCAGCAGCGCGAAGATGAGGTTCCGGAAGTTCTGGCTCTCGCGGTAGGCCTTGGAGTTCGCGGCCTTGCGGACTGCGGTCTCCTCGGGCGTCTCCGGACGGCCGAGCTCGGCGACGACGCGCGGCTCGCGGGCCATCAGGCGTCGTCTCCGGCCTCGCCCGCGGCCTGCGCGGCCTCGAGGCGGCGCTTGGCGCCCCGCAGCCACTCATCGCAGCGGGCGGCGAGAGCCTCGCCGCGCTCCCACAGGGCGAGCGACTGCTCGAGGGACGGCGCTCCCTGCTCGAGCTCGCCGACGACACGCACGAGCTCGTCGCGCGCCTGCTCGAACGAGAGCGTGGCGACGTCCGGGAGGGAGGTGTCCGAGGTCACGTCCTCCATCCTACTTTCCGGCATCCGACGTCCCGGTCGCGGTGGTCGGGCCCTCCGCGAGCTCTCCGGTCGACGTGGCGCCGATGGATCCGCGATCGAGCGTCACGACGATCGGGGTGCCGGCGGGCGCCTGCTGCGCGTCGCGCAGGATGACGCCGCCGTCGGTGTGCGCGATCGCGTAGCCGCGCGCGAGCGTGGCGGCAGGGGACAGGGCGCGCAGCGACGCGCGAAGCTCGGCGGTGCGCAGCAGCCCCTGCTCGACGCGGCGCTGAGCGAGGTCGCGACCTCGGCTGACGAGCTGCCAGACGTCCTGCGTGCGGGTGCGGATGAGGTGGTCGGGAGAGCGCAGGGCGGGTCGCGAGCGCAGCTGCTCGAGCTGCGCGATGTCGTGCGAGATCCGCTGGGTGAGCCGCATCGTCATCCGCGAGCGCAGCTGCGCGACGATCGCGCGCTGCTCGCCGACGTCGGGCACGACGCGCTTCGCCGCGTCGGTGGGAGTGGACGCGCGGAGGTCGGCGACGTCGTCGAGCAGGGGATGGTCGTTCTCGTGCCCGATCGCGCTGACCACCGGCTTCGTGGCGGCCGCGACCGCGCGCAGCAGGCGCTCGTCGCTGAAGCCGAGCAGGGTCTGCGGATCGCCCCCGCCGCGCGCGATCACGATCACGTCGACCTCGGGGGCCGCGTCGAGGCGCTTGAGGGCCGCCAGCGTCTCGGGGACGCACCGGTCGCCCTGCACGGCCGCGTACTCGGTGCGGAAGCGCACCTGCGGCCAGCGCAGCTCGGCGTTGCGGTGGACGTCCTTCTCGGCGTCGCTGCGCTCGCCCGTGATGAGGCCGATGCAGTGCGGCAGGAAGGGGAGCGGCTTCTTGCGCGCGGCGTCGAACAGGCCCTCGGCCCGCAGCTGGGCGCGCAGCTTCTCGAGGCGCTCGAGCTGCTCGCCGAGGCCGACGTGCCGCATCGCGGACACCTGGAACGAGAAGTCGCCGCCGCGGGGGTAGAAGTCGGCCTTCACGCAGGCGACGACGTGGTCGCCGATCTTGAGGTCGGCGGGCATCCGGTTGCGTGCGCTCGACCAGATCCGGATGGAGATCTGTGCGTCTCCGTGCGCGTCCTTCAGCCGCGCGTACACCGCTCCGGCGCGCACGTTCCACGAGGTGATCTCGCCCTCGACCCAGACCGAGCCCCACCGCTCGATGAAGCCCTTGATCGTCTGGTTCAGCCGGCCGATCGAGGTCGGCGCGTCGGGGGTGGAGTCGCGTGGTGCGACGCTGTCGGGTGGCGGTGCCTCGCCGGGCACCGCCACAGGCTGGAACGACGTCACTTCGGGTCCCTTCGGTCGCTCGGTACGGGCGCATGACGCCCCGGCTTCCGCGCGTGGCGTGCGTCCCGGGCCCGCTCGGGCCCCGTACAGGGGGCCGACCGTAGAATCGAGATGTGAGCGCCACCGCCATCTCGCTGCCCGTGCCCGCCATCCCGGCACGTCGTGCACAGGTTCGTCGCGAGCCCCTTCAGGATATCCCCGTGCCCGGACACAAGCGGGTGCTGCTCGCAGCCCCCCGTGGATACTGTGCGGGCGTCGATCGCGCCGTCGTCGCGGTCGAGAAGGCGCTCGAGCGCTACGGCGCGCCCGTGTACGTGCGCAAGCAGATCGTCCACAACATCCACGTCGTCACCGAGCTCGAGGCGAAGGGGGCGATCTTCGTCGAGGAGGTCGACGAGGTCCCCTCCGGCGCGCATGTCGTCTTCAGCGCGCACGGCGTCTCGCCCGCCGTGGTGAACGCGGCATCCGATCGCGGCCTGCAGGCGATCGACGCCACGTGCCCGCTGGTGACGAAGGTGCACCGCGAGGCGGTCCGCTTCGCGCGCGACGACTTCCAGATCCTGCTGATCGGCCACACGGGGCACGAGGAGGTCGAGGGGACCGCCGGAGAGGCGCCCGACCACGTCACCATCGTGAACTCGCCCGAGGAGGCCGACACCGTCGAGGTCGCCGACCCGAACAAGGTCGTGTGGCTGTCGCAGACGACGCTCTCGGTCGACGAGACCATGGAGACGGTGCGGCGCCTGCGGGAGCGCTTCCCGCAGCTGCAGGATCCGCCGTCGGACGACATCTGCTACGCCACCCAGAACCGTCAGGTCGCGATCAAGAAGGTCGCGCGCGAGGCGGATCTGGTGATCGTGGTGGGCTCGGCGAACTCGTCGAACAGCGTGCGCCTCGTCGAGGTCGCGCTGGAGCACGGCGCCAAGGCCGCCTACCGCGTCGACTACGCCGACGAGGTGCGCCAGGAGTGGCTCGACGGCGTCGAGACCGTGGGCGTCACCAGCGGCGCCTCGGTGCCCGAGGTGCTCGTGCAGGAGGTCCTCGCCGACTTGTCGGGCGCGGGCTACCGCGACGTCGAGGAGGTGCGCACCGCGGAGGAGGACCTGATGTTCTCGCTGCCCAAGGAGCTGCGCCAGGACCCCACGGGCCGCCGCGACGAGCGCGCGCTCGGCGGCCGGAGCCGCGCGTGAGGCGTCGTCCTCCGCGGTCGCACCGAGCAGGAGCATCCCGTGTCTGACTCGACCTCCGGCCTTCCCTTCGGCGACCGCCCTCGCCCGCAGTACGGCGAGTACGCGACGCCCGAGGAGCAGGCGGCGCGCATCCGCCAGCCGCTTCCCGCGCCGACGCCCGCGCCCGCAGCCACACCCGCGGCTCCGGCCGGCTGGCCCGAGGCGGCACCGGCCAAGCGGGCGCCGAGCACGCCCGGCCGGATCGTCGACCGCGCGGTCGCGATCGCCATGCTCGCGTACGGCCTGCTGAGCCTCCTCAGCGCGATCCCCGCGATCCTGGATCCGGCGGCGCTGCTTCCCGCGCTGGGGCTGGATCCCGACGACTTCGCCATGACCACCACCGGGGTCTGGGGGATCGCCGCGGCGATCTCGCTCGGCCTCGGCTGGGCGCTCACCGCCTGGGCGACGTGGGCCGCGCACAAGCGCGGCTGGATCGTCTTCTGGATCCCCATCGTCGGCGGATTCGTGTTCAACACGCTCGCGGCGATCCTGGTCTCGACGCCGCTGCTGGCGGATCCCGCGGTGCGCGACGCCATCCTGAATCAGATCGGCGGCTGACGGATCCCGCCCCGATCGGGGGCGGATCAGGGTCGGCTGAGGGACGAATCCGGGGCGGGTCGGCGTGGAAGACGCGCCCGGACGGGTGAGACTGAGGGTGATGAGTCCCTTGAGTCGCCGCCGTCGTCTCCGCCTTGCGCGGTTCGGGCTGTTCGTCGCGCTCGCCGTCGGGCTCGGTGCCGGGATCACGACCTTCGCGAACTCCGCCGTCGGTCCGCCCGACGGGCCCAGGGCGGTCGCCGAGGAGCCCGCGGCTTCGGAGGCGCCGCTTCCCGAACTCGAGGCGGCCGACCTCCCGTGGCCGAGAGAGGGAGCCGCCGCGGTCGCGATCGGGGACGGGGAGGTGCTGACGCCCTCCGACGCCCCGCGGCCGATGGCGAGCATCACCAAGCTGATCACGGCGCTGATGGTGCAGGATGCGCGGCCGCTCGCGGTCGGCGAGTCGGGCCCGGAGTTCTTCTTCGTCGAGAAGTGGAACAACTCGTACGAGGAGTACCTCGCCCGCGACGAGTCGGCGCTGCCGGTTCCCGCGGGCGGCACGCTCACGCAGCACCAGCTGCTGCAGGGGATGCTGCTCGGATCCGCATGCAACTACGCCGACATCCTCGTCGAGGACATCTGGGGCGATGACGCGGCGTTCGCGGCCGCCGCCGCCGAGTTCCTCGCCGCGCACGACCTCGCCGACATCACCGTGACCGAGCCCACGGGCATCGATCCGGCGAACACGGCATCCCCGTCGGACCTGATCGATCTCGGCCGGCTCGCGCTCGCTGATCCGGTCATCGCCGAGATCGTCGCGACCGCGCAAGTCGAGCTGCCCGGCGCAGGCCTCGTGGAGAACACGAACGACCTCCTGGCGGATCCGGGCGTCGTCGGGATCAAGACGGGAACGCTCGACGGCAGCAACCTGCTGTCGGCAAAGGACGTCGTGGTCGGCGACCGCACGGTGCGGGTGTACACCGTCGTGCTCTCGCAGGCGGACGACGAGGCCCGGTTCGTCGAGTCGCGCGCGCTCTACGCCGCGGTCGAGGCGGAGCTCACCGCCGCCGGCTGACGGGGGACGGGCGCCGGCAGCGCCGCGATTCCCGCGGCAACGGCGGGCGTCAGGCGCGGATGCCCCGCAGCAGCACGGCAAGCAGGACGTCGCGGTCGTCGCGGGGTCCGAGCCGCGCCGCGTGCTCGACGCCGCAGACGAGGCGCTGCAGGCGCGGCGCGTCGATGTCGGCCCGCACGACGCCGGTCTCGCGTGCGCGGGCGAGAACGCCCTGCCAGGTGGTCAGGATCTCGCGCTTCGCCTCGCGCACCTCATCGGTTTCGTCCTGGTTCGACAGCAGCACGCTCTGCAGGCCGCTCTCCTCCAGCTGCAGCTCCAGCGCCGCCGACAGCAGCCGCTCGAGGGCGGCAGCGGGGTCGGGCTCGGTCTCGGAGGAGAGACGATGACCTGGGACCCTGAACACCTGCCCGACATGACCGGCCGCACCTTCGCCGTGACCGGCGCGACCGCCGGCATCGGCTACTTCGCGGCCGAGCAACTGGCCGCGGCCGGCGCGCACGTCGTGCTCGCATCGCGCTCCGCCGCCAAGCTGGCCGTCGCCGAGGCGGCGATCCGCGGCCGCGTGCCGAGCGCGGCGCTCGACTCGGTCGTGGTGGACCTCGCCTCGCTCGATTCCGTGCGGACAGCCGCCTCGGCGCTGGCGGCGCTTCCGGCGCTGCATGGCGTCTTCCTGAACGGCGGCGCGATGGCGTTCGGTCGCGCACTGACCGCCGACGGCCTTCCCCTGCTCGTGGGTACGCACGCGGTCGCGAATGTCGCGCTGGTGGAGGGGATCCTGGATCGTCTCGTCGCGACGGGCCGCGAGAGCGGCAAGCACTCCCGCATCGTTCACGCGTCGACCGGCTTCGTGCGGCGGTGGAACGTGTCGGTCGACGATCTGACGCGGCCGTCGCGCGTGGGCGTGCTCGCCTACACGCAGGCGAAGAAGGCGACCGAGATCTTCGCGTACGAGCTCGACCGACGGCTGCGCGCGAACGGACTGCCCGTGGCGTCGCTCGTGGCGCATCCGGGCGTGGGCGTGGACGCGCGCACTCCGCAGCGACCGGGGATCCGCGACGCGACGACGCCCTCTCAGCGCAACCCGTTCACGCCGTGGGCGCGGGGAAAGGATGCGGCGGCGTGGTCGGGTGTGCGCGCTCTGACCGACCCCGGGGCCTCCGGGGGTGAGTACTTCGGTCCCGCCGAAGGGATGCGCGGCCTTCCCGCGCGGATAACGCCGCTCGCGCGCACCGCGGATCCGGCACCCGGGGTCGCGGATGCCGTCTGGGCGCAGCTGGAGCGGCTCGCGGGAGCGGAGATCCGCATCGGCGCCCTGCGCTGATCCGCGCGCTCAGACGACGAACGCCCCGGGGCCGCGAGGCTCCGGGGCGTTCGTGCGAGGGGGTCAGCGCTGCGACTGACCCGCCGAGCCGAGCTGCTTGGTTGCCTCGACGACGCGAGCGGCCATCGCCGTCTCGGCGACCTTGCCCCAGGCGCGCGGGTCGTACTGCTTCTTGTTGCCGACCTCGCCGTCGACCTTCAGCACGCCCTCGTAGTTCGAGAGCATGTACCCGGCGACCGCACGGGTGAAGGCGTACTGCGTGTCGGTGTCGATGTTCATCTTGATGACGCCGTTGGACACCGCGGTCGCGATCTCCGCGTCGGTCGAACCGCTGCCGCCGTGGAAGACGAGGTCGAGCGGCTTCGCGCCGGTGCCGAACTTGGCGGCGATGCCCTCCTGGATCTCGCCGAGCAGCTCGGGGCGGAGCTTGACGCCGCCCGGCTTGTAGACGCCGTGGACGTTGCCGAAGGTGAGGGCCGAGATGTAGCGGCCGTTCTCGCCGAGGCCGAGCGCCTCGACGGCCTGGGTGACGTCGCCGACCGTCGTGTACAGGGCCTCGTTCGAGCCCTCGTGCACGACGCCGTCCTCCTCGCCGCCGACCACGCCGACCTCGATCTCGAGGATCGCGCCGATGTTCTTGGTGCGGGGGAGCAGCTCCTTGGCGATGTCGATGTTCTCGGCGAGGGGCACGGCCGAGCCGTCCCACATGTGCGAGTGGAAGATCGGCGCGCCGCCGGCCTTCACCTGCTCCTCCGAGGCCGCCAGGATCGGCAGCAGGAAGCTGTCGAGCGCGTCCTTGGGGCAGTGGTCGGTGTGCACGGCGACGGTGATGTCGTAGGAGGCGGCGACGCGCTTGACGTACTCGGCCATCGCGATCGCACCGACGGCGCGGTTCTTGACCGTGTGGCCGGCGAAGTAGTCGGCGCCGCCGGTCGTGACCTGGAGGATGCCGTCGCTGCCGGCCTCCTGCAGACCCTGCAGGACCGCGTTGATCGTCTGCGAGCTCGAGACGTTGAACGCGGGGTACGCGAAGCCGCCGGCCTTCGCGCGGTCGAGCATCTCTGCGTACTGATCCGGGGTGGCGAAGGCCATGTGTGCTCCTTGGAAGTGGGCGATGATTCGCCGCCCAGTCTAGGGAAAGTCGGCCGTTCATGCCGTCGCCGGGGGCCGCGGAGGGCGCCCCTTTGCGGTATCGGCAAGAATGCGGATTCCTGCCGTGCGCGGTCCCGGAAATCCGGGCGCGGATCGCAATACGCTCGGGGCATGCAGACGACGGACATGGCCCCGCTCCACCCCGACCGGAACATCGCGCTGGAGCTGGTGCGCGCCACGGAGGCGGCGGCGATCCGCGCCGTGCCGTTCATCGGCCGTGGGGCGAAGGAGGCGGCGGACGGCGCCGCCGTCGACGGCATGCGGGCCTTCCTGTCCACCGTCGATTTCGACGGCGTGGTCGTGATCGGCGAGGGCGAGAAGGACAACGCGCCCATGCTCTACAACGGCGAGCACGTCGGCACCGGTCGCGGACGCTCATACGACATCGCGGTCGATCCGATCGACGGCACGTCGCTCACCGCGGCGGGGCGCCAGAACGCCCTGTCGGTCATCGCGATGTCGGATCGCGGCACGATGCTCGATGCGTCGAGCGTCTTCTACATGGACAAGCTCGTGACCGGGCCCGCCGGCGTCGGGGTCGTCGACATCCGCCTGCCCATCGGCGAGAACATCCGCCTGCTCGCCAACGCGCTCGGAAAGCCGGTCGACGAGATGGTCGTCTCGGTGCTGAACCGTCCGCGCCACGAGAAGCTCATCCAGGAGATCCGCGAGGCCGGGGCCGGCACCCGCCTGATGAGCGACGGCGACGTCGCGGGCGGGATCAACGCCGCGCGCCACGACGCGCGCACCGACATGTGCGTGGGCGTGGGGGGCAGCCCCGAGGGGATCGTGACCGCGTGCGCGATCAAGGCCCTCGGTGGGCACATCCAGGGCCGGCTCTGGCCCCGGGACGACGAGGAGCGTCAGAAGGGCATCGACGCGGGGCTGAAGATGGACCACGTCTACGAGGCCGACGACCTCGTCGCCGGCAACAACACGCTCTTCGTCGCGACGGGTGTCACGGACGGGCAGCTCGTGGCGGGCGTGCGCCGCCAGGGCGACTACGTGTACACGGAGAGCGTCGTGCTGCGCAGCCACTCGGGGACGATGCGCCGGATCTCGTCCGATCACCTCGTGTCGAAGTGGCTCTGATTCCCGCCTGGTGGGTGTCGCGCCACGCGTGACTCAGCTGTGACCGACTTCGGAGGTTCGGAGTGGGAGAATAGGCCCGGCGGATCTCGGACACAGCAGGGGGAGCGAAGGTATGTCAGTTCAGCACGCGCCGGTTCAGCATGTGGCCGATCAGGGCGCAGCGCAGCCGGTGTTCACTGACCCCGCTCGCCGTCCCGATGTTCTCCTGCGCGTGCGTCGCGCGCCCGGGCAGGAGCCCAGCGTCTGGTGGTTCATCGGCGCCTTCGTCGGCTTCTCGGGCGCGGTCACGGCGCTGCTGAGCTTCATCCCCGGCTGATCGGCTCGCTCTCCTCGGTGGCCCGCGGTTCCGCGGGCGCGAGCCGCGACTGATCGAGTCGCAGGGCGATCGATTCGGTCACGGGCTCGTCCAGCGCGGGCTCGTCCAGCGGCGCATTGCCCAGCGCTTCCAGGAGATCGGGTGCCGCCATCCGGCGCGTCGATGCGTGAAGCGGGCGCGACTCGGGCATCGCGGCGAGCTTGGTCTCGTCGATGCCGGGGAACTGTCGCGCCGTGACGAGCACGCGCGACTCGAGTGAGCCGGCGAACTTGTTGTAGCTGTCGACCGTGCGTTCGATCGCGCGGCGCAGACCGTCGGCGTGCTGGGCCAGGGTGCCGAGCCGCTCGTAGAGCTGGTTGCCCAGCGTGAACAGGGTGCGGGCCTCGTCCGAGACCTCCTGCTGCGTCCAGGCGTACGCGACGGTCTTGAGCACCGCCCAGAGGTTCACGGGCGAGGCGAGGGCCACCCGCTTGGAGAACGCGTATTCGAGGAGGGTCGGATCCTCGTCGAGCGCGACGGCCAGGATCGACTCGCTCGGCAGGAAGCACACCACGAACTCGGGGCTCGACGTGAGGCCCGCCCAGTACGCCTTGCGGGCGAGGGCGTCGACGTGCCCGCGCACGGCCTTGACATGCTGCTTGAGCAGCTGCCGGCGGCGGCGCGCGTCCTCGCCCACGGCGGAGTCCGGGATCGCCGCCGCGTCCAGGAACGCGTCGAGCGGCGCCTTCGCGTCGATGGCGATCGCCTTGTCGCCCGGCAGGCGCACCACCATGTCGGGGCGGCCCGAGACGTCGTCGCCCGTCGCCACGGTCTGCGTGTCGAAGTCGACGTGGCGGACGAGGCCGGCCGACTCGACGACGCGGCGCAGCTGCGCCTCGCCCCACACCCCGCGCGCCGTGGTCGATCGCAGCGCGCCGGCGAGCGACTCGGTCGTTGTGCGCAGCGCCTCGTCGGAGGCCTGCGCGCGCCGCAGCTGCTCGGCGATCGTGCCGAACTGGCTGTGACGCTCGCGCTCCATCTCGTCGACGCGCTGCTGCATGCGCTGAAGGCTCTCGCGCACGGGGGAGAGGGCGGTGAGCACGGCGCTCTCGCGGCGTGCGCGCTCCTCGGCCTCCGCGCGCTCCCGCTGCGCGTGCGCGACGGCGTCGTGGCGCAGATCCTGTTCTCGCTCGAGCGACTCGCGCAGCGCCGCCACCTCGGCGTCGCGCGCCGCGAGGGTCGCGCGACCCCCGGCCGCGTCGCGGCCCGTGCGGCTCGCGTGCGCGAACCAGCCGATCGCCGCGCCCGCGGCGAGGGCGACGATCACGAGCAGAAGGGCGAGTGCGTCCATGGCTCCAGCATGACCGGGGCCACCGACATCCGGCCGGAGGCCGCGCGCGCAGCCCTCAGGCAGCGAGCACGGCGGGCTGGATCTGCCCGATCCTGGTGCCGATCAGCGCCGCGAGGCCGTCCACGTCCTCGGCGCCCGAGCGGCGCGCCGCGTCGATCAGGATGTGCGCGCACGCGAGGGCATCCGCCACCGCGTCGTGATGGGCGAAGCCCGAGAACCCGGCGGCCTCCGCGGCCACGGGAAGGCGGTAGGAGGGAAGCTGATAGACCTTGCGCGCCACCTGCAGCGTGCAGGCGTAGCGGTAGGCGGGCAGGTCGTAGCGGGTGACCTCGCAGGCGGTGCGCAGCACGCCCATGTCGAAGCTCGCGTTGTGGGCGACGAGCACGTCGTCGCCGGCGAAGCCGATCAGATCCTCGATCTGCTCATCCCAGCCGAGGGCGTCGACGACATCCTCTTCGCGGATGCCGTGGATCCGGGTGTTCCACTCGTGGAACTCGTCGTGGCCGGCGGGCGGGCGGATGAGCCATCCGGCCGTCTCGACGACCTTGCCGTCGCGCACCTTGGTGAGCCCGACCTGGCAGGCGCTCGCCCTGGATCCGTTCGCCGTCTCGAAGTCGATCGCTGTGAAGTCCAGGGCCACGGATCGAGTCTGAGCGGCGACACGACGGAGCCCCGGCAGGCGCGCCGCCGGGGCTCCGATCGAGGGGCGTCAGTCGCCGGAGGTGTGGACGCCCTCCGCCTCGTCGGCCTCGTGGATGAGCTTGCGCACCCACGGGCTCACGGCGAACAGTGCCACCGCGAAGACGGCCGCGATCACGCCGGTCCAGCCGAAGTACGCGACATCCGAGACGCCCTCCGTCGCCTGCACGACCTGCGCAGTGATGGCGGACCCCGCCGCCGGGGCGAGGAACCAGAGGCCCATCGCCTGGCCGCGGAAGGCCTTCGGCGCGAGCAGCGTCGTCGCCGCGAGGCCGACGGGGGAGAGGAACAGCTCGCCGAGAGTCTGGATCACGTAGACACAGATGAGCAGGATGGCCGGCGCCTTGCCGTCGCCCGCGAGCCACGCGCCGCCCGCGAGGACCACGAAAGACACGGCGGCGAGCGAGAGCCCGATCGCGAACTTGTACGGCACGGCCGGGCGGTCGTTCGTCTTGACCCAGATCCACGCGAACAGCGGCGCGAACACGAAGATCACGAAGGGGTTGATCGACTGGAAGGTCTCTGCGCCGATCTGCAGGTCGAGGATGCTGAGGTCGGTGCGCTGGTCGGCGAACGTCGTCATGGTCGTCGCCGCCTGATCCAGGATCATCCAGAACAGCATCGCCGCGATGAACAGCGGGATGTACGCGAGCAGCCGGCTGCGCTCGGGCGCCGTCACCTTGGGCGAGCGGTACATCAGCACGAAGGCCACGATCGGGGCGATCAGCCCGACGTAGCTGAGCGTGTCGATCATGGCGTTCATTCCCCAGCCGCCCTGCAGCAGCGAGGCGACAACCGCGAGCACGGCGACGCCGGCAAGCACGAAGGCGATCATCCGGATCACCTTGGGCACCTCGGCGCGGGGGATCGGGTTCGGCACCACGTCGCCCTCCGCGGAGAGCAGGCGGCGCCCGCCGATGAAGAAGGCGACGGCGAGCGCCATTCCGATCGCGGCGACGAGGAATCCGGCGTGGAAGCCGAACGCCATGCGGACGGGGGCGATGATCAGCGGCGAGAAGAACGAGCCGAGGTTGATGCCCATGTAGAAGATCGAGAAGGCCGACTGCCGGCGCGGGTCCTCACGGGAGTAGAGGTCGCCGACCATCGTCGACACGTTGGACTTCAGCAGGCCGGTGCCGACGGCGACGAGGATCATGCCGAGGTACGTGAACGCACCGCTGGGCAGCGCGAGGCTCACATGGCCGGCGGCGATCACGATGCCGCCGTAGAGCGTGGCGCGGCGCGAGCCGATGATCCGGTCGGCGAGCCAGCCGCCGACGATGGTGAGCAGGTACACGCCCGTGCCGTAGATCGCGACGAGGGCCTGGCCGGTGGTCTCGTCGAGAGCCAGCCCGCCCTCCGACAGCTCCGCCGTGAGGAACAGCAGCAGGATCGCGCGCATGCCGTAGAAGCTGAAGCGCTCCCACATCTCGGTCGTGAAGAGCGTCAGCAGGCCGAGAGGGTGACCGAAGAACCGCCGATCGGCGGATGGGGACGCGGTCTGCTTCTCGGAGAGGGCGGAGGTCATCATTCCAGGTTCGCACCAGGCACCTCCACGGAACCTCAATACGGCGTCCAGGTGGGCGGAGGGCGCCCGCGTAGACTGGTCTCCCGTGGCTCTTACCATCGGAATCGTCGGCCTTCCCAACGTCGGCAAGTCGACCCTCTTCAACGCCCTGACCAAGAACACGGTTCTCGCGGCGAACTACCCGTTCGCGACGATCGAGCCGAACGTGGGCGTGGTGGAGCTGCCCGACCCCCGGCTGAACCGCCTCGCCGAGATCTTCGGATCGGCGCGCATCCTGCCGGCTCCCGTCTCCTTCGTCGACATCGCCGGCATCGTGCGCGGCGCGAGCGAGGGCGAGGGCCTGGGCAACCAGTTCCTGGCGAACATCCGCGAGGCCGACGCGATCGCGCAGGTGGTGCGCGGCTTCGCCGACTCGGACGTGGTCCACGTCGACGGCAAGGTCGACCCCGCGTCCGACATGGAGACGATCAACACCGAGCTGATCCTCGCCGACCTGCAGACCCTCGAGAAGGCGATCCCGCGTCTCGAGAAGGAGGTCAAGGGAAAGAAGGCGGATCCGTCCGTGCTCGCCGCCGCGCAGGACGCGAAGGCCATGCTCGACTCGGGGAAGACGCTGTTCCAGGCGGGCTTCGACGTATCGCCCATCCGCGAGCTCGGTCTGCTGACGGCCAAGCCCACGCTGTTCGTCTTCAACGTCGACGAGGGAGTGCTGACCTCGCCCGAGCGCATGGGCGAGCTGGCGGCGCTGGTCGCCCCGGCCAAGGCCGTGTTCCTCGACGCGAAGGTCGAGTCGGAGCTCATCGACCTCGACCCCGAAGAGGCCCTCGAGCTGCTGCAGTCGCTCGGCCAGGAGGAGTCGGGGCTGGATCAGCTCGCCCGCGTCGGCTTCGAGACCCTCGGGCTGCAGACCTACCTGACCGCGGGCCCCAAGGAGTCGCGCGCCTGGACCATCCGCAAGGGCTGGACCGCCCCGCAGGCCGCGGGCGTCATCCACTCGGACTTCGAGCGCGGCTTCATCAAGGCCGAGGTCGTCGCGTTCACGGATCTGGATGAGGCGGGCTCGATGGCCGAGGCCAAGGCGAAGGGCCGCGTCCGCATCGAGGGCAAGGACTACGTCATGGCCGACGGCGACGTGGTGGAGTTCCGCTTCAACGTCTGACGCGGTCGCAGTCCGTAGAGTCGCCGCAACGTCATAGCCCGAAGGAGTCAGCCATGCCCGTCATCGCCATCATCGGAGCCGGACCGGGACTCGGCGCGGCCGTCGCGCGTCGCTTCGGCCGCGAAGGCTTCTCGGTCGCCCTGATCTCGCGCGACCAGTCGAAGCTCGACGCCATGGCGGCGGAGCTGGGATCGGCGGGGGTGACGGCCAGGGGCTACTCGGCGGATGTGCGCAATCCCGCCGAGCTCGAAGACGCGCTCGGTCGTGCCGCAGCAGACCTCGGTGCCATCTCGGTCCTCCAGTACAGCCCGCTTCCGTCTCGCGACTACCTGAAGCCTGTCCTCGAGCTGACGCCTGAACTCGCACTGGAGGCTCTGCAGTTCTCTGCGCTCGGCCTCATCCACTCCGCCCGCGCGGTGCTGCCCGCGATGCGGCAGGCGGGAGAGGGAAGCATCATCCTGATCAACGGCGGGACCTCGGTGAAGGCACGCGCCGGCTTCGCCGGAACCTCCGTCGCCTTCCCGGCGGAGAGCGCGTACGGCGAGATGCTCCACGACGCCCTCGAGGACGAGGGTGTCCGGGTCACGCAGCTCGTGATCCCGGGAGCGATTCCCAAGCTCCAGCTGCCCAACGGCATCGATGATGTGGCCGACCGGATCTGGGAGCTGCACGCCGATGGAGGGCCCTTCCGAACCATGCTCATCCCGCTCGAAGAGGGCAGGGAGTAGGGGCGCTACGGGGTCGTAGGTCCCCGTCAGCGCGCCGGGGTCCGGTCGAGCGCGTAGGTGACGCCGTTGAGCTCCTCGGAGGCCCGCCAGAGTCGTTGCTGGGTCGCGAAGTCGTAGGACGCGGGGCTCGAGGTGACCACGCGGGGGTATCCACGCGCCTCGGCGCGGCCGCCGGGACCGTAGTACTGGCCGCCGAGCACCGCAGGATCGGTGGCCGCGCGCACGGTGGGCAGGGCACCCATCGCGGGCGACTGCAGGATCAGCGGCGCGAGCCGGGTGATCGGCACGCGCAGAGCAGCGGGGGTGTTGCGGGCGAGCTCTGTATTGGACGTGCCGGGGTGTGCGGCGACGGCGATGGTCGTGCCGTGCGCGGCGAGGCGCCTCTGCAGCTCGTAGGTGAACATCAGGTTGGCGAGCTTGGCCTGACCGTATGCGCCCACGCGGCTGTACGAGCGCTCCCACTGCAGGTCGTCGAAGTGGATCGCCGCGCGGATGCGGTGACCGGTGCTGCTGACCGTCACCACGCGGGATCCCGGCACGGGCAGGATCCGGTCGAGCAGCAGGCCCGTGAGTGCGAAGTGCCCGAGGTGGTTGGTGCCGAACTGCAGCTCGAAGCCGTCCGCGGTGGTCTGCCGCGGCGTGTACATGACGCCCGCGTTGTTGATGAGCAGGTCGATACGCGGGTGATCGGCGCGGATGTCCGAGGCGGCGGCGCGGATGGAGTCGAGCGATGCGAGGTCGAGCCGCTGCACCGTGACCTCACCGGCGATCCGGCCTGCCGCAGTCCTGCCCTTCTCGACATCGCGCACGGCGATGATCACGTGTGCTCCGTGCTCGGCGAGCAGCCGCGCGGTCTCGAACCCCAGCCCCGTGTTCGCGCCGGTCACGATCGCGACGCGACCGCTCTGGTCGGGGATGTGCTCTTCGGTCCAGTCTTCAGTCACGTGCATCTCATTTAAGTACCGGTGGTCTGTTAAGGGAACCGTAAGCGCCGCCTGTCGCGTTGTCAATAGACCGGCGGTCTCTTGCTAGCATGACGCCGTGACATTCCAGCGAGCGCGCAGCGAGGAGCAGCGGGAGATCCGCCGCCAGGCGATCCTCGACACGGCCGCGGGGATGCTCGATCAGATGTCCGTCGCCGAGATCAGCCTGAACGAGCTCAGCCGCCGGGTCGGCCTGGCCAAATCGAACGTGCTGCGCTACTTCGAGTCGCGTGAGGCGGTGCTGCTGGAGCTGCTGGACGACTTCCTGGGCGAGTGGCTCGCCGAGCTCGAGCAGGCGCTCGCCGCGGGTGTCGACGCGCAGGCGACGCCGGAGACGAGGGCGCGACAGCTGGCCGACATCCTCACCCGCACGCTGTCGGAGCGCAGGGCCCTGTGCGACCTGTTCGGCGCGCAGGGGGGCGTGCTCGAGCACAACGTCTCGGTCGAGGTGGTGAAGCGTCACAAGCGCTCGTCGCTCGGGAAGCTCGCGGCGATGGCGGAGCTCGTGCGCCGTCACCTGCCCGAACTCGGCGACGGCGCCCAGACGTTCTGCATGATGAGCCTGGTCTCGGCCGGCGCACTGTCCGCATACGTCCCGCCGCCGGCGAGCCTTCTCGCCGCCTACGCGGACGAGCCGGCGCTCGCCGAGCTGCAGCTCGACCTGCACGACGCGCTGCGGATCGCGGTCACCTCGGCGCTCCTCGGGGTGCTGCCGCGCGGCTGAGTTCGCACGGCATCCACCTGTCGGGTCCCGGGCTTATCTCGGCACCGCCCGGCCGGGATAATGGCCGCATGCTCGCGGGACTCGCAGGGGTGGCCGGAGCCGTGCTGCGCGGCTTCTTCGCTCTGCTGCGGCGCATCCGTCATCCGCGCCCCATCCATTCGCGCGGGCTGGTGCTGACGGGGCAGGCGACCTGGCTGCCCGGTGCGGCGCCGTCGGGCATCGCCTGGATCGACGAGGCCAGGGCAAAGCCGCTCGAGGTGACCGCGAGGCTGTCCCGGGGAGTCGGGCTGCCCGACAAACTGCCGGATGTGCTCGGCCTCGCCTTGCGATTCCACACCGACGAGGGGCGGACCGCGGATGTCCTGCTCGCGTCGACCGGCATCGGGTTCCCCTCCCGGTTCGCACTCGTGCCGCGGCGCGCGGCGACGGGCGCCACGTTCGGGAGTCTCCTGCCGTACCGCTCGCCGCGGCGGCCCGTGCTGATCTGCGTCCGGAGCGTCCCCTCGCGGGTGCTCCCCGCGGACCTGGAGCGCCTGCGGCGGTCGCTCCAGGAGCAGCCGTGGCGGATCCGGCTCTATCACGCGTCGCCGACCGAGAAGTGGCACCCCTTCGCGGACGTCCTGCTCCGGCCCGCTGCCGAGGCGGACTCGGCCGAGCTTCGTTTCGATCCGGTGCGGCATCCGCTCCCCGGATCCACGACCTACCCGTGGGTGCGCCGTCTGCGGGAGTCGAGCTACCGCGTCGCGCAGCGCGGGACCTCCGGGTAGGCGCGCCGCGATCAGCGCGCCCCTCGCGGGTGCCTGCGAGAGACTGGGTCGGTGTCGAGATGCTGCCCGAGGACGCGGTGAGGAAGTCGGCGTCCGTCGCGGCGATCATGGTGACGGCGGCGGCGCTCGCCGCATGCGCGGCGGGCGCGACTGAGCCGCCCGGCGCGAGCAGCGCGGCGACGCTGCCGCCGACCGACGGCGTCTTCGACTATCAGCTCGGAGAGGTCTACGAACGCGTGGATCGCGGCGCCGGCCCCGTGGACATCGACGTGGTCGTACGCGACTCGACGGCGGAGCCACTCGAGGGCGCCTACAACGTCTGCTACGTGAACGGCTTCCAGACGCAGCCCGGTGACGCCGCGTTCTGGCTCGAACGCGACGACCTGCTGCTGCGGGATGCGACCGGCGGGCTCCTGGTCGATCCCGAGTGGCCCGACGAGTACATCCTCGATCCCTCGACCGCGGCCCAGCGGGACGGCATCGTCGACGTGCTCGGCCCCGTGATCGATGGCTGCGCGGCGGACGGCTTCGACGCCGTCGAGATCGACAACCTCGACACGTGGACGCGCTTCGACCGTGTCGACCGGGGCGGGGCGCATGTGCTCGCGACGGCGTATGTGGAACGTGCGCACGCCGCGGGGCTCGCCATTGCCCAGAAGAATGCCGCCGAGATCACGCGGATCGCTCACGACGAGCTCGGGTTCGACTTCGCGGTCGCCGAGGAGTGCGGTGTCTGGGATGAGTGCGGCGCGTACACCGACGTGTACGGCGACCACGTCCTGCAGATCGAGTATCCCGATTCGCTCGACGAAGGAACCGCCACGTTCGGGGACGTCTGCCGGCTGCCGGATCGCGCGCCCCTGACCATCCTGCGAGATAGGGACCTCCTCGGTCCGAGCAGCGCGGACTACGTCTATCGATCCTGCTGAGGCGTCCTGCGGCAGCGTTGGCTGCTCACCGGCGTCGGCCCGCCGGAGCGCCTGTCGTCACTCGTCCGTGACCGGGCGGCGTCCCATGATGAGGGCGAAGATCGCGCCCGACAGGTTGTGCCAGACCGAGAACACCGCGGCGGGCAGCGCCGCGAGCGGCGAGAAGTGGGCGGCGGCGAGCGAGGCTGCCAGGCCCGAGTTCTGCATGCCGACCTCGATGCTGATGGCGCGGCGCTCGCGCTGCGTCATCCGCATCCCCCACGCGGCGAGGTAGCCGAGCAGCAGACCGAAGCCGTTGTGCAGGAACACCGCGAGGAAGACGAGCAGACCCGCCTCGACGATCTTGTCGGCGCTGCCGGCCACCACGGCGGCCACGATCAGCGCGATCGCCACGGTCGACAGCCACGGCAGCGCGGGCTGCACCCGCTCGACCCACCTGCGCAGCAGCAGCCGCACGATCAGGCCCGCGACGACCGGCAGCAGCACGGTCTGCAGGATCGACATCATCATCGAGGCGAACGGCACCTCGAGGAACTGTCCGGCGAGCCACAGTGTCAACAGGGGCGTGAGCACGGGGGCGAGCAGCGTCGAGCACGTTGTCACCGTCACCGACAGCGCGGTGTCGCCGCGCGAGAGGTACGTCACGACGTTCGACGCGGTGCCGCCCGGCGCGCAGCCGACGAGGATCACACCCGCGGCGAGCTCGGCCGGCAGCTGGAGCGCGAGCGCGATCAGCCACGCGGTGAGCGGCATGATCAGGTACTGCAGCACAACGCCGATCGCCACCATCCACGGACGCTTCAGGATGCGCGAGAAGTCGGGGAGCGTGAGCGTCAGGCCCATCCCGAACATCACCACTCCGAGCAGCCATGGCACCGCCTGACCGAGCGGCGCGACCGTGCCCGGCAGCAGGAAGCCGATGACGCCCGCGACGATCACGAGGATCGGGAAGACCGTGACGGCGAGGCGGGCGGCCCGATCGGCGGAGGCGGTGGCGATATCCGGCGTGGCTTGGGTGGTGCTCATCCTTCATGAGTATCAGATCGGTGCCTCAGGCCGTGCGATCTGCGCAGTCGGGAGCGTCGCGGCCCTGTGCGGATGAGCGAAATGCGTAGGATGCCGTGATCCTCCGCCGACGCACCCCGTCGCGCCACGTTGGGCGGCAGATCCCGCCCGTCCCGGCAGCGACGTCGTCAGGAGGATGGATCGCGCGCGACATCCGCCAGCACGCCGCGCGCCCAGGCCGTGGCTGTCTGCTCCGCGAGCTCGCTGATCGGGCGTTCACACGACGTCCCGCCCATCGCCTGAACCGGTCCCGCCGTTGGGGAGTATGACCAGGTTGCCGACTTTTCGGCCGGAGTCGACGACTCGGTGAGCCTCGGGGGCGTCTTCGAGGCCCCCGACCACCCGGGTGACGGCGTCCAGCTCGCCGGTGGCCACGAGGCCGAGGAGGAAGCTCAGGTCGTCGGCACGCTCCGGCGTGACTCCGACGATGACCCGGCCGCGTGCCAGTACTGAGCCCGCGAGACTCGCGACGGCGAGCACGAGCCGACCGCTGTCGCTGAGCAACGGCAGACCGTCGCTGCGCGAGATGTTGCCGACGGCGTCGAAGACGACATCGAACCGGGCGCCGATCTCGGTCGCCGCGGTCGTGCGGTAGTCGATGGCGGAGGTCGCGCCCAGTCGAAGCACGAGGTCGCGGTTGCTGTCGCTGGTCACCGCGGTCACGGTCGCGCCGAGGTGCCGTGCGAGCTGGACCGCCGTGGAGCCGACCGAACCGGCAGCGCCATTGACGAGCACCGACTCGCCGGCTGTGACCTTTGCTCGGTCGCGCAGGAAGTACAGCGCTGTCGACCCGCCGAAGAGGATGCCCGCCGCGTCGGCATGTGTGACGCCGGGTGGCTTGCGCGCGAGCGACCGGATCGGCGCGACCGCGAGTTCGGCATGGGATCGCATCCGGGTCCCCGTCATCCCCGCGACCTCGTCGCCGGGCTCGAAGTCGATCACCCCTGGCCCGACCTGCTCGACGACGCCGGACAGTGTGCCGCCGAGCGTACGGACCCGGGGCCCCAGGAACCCGATCGCGGGGCGAGCGAGCACACCGAAACCGGGCGGGAAGCGGGCGGCCCGGATCCGCGCATTTCCCGCTGTCACCGCGGTCGCATGCACACGCACCAGTACGTGGCCCGCGCGTGGCTTCGGCACGGAGACGTTCTGGATGACGACGCGATCGGGCGCGCCGTATCTGGTCACGACAGCTGCGCGCATCCGGTCCCCTTACGCTGTAAGGCAGTCACTCGGACCATAGCGTCGTCGCCGCAGGAGCGCAACGCCCAGGGAAGACGGTCGAGAGCGAATGGACGCTGATCCGGTTCTCCGCGCGACCCGTTGCGCGCGGCCACCGGCCGGGACGACCATGTGCCATGGGCAGTCTGAGCTTCACCGCCACCGTCTCGCTGGACGGATACGTCGCGGACGCCGACGGGGACTTCAACTGGTCGGGCCCGGGCGATGACGTCTTCCGGTTCCACGTCGAGCGCATGGGTCTGGTCTCAACGGAGGTGCTGGGGCGACGCACGTACCGACTTATGCAGTACTGGGACACCGATCCCAAGGACGACTCCTGGGGTGCCGATGAGCACGAGTTCGCCCGGCGCTGGCGAGGGATCGGCCTCGTGGTGGCCTCCTCGACCCTCGCGCCGGCGGATGTCGCCTCCGAGAGGGCGCGGCTCGTGCCGGATCTGGGGCTGGACGAGCTCGAGCGGATCGTCCGCGACGCGCCGGGCGAGGTCGAGATCTTCGGTCCCACGACCGCGGAGCCGGCGATCCGCGCCGGCATGGTGCACAACTACCGGTTCTTCGTCGTCCCGAAGGTGATCGGCGGCGGATTGCGGGCGCTGCCGGCCGATGTGCGGCTCGACCTCCGTCTCGTCGAGCAGCGCCAGCTCGGCAGCACCCTCTACGCGCATTACGTCGCGCCCTACGCCTGACCAGGCCCGGACGCCGCGGGGGACGGGCGCGCGCCGCGAGCCGCGGGGGACAGCTGGCCGGCGAGCATCGCGCACAGCGCGAGTGCGAACCCGAGGAGCTGGACGGCGCTGAGCGCCTCGCCCGCGATCGTCGCCCCGAGCAGGGCCGCGACGAGCGGCGAGAGCAGACCCAGCAGGGCGGTCGCCGTCACCGGGAGCCTGCCGATCCCGGCGAACCACACCGTGTAGGCGACGAGCGCGCCGACGATGCCGAGCCAGATATATCCGGCCACGGCCTGGCCGTCGATCCCGGGCGGGACGCCGTCGATCAGCAGGGCGGGAAGGAGCAGCACAAGCCCGCCCGCGGCCAGCTGCCATCCGGCGAGCCCGACCGGGCCAACGCCGTCGGGCCGACCCCACTTCTTGGTGAGCACAACACCGATGCCCATCGACACCGCTCCGCCGATGCCGGCGAGCAGGCCGATCGGATCGAGCGCGGCGTCGGGCCCGAGCACGACGAGCGCGACCCCGGTCATCCCGACCACGCCCCAGCCGAGGCGCCACCGGGACAGGCGCTCGTGCAGGATCGCCACCGCGAGGAACGCCACGACGAGCGGCTGCGCGGCACCGAGGGTCGCGGCGACCCCACCGGGAAGGAGCTGCGCGGCCAGGAACAGCAGCGGGAAGAACGCACCGATGTTGAGCGTGCCGAGTACGAGGCTCTTCCACCACCACGCTCCCCGGGGAAGCCGCCGAGCCAGCAGGATCGCGACGATCCCGGCCGGCAGTGAGCGCATCAGTGCCGCGAACAGCGGATGCCCCTCGGGCAGCAGGTGCGTGGTGACGATGTAGGTCGAGCCCCAGACGATCGGAGCGAGCGCGGTGAGCGCCGTGCGACCGGCGACGCCCGAAGACGACGTGTGGATGGGACTCGCGACGGTGGTGGCCATGCAGCAATCGTCGCCGCCCCTCGACCATGAGTCCAACGCATTGTTCGCATCACAGACATGAGGCGGCATCATGAGTCAATGGAACTGCAGCAGATGAGGTACGCGGTCGCGGTGGCGGAGGAGCGCAGCTTCACCCGGGCGGCCGAGCGATGCCACGTGGTGCAGTCGGCGCTCAGTCATCAGATCAAGGCCCTGGAGCGCGAGCTGGGCGTCGCGCTGTTCGCTCGCAACAGCCGCCGGGTCGAGGTGACCGCGGCCGGCAAGGCGTTCGTGGCGGCCGCGCGAGCGAGCCTGGAGGCGGCCGCGCGAGCCGTCGCCGACGCTGCGGCCGCGACGGGTGAGATCCGCGGTGAGCTGACCCTCGGGCTCATCCCCACCGTCACGGCGATCGACATCCCGGCCGCCCTGGGAGTGTTCCATCGCACGCATCCCGCGGTCCGGATCCGGCTGCACGCGGGCTCGAGCGACACGTTCATCGCCGAGATCGCCGCGGGCGCCCTCGACGTGGCCGTTCTCGGCCTGCCGCGGGAGGTGTCGCACGCGGGGGTGCGGACCCGGGTGCTGGCGCGCACCCGTCACGTCGCCGTCGTTGCCGGCGGCCATCCGCTCGCGGAACGCCGGCGGCTGCGGCTCGAGGAGCTGGCGGAGGAGACCTTCGTCGACTTCCCGGCCGCGACGCCGGGTCGAGCCCAGTCAGACGCAGCGTTCGATGCCCTCGGGCTTCGCCGCGAGATCGCCTTCGAGCTGATGGACATCGACCTGATGCTCGACCTCGTGCGGCACGGTCTCGGCATCGCGCTCCTTCCGCCGGGAGTGGTCGCGGACGGCCGCGACCTCCGCACGGTCGCCGTGGTCGACGGTCCGACCCGCGTCGAATGCCTCGCCTGGAGCGCGTTCAATCCCTCGCCCGCCGCGCTCGCGTTCCTCGACGGCATCTGACCGCGGTCCGCTGGATCCGCCATTGATCCGGAGGCGCGTCCATCGATAGCGTTCGCCTCATGGAGACGACGCGCGAGGCCCGCCCGATCGCCGCCGCGGTGGTGCTCGCGCTCGCCGGGTGCGCCGCGGTGTCACTGATGGTCGGAGACGCGATCTGGCGAGGGATCCCCGACTCGGATTCGCTGCCCACGATTCTGATGATCCTCGGATGGCTGCTGCTCGCGTGGGCCGTGATCGTCGGCGCGTTCGTCATCGTGCGGGCGGTGCGGACGACAGCTCATCGTGGCAGGATCGCGCCGAGCGATGCGGTGATGCTCGCTGCGAGCGCGGCGGTCGTCGTCGCCCTGCTCGTCGCCTACCCGGTCTTCGGCACCGGCGGCGGCACCGGCTGACCCGCCGGCGTCGGATCAGCCACGCTCGTCCGGCAGCCGCACGACGGCGGTCACGACATCGCCGACGTCGATGCGTTCGGAGCGCTGCACCGCGACCTTGATCGGCAGCAGGAAGCGCCCGTCCTTCGGCCACATCGCCGTGTCGAACTCGGTGTCGCCGATCCGCGCGATGACCGGGATCTGGCCCCAGTACATCAGCCCGCGCGCGGCGTCCTTGATCTGGGCGAACAGCTCGGGCGGCAGGGGAGCGAAGACGAACGGCGCGGGCCCGCGCCACTCGATAAGTTCGGCCTCGAAGTCCCACGCCATCCGGTCAGTACCTCTCGAAGAACGCCTGCAGCAGAGGTCCCGCGGTCTTGGCGCCCGACTCGCCGGTTTCGACGAAGACGGCGACGGCAAGGTCGCCATGCGTCCCGATCATCCAGCTGTGCTTGGGGTACTCGCCGTCGGCGGCGGGCTCGCCGTACTCGGCGGTGCCCGTCTTCGCGCCCACGGGTTCGCGGGGGATCGCGCCGAGGAAGGTGGCGGATCCATCCGTGACTACCGCGCGCATCAGCTCGCGCAGGGAGGTCGCCTCGTCCGCGGTCAGCGGCTGCGCGGGCTCGGCGTCGCCGGTGCGGTCGGCGATCAGGTGCGGCACGACCGTCTGGCCCGCCTGGATCGAGGCGGCGACCGTGGCCATTCCCAGCGGCGTGGCCTGGATCTTGCCCTGGCCGATGAGGTCGGCGGCCTTCTCGGTCTCTCCCGCGGGCGCGGGCACGGTGCCGAGGGCGGCGGGGTAGCCGAGGTCGGGGGCCTCGCCGAGGCCCAGCGCCTCGGCCGCCGACACGAGCGCGTCGTCCTCGATCCGGTCGCGCGCGCCGATGAGAGCGGTGTTGCACGAGTTGGCGAGGGCGGTCCGGAAGCTGACATCGCCGAGGGCGCTCGCCGGGTAGTCGCCGAAGTTGTGGAAGGTGTATCCGTCGACGTCGAGCGTCTCGGTGCAGCTCAGGGTGTCCTCGAGCGTCACCCCGGCCCGCAGCAGGGCGAGCGACGTCACGAGCTTGAACGTGGAGCCCGGCGCATACTGCCCCGCGGTCGCGACGTTCATGCCGGCGTTGCCCGGACCGTTCGCCGCCGCCAGGATCTCGCCCGTCGAGGGCCGGATCGCGACCAGCGCGCTCGCGGGCGCCTCCTCGCCGGCAAGCGGCGACAGGATGCGCTCCGCCTCGGTCTGCATCGCCTGGTCGAGCGTGAGGGTGACGGGCTTGCCGGGCTCGCCGGTGAACTCGGCGAGGTCGCGGCGCTCCTCGCCGGCTCCCACGGCCTCGATCCGCAGGGTCGGCGTGCCGCGCAGCGTGCTGTCGTACGTGGCGAGCAGGCCCGCGAGGCCCACGCGATCGCCCGGGCGGATCGTCCCCTCGGACGCCTCGACCACCTCCGCGGTGGCCTCGCCGACGTAGCCGAGGATCTCACGGGCGAACGTGCGCGACGGTGCGAGCGCGAGCTCATCCGGCACCCGCAGCGCGCCCGGGATGGAGGAGAACTCGGGAGCCACGTGAAGGTCCTCCTCGCCCTCGCGCACCGTGAGCGCCTCGACGAACGCCTCGGGCCCCGCGGCCTCGGCGGTCGCGCGGAAACCGGCGGGATCCAGCCCGAGCGCCTGGGCGATCCGCTCCGCCGATGTGCCCACCTGGTCCGGCGGGGTGTTCGCCTTGTCGAGCCCGTACCGCCCCACGGGGCGCATCGTCACGATGGGGTTTCCCGCCGTGTCGAGGATGTCCGCGCGCGGGCCGTACTCGCGCTGGATCTGGATCCGCTCGTCCGCTGTGAGGTCCGGGACGAAGGTGGCCGGCGACCACTCGACCGCCCAGGTCTGCTCGTCGCCCTCGACCAGCGCCGCGGTGGTGTCGTAGGCCCATTCGTGCCCCTCGACGTCCCAGGACCAGTGGAGCACGACGGACCCGGTGCCGCCCTCGCGCTCGACCTCGTCGGCCGAGACCTTCACCGCGTAGTCGGCAAGCGGCTCCACCTGCTCCTGGAAGGTGGCCGCGGCCGCTGGGTCCGTCAGCGCGACGCCGTCGAGGGTGTGGCCGGACAGGGCGGCCGCCAGGTCGTCGGCAAGCGCGCGGGTCGCCTCCTCGCTCGCATCGGTGCACGCGGACAGCGGCAGCAGCAGCGCCGCGACGGCGATGCCGGCGCCGAGGCGGGGGAGGGAGAGCGGCCGTCGGGGCGAGTGAGGCGTGCGCACCTGGTCATCCTGGCACGGGCGTCGGACACCGGGGTCGATCGCTAGCGTGTGTGGCATGAGCGACTGGCGTGCGGATCGGGTCGGGGCGGCACTCGAGGGGCGCAACCCCACGGTCCTGGCGGAGCTGGACGCCGCTTTCGCCGTGATCGGCGACGTGCAGTTCCTGCCCGGGTACTCGCTCGCCCTGACCAAAGTGCCGGGAGTCGACCGACTGTCCGACCTGCCTCGGCATGAGCGGATCCGCTACCTCGCCGATGTGGACCTCGTCGCGACCGCCGTGGAGAAGGTCTGCGCCGCACGGGATCGCGGCTACCGGCGCGTCAACGTGGAGATCCTCGGCAACACCGATGCCTTCCTTCATGCGCACATCTGGCCGCGGTACGACTGGGAGCCGCCGGAGATCGTCGGTTATCCCGTCTGGCTGTATCCGCGCGAGCGCTGGACGGATCCGGCGACGGCGCTGGGCCCGAGGCACGACGCGCTGCGCGCGGCTCTCGCCGCGGAGATCAACCGGCTGCGGGCTCTCGGCTGACTTATCCACCGGACCGCCGACATTCGAACAACTGTCCGAGGCTCGTGGGATGATGGATCCATGGCCAGGCAGTCGTTCGGAGACAGGTGGGAACTCGATCCCGCCCAGCGCGACGCGGCGTGCGCGATCGTCGAGGGGGTCATCAGCGTCGAGCGGATGATCGCCGGGCTCGAGGCGATCAAGGCATCGCTGCTCGGGTCGGCGCAGGCGCTCGCGCTCGAGGTCATGGCCGAGATGGACGCCCCGTCCCGGTACCAGTTGCCGATTCGCGCGATCGCCGCGGACATCGCGACCGCGACCCACGTCTCCGAGGGCACCGTCCGCAGTCGAATGGATGAGTCGGCCGTGCTGATCGAGAAGTTCCCCGCGACGTACACGGCCCTCTGCGACGGAGTGATCACGCGCGCCCATGCCGCGGTCGTCGTCGCGGAGGGCATCAGGCTGACCGGGGTGGCAGACCGCCGGCGCTACGAGACCGTCGTGCTGCCGCGCGCCGCGGAGACCACCTCCGCACTGTCGCGCCCGATCGCGCAGGCGGTCGCCGAGCGGATCGAGCCGACGTCGTTCGTCGAACGGCACCGGGCCGCGCGTGCGCAGCGGAGCACGTGGGTGGATGAGCTGGGCGACGGGATGAGCGAGCTCCACCTCGTCGCCGAGTCGGCCTTGGTGCACGGCGCCCAAGATCGCATCAGCCAGATGGCGGCTTCGATCCAGCGGGCGGCGCGCTCGCCGCAGGTGTCGGCCTTCGGTTCGCTCGTCGACGAGCTCGAGCCGGAGCCGAAGGACGAGCGGACGCTGGCGCAGATCCGGGCGGACGTCGCCACCGACCTCCTGCTGACCGGCCACCCGACGGCGGAGGTGTCTGATGCCACTGGAGGAAACGCCCTCGCGTCGATCAAGGCGACCGTGCAGATCACGATCCCGGCCGACACGATCACGGGCATCGGCGATGATGCGGCGTTCCTCGCCGGGCACGGTCCGATCTCGGCGGATGTCGCACGACGGCTCGCCGGCGGTGCGCACACCTGGACCCGCCTGTTCATCGAGCCCGACACGGGCTGCCTCGCGGTGGCCGACGCCTATACGCCCACGGCGGCTCAGAAGCGTTTCCTCGTTGCGCGGGACGAGCACTGCCGGTTCCCCGGGTGCCGGCAGCCGATCCGGCGCTGCGACGTCGATCACACGATCCCGTACTCCGATGGCGGCCCGACCTCGGTCGAGAACACGAGCCACCTGTGCCGCGCCCATCACGTGCTCAAGCACAACTCTGCCTGGCGCTTCCGTCATCTCGGCGGCGGAGTCATCGAGGCGACGACGCCGACCGGACGGGTCATCACCGACCATCCAGCATCCGTGGTCCGCTTCGTCGCCGAACTCGAGGCGGCCGATCCGGATCCGCCTCCCGAGCCGGCCGCGGATGACGCTCCCTTCTGAGCGAGCCCCGATCGCTAGCCTGGCGACATGAGCGACTACGAGGTCACGCAGCTCGGTGGGTTCGACGACTGGCGCGAGCACTACGGCGGGTTCCGGCCGGAGACGTCACGCGAAGGGCGGCGCGTCGTCGACCACGAGCTGACGATGCAGTACATCGGCATGACCGCCAACGTGTTCGAGCCGGGCGAAGAGGCCGGCTACTGGCACGCCCACGCGAAGGTCGAGGAGCTCTATGTCTTCCTCACCGGTCGCGGCCAGATGGGTCTCGACGACGACGTGGTCGACGTCGGCCCTGGGTCCGCGATCCGCGTCGGACAGGGCGTGTGGCGCACGTGGCGTGCGCTGCCGGACAGCCCCGAGCCGATGCGCTGGTTCTGCATCCGCGCGGGCGGCGAGCAGCTGCCGCACCTGCCCGACGACTCGACGCGGGATCCGGATCGCCCCTCGCCGTGGTGAGCGGGGATCAGCCGGCCGCGCGTTTGCGGGGGAGCATCCACCACTCGACGAACTTCTGCGCGCGGCCGTCGGGCGCGAACCAGACCTCCCAGATGTTCGAGTAGTGCTTGCCCTCGGGGTAGTTCACGTGGCCTTTGATGATCGCGAGCCGATCGTCCTCGATCAGCACCTCGAAGTCGAACTCGGGGTCGTCGCCCCGGTCGGAGTCCCACATCGCGACGATCGCGTCGATGCCGCGCGTCGGCTCCGGATCGTTCGGCCGGAACCAGTACTCGGCGTCGTCGGTGAAGATCGCGCGGACATCGTCCTCCGCGTACGACTTCCACGCGCGGAGGTACCCGTCCAGCCAGTCCTGTGCTCGAGTCATAGGCCGTGTCTAGCCGTGTCCGCGTCGCCGCGCAACGGGCTGGCATCATCGGGGAATGACTGAACTCGTCACACCGGACACCCGGTTCCACCGCTCCTTCCTCGAGTCCCACGCCGAATGGGACGGCGCGGTGCAGGACGGCGCGGGCATCCACGACGGCGACGACGTGCGCAGCCCGGACGGCTTCGCCGAGTTCGTCGAGTCGCTGGTCGCGGCCGAGACCACGCCCCGCCGCCCGGGGCTCGTGACCGACACCTACCGCTGGATCGTGGAGGGCGACGAGTACCTCGGGTCCGTCTCCTTCCGCCACGAGCTGACCGACTTCCTCCGCAACTTCGGCGGCCACGTCGGCTACGGCATCCGCCCCTCCGCACGCGGCCGCGGGCTCGCGACGTGGGCGCTTGCCCGCACCGTCGACCTTGCGCGCGGACGCGGGTGCGACCGCATCCTTGTCGTCTGCCACGACGACAACCCCGCGTCCGCGCGCGTGATCGAGAAGAACGGCGGCGTCCTCGAGGACCTCCGGCGCAACGGCGATCAGCTGCTGCGCCGGTACTGGATCGCCCTCGACTGAAACGGTCCGCGGCCCGGGCGGGGATCAGGCGTGCTGGCCCGCGTGCTCGCCCTCGGCCAGCTCATCGACCGTCTTGGCGTTGAACGCCGGCAGATCGTCGGGCGTGCGGCTCGACACGAGCCCCGCGTCGACGACGACCTCCTCGTCGACCCAGTCGGCCCCGGCGTTTCGCAGATCCGTCTTGAGGCTCGGATAGCTCGTCAGCCGACGGTCGCGCACGACATCCGCCTCGATCAGGATCCAGGCGCCGTGGCAGATCACCGACACCGGCTTGTGCTCGGCGAAGAACGACCTCGCGAGTTCGACCGACGGCTGATCCATGCGCAGGTGGTCGGCGTTCACCACACCGCCGGGAAGCACGAGCCCGTCGAAGTCGCCGCTGGACGCCGACGACGCGGCGAGGTCGACCGCCTGCGTGTGGCCGTTCTTCCCCGTGATCTCGCCCTCGGCGGGCGAGACGAGGACCGCCTCGGCTCCCGCCTCCGTCACCGCCTGCCACGGGCTGGTGAGCTCGCTGTCCTCGAAGCCGTCCGTGAGCAGGAACGCGACACGCTTTCCGGTGAGCTCCGCCATGATGCCTCCTTCTGTCGTTCGTCTGGGGTCGCGAGCGACGATACGAAAGTGGCCCGCCCGCGTCAGCGGGGTTGCGCTCCACGGCGACCGTCGCTACCGGCCGACGCACCGGGGCTCGCGGACGCGCCTGCCGGTGTCGAGGGCCGCCCACGACGACAATGGGCGGGTGCCCATCATCGACAACGCCGTGTACGTCGGCGGCCGCCGCATCGAGAACCCCGCGAGCCTCGAGGAGACCTTCGAGTACATGCGGGCGCAGGGAGGGATGGCGTGGATCGGACTCTTCCGACCCACCCGCGACGAGATCGAGAAGGTCGCGAGCGAGTTCTCGCTTCACCCCCTCGCCGTCGAGGACGCCCTGCAGGGACACCAGCGCGCGAAGCTCGAGCGCTACGGCGACACGCTGTTCGCGGTGCTGCTTCCCGCGCGCTACCTCGAGACCGAGGAGACGGTCGAGTTCGGTGAGCTCCACGTGTTCGTCGGCCCCGACTTCGTCGTCACCATCCGCCACGCCGAGTCGCCGGACCTCGCCCGCGTTCGCCGTCGGATGGAGGGCCAGCAGGAGCTGCTCGGCTTCGGCCCCGAGGCAGTGCTCTATGCGGTGATGGATGAGGTCGTCGACGAGTACGAGCCGGTCGTCGCCGGCCTGCAGAACGACATCGACGAGATCGAGGACGCCCTGTTCGGCACGGAGGGCGCCGAGCTCTCCCAGCGCATCTACCTGCTCTCGCGCGAGGTCCTCGGCTTCCAGCGCGCCGCCGTGCCGCTGACCACGATGCTCGAGGGCCTGCTGCGCGGCGCGGACCGCTACGGCGTCGACATCGAGCTGCAGCGCTCGCTGCGCGACGTGCTCGACCACTCGATCCGCATCACCGAGCGCCTCACCGCGTTCCGCGCGATCCTCGACAACGCGCTCACGGTGAACTCGACGCTCGTCACCCAGCGCCAGACCGAGACCGCGCTCGCACAGAACGAGCAGGTGAAGACGATCTCCGGATGGGCCGCCGTGCTGTTCGGCCCGAGCCTGGTCGCCGGCATCTACGGTATGAACTTCCACAACATGCCCGAGCTGCACTGGATGTGGGGCTACCCGATGGCCCTCGCCCTGATGGCGCTCACCGCCGTCGGCCTGTACGGGATCTTCAAGTGGCGCCGCTGGATGTAGCGGCTCAGCCGACCCCGGCCTCCGTGAGCGCGTCGAGCACCTTCTCGGCATAGGCGCGGTGCCCGTCTGCGGTGAGATGCAGGCGGTCGGGCCCGAACGGCAGCTCCCACTGGAGCGCGGAGACATACGTCATTCCGCGGTCCGCGGCCTCGCGCTCGAGTACCGCGTCGACCACTGCCTCGCCCTCGCGTGCCGGCGCGTCGGTCGGGCCGATGACGACCACGTGCTCGGTTCCCGCAGCGGCGTCGAGGACGTCGCGCACGGATTCGGCGACCGTCGCGGGCTCGGCGAACACGTCGTTGAGCCCGCCCTGGATGACCAGCGCGTCGTCGGCTTCGGCGACGATCCGGTCGATCCGGTCGGTGAAGGCGTTCGGCCCGCAGGCGCCGCGGTTGACGAATCCCGTGAAGGGGACGGCGTCGAGCCGCACCGTGAGCTCCGGGTCGAGCGAGGGCAGCACGTCCGTCCAGCGCTGCCCGCGATCGCTCAGCGCGTCGCCCGCCGAGTACGAGTCGCCGAGGACGGCGACCTCGCGGGGACCGTCGCCGAGCGTCTCGATCTCGCCGTAGCGCTCCTGGTACGCGCGGATGTCATCGCACCCCGGCGGCTCGGCGCCCGCACGGGTGAGCGCCACCGCGGCGACCACGCCGGCCGCGGCGAGCACGGCAGCCGCGAGCGAGGCGATGACGATCCTGCGGGTGCGCATTCCTCCATCCTGTCCCTCGCGACCTGCCCGTGCCCTGAGTCCGGCGAGACGGCCCCCTCATGCCCGGAGCGGGCGTACCATTGCCCGCGTGAGTTCGCAGACCCCTCCGCAGCAGGCGCACGCGACCGAGACCGCCGACACCGGGGCGCCGATCGCGCTGACGCCGCTCGGCACCCAGGACGCCGCCGTCTGCATCGACGGCGTCTGCATCCTGCCCGGATCCACCGGAAACTGACGCGACGGGCTGAAAGCCCGCACACACGAGAAGGCCGTCACGACGATGATGTCGTGACGGCCTTCCGGTGTATCCGGGGGTCAGTGACCGCCGTGGAACCCCTCGCCGGGCTGGTCCTCCGGCTTGCGCACGAAGAACGCCGCCGCGACCGCGATGACCGCGACGATGGCCGAGAACAGGAACGCGGCACGCGCGCCCGCTGCTCCGGCGGCGAGCTCGGCGACACCGGCGGCCTGGCGCGAGGCGCTGACCGAGGCCATCGTCGTGATGAGCACCGCGACACCGGCCGCACCCGCGACCTGCTGAAGCGTGTTGAGCACCGCCGAGCCGTGCGAGTACAGGCGCGGCTGCAGCGAGCCGAGCGAGGCCGAGAACAGCGGCGTGAACGACATCGCCATGCCGATCGACATCGTGATCTGGGCCACGACGAGCGCCCACACCGGGGTGAACTCGGTGAGCATGGAGTAGAAGATCATCACGCCGGCGACGAGGATCGTGCCGGGGATCAGCAGGATGCGCGCGCCGCGCGCGTCGTAGATCCGGCCGATGACCGGGCCGAGCAGACCCATCATGATCGCACCGGGCAGGACGACGAGGCCCGCCTCGGTCGCGGTCAGCTGCGCGACATCCTGCATGTACAGCGGCAGGGCCGTGAACGTGCCGAACATCGCCAGCGACAGGATGCCCATCACGACGATCGCGAACGTGAAGTTGCGCGACGCGAAGACCCGCAGGTCGAGCAGCGCGTCATCCACCCGCTGGAGGGCGATCTGCCGCCAGACGAACAGGCCGAGCATCACCACCGCCCCGCCGATGATGGCGAACGCGACCCCGGCGGGCATCGCCGCGGTGGCCTCGGCGCCGTGCGAGCCGCCGCCGGCCTGGCTCAGGCCGAAGACGATGCCGCCGAAGGCGAGTGCCGACAGCACGACCGACAGGACGTCGAGCGGCGCGCGCGTCGTCTCGCCGAGGTTGGTCAGGAGCTTCGCGCCGATGACGAGCGCGACGATCGCGATGGGCAGCACGACGCCGAAGATCCAGCGCCAGTTGGCGATGTCGAGCAGCACGCCGGCGAGCGTGGGGCCGATGGCGGGGGCGAGCGAGATGACGATGCCGACGCGACCCATGATGCGCCCGCGGGCGTGGGCGGGGACGACGCGCATGACGGTCGTCATCAGCAGCGGCATGACGATCGCCGTGCCGGCGGCCTGGATGACGCGGCCGAGCAGCAGCACCCAGAAGCCGGGCGCCACGAGCGCCAGAAGCGTGCCGGCGGAGAACAGCGACATGGCGAGCAGGAACGCCTGACGCGTCGTCAGCCGCTGAAGCAGGAAGCCGGTGGTCGGGATGACGACCGCCATCGTCAGCATGAACGCGCTCGTCAGCCACTGGCCGAGCTCGGGCGGGACGCCGAGGTCGACGTTGAGGTGCGGGATCGCGATGCTCATCGTCGTCTCGTTGAGGATCGCGACGAAGGCGGCGATCAGCAGGAGCCAGATGACGCGCATGCCGGCGGGGTCGACATCGGGCGCGGCGGGCCGGGTGGGCACGGACCCGGTGTGCGGGGTGGTGTCGGTGGCTGTCATCGTTCTCCTCGAGACGGGAAGGGCGAAGCACCCGGTGCGGCATCGGAAGGATGCCGTGCGAAGTGGGTGGGCCGGCGAGAGGCGCAGAATGCGAGCCGACGATTGAGCCTAACCTCGCCTTCCGACACGCTATTCCCGCTGAGCGGAGATTCATTCCGGATTCACCCTGCCGTCGCCGAGACGGACGGCGTGCCCGGGCCCGTCGTAGGCTTTGCCGCGAGCGGTGCACGAAGCGAATGGGGCGAGTCCGAGTGAGCATGGGTCAGGGCAGAGGGGGCGGCGGCCGCGCGGTCGACGAGGCGGCGCTGCGCCGCCAGAACGCCGAGGCGCCGCGGATCCCCGACCTCGGTCGCCGCGTGGTGGCGCTGTTCCGTCCCTACCGCGGCCGGATCGCGATCACCGGGCTGCTCGTCGTCATCGCGGCCGCGCTCGGCGCGATCCCGCCGCTCATCATCCAGCGCATCTTCGACGACGCGCTGTTCCCCGTGGACGAGCGGGCGGGCGTCGTCGGCGCGGTGCAGCTCGACCTGCTCCTGCGCCTCGTGCTGCTGATCGTCGGCCTCTACATCGTGAGCGCCCTCGTCGGCGTCGCGCAGGCCTGGTTCACCTCGAACGTGGGCAACCGGGTCACGGGCGACCTGCGTGTGCGGATGTTCGAGCACCTCCAGGCGATGGAGCTCGGCTTCTTCACGCGCACGAAGACCGGCGTCATCCAGTCGCGCCTGCAGAACGACGTCGGCGGCGTCTCCGGTGTGCTGACCAACACGGTCGCGAGCATCCTGGGCAACACCGTCACCGTCGTCGCGTCGCTCATCGCGATGATCCTGATCGACTGGCGCCTCACCCTGATCGCGGTGGTGCTCATGCCGATCCTGGTCCTCGTGCAGCGCCGCGTCGGGCAGATCCGCGCGAGGATCGCCGCCGAGACGCAGCAGTCGCTGTCGGAGCTGACCGCCATCACGCAGGAGACCCTGAGTGTGTCGGGCATCCTGCTGTCGAAGTCGTTCAACCGCCAGCGCACCGAATCGGCGCGGTACGCGGAGGAGAACGCCAACCAGATCTCGCTGCAGGTGCGCCAGACGATGAGCGGCCAGGGCTTCTTCGCCATCGTGCACGTGCTGATGGCGAGCGTCCCCGCGGTGATCTATCTCGTCGCCGGATTCCTGCTCGCCGGCGATCCCGGCATCATCACGGCGGGAACCGTCGTCGCCTTCACCACGGTCCAGGCGCGGCTGCTGCAGCCCCTGATCGGCCTGATGCGCGTCGCGCTCGACGTGCAGACATCGGCGGCGCTGTTCGCCCGCATCTTCGAGTACCTCGACCTGAAGCCCGCGATCACGGACGCGCCCGACGCGGTCTCGGTGACGGATGCGCCCGGGCCGGTGGGGCGCATCGAGTTCCGCGACGTGTCGTTCCGGTACCCGGACGCAGCGCCCGATTCGCGGCCCACCCTGCACGGGGTCTCGTTCGTCGCGGAGCCGGGGCAACAGGTGGCGTTCGTCGGACCCTCCGGTGCGGGCAAGACGACGATCCTGTACCTGACGCCGCGCATGTACGAGGCGTCGGCGGGCGAGGTGCTGTTCTCGGGAGAGGACGTGCGCCGCCTCACGCAGGAGTCGATCATCGACCACGTCGGCATCGTGTCGCAGGAGACGTACCTGTTCCACGCGACGATCCGCGAGAACCTCCGCTACGCGAAGCCGGATGCGACGGACGCCGAGATCGAGGAGGCGTGCCGCAAGGCGAACATCCACCACATCATCGCGGGCTTCGAGGACGGCTACGACACGGTCGTCGGCGAGCGCGGCTACCGCCTCTCGGGAGGCGAGAAGCAGCGGATCGCGATCGCCCGTGTTCTGCTGAAGGATCCGCCCGTCCTGCTGCTCGACGAGGCGACGAGCGCGCTCGACACCGTGTCCGAGCGGATCGTGCAGGAGGCGCTGGAGACCGCCGCCGCGGGACGGACGACCCTGTCGATCGCGCACCGGCTGTCGACCGTGATCGACGCCGACGTCATCCACGTCGTGGACGGGGGGCGGATCGTGGAGTCGGGCACGCACGCCGAGCTCGTCGCGATGGGCGGCCTCTACGCCGAGCTCGCGGAGGAGCAGCTCGCCGCCAGCAGGGTGCTCGAGGCCGAGGCACCCGACGACGAGGACCCCGAGCTGCGCACCCGCCGGGCCGACAGGCCGCCGGCGGAGGACCGGCCCGTCGCGTTCGCACCGGTCGTTGTCCTGCCGCCCGCTGTCTCCGGGGGGCCGGAAGCATGAGCGACGACCGCAGGACGCCGCGGGTCATCGAGATCGCGGGCGACCGGATCCGGGACATCCCGACGCTCTACATCGAGCTCGACCGGGCGCTCATGCGGGGCGTCGACTGGCGGCTCGGCGAGAGCCTGGACGCGCTGAACGACGCGCTCTACGGCGGCTTCGGCACGATCGAGGGCGACGAGCCCGTGACGCTCGTGTGGCACGACTTCGCCGCGAGCGCCGCGGCACTCGGCGTCGAGACGACCAGGGAATGGCTGCGCCGCCGGCTGGGCGACGAGCGATACGCCCAGGACCGCCTCGTCGCCGACCTCGCCGCGCTCGACGCCGGGACGGGAATGACCTACCTCGACCGTGTGGTCGAGGTCATCGAGTCGCACCCGAACATCGCGCTCGACCGGCGCTGAGGCGCCCGGCCCGGCGGCTCAGTCGTCCAGGCACTCCGTGAGCTCGGCGGCGAAGTCAGCCACCGCGATGCGGGACACGGCATCGAGATCGAGCGCTCGCAGACGGGGGATGTCCATGCGCAGGATCTGGCCGATGCGCGCGCGAGCGGCGACCTCCGGCGCCTCTCGCCGCAGGATGTCGAGCCCGTCGTGCAGCGCGGCGAGGCAGGCGGCGAGCACGACCGGGTCGGCCTCGTGCTGGGTGATCGACGTCCCCTCCGCGCGGACGCGCCAGTGCACAACGGGTTCGGCGACGGTGTCGATCGCGCGCGCCCTGGCGTAGAGCAGGGCGGTGACCGCCTGATCCTCGTACAGGCCCTGCGGGAACTTAACGTGATGGTCGCGCCAGAGGTCGGTGCGGCTGACCTTCGACCACGCGACGATGTTGCCGGTGACCTCGGGGTGCTCGGCGAGGGTGACGCCGTGGCGCGCCGGGGCGGTGGACGCCTCCACCCAGGGCTGCACGGGGGAGGGCGCGTACCCGCCGTCGACGGGACGCAGACGCGTGTACTGGCCGACAGCGATGTCGCTGCCGGTGGCCTCGAGCGAGCCGACAAGCAGCTCGAGGGCGCGCGGGAGCATCACGTCGTCCGAGTCGAAGAAGCCGAGGTAGGGGGTGTCGACGAGCTCGAGCCCCGTGTTGCGGGCGGCGCCGAGACCGCGCTGCGACGGATGCGTCACGTGGGTGAAGCGGTCATCCTGCGCGGCGAACCGGGCGAACACGTCGCCCGTCCCGTCGGCGGATCCGTCGTCGACGAGGACGGCACGCCACGCGGCGAGCGTCTGCGCGCGCAGCGAGTCGAGCGCCTCGGCGGCATAGGGGGCCACGTTCCACCCGGGGACGATGACGGTCACGAGCGGGGATGCGGGCACGCCGAGATCCTATGGCCGCCCGGAGGGGTCAGGATCCGTGGACGGCCGCCACGGACGCCGCGATCGCGTCGACCACGGGGCCGAGGGGCGTCGCGTGGCCGTGCGCGAGCGTGATGCGCACCGCGGTCTGCGCGACCTCGGGGTCGATGCCCAGGGCGAGCAGGACGTGCGACGGATCGGTGCTGCCCGCGGCGCACGCCGAGCCGCTCGACGAGACGACGCCGCGCCGCTCGAGTTCGAGCAGCACCGCCTCGCCGCTCGTCCCCGCGAACGTGAAGCTGGCGGTGCCGGGAAGCCGCCGCGACGGATGTCCCGTGAGTGTGGCTGCCGGTACCCGAGCGAGCACTCCCGCGATGAGTTCGTCCCGCAGCGCGGCGACGCGGGCCGCGTTCGACTCCCGCTCGGCCTCCGCGAGCTCGAGCGCCGTGGCGAGGGCGACCGCGCCGGCGACCGACTCGGTGCCGCTGCGGCGACCGCGCTCCTGCCCGCCGCCGTGAAGCAGAGGCTCGAGCGGCACGCGGCCGCGCACGGCGAGCAGGCCGGTGCCCTTCGGAGCACCGAGCTTGTGGCCCGCGACCGTCAGCGCGTCGGCGCCGAGGCCCGACAGCGGCAGCCAGCCCGCGGCCTGCACCGCGTCGGTGTGGAACGGGACCCGCCCGGCTGCGGCACGCAGCGCCGGGATGTCCTGGACGGTGCCGACCTCGTTGTTCGCGTAGGCGATCGACACGAGCGCGGTGTCGGCGCGGACGGCCGAGGCGACGTCATCCGGATCCACGATCCCGGATCCGTCGACCGGCAGCCGCGTCACGTCGAAGCCATGCACGCGCTCGAGATACTCGGCCGAGCGCAGGACCGACTCGTGCTCCATCGGCGTCGTGACGATGTGCCGCGCACCGCGGTCGAGCAGCGCCGCGACGGCGATCCCCTTGAGGGCGAGGTTGTTCGCCTCCGTACCGCCCGAGGTGAAGACGATGTCGCCGCGGCGCATCCCGAGCAGGGCGGCGATGCGGGCGCGCGCATCCTCCAGAGCGCCGGCGGCCCGTTCGCCGTAGGTGTGGTGGCTCGACGGGTTGCCGAACTCGCCGGTCAGGTACGGCGCCATCGCCTCGAGCACCTCCGGGCGCACGGGAGTGGTGGCGGCGTTGTCGAGGTACAGCATCGTCATCCGATGCGGATGTCGAGCCCGAGATCGAGCGCCGGGGCGGAGTGCGTGAGCGCGCCCACCGAGATCACGTCCACGCCGGTCTCGGCGATCGCCCGCACGGTGTCGAGGGTCACACCGCCCGAGGCCTCCACGATCGCGCGGCCGGCGATCAATTCGACGCCCCGCCGCAGGTCGTCGAGCGAGAAGTTGTCGAGCATGATCGTGTGCACGCCCGCGGCGAGCACGGGCTCGATCTGCGCGATCCGGTCGACCTCCACCTCGACGTGGGTGGTGTGCGGCAGCTGCGCCATCCCGGCGCGCAGCGCGGCGGTGAGGGCGGCGTCGTCGACCGACCCGGCCGTGAGCACCGCGAGGTGGTTGTCCTTCGCCATCACGGCGTCCGAGAGCGAGAAGCGGTGGTTGAACCCGCCGCCGCTGCGCACCGCATGCCGCTCGAACGCGCGGAGCCCCGGCGTGGTCTTGCGGGTGTCGACGATGCGCGCGGGGGTGTGCGCGACCTCGGCGACGTAGCGCGAGGTGAGGGTGGCGATGCCCGACATGCGCTGGGCGAAGTTCAGGCCGACGCGCTCGCCGGTGAGCACCGCCTGCGCCGGCCCCTCGACGGCGGCGAGGACCGCGCCCGCCTCGAACGCGGTGCCGTCGGGGGCCTGCACGTCGATAGCGACGCCCGGATCCGTCAGCCGGAAGGCAGCGGCGAACACCTCACCGCCGCTGAAGACGCCGGGCTCGCGGGCGACGAGCTCGGCGCGCGCGGTCGCCTCCGGCGGCAGAAACGCCCGGCTGGTCAGGTCACCCCACGGCGCGTCCTCGTCGAGAGCCGCACGAACGGCGCGGTCGATGATCTGCGGGGTCAGCATGCGGCTCCTACCGGGACGAGGGACGCGGATCGCTCGGTGGTCGCGTCCGCGCGGGGAGAATCGGATCGGAAGTGCGCGCCCGCCGACTCGCGGCGCGCGAGGGCCGCCGACACCACGCCCTGCGCGACGAGCAGCAGGTTCGCGTCCTCGTGCTCGGCGACCGTCGCCGGGGCGGTGGCCTCGGCGCGCCACGCGGCGATCGTCTCGGCCGCGAGCGAGAGACCGTCGGCGTCGCGCACGAGGCCGGCGTGGTCCCACATCAGCCGCTGCAGGGCGGCGCGGGTGAACGGCGGTGCGCCCGCTCCATCGCGGAAGCGGCTCTCGTGCTCGTTGAGCGAGCGAAGCGAGTCGAAACGCGGCGCGCCCGACGGGTCCGCGATCGCCGCCGCGGCCCGCGCGCCGAACACGGCTCCCTCGAGCAGCGAGTTCGAGGCGAGCCGGTTCGCGCCGTGGACGCCGGTGCGTGCCGTCTCGCCGACGGCGTAGAGCCCGTGAAGAGTGCTGCGCCCGTCGAGATCCGTCACGACGCCGCCCATCAGGTAGTGCGCCGCGGGGGTCACCGGGATGGGTGCGGCCGACCAGTCGAGGCCGCGTGCGCGCACGGCGGCGTCGATCGACGGGAAGCGCCCCGGAAGATCCCGGACGTGCCGCGCGTCGAGCCGCACCGGCCGGCCGCCCTGCCGCGTCATCGTGCGGGCGATCGCCCGCGCGACGACGTCCCGCGGTGCGAGCTCGCCATCCGGATGCGCGTCGAACGCGAACCGCCGGCCGTCGTCGTCGACGAGGTGCGCACCCTCGCCCCGCACCGCCTCGGACACGAGGAACGGCGCGCCCGCCGCGAGCACCGTGGGGTGGAACTGCACGAACTCCAGGTCGCGCACCTCGGCCCCCGCCCGCATCGCCGCGGCGATGCCGTCGCCCGTCACGACGGCGGGATTCGTCGTGCGCGCGTACAGCTGTCCGGCGCCGCCGGTCGCGAGCACGACCGCGTCGGCGGTGAGCACCGTCGCTCGCCCGTCGACCCGCACCCGGACGCCGCCCACGGCGCCGTCGTGCACGACGAGGTCGGCGAGGAACGCGTGCTCGACGATCCGGATGCCCGCCTCGCGCGCCGCGCGCAGCAGGGCCATCTCGATCGCGAGCCCCGTCGCATCCCCGCCCGCATGCAGGATGCGCGGGAACGAGTGCGCCGCCTCGAGGCCACGCAGCAGCCGCCCGGCGGGGTCGCGGTCGAACGCGACGCCCCACGCGACGAGCTCGCGGATCCGCGTCGGCCCCTCCGTCACCAGCACCCGCACCGCGTCCTCGTCGCACAGGCCCGCGCCCGCGGTGAGCGTGTCCTGGATGTGGTCCTCGATGCGGTCCTCGGGGAAGACCACCCCGGCGATGCCGCCCTGCGCGAACCGGGTCGCGCCGTGATCCGCCGCGCCCTTCGTCACCAGCGTCACCGCCACACCGCGGCGGGTGGCGTGAAGGGCGAACGTCAGGCCGGCGATGCCGCTGCCGACGACGATCGCGGTCGTCACGTCAGGCCTTCCGGGCCGGCGCCTGCGGCACGCAGGCGAGCATCCGGTCGAGTGAGACGCGGGCAGGGTCGGCGACCGAACCCGGCACGGTGATCCGGTTCACGACGCGGCCCGCGACGAGCTCCTCGAGCGTCCACGCGAGGTAGCCGGGGTGGATGCGGTACATCGTCGAGCAGGGGCACACCACCGGGTCGAGGCAGAAGATCGTGTGCTGCGGGTGCTGCGCGGCGAGGCGCTGCACGAGGTTGATCTCGGTGCCGATCGCGAAGGTGGTGGGCTCGGTGGCGTCCTCGATCGCGCGGCGGATGACGTCCGTCGAGCCCGCCTCGTCGGCCGCGTCGACGACGGGCATCGGGCACTCGGGGTGAACGATCACCCGCACGCCGGGGTGCTCCGCGCGGGCCTTGTCGATCTGGTCCACGGTGAAGCGGCGGTGAACCGAGCAGAAGCCGTGCCACAGGATGACGCGCGCGTCGCGCAGGTCCTGCTCGGACGAGCCGCCGAGCGGACGGTGCGGGTTCCACATCGGCATCGCCTCGAGCGGTACCCCCATCGCCTTGGCCGTGTTGCGGCCGAGGTGCTGGTCGGGGAAGAACAGCACGCGGCGGCCGCGCGCGAACGCCCACTCGAGCACCGTGCGCGCGTTCGACGAGGTGCACACGATGCCGCCGTGCCGCCCGACGAAGCCCTTGATCGCGGCGGACGAGTTCATGTACGTGACCGGGATCACCGGCACGAGGCCGTCGGCATTCGGCTCGTCGAGGGGGCCGTAGACGTCCTCCAGCTGCTCCCAGCACTCCTCGACCTGGTCGATGTCGGCCATGTCGGCCATCGAGCATCCGGCGGCGAGGTTCGGCAGGATGACCGCCTGCTCGGGCCGGGACAGCAGGTCGGCGGTCTCGGCCATGAAGTGCACGCCGCAGAACACGATCGCCTCGGCGGCGGGATGCGCCTGTGCGGCCTTGGCGAGCTGGAACGAGTCGCCCACGTAGTCGGCGTGCCGGACGACCTCGTCGCGCTGGTAGAAGTGCCCGAGGATGACGACGCGGTCGCCGAGCGTCTCCTTCGCGGCGCGGATCCGCTCGTGAAGCTCCTCCTCGGGCGCCTCGCGATACGTCGCGGGAAGGGTGCCCTGCGCGGGGGATCCGGTCGGCAGCACGTCGCCCATCGAGGCGCCGGGGCCGTAGCCGGGGGTCGTGTCGAACGTCCAGGGCGACGCCGCGAGGTCGGTGGAGCATGTGCTGCCCGACGCCTCGCCCGCCACGATGGCCTGGATCCCGTGGTCGACCGACGGGTCGACGGGGCGGGGAAGCAGCTGCACGGGAGAAGCGGTCACGAGCGCACCGTCGCCTTCTGGTCGGTTCGACACTTACTGTCGAACCCACATTAAGTCACTCTGACCAGAACTTCCACTTCATTTCCGCCCGCTTCGCGGGGTAGTGCAGCGTGCGTGCGTGATCGTTCGCCCGACGCTTCGCGCCGGGACTCGCGATCGCGGGCTGTCGCTGCGCTCCATCCCACGCCGGGCGTCGCGTTGTCGCGGGCGTGAGCCGGGCTAGAGGGCCTCGTCCGCCTCGGCGTTGTACCGGTAGAGCCGCGCGGGGCGGTGCTTGCCCGTGCGGAACGACTCGGTGGGGACGAGGGCCTCCGAGCCCTCGAGCAGCCGACGGAAGTTCGAGGGATCGAGGCGGCGGCCGAGCACCGACTCGTACACCTCCCGCAGCTCGCTGAGGGTGAACTCGTCGGGGAGCAGGCCGGCGGCGATGCGGCTGTAGCCGACCTTGTTGCGCAGGCGCCACAGCGCGTACTCGGCGATGTGGTTGTGGTCGAACGCGAGGGTCGGAAGCGCGTCGACGTCGAACCACTCGACGTTCTCGGGGGCGCCGGCGACGGATCGCTGCGCGTCGACGAGGTCGGAGCGCAGCAGGGCCCAGTACACAACCGACACAACGCGCGTGGGGGAGCGGTCGACCTCGCCGAACGTGTACAGCTGCTCGAGGTAGCTGGGGGTCAGCGCCGTGGTCTCCTCGAGCGTGCGCGCGGCGGCCTCGTGCACTCCCTCGGCGACATCGAGCCAGCCACCGGGGAGGGCCCACATCCCCTCGTACGGCTCGCGGGTGCGCCTCACGAGCGGGATCATCAGCCGATCCGAATCCGGATCCTGTCGCAGCGAGAAGATCACGGTCGACACCGCGACGCGGATCTCGTCCCCCGCACGTCCCATCGTCTCGCTCACGTCCCCGAGACTACTTCGGTCGACCCCGGCTGCCCGGGCACCGGCATCCGAAACAACTTGACCGATGTCAACCATCTGTGATGTAGTTGACGAATGTCAACTGATACCGGGCGCCCAGAAACGACCTCGACCCCCGCGATGCGCCCGGCGCAGGTGCTCCAGGCGATCTCCGGCCTGATGGCGGCGATGTTCGTTGTGCTCGTGTCCTCGACGGTCGTCGCGACGCCCATGCCGCGGATCATGTCCGACCTCGGCGGCACGAACACCGAGTACACCTGGGTGCTTGTCGCCGCGTTCCTGTCGATGACCGTGACGACGCCGATCTGGGGAAAGCTCGCCGACATCTTCAACCGGAAGATGCTGCTGCAGCTCGCGCTGGTGGTCTTCACCCTCGCGACCGTCGCTGCGGGCTTCGCGAGCCAGATCGGCGGCCCCTCGCACGAGGGCGCCGCGCAGTGGCTCATCGGATGGCGCTTCGTCCAGGCGATCGGCACCGGCGGCCTGATGGCCCTCGGCCAGGTTGTGATCGCCGACATCATCAGCCCGCGCGAACGCGGCAAGTACATGGGCATCATGGGCGCCGTCATGGCCGTCGGCCAGATCGGCGGCCCCCTCCTCGGCGGCGTGATCGCCGACAGCTGGGGCTGGGAGTGGTGCTTCTTCGTGTGCGTGCCGATCGCGGTCATCGCGTTCGTCATGATCCAGTCGACCCTTCACGTGTCGAACATCCGCCGCAAGATGAAGATCGACTACCTCGGCGCGGGCCTGATCGTCTCCGGCATCAGCATCCTGCTCGTCTGGATCAGCCTCGGCGGCAAGACCCCGGAGGCGGGCGGCTTCGCGTGGGACTCGACCGAGAGCATCGTGCTCGTCGCCCTCGGCGCCCTCCTCACGATCGGCGCCATCGTCAACGAGTTCCTCGTCGAGGAGCCCATCATCCCGGTGCGCCTGTTCGCCCAGCGGACGTTCGCGCTCGCCTCGGTCGCTTCGATCGCGGTCGGCGTGACGATGTTCGGCACGACGGTGTTCCTGAGCCAGTACCTGCAGTTCGCGCGCGGTCTGACGCCGACCGACTCGGGCCTCGCGACCATCCCGATGGTGATCGGATCCATGGTCGGTTCCATCGTCGTCGGCCAGCTGATCTCCCGCACCGGCATGTGGAAGCCGTACGTGATCGCCGGCGCCGTCGCGCTCACCGCGGGCCTCGCGCTGATGTCGACGATCCACTACGACACGTCGATCTGGTTCGTCTGGCTGAACATGCTGCTGCTCGGTCTCGGCTCGGGCGTGCTTATGCAGAACCTCGTGCTCGTCACGCAGAACTCGCTGCCCGCGACCCAGCTGGGAGCGGGAAGCGGCGCGGTGACGTTCTTCCGCAGCCTCGGCGGCACCGTGGGCGTCTCCGTCCTCGGATCCGTGCTCGGCGTCCAGGTGGGCGACAAGATCAAGACCGGGCTGAGCGAGCTGCTGGCCAAGCTCGACCCGGCGCTGAACCTGCCGACCGTGCTCGTCGAGAACCCCGACTGCGCCGACAGCGTCGAGCGGCTCGGTAGCGGAGCGGTGCCGGCGATCGACCAGCTCTGCGAGCCCGTCCGGATGGTCGTCGAGAGCAGCTACGGCGACTCGATCGCCTTCCTGTTCCTGCTCGTCGTGCCGCTTGCGATCGTCTCCCTGATCTGCGCGGTCTTCCTGCCGAACAAGCCGCTGTCGCGCAAGACCGCGGCGCAGCAGATCGAGGAGGAGCTCGGCGCCGAGCTGTCGGCGCTGGAGCCCGCCGAGAAGGGCGGTGCCGGCTTCCGCGAGCTCGTCGAGACGGGGCAGATCACCCTTCCCGAGACGGATGGCCGCCGGCGCGGATCCCGGTACGGTGAGTGAGATGACCGAGTCCTCCGCGATCGACGGCCTCGAGGCCGCGTTCGCGACGATCGGGCCGATTGTCAAGGCGCGGATGGTCGCCATCGCGGCCGCCATACACCCCGACCTCCGGCCCGCCGGGTGGGGCGTGCTGCGGGTCGTGCTGACCGGTGCGCAGCGCCCCGACGGGGAGGCAGTGACGGTGTCGGACATCGTCGCCGAGACGCAGATGGACAAGTCGGTCGTCTCGCGGCAGCTGCGCGATCTGAAGGAGTGGGGCCTGGTCAGCGTCCGCCGCTCGGATGCCGACGCGCGCGTGTTCGAGGTGACGCCCACTCCCGAGGCGATCGCGCGGCATCAGGCGATGCGCAGGGCGTCGCGCGCCCAGTACCGTGCGGTGTTCGGCGAGTGGGACGAGGCCGACGTCGAGAAGCTCACCGAGCTGCTCGGGCGCCTCGCGCAGAGCGCCCTGCACCGGCTCGACTGAGCCGTGCCGCCGCGGGCGGCATCCCCCTCCGAGACGCTAGGCTCGGCGGCAGTGACACGGGGTGTCCCGATACCGGGACTGAGATCACACCCGTATTCACCTGATCTCGTTAGCACGAGCGGAGGGATGTCGCCGATGAATCGCGCGCGTTTACTGGAGGACCAGGGACTCGATCACGAGGCCCACATCGACGCGGGGGAGATCCTCGCCCGGCTGCGCGAGGCGGTTCCGCTCGTGCAGTGCATCACGAACTCGGTGGTGGTGAACTTCACGGCCAACGTGCTGCTCGCCGCCGGAGCCTCGCCGGTGATGGCGGACGTGCCGGGCGAGGCGGGCGAATGCGCGCGCTTCGCGTCGGCCCTGCTCGTCAACCTCGGCACGCCGACGAGCGAGCAGCGCCAGGCGATGATCGAGGCGGTGGAGGCCGCCCGCGACGCCGGGACGCCGTGGGTGCTCGACCCGGTCGGCGTCGGGGCGCTCTCGCTCCGCACCACGTTCGCGCGCGAGCTGCTGGCGCACCGGCCCGCGGCGATCCGCGGCAACGCCTCCGAGATCCTTGCCCTGGCGGGAGAGGGAGCCGGCGGGCGCGGCGTCGACGCGGCGGATGACGTCGAGCACACCCGGGATGTCGCCGTGCGGCTCGCCCGCGAGACCGGCGCGGTGGTGGCGGTCTCCGGCCCGGTGGATCTGATCACCGACGGCGAGTGGACGGTCCGCGTGCCCGGCGGCAGCGCGCTGCTGACGCGCGTGACCGGCGGCGGCTGCTCGCTCGGCGCCACGGCCGCGGCGTGCGTCGCGGCGGCCCTCGCCGAGGGTCGTCCCGCCCTCCACGGCGCCGTCGCCGCGCACGCGCTGCATGCGGCCGCCTCCGAGACGGCCGCGGCCGAGTGGGGTGGACCCGGCGGCTTCGCCGTGGCGTTCCTCGACGCGCTCGCCGCGATCGAACCGGCGGCGCTCAGCGCGCGCGAGCTGCGCCTCGAGCCGATCGGCGGCGCCGCCGCCGCGGCCCGATGAGGGCCGCCCTCGACCTGTCCACCTACCTCGTCGCCGACGTCGCCAGCATCACCGGCCGGCCCGTCGCCGACGTCGTCGACGCCGCCGTCTCGGCGGGCGTCGGGGTGGTGCAGGTGCGCGGAAAGGAGCTCGGCGCGGCCGAGCTGCTGCGCGTGGTGGAAGGGTGCGCCGAGCGGATCGCCGGACGCGCGACGCTGCTCGTCAACGACCGCCTCGACGTGGCGCTCGCCGCGCGGGACGCGGGCTTCGGGGTCGGCGGCGTCCACCTCGGCCAGAGCGACCTGCCGGTGGATCGCGCGCGGGACCTGCTCGGCGAGGACGCGGTCATCGGCCTGAGCGCGAGCCTGCCAGCCGAGCTCGAGGCGCTGCGGCGGTTGCCCGCCGGAACCGTCGACTATCTCGGCGTCGGCGCGATCCGCGCGACGCCCACCAAGAAGGATCACCCCACGCCGCTCGGCTGGGAGGGGTTCGCCGCCTTCGCGGCGCTGGCGGCCGGGCTTCCCTGTGTCGCCATCGGCGGCGTCGGTCCGGGCGACGCCGAGGCCGGGCGGCGCGCGGGCGCCGCCGGGGTCGCGGTCGTGCGGGCGATCTGCGCCGCGCCCGACCCGCGCGCCGCAGCCGCCGCGCTGCGCGCCGAGTGGGCGGAGGTCGCCGCATGATCCCGAACATCCTCACCATCGCGGGATCCGATCCGTCGGGCGGGGCCGGCATCCAGGCCGACCTGAAGTCGATCGTCGCGTGCGGCGGCTACGGGATGGCCGCCATCACGGCGCTCACCGCGCAGAGCACGCAGGGCGTCACTGCCGTGCACGTGCCGCCGGCGACGTTCCTGCGCGCGCAGCTCGACACCCTCGCGGCCGACGTGCGCATCGACGCCGTCAAGATCGGGATGCTGGCCTCGGCCGAGGTCATCGAGGCCGTCGCCGCATGGATCGACGGGCTGCCGGCGAGGCCGGCGGTGGTGCTGGATCCCGTGATGGTCGCCACGTCCGGCGACCGCCTGATCGATGCGTCCGCCGAAGCCGCGCTCACGGGACTGCTCGACCGCGCCGACGTCGTCACCCCGAACCTGCCGGAGCTCGCCGTGCTGGTGGGCGAGCCGGCGGCGGTGACCTGGCCCGACGCGCTCGCGCAGGCGGCGCGCCTCGCGCGGCGCAACGGACTGCGCGTCCTCGTGAAGGGCGGGCACCTGCCGGGCGACGAGACCCCGGACGCGCTCGTCGGACCGGAGGGGACGCTCGCCGAGTTCGCGGGGCGGCGGATCGCCACGACGAGCACCCATGGCACCGGCTGCTCGCTCTCGTCCGCCGTCGCGACGCTGTACGCGCGGGAGCGCGACTGGGTCGCCGCGGTGGCGGCAGCCCGCGGCTGGCTGCGCGGGGCGATCGCGGCGGCGGGCGACCTCGACGTCGGCCGCCCGGGTGGGCACGGGCCCCTGCACCACGCGCACGCGCTGTGGCGGGCCGATCCGCTGCCGCGCGCCGCGGCCGAGCTCGACACCTGGTGGCGCGACTGCGCCGACCTGCGCGGCCGCATCGACGACGTGTGGTTCGTGCGGCAGCTCGCCGACGGCACTCTGCCGCGCGAGGCGTTCACCCACTACCTGACGCAGGACGCGATCTACCTGAGGGAGTACGCCGAGGTGCTGAGCCGTGCGGGCGAGACCGCGCCGACCGAGGACGAGCGGACGTTCTGGCGCGACGCGGCCCGCGCCTGCCTCGAGTCGGAGCTGACCCTCCACACCTCCCACGGCGCGGATGCCCCGGCCGAGTCCTCGGAGGAGACCGAGGCCTACCTCGCGCACCTGCGAGCGGCCGCCGACTCCGGCGACCACGCCGTGTTGATCGCGGCCGTGCTTCCCTGCTACTGGCTCTACCAGGACGTCGGCGAGCGGCTCGCGGCGGCGCACCATCCGGACCACCCCTACGCCGACTGGTTGGGGATGTACGGCGCGCCCGCGTTCGCCGAGGCCACCCTTCGGGCGATCGCGTGGGTGCAGGACGCGGCGCGCCGGGCGCCGGAGCACAAGCTGCAGCGGATGCGCGCGGCGTTCGAGGAGTCGTGCCGCCACGAGCTGGCGTTCTTCGCCCAGCGCGCGCCGGCCCGCCGATAGTCGCGGCGCGCCGGAAGCCGGTGCGGCGCGACACCGCGCGATATGCTGACCCCATCACTGCGCGCATCCTCTGGCGCGGCATAACCGAATACGGCCCCATGAACCGCGCGGGAGAGTCGTCGGGCGTCAGGATCGAAGCATCCGGACGCGACCGCGACACCGAAGGAGCAAGCCTCCCCGCCAATCTCTCAGGTGCACGTACCGTGCGGCTCGGGCCACTCTGAAAAGCGGAGCCCACGCTCCCGCCGACGGTGAAAGACGACACGTCCTCGGGCGTTCGCCGAAACTCTCAGGTCCATGACAGAGGGGGAGTTCTCCCGGGTCTCATCCGAGATCCGGGGCACAGGAGAACTCATGGACGCCTTCGACAGCCCGCAGGCACAGGATCCGCAGCCGCAGGATCCGCGCGACACCCCGTTGCGCGGCGAGCACGAGGAGCTCGGCGCCTCGTTCACCGACTTCGGCGGCTGGCTGATGCCGGTGCGGTACACCTCGGACCTCGCCGAGCATCATGCGGTGCGCCAGGCCGCCGGCCTGTTCGACATCTCGCACATGGGCGAGATCCTCGTCGAGGGATCCGGCGCCGGAGCCTTCCTCGACCACGCGCTCGCCGGTGCGATCTCGGCCGTTGCCGTCGGCAAGGCGAAGTACACGATGATCCTCGCCGAGGACGGCGGCATCCTCGACGACCTCATCGTCTACCGCCTGCAGGACGACGAATTCCTCGTCATCGCGAACGCGGGGAACCGCGAGACCGTCGCGCGGGCGCTGACCGATCGCGTCGCCGGGTTCGACGCGACGGTGGCGGACGAGAGCGACGACTACGCGCTGATCGCCGTGCAGGGCCCGGCGGCCGAGCGCATCCTCGCCGCGACGCAGGGGATCGCGGAGCTGACTCCCGAACTCGGCGAGATCCGCAACTACGCCTGGGGTCCGGCCGTGTTCGCGGGGGAGCCGCTGCTGATCGCCCGCACGGGATATACCGGCGAGGACGGCTTCGAGCTGCTCGTCCCCGTCTCGGCGGCCGTGTCACTGTGGCGCGCCGTGCTCGCCGCGGGCGAGCCCGAGGGCCTCGTGCCCGCGGGGCTGGCCGCGCGCGACACGCTGCGCCTCGAGGCGGGGATGCCGCTGTACGGCCACGAGCTCTCGCGCGACATCGTTCCCGCCCAGGCGGGCCTCGGCCGCGTGATCCCCGCGGGGAAGACCGGCTTCATCGGCGAGCACACGCCGCGCCCCGACGCCCGCGTGCTCATCGGCCTCGCCGCCGAGGGGCGCCGCGCCGGACGCGCCGGCTACGGCGTCTACAGCGGCGACGAGCTCGTCGGCGAGATCACGAGCGGCGCGCTCAGCCCGACCCTCGGGCACCCCATCGCCATGGCCTTCGTGGATCCGTCCGCGAAGGACGCCCCCGAGCTGACAATCGACATCCGCGGCACGCGCATCCCGGCGTCCGTCACCGCCCTGCCCTTCTACCGGAGGAACTCATGACCGATCTCACCGCCCTCAAGTACACCCCCGAGCACGAGTGGATCGCGCTGGACGGCGACGTCGCCACCGTGGGCGTCACCGACTACGCCGCCGACCAGCTCGGCGACGTCGTGTACGTCGACCTCCCGGCTGTCGGCACGGCCATCACCGCCGGTCAGGTGTTCGGCGAGATCGAGTCGACCAAGTCGGTCTCCGAGCTCTACGCGCCCGTCGACGGCGAGGTGATCGAGGTCAACGGCGACGTGGATGCGGACCCGGCCGTCGTGAACTCCGACGCGTTCGCCGCCTGGCTGATCCGCGTCCGCATCACGGGCGAGCCCGCGGGCCTGCTCGACCGCGACGCGTACGTCGGCCTGACGGGCGGCGACGCGTGAGCCTCGACTACGCCGCCCGGCACATCGGGACCTCCGCCGCCGATCACGACACGATGGTCGCGGCCATCGGCGTGCCCGCCGACGGTCGCCGCGCCGTCGAGCGGTTCATGGATGTCGCGGTGCCCGCCGTCATCCGCACCGGATCGCCGAAGGGCGCGGGGCTGCTGCCGCAGGAGGGCGTGTCCGAGGCCGAGGCCCTCGCCGAGCTGCGCGTGCTCGCGGCGAAGAACCGCGTGCTGTCGCCGATGATCGGCCTCGGCTACAGCGACACGCTGACACCCTCGGTGATCCAGCGGAACGTGCTGGAGAACCCGTCCTGGTACACGGCGTACACGCCCTACCAGCCCGAGATCTCGCAGGGCCGCCTCGAGGCCCTCCTGAACTTCCAGACGATGGTGGGCGACCTCACGGGCCTGCCCGTCGCGAACGCCTCCATGCTCGACGAGGCGACCGCGGCGGTCGAGGGGATGCTCGTCGCGCGCCGCGCCGTGCGCGGGGGCGGCGACGTGTTCGTCGTCGACGCCGACACGCTGCCGCAGACGAAGGCAGTGCTCGCCGTGCGGGCCGAGGCGCTCGGGATCGAGCTCGTCGAACTCGACCTCGCCGGGGGCGCGGCACTGCCCGAGGGGATCTTCGGCGCGCTCATCCAGTACCCCGGGGCATCCGGGCGCATCTGGGATCCGTCCGGTGTCGTCGACGCCGTCCACGTCGCCGGCGGCCAGGTCGTCGTCGCGGCCGACCTCATGGCGCTGACGCTCATCGCGTCGCCCGGATCGCTCGGCGCGGATGTCGTCGTCGGATCGACGCAGCGCTTCGGCGTGCCGCTCGGCTTCGGCGGCCCGCACGCCGGCTACATGGCCGTGCGCACGGGCCTCGAGCGCCAGCTGCCCGGACGCCTCGTGGGCGTCTCGGTCGACGCCGAGGGCAAGCCCGCCTACCGCCTCGCTCTGCAGACCCGCGAGCAGCACATCCGCCGCGAGAAGGCGACGTCCAACATCTGCACCGCCCAGGTGCTGCTTGCCGTCATGGCCTCGATGTACGCGGTCTACCACGGGCCCGAGGGGCTGCGGACGATCGCCACCGAGATCGCCACCAAGACGGCACTGCTGCGCGACGCGCTCGCCGAGACGGACGCGGAGATCCGGCACGACGCCTTCTTCGACACCCTCTCGGTGCGCGTCGCGGGTCGCGCCGACGCCGTGGTGGCGAAGGCACACGAACTCGGCGTGCTGCTCCACCGCGCGGATGCCGACACCGTCGGCGTCTCGATCGCCGAGGCGACGACGACGGACGACCTGAAGCTCGTCATCGCGGCATTCGGCGGCACCGCCCCCGAGCAGTTCGACGCCGCGCTCGACGTCCGCGGGCTGCCGGAGGGCCTCGTCCGCGACGACGAGTACCTCACGCACCCCGTCTTCCACACTCACCGCAGCGAGACCGCGATGATGCGCTACCTGAAGTCGCTCGCCGACAAGGACTACGCGCTCGACCGCGGGATGATCCCGCTCGGCTCGTGCACGATGAAGCTCAACGCGGCGACCGCGATGGCCTCGATCACGTGGCCGGAGTTCGGACGGATCCACCCGTTCGCGCCGCGCGAGGACGTGCCTGGCTACCTCGAGATGATCGGTCAGCTCGAGCAGTGGCTCGCCGACGTCACCGGGTACGACGCCGTCTCGCTGCAGCCGAACGCCGGGTCGCAGGGTGAACTCGCCGGGCTCCTTGCGATCCGCGGATACCACCGCTCGCGCGGCGACGTCCAGCGCGATGTGTGCCTCATCCCGTCGTCCGCGCACGGCACGAACGCCGCCTCCGCGGTGCTCGCAGGGATGAAGGTCGTCGTCGTCGCGACCGGCGAGGGCGGCGACGTCGACCTCGCCGACCTGCGAGCGAAGATCGCGGCGCATGCCGACACCCTCGCGGCGCTGATGATCACGTACCCGTCCACGCACGGCGTCTACGAGCACGACGTGAGGGACATCACGGCGGCCGTCCACGAGGCGGGCGGGCAGGTGTACATCGACGGCGCGAACCTCAACGCCCTCGTCGGTCACGCGCGCTTCGGCGACCTCGGCGGCGACGTCTCGCACCTCAACCTGCACAAGACGTTCGCGATCCCGCACGGCGGCGGCGGCCCCGGCGTCGGCCCGGTCGCGGCGAAGGCGCACCTCGCGCCGTTCCTGCCGTCGCACGCGTTCGCGCAGGATGAGCGCCACAGGACCGGCATCGGCCCGGTGGCGGCCGCGCCCTACGGATCGGCCGGCATCCTGCCCATCACGTGGTCGTACATCCGGATGATGGGGCGCGAAGGGCTCACCGAGGCGACGAGCGCCGCCGTGCTCGCCGCCAACTACGTCGCCGCGCGGCTGAAGGACCACTACCCGGTGCTGTACGCGGGAGAGGACGGTCTCGTCGCGCACGAGTGCATCCTGGATCTGCGTCCGCTGCGCGAGCGCACGGGAATCACGGTCGACGACGTCGCCAAGCGCCTGATCGACTACGGCTTCCACGCGCCGACCATGTCGTTCCCCGTCGCGGGAACGCTCATGGTCGAGCCCACCGAGTCGGAGGATCTCGCCGAGCTCGACCGGTTCGTCGACGCGATGATCGCGATCCACGACGAGGCCGAGCGCGTGGCGGCGGGGGAGTGGCCCGCGGACGACAACCCGCTCGTCAACGCCCCGCACACCGCGGCGGCCGCGATCGCCACCGACTGGGCGCACCCGTACCCGCGCGAGCTCGCCGTCTACCCGACCGGCTCAGTCGCCGGAAAGTACTGGCCGCCGGTGCGCCGCGTCGACCAGGCCTACGGCGACCGCAACCTCGTCTGCGCCTGCCCGCCGATCGAGGCGTTTGCTTGATTCTCGTGGCCGCGCGCTGATCGATCGCAGTTCTTGTTTGGCCGCGCGCGGATCGATCGCTCGGCCGACGTGTTTTTGCTGCCGCTTCGCGGGTAGTGCATTGAAGGGCCTTGACCCTTGATCGTGGACACGGTTTCGGTTCGGTTATGCCGCTTCCGCGAGGGTAGCGGACGTGGTCACCGCGTAGGCGGTCTCGTAGGCGTTCGGGCTGATGTTGCCGATCGCGGAGTGG
>NZ_JADGLL010000079.1 GCF_015235415.1 Microbacterium paludicola | reverse complement strand
GTCCGGCGCGGTGCAGCCCGACAGGAGCGCCAGGGTCAGCAGCGCCGCCAGCGCGCGGCGCCGCGGGAGCCGGCGGTGTCCGGTGCGGCGTGGTCGCTCGGATCGACCGGCAGGGCCGGGGATTCTCAGCGCGGACGCCATGGTGCCGACCCTAGCAAGCATGTCCGGCGCCGCTCAGAGCGGCCGCCGGGCGCGATGCCGGCGCACGTCCTCGAGGATGACGCGCGCTCGCGCTGCGAAGGAGTGAGCCGATCGCACATGGTCGGAGGCCGCGCGCAGCGACGCGTCGTCGTAGTGCTCGGCGGGGCCCCGCGCCGCGATCGCGAGGAGCTCGGCCGGGGAGGAGTAGGCGGCGATGCCGTGCGGCAGCACCCCACCGGGAAGGACGTCCTGCAGACCCGCGACGTCGTCGGTGAGGAGGCGGCCGCCAGAGGCGAGGACGTCGAACACCCGGTTCGAGAGGAATCCGGCCTCGCGCATGTCGGGCCAGTGGTCGTTGAGCGACCAGGCGGCGCTGCGGTAGTAGCGGCGCAGCTCGTCGTTCGGGATGTGGGTGCCGCCGATGTGCTGCTCGCCGACGTACTCCTCCCAGTCGCTGCCGTAGATGACCACCGGCAGCCCGGCGTGCGCGGCGTGCCACGCGGCCGGCCGATAGGCGCGGCGCGAGTTGCCCACCATGAGGAGCTTGCCGGCGAGCTCCGGCACCTCGGTGTCGTCGATGTAGAACCGGTCGGGGTCGGTGCACTGCAGCAGCGCGGTGACCGGCCGACCCCACTGCTCCTCGGCGCGGCGCGCCCAGATGGTGCTCGCCGCGTAGCGCAGGTCGTACGCCGCGAGCTCGTCCGCGGTGACCTCGTCCGGATGGCTGATCACCCAGACGACGCTCGTGGCGGTGGCGGGAAGCGGCACGGGGTTCAGGCCGCGGAGGGTGAGCACGACATCGTCGGCGCCCGCCGTCGCGCGCGCCGCCGTGTGCGCGAAGTCGATCGACACGCGCTGGCCGAGGTCGCGCAGCGCGGCGGCGAGCGACTGGGCGAAGTGGAAGTCGCCCCACATCTCCGCGCGGTCGTCCGCCGGCGCGGCGGTCTTGATCGCCCACTGCAGCCGCTCGGGGCGGTCGGATGCCTGCAGCGGCAGGGGCGCCGGGCGCCAGGTCGCGTGCGTCCACGCGTCCGTGCGCCGGGGCGCGGACGACGAGCGGAAGCCGCCGAAGACGGCGCTCGCCCCCGCGGCGTCGCACGCGGCGCGCGACCCGGTGGGCGGGTCCGGCCACAGCTCCGCGAAGGTGAGCACGTCCTCCTTCGCCGGATCGGTGGGCGCGAACGCGCTGGGTCGCAGCGCCTGCGCGACGACGTCGGTCCGCAGCACGACGGCCTTGCCCTCCGCGCGCGCTGCGCGCTGCGCGAGGTCGACATCGGCCCAGAGGCGGCGCAGGCGGGGATTCATCCCGCGGATCGCGCGCACGGTCGTGGCGCGCAGCAGCAGGGGGAGCGGGGCGCCGGGGACCTCGACCGCGGGTGCGGCCCAGGTCGGCCAATCCTCCGGCAGGCCCCGCATCAGCGCGACGGGGTCGCTGCCGTGCGGGCCGTAGATCACCCCGGCGTCGGCGATGAGCCGCTGTGCGTCGAGCACGACCGGATGCACGGCCGCGGCCTCGGCCTCGCGCATCGTCTGCACGAGGTCCGCGAGGGTGCCCGTGCGGAAGCGGAGCGCGGCGGTGGTCACGAAGACGTGCTCGCCCCGTGCCTCACGGAGCCCGCGATTGAGCCGCGTGGTGCGGGCTGAGCCCTCGGGCGCCAGGATCACCCGCACATCGGCACGCGCGAGCTCGGTGAGCAGCAGGGTCTGCACATCGGCCCAGGCGCTTCCTCGCGCGACGAGCACGTATTCCGCCTCGATCGCGCCGACGTGCGACGACAGCGCGTCGAGCGCCGCGAACGCCTCGCGGCCGGTCGCCACGTCGTCGATCACGACGGTGAGCAGACCGGGCCGCGTGTCGGGGAGCCGGCTCCACCGCCGGCGGTCGTGCACGGCGGCGTGCCAGCCGGTGAGCGGGCGAGGGTCGACGGCCACGCCCACGAGCGGCACCCGGACGAGCTCGGTGGCGGTGGCGAGCGAGAGGACGAAGTCGTCGTCGACGGCTCCTCCCAGCGATTCGTCGAACGCGGGGACGCGCGCCAGCAGCGCACGCTTGACGAGCACGGTGCTCAGCGGGATCGAGCTGTGGACCTCCGGCGACCCGTCCGTCTCGGGGCCGGCGACCGCGGTGGTCGCCGTGCCGCCGCGGACCTCGGCGATCGCGTACCCCGCGTCGTGCCCGCCTTCCTCGAGGAACGCGATCATCGAACGCAGGAACTCGGGCGTCCAATCGGCCGCCGTGTCGACGAAGGCGACCCATTCTCCGCCCGCCTCGGCCAGCGCGGCGTTGTACGCGGCAGCGGCCCCGTGGTCGGCGAGACGGAGCAAGCGAACGCGGGCGTCCCGGGCGGCTGCGGCCTCGACGGCGAGGGGCGTGTCGTCGGTCGACCCGAGGTCGGCGACGATCAGCTCCCAGCGCTCGTGCGTCTGGGCGGCGACCGACGAGATCAGCCGGTCGACGGATTCGGCGTCGTCCCGCACCGCGGCGACGACCGAGACGAGGGGCTGCTCCCCGCGCGCGGCGAAAGCCGCGAGTGCGTCGGCGATCTCGGGCGCCGTCTCGGGCATGTCGCTCGATCCGCGCACCGACGTGCGCGTGTGCTCGACCTCGTGCCACCGCCGGGCGCCGGCGAGCAGGAACGGCCGGACGGCGTCCAGCGTGAGGCCGGCGGCGAGACCGAGCCCCGCCGCGTCGTACGGCAGGGGCGCGTCGCCGTCGCGGTCGCGCAGGAATGCGGTGAGCGGCCCGTACTCGCCGGCCTCGAGACCGTCGGTGATGCGGTCCGGATCGAACAGGGGCGACGTCGACGCCTGCCACAGTCCGTCCTCGCCGCGCAGGTACGACAGCAGCGGATCGACATCGTCGCGCCAGTCTTCGGGCCGCACCCAGGCCGGGACGAAGAGGGGATGCGGGGACAGCCCGTCTCGGCGCCCGGACTCGAGGTAGTGGGCGATCGCCGTCTCGAGCCCGTCGAACTCGCGCCCGAGCTGGGTCTCGTACCACTCCTGGTCGAAGACGAGCGAGGCCCGGATCAGTCGCACCGCGGCGGCGTGGGGGGCCGGCTCCTCGGCAGCGGTGGCCGGGGG
>NZ_JADGLL010000078.1 GCF_015235415.1 Microbacterium paludicola | reverse complement strand
CTCCCCGGTGGCCCCGTCGACCGACGACGCCGCCATCCCGGGCGGCGCACGCACCGCGGATCCCGCACCAGCCCCGACACCCGAGGCGGCTCAGCTCGAGCTGCCCGCCGAGACCGCTCCTGAGCCGGCGGCGGCCGCTGTTCCCCCCACGCCGGCCGCCGCCCCCGCCCCGCAGCAGGCTGCGCCGCGCGTGGCACCGCCGGCACGCCGCGCTGAGGGCGAGTTCACCGCGGCCGCCGCGGTGCTGCACACCGACGGGCTGTGGCTGCCCGACGGCACGAACGTGCCCCTGCACCGGCCCCTCGAGCACCTGGGCGACATCGCGATGATCGTTCAGGAGCTCGGCCTCGGCTTCAAGCGTGGCTGGAAGAGCGAAGACGGGCAGGTGTTCGCCACCGAGGACGCCGTCCGTGAGCTCATCGGCGTCGACGTCGCCCCGTACCGGCAGATGTGGGCGGATGAGGCGCGGCAGAAGTTCGCCGAGGCCACCAGCACCCACCCGTTCGTGACCCGCGCCCTCGAGGCAGGATTCAGCGTCGGCGGCCGCCCGGTGCCGCACCTGTCCGGCACGACCCGGATCTGGCACCAGGCGCACCCCGAGCTCAACGCCCGCCTGGCGCTGATCCCGCGCCTCAACGACGACTTCAAGCACCTCATCGCCGACGACCCGCACCCGGCCGTGATCGCCCGCCGCCTGCAGGCCTACGCCGAGGCGATCGAGTACCCCTACTCGCTGAGCGCGTCGACCACCGGCCTGGACCTCATGAAGGTCACCCGCTGGAAGGACCGCGTCGAGCTGTTCTCGGCCGAGCCGGAACTGCCCGAGCCCCGCGACGGCAGCCCGAAGCCGACCTCTGACCCCGACCTGATGTTCGACGCCGGCTGGCACCGCAAGCCCACCGACACCGAGCTGCAGCACACCTACGTGCACGCCTTCGACCGCGGCGGCTCCTACCTCGCCGGTATCGCCGGCCTCGAGCTCGGCATCGGCCAGGCCACCCACTACCCGAACGGCCACGAGTTCGACCGCAAGCTGCCCGGATACTGGCGCGTGGCGATGCCCGAGCCGAGCTCCTGGCTCGCCCCCAACCCGCTGTTCCCGCACTCGCGCCTCGAGCGCGTGCCGCAGCCGGGTGAGCTGATCTGGACCACGACCGACACGCTCGCCCTCGCCCAGGACCTCGGCTACGAACTCGACGTCGACGAGGCCTACATCTGGCACCGTCACAGCCGCGTCCTGGAGAGCTGGTACGGCCGCATCCGCGACGGCCTGGCCCGCGTCGGCCGCGGCACCCCCGACGCCGACGCCGTCCGAGCCCTGATCAAGGAGACCTACGTCCGCCCGATCGGCCTGATGACCTCCCGCGAGTTCATGACCGGACCTGACGGGAAGATCGCCGACGGCTTCGCCCCCGGGCGCCGGCACCTGATCATGGGTCGTGCCCGCGCCAACATCATCCGCTGGGCCTTCAAGATCGGCGAGGAGACCGGCCGCTGGCCCGTCGCCGTGGTGAAGGACACGCTGTACTACACCAGCGACGAGCGCGACCCCGCCGCCGCATGGCCCGGCCCTGAGAACAAGCTTGGCTTCGGGCTGGGCCAGTACAAGCCCGAAGCCACGTTCCTGCTCGAGGACATGCGCCCCTACCTCACCGGCAAGGGCGTGTTCGAGGCCAAGAAGCACATCGGTGAGCTGATCGACTTCGATGACGAGGAGCCGTTCTGATGGACGAGGACGCTCAGACCCGCAAGACCAAGGCCGAGCGCGCCATCCTCGAAGGCCTCACCGGCGCGGCGCCCACCAGCCGAGACGACGTCGCCGGCATGCTGCAGGTGCTCTACGGCACCACTCGCACCCGCCGCGGCGACGACGGTCAGCTGCGCGAGGTCCGCGCCGTCGACACCCGGGAAGCCGCACGCGGATTCGGTGTCAGCCAGCGCACCATCCAGCGCTGGCTCAAGGGCGCGTCCAACCCCCGCCGTGAGCACAAGGACAAGCTCGTCACCCGGACCCGCCAGGCCGCGTCGACCAAGCGCGGCCGCCAGCGCCTGGCCAACCGCGCCCGACGCAACGCCCCCGGACGGCCCATCCGCGTCCAGATCCGCAGCCACCAGGGGCCCACAGGCGACCCGACCTACAAGCGCGACCGCTCCACCCGAGCCGACCTGAGCCCCGAAGCCTACGAGGAGCTACTCAGCGCGTACGCCGAGACCGGCGAAGAGGGCATGCGCGAGTACCTGGCCGGCTATTTCAGCAGCGGCTCGACGGACTACCCGACCGACTGGGAGTTCGACGACATCCAGAAGATCGGCTTCGAACGCCTCTGATTCCGCGGGCGAGAGCCCTGCTCCGGCAGGGCACCTAGCCCGTACCGGCTATGCATACTAATATGTTCTCCAACGTGCACCCGAACGCGAGCGGAGACCCCATGGCCCACACCGCAGAGCAGATCGTCTCGTCCGACTTTCTGACCTACCAGCAGATCGCCGATGACCTCGGCGTAGCTGCCGCATCCGTGCGCCACTACAACACCCTCGCCGAGATGGAGCGCGCCGCCGGCAACCCCAAGGGCAAGGTCCTCTTCCCCGAGCGGGTCTACATCCCCGGCATCCGCCAGCCGTTCTTCCGCGCGGACGAGTACGCCATGTGGAAGAAGGCCCGCCAGGCCACGAACCGCAGCGCCCGCGGCCGGCGCACCCACCTCGAGTCCACCGACCGCCTCGAGGTGAACATGCTGCTCAACGACCGGATCCGCAACGCGCTCTCCGAAGCCAAGATCTCGCAGGGCACCGTGGCGCACACGATCGGCCTCTCCCCGTCGGCCGTGCAGTTCCGCCTCGCCGGCAAGTCCCGCTGGCAGCGCAGCGAGGTGGAGGCGATCGAGCGCCTCACCCAGCAGCAGATCCTCGACCGCCCGTAGGCCCCTCGTGACCGCGAGCTCGCCGGCATGGGATGACCGCAGACTCGCGATCATCCTCGCCAACGCGCTGCCCAGCGCCCTCGACCGCCACGGCACGCGCATCCTGCGCACGCACGCGGCCGCCGAGGCCCTCGGCGTCTCAGACAGCACCATCCGCCGCTGGATCCGGCACGGCGTGCCCCTACGCCGGCTCGATGACCTCAAGCAGATCATCTACCCGTCGACCGCGATCCTCGAGCAGGAGCAGCGCGATCTCCGCGCCGCATACCGCGCCCTCGAGGAGCTCGCCGGCATCGGCTTCACCCCGCCGGCGCAGTGGCGCACGATGGGCTGGCACGAGCCCCACGTGGTCGCCGTGACCACCCTGCAGGGCGCGAAGGTCTGCGTGCCCCGAGTCACGCTCGCCCTCGAGAGCCGCATCCGCCGCGGGGGAGAGCTGCCGATCTCGATCGAGGCCTCACGAGCCATGCGCCGCGGCGGAGCCGTCGTCACCGAAGCCGTGATCACCCCCAACCGGTTCGCCGCGCAGATCATCCGCCTCGAGCTGCTCGCCCAAGTCACCGACTGGCGCGTGCAGATCCACAGCAGCCTCCTCGGCAAGGGAGCCAGCCAAGGCTTCCTCGAGGAAGCACCCCGCACCACACTCCGCTCACACCTCACCCGCACCCGCCGGCGCATGGCCGAGATCCGCCGCCGCGCCGCCGCACAGCAGCAGGAGCAGAGCGAGCTCACCCCGAGCAGCTGACCCTCGGCCGAGGAGAGCGCCCCTCGAACGCGCCCACGCGCGAGTGGTACCAATATGCGGACTAGCGCGGCCGCGGCGGGGTGAAACCCCGGCACCCACCTCGAGAAGAGGCCTGCCTCGAGGGAGCGGCGTGCCGCTCCCCGGGAGTTCAGGAGCGCG
>NZ_JADGLL010000077.1 GCF_015235415.1 Microbacterium paludicola | reverse complement strand
TAAGATAGAGAAGTTGCCCCGGAGGGCTGCGGCGGGAGTCGCAGGGCTGGGAGCATCCGATCCTTGAGAACTCAACAGCGTGCACTTGTCAAATGCCAAATAACCTCGTCGGCTGACTCTTTTTGAGTTGGTTGGCAAGATTCCTTTGGATCAAATTATTGGAAGTCAGTTTTGACATCCGTTTTTGGTCAGCATCAAACTCGCTGCGTCACCGTTTTCCCGGTTGGTGCAGCAATTTTCTTTTACGGAGAGTTTGATCCTGGCTCAGGATGAACGCTGGCGGCGTGCTTAACACATGCAAGTCGAACGGTGAAGCAGGAGCTTGCTCTTGTGGATCAGTGGCGAACGGGTGAGTAACACGTGAGCAACCTGCCCCGAACTCTGGGATAAGCGCTGGAAACGGCGTCTAATACCGGATACGCACCAGAGCGGCATCGTTACTGGTGGGAAAGATTTATTGGTTCGGGATGGGCTCGCGGCCTATCAGCTTGTTGGTGAGGTAACGGCTCACCAAGGCGTCGACGGGTAGCCGGCCTGAGAGGGTGACCGGCCACACTGGGACTGAGACACGGCCCAGACTCCTACGGGAGGCAGCAGTGGGGAATATTGCACAATGGGCGCAAGCCTGATGCAGCAACGCCGCGTGAGGGATGACGGCCTTCGGGTTGTAAACCTCTTTTAGCAGGGAAGAAGCGAAAGTGACGGTACCTGCAGAAAAAGCGCCGGCTAACTACGTGCCAGCAGCCGCGGTAATACGTAGGGCGCAAGCGTTATCCGGAATTATTGGGCGTAAAGAGCTCGTAGGCGGTCTGTCGCGTCTGCTGTGAAAACCCGAGGCTCAACCTCGGGCCTGCAGTGGGTACGGGCAGACTAGAGTGCGGTAGGGGAGATTGGAATTCCTGGTGTAGCGGTGGAATGCGCAGATATCAGGAGGAACACCGATGGCGAAGGCAGATCTCTGGGCCGTAACTGACGCTGAGGAGCGAAAGGGTGGGGAGCAAACAGGCTTAGATACCCTGGTAGTCCACCCCGTAAACGTTGGGAACTAGTTGTGGGGGCCTTTCCACGGTCTCCGTGACGCAGCTAACGCATTAAGTTCCCCGCCTGGGGAGTACGGCCGCAAGGCTAAAACTCAAAGGAATTGACGGGGACCCGCACAAGCGGCGGAGCATGCGGATTAATTCGATGCAACGCGAAGAACCTTACCAAGGCTTGACATATAGAGGAAAGATCTGGAAACAGTTCCCCCGCAAGGTCTCTATACAGGTGGTGCATGGTTGTCGTCAGCTCGTGTCGTGAGATGTTGGGTTAAGTCCCGCAACGAGCGCAACCCTCGTTCTATGTTGCCAGCACGTAATGGTGGGAACTCATGGGATACTGCCGGGGTCAACTCGGAGGAAGGTGGGGATGACGTCAAATCATCATGCCCCTTATGTCTTGGGCTTCACGCATGCTACAATGGCCGGTACAAAGGGCTGCAATACCGTGAGGTGGAGCGAATCCCAAAAAGCCGGTCCCAGTTCGGATTGAGGTCTGCAACTCGACCTCATGAAGTCGGAGTCGCTAGTAATCGCAGATCAGCAACGCTGCGGTGAATACGTTCCCGGGTCTTGTACACACCGCCCGTCAAGTCATGAAAGTCGGTAACACCTGAAGCCGGTGGCCTAACCCTTGTGGAGGGAGCCGTCGAAGGTGGGATCGGTAATTAGGACTAAGTCGTAACAAGGTAGCCGTACCGGAAGGTGCGGCTGGATCACCTCCTTTCTAAGGAGCATCTGGCACTCTTCGGGGTGTCCAGGCGCCAGTTCGGGACCGAATGTGTCTCGCTGGTTAGCTCATGGGTGGAACATTTGACATGCCGTCAGCGCTGCTGACTGGTTTTAGTACGGCCTGCTTGCGGGTCTGGAACGAGCTGGTTGGCGAAGCGGGGTGGCTGCACGCTGTTGGGTCCTGAAGGACCGGAACCTCTGGTTCCCTCCTTCTGGGCCCTTTCTGAGTCCCACCGTTGGTGGGGTGAGGGAGGGGCACCGCCCGTACTTTGAGAACTACACAGTGGACGCGAGCATCTTTAAAGATAGCGAACGACAGATCTTTCAAAAGGGATCTGTCGGCTCATGTGATTTCAAGTCTTTAAGAGCAGACGGTGGATGCCTTGGCATCTGGAGCCGAAGAAGGACGTAGCAATCTGCGATAAGCCTCGGGGAGCTGATAAGCGAGCTTTGATCCGAGGATGTCCGAATGGGGAAACCCCGCCAGGATCAACACCTGGTGACTCCCGCCTGAATATATAGGGCGGGTAGAGGGAACGTGGGGAAGTGAAACATCTCAGTACCCACAGGAAGAGAAAACAACAGTGATTCCGTGAGTAGTGGCGAGCGAAACCGGATGAGGCTAAACCGAGCGTGTGTGATAGCCGGCAGGCGTTGCACGTTCGGGGTTGCGGGACTCTCCTGACTCTTCTGCCGAAGGGTCGACGTGACAGCAGCGTATAGACGAACGGTCTTGAATGGCCGGCCAGAGTGGGTGGCAGCCCCGTAGTCGAAATGCGTGTGCTGACGTGGAGTGTATCCCAAGTAGCACGGGGCCCGAGAAATCCCGTGTGAATCTGTCAGGACCACCTGATAAGCCTAAATACTCCCAGATGACCGATAGCGGACAAGTACCGTGAGGGAAAGGTGAAAAGTACCCCGGGAGGGGAGTGAAATAGTACCTGAAACCGTCTGCTTACAAACCGTTGGAGCCTCCTTAGTAGGGGTGACAGCGTGCCTTTTGAAGAATGAGCCTGCGAGTTAGTGATACGTGGCGAGGTTAACCCGTGTGGGGTAGCCGTAGCGAAAGCGAGTCTGAATAGGGCGACCATAGTCGCGTGTCCTAGACCCGAAGCGAAGTGATCTATCCATGGCCAGGCTGAAGCGACGGTAAGACGTCGTGGAGGGCCGAACCCACTTAGGTTGAAAACTGAGGGGATGAGCTGTGGATAGGGGTGAAAGGCCAATCAAACTTCGTGATAGCTGGTTCTCTCCGAAATGCATTTAGGTGCAGCGTTGCGTGTTTCTTGCCGGAGGTAGAGCTACTGGATGGCCGATGGGCCCTACAAGGTTACTGACGTCAGCCAAACTCCGAATGCCGGTAAGTGAGAGCGCAGCAGTGAGACTGTGGGGGATAAGCTTCATAGTCGAGAGGGAAACAACCCAGACCACCAACTAAGGTCCCAAAGCGCGTGCTAAGTGGGAAAGGATGTGGAGTTGCCTTGACAACCAGGAGGTTGGCTTAGAAGCAGCCACCCTTGAAAGAGTGCGTAATAGCTCACTGGTCAAGTGATTCCGCGCCGACAATGTAACGGGGCTCAAGCACGCCACCGAAGTTGTGGCATTGAAACTATTGGCAGGCCTTCGTGGTCCAGCCGTTTTGATGGGTAGGAGAGCGTCGTGTGGCGAGTGAAGCGGCGGTGTGAACCAGCCGTGGACGCTACACGAGTGAGAATGCAGGCATGAGTAGCGAATGACGTGTGAGAAACACGTCCTCCGAAAGACCAAGGGTTCCAGGGTCAAGCTAATCTTCCCTGGGTAAGTCGGGACCTAAGGCGAGGCCGACAGGCGTAGTCGATGGACAACGGGTTGATATTCCCGTACCGGCGAAGAACCGCCCAAGCTAATCCAGTGGTGCTAAGCGCCCGAAACCATCCATCGTCACCTTCGGGTGACACCGGGTGGTGGAGCGCGCGACCCCATGCTGGTGCGGTTAGCGTATTAACAGGTGTGACGCAGGAAGGTAGCCCAAGCCAGGCGATGGTAGTCCTGGTGCAAGTGCGTAGGCCGGGGGATAGGCAAATCCGTCCCCCATTCAGGCTGAGACACGATGCGGATAAAAAGTGGGTGATCCTATGCTGCCGAGAAAAGCATCGACGCGAGGTTCCAGCCGCCCGTACCCCAAACCGACTCAGGTGGTCAGGTAGAGAATACCAAGGAGATCGAGAGAATCGTGGTTAAGGAACTCGGCAAAATGCCCCCGTAACTTCGGGAGAAGGGGGGCCATCGACGTATTAGGACTTGCTCCGAAAGCGTTTGGTGGCCGCAGAGACCAGTGGGTAGCGACTGTTTATTAAAAACACAGGTCCGTGCCAAGTCGCAAGACGATGTATACGGACTGACGCCTGCCCGGTGCCGGAAGGTTAAGAGGACCGGTTAGCCGCAAGGCGAAGCTGAGAATTTAAGCCCCGGTAAACGGCGGTGGTAACTATAACCATCCTAAGGTAGCGAAATTCCTTGTCGGGTAAGTTCCGACCTGCACGAATGGCGTAACGACTTCCCAACTGTCTCAACCGCGAACTCGGCGAAATTGCATTACGAGTAAAGATGCTCGTTACGCGCAGCAGGACGGAAAGACCCCGTGACCTTTACTACAGCTTGGTATTGGTGTTCGGTGTGGCTTGTGTAGGATAGGTGGGAGACTTTGAAGCGGTGACGCCAGTTACCGTGGAGTCGTTGTTGAAATACCACTCTGGTCACTCTGGATATCTAACTTCGAACCGTGATCCGGTTCAGGGACAGTGCCTGGTGGGTAGTTTAACTGGGGCGGTTGCCTCCCAAAAAGTAACGGAGGCGCCCAAAGGTTCCCTCAACCTGGTTGGCAATCAGGTGGCGAGTGTAAGTGCACAAGGGAGCTTGACTGTGAGACTGACAGGTCGAGCAGGGACGAAAGTCGGGACTAGTGATCCGGCAGTGGCTTGTGGAAGCGCTGTCGCTCAACGGATAAAAGGTACCTCGGGGATAACAGGCTGATCTTGCCCAAGAGTCCATATCGACGGCATGGTTTGGCACCTCGATGTCGGCTCGTCGCATCCTGGGGCTGGAGTAGGTCCCAAGGGTTGGGCTGTTCGCCCATTAAAGCGGTACGCGAGCTGGGTTTAGAACGTCGTGAGACAGTTCGGTCCCTATCCGCTGCGCGCGTAGGAAGTTTGAGAGGATCTGACCCTAGTACGAGAGGACCGGGTTGGACGAACCTCTGGTGTGTCAGTTGTTCCGCCAGGAGCACCGCTGATTAGCTACGTTCGGGATGGATAACCGCTGAAAGCATCTAAGCGGGAAGCCGGCCTCAAGATGAGACTTCCATACCTTCGGGTGAGAGGCTCCCAGCCAGACTACTGGGTTGATAGGCCAGATGTGGAAGTGCAGCAATGCATGCAGCTGACTGGTACTAATAAGCCGATGACTTGATAACACCTCGCCTTCTGGCGATGCTACGCGTCCACTGAGTGGTTCTCGATGTACGGTCGAGAACAACAGCAACTTCATAGTGTGCTAGATAGTTCGAAACATCGAAAAGTGTTTCGGCGGTCATAGCGAGAGGGAAACGCCCGGTCACATTCCGAACCCGGAAGCTAAGCCTCTCAGCGCCGATGGTACTGCAGGGGGGACCCTGTGGGAGAGTAGGACACCGCCGGACTTCACGTGAACAGAAGGGCCACCCAACGACGGGTGGCCCTTCTGCATTTATACGGGT
>NZ_JADGLL010000076.1 GCF_015235415.1 Microbacterium paludicola | reverse complement strand
TAGGGTGAAGCACGTCGAGGTCCTCGGTCGGAATCAGAGAGTTAGCGCTTCTGATCCTCGGGGACCTCGACCCCTACCGCCGAATCACCGCCCGGCCACCCTCACCCCACCGGATGTCCGAAGAGCCAGATAACCGAGCCTCCACGAAACCCGGGGCGCTTCATCGCGTTATCCGGACAATGTTCTGCCGCTCGCGGACGTGATCGACCATCCCATGGCGCCGGCGCTGTTCTCGGACAACTCGGTGCATCCCTCGTGGTTGGGGAATGAGCTCCTGACGAGGCTTCTCGAGACGCCGACGCGGCCCATGGCGCTCTTCACGGGGCTGCTCGCCGACGTGACGCGACCACTGTTCGAGTTCGAGACAAGGACGGTGATCGTGGGGCGTTCGGTGTGGCTGAACCGCGCGCGCCGGCTCCGTGACGCCGGGTGCATCGCGTTCCGGTCAGTCGAGTTCATGACCACCGAGGAAGCCATCGCAGCCAACGATGGAGAGTCCGCGGACTACGTGGTTGTCGCGGGGCTGTCGGAGAGGACTCCCGACTTCGGCTCCACGCTGCAGCGGCTGACGGGCGCGACCACGCGACTGGCTGCGCGCGCGAACGCGCGAAAGGTGACAATCCTCTTCTGGGAGGCGGCGGCACTGCAGGCGAAGGGCTCGGAGAGCGCGCTCACTCCGCAGGCGTTGTCGGCCCTCGTGCCGCAGGATGCCGTCGCGCTGAGCTTGGCCCGACGCGACATCGACTTCGGAACCCTCGACCCCACTCTGTCCGGTTTCGAGAGTTCCGTGCGTGCGCTGGGCGGAGTGATCCGGCGGGAGAGATTCCCGGGCGGGTTGATGGTCGACGCCGGCGAGTGAGGTGGATCGGGCGGGAACGACGCGGCCGGCGCGCACGTTCGAGTAGCTCTTCGTCGGGGGAGGAAACTCGGCATCGCCGAGCGTGCCGCCTCAAGTTCATAAAGGAAGGGGCGACAGGCTGGCGTCGACACAGTGGCGGCGCTGGTCTCTGTCGACGCTGGAGTACCTGGCCCCTCATGTAACGTGAAGACGACAGTGATGACAGGATCGTCGCCCCGCGAGGATCCTGTAGCGAGGAGCGAGGGTGAGCGACACGACGATCAGCATTCTTGGGTGCCAGGCAGGGGTAATCACTGTTGCGAGTGATGCTCCGGATTTTGCCGGGCAGTATGCACTCTCCTGCGGGGAACGTCTGGTTCCGTTCGAGTTCGTCGAAGAGTCTGCGGCGCCGAGCCAGCGCATCGCAGGTCGCAACCTCGTGCACAACGGCGACTTTGCCGCCGAACCGGAGGAGTGGGCAGTCGTCTCCCAGGATGAGCCCATCAAGGTCGCCCGCGATATCTCAGACGAGTATGTGCTCTCAGGCGGGCACACGGCGTACATGGAAGTCGCGCCGACTGTGTCCAGTGTGACGCTTCGATATATGGATCCAGTCTTCGGTGGCGCACTGCCTGCGCTGGGGGGGCACACCTATACCGCATCCGGGTTGTTTGGGGTGCACCGCGGACATGGGCGGTTCCGTCTCCAAGCGCTCGACGGCGCGGGGCGGATCGTTGCTGAGAAGTCGGAGTTGTTGCGGAACTCGCATCGAGCGGGCGTGCAGGTGAGCGACTATCAGTCCGTCCGCGTACGTCTGACGCTGCCTCCCGAAGCTGTGTGCGTCCGACTGGAGATCGAGTTCCTCGGTTATCTCCATGAAGGTGTCAGCGTGAATCCAAACGCGTTCCTGTTCTTCACGCGTTGCGCGATTGCGCTGAGCGGCGCAAGCTCGGCTCCTCGTCCATGGTCCGGCAAGGAGGAAGGGACGGACGGCCTACTGAGCGTGATCGCTCGTTCCGATTCGATGGCGCTATACGAAGCTCAGGTGGATGTTGAAGCGGCGGAGGGGGCGCAGGAACTGCACATCGTGGCACTCGATTCCGTGCCTCCGCGCGTGGTTGCCTCGTACCAACTTGCCGACACGTCACGTGCGAACGCGTACTTCGAGCCGATGAGTGGCAATACGGTCGCTTTGCAGATCAGCGGCTATGACGGGCCCGTTGTCGTATCCATTGATGGAAGCGCAGCGCAGACTGTCGAGAAGTCGGATGTCCCAGGGGCTCCGCGTACCGTGAGCATCCCCGTAGCGGGAAAATACTGCGACGGAGCAGCGCACACGCTTGAGTGCCGAACCTTCGACGGGGCTCGAGTGCTCGCGAGGGACGTGCAGCTGCTCCCGTACACACTGACGCCGTGGAGCGTCATCCAGGAGCATTCGACTTCACCTTTCCCATATCATTTGGCACCAGCGGCCGCACACCGCTATCGGTCCGTGCTTGAACAACTCAGCGGCGCGCAGGAAGCGCTCGGGAGCGCCAGCGACGCGCAAGCTTCGGGCATTGCCCGACGGTTGGCGGACATTCCCCGGCTTCATTCTGTGCTTGCGCACGGGTTCGAGCAGCTTCACACGTTCGAGCCGCTTGAGTTCCCGAAGGTCGACCGGCCTACGGTCTCGGTCGTAATCCCCGTTCACAATAAGTTCAATGTCACCTACTTCTGCCTTGTCGCATTGCTCTTCGCGCGCAATAAGGTGTCGTTTGAGGTGATTGTCGTGGACGACGGGTCCACGGATGAGACCCTCAGCATCCAGGATGTGGTGTCGAACATCACGGTCTGTCGCAATGAGACGGCACAGGGCTTCGTGAGGGCGTGTAACCTCGGTGCAGCTAACGCGCGGGGTGAATACATCGTGCTTCTGAACAACGACACCGAGCCCACGGCCGGGTGGCTGGATGAACTCCTGACGGCATTTGACAACTTTACTCGGGTCGGGATGGCGGGCTCGAAGTTGCTTTATCCCGACGGCCGACTCCAGGAAGCCGGTGGCATCGTTTGGAACACGGGCAACCCGTGGAACTATGGACGTGGGCAGAATCCGCGTGACCCGAAATACTCGTACGCTCGTCAGGCCGACTACCTGTCGGGCGCAGCGGTTATGGTGCCGACCTCAGTGTGGCAGGAGGTCAAGGGACTAAGCGACGAGTTCGCTCCCGCCTACTTCGAGGACACGGACCTCGCATTCAAGGTGCGTAACGCAGGCTACACAACCTGGTTTGTTCCAACCTCTGTCGTGTACCACTACGAGGGCATTTCCAATGGGACGGACGTGAACACGACCAGCGGCCTCAAGCGATTCCAGGAGATCAATCGGCCGAAGTTCAAGCGCAAGTGGGCGGCCGCGGTTCGTGCGCACCGTTCCGATGGAGTCGATCCGGATCTCGAGAAGGATCGTGGCATCATCGGGCGCGCGTTGTTTATCGACTACACGACGCCCAAGCCCGACATTGATGCGGGTGGACACGCGGCGATCCAGGAAATGCGGCTTGTGCAGTCCCTCGGGTACAAGGTCACCTTCGCCCCAACCAACCTCGCCTACATGGGTCGATATGATGACGAGCTGAACCGTCTCGGCGTTGAGACCATCACGGCGCCGTTCTACCTGTCCGTCGATGACCTTCTACGCGACCGTGGTAGCGAATTCGATGTCGTCTACGTGACGCGTTACTACATCATGCAGGACGTGATCGAGTCGATCAGAGCGTATGCTCCGAATGCGAAGGTGATCTTCAACAACGCGGATCTCCACTTCCTCCGCGAACTGCGCGGTGCAGTTGCCAGTGGCTCCGCGGACGGAATCGCGCGTGCGACGACCGTCCGGGATCAAGAGCTGGAGCAGATGCGTAACGCCGATCTCGTACTCAGCTACAACGAGGTCGAGCACTCAGTGATCTTGAGTCACAATCTCGATTCGACGCGGGTCGCGAAGTGCCCGTGGGTCATCGATACCCGTGAACAAGACGCGATCCGTGGGTACGAGGAGCGCGAGGGGATCGCATTCCTGGGTGGATATGGTCACCCGCCGAACGTAGAGGCTGTCGAGTTCTTCGTCGGAAGTGTCGTGCCGAAGCTGCGCGACCGTCTGCCGGGCGTGAAGTTCAACATCTACGGATCGCGCATGGGGGCGAACCTCCGTGGCCTGAAGGATGATGTTGTCAACCCGGTTGGGTATGTCGAGACCGTCGATGAGGTGTACGACAACAACCGGGTTTTCGTCGCGCCGTTGCTGTCCGGCGCCGGCATCAAGGGGAAGGTTCTCGGCGCGCTGGCTCACGGCATCCCGACGGTCCTCTCGTCGGTGGCAGCCGAAGGCACCGGTCTCCGCGATGAAGTCGAATGCCTAATTGTCGACATCGACGCCGATGCGTGGGCTGACGCGATCGTGGCGGTATACGAGGACCGGAAGCTCTGGGAGTCCCTGAGCGCGAGCGGCACAACCTATACTCGAAAGTACTACTCATTTGCTCGCGGACGCGAGCTAATGCGCAGCGCATTCGAGCAGATTGGGCTATTCGACAGTATCTCTATCGCGCAGCCTCTGCCGGACGAGACACTCGGGGCGTAGTAATGCGGTGCATCCTGCACATCGGCACGGAGAAAACCGGAACGACGTCAATCCAGAGCTACCTGCACCACAATCGTCAGCGATTGCTGGAGCTCGGGATCTACTTGCCCAGAACCCCGGGTGAGAAATCCCTCCACAGCTTCCGATAGCTCAGCTCCCAGCCCGCGTCGCCGCGGATCTTCATGAACGTCCGTGAAAAGGTCGAGCCGTTAAGTGGCTCTGCGCATTCTGGGTGGGGTGAGGCGCTCGGGCGTGGCGTGACGGGGTGAGGTGGGTCGAGGCCCGGAAGATCGGTAGCGACCAAGCAACCTGTTCGTCCGGAGACCTCGACCCGTGCCTGATGCTACGCGCTGCGCCGCCGCGCGCCCATGTTCTGCTGTCTACTGTGATCGCTGCGACCTGCTCGTCGGACTCGACGGGCTCCGGGTGGCCGGGGTCGAGCGTCGCGGCGATGGCGTGCTCGTGATCGATGCCGAGTCGCCGCCGGGTCCGGTCGGCTGCCCTGAGTGCGGAGTGGTCGCGGAGTCGGCGGGACGGAAGGTGCTCGTTCTGACGGACGCCCCGATGGGCGGTACTCCAGTTCGGGTCCGGTGGCGCAAGCGCCGCTGGCGGTGTCGCCAGGACGGGTGCGGGGTGCGCTCATTCACGGAGCAGAACCCGGCCGTCGCGGCGGCCAACAAAGCGCTGACGGCTCGCGCGGTGGCGTGGGCGGTGGCGCAGATGCGCCGCGAGAACGCGTCAGTGCGCGGTGTCGCTCGGCAGCTGCGCGTCGCGTGGCGCACGGTCTGGAGGGGCTTGACCCTTGATCTTGGACACGCTGATTCCAGCACGATGCTGGGGGGAGCGAGAATCCAAGGATGGCCAGGAAGAACTACACGGACGAGTTCCGTCGCCGAGCGGTGGACTTGTACGAGTCCACGCCCGGGGCGACGCTCAAGGGGATCGCGGCGGATCTCGGCGTGTCCCGCGGCGCGTTGAAGGAGTGGGTCGACAAGCTCGGCTCCGGGACCACGACGACCGGAAGCCCGGTCGCTCCGGCGGCGGTGCGGGCGGAGTCGCAGGCGGCGAGGATCGCGCGGCTGGAGGCTGAGAACCAGGCGCTCCGGGTTGAGCAGGCCAAGCTTGCGGAGGAGCGGGACATGGCGGATTCAACCGGTGGTCGCAACGAGTTCTGTGAACTTCTCCGATGGTGTCAGATAGCCGAGCGTTTTGCGCGGTCGTCCGTTGAGCGAGTCCTGGATCGCGGTCAGCTCAGCGCGGGTGACGAT
>NZ_JADGLL010000075.1 GCF_015235415.1 Microbacterium paludicola | reverse complement strand
GGCCACCGCCTCCCGCCGAGCCGCCGCCGGTCGAGCCGCCCGATGAGCTCGACACACTCGCGGTCGACATCGAGCTGACACCGGCGGCGAACGACGCGGCGCTGAAGGGCGCGGAGCCCGCGTACCAGCCGGGCGAGTCGCCGGGGTACATCACGGCGAGGCGCTCGGCCCACTTCTTCTCCTGGCCGAACACCACGGCGAACGGCAGCAGCCGCTCGTAGAGCACGAGCATCTGTCGCGGGTCATCGACATCGACGGGCCGCCGCTCGGCGCCCTGCGGCGACTGCAGCATCCGGATCCTGTCCTCCTCGGCCCAGTCGATGAACTGCTTGAGGCCCAGCAGGTGGTCGCGGATCACCGCGCCCTCGCTCGTGAGCGGGCTGCGTCCGAGGATGATCAGGATCGCGAAGATCGTGAGGAACCCGAAGACGAGCAGCACGATCGGCACGATCGGCGTCACGTAGGAGACCAGCGCGACGATCCCGCCGCCGAGCATCAGCACCACGGCGGCGATGGCGATGATGAGCGGCCACCTGCCGAGCCTGTAGCTGCGCGCCATACCCCGGCGGAGGGCGCTGTTCCGGGCGCCCGCCCAGCTGATCAGGCTCTGCGCGGCCTTGGAGAAGCGCGCGCTGGTGGTGCCGAACTCGAACGTCGAGCCCGACGCGAGCTCCTCGCCGAACAGGCCCTCGAGGATGATGCGGCCGTTGTCGTCGGCGCGCGTCGGATCGACGAGCTCGGCGGTGAACTTCGACGTGCCGAGGATGCCCTTCGACTCGACGATCCGCAGCGAGCCCGAGACCGCCTGCTCGAGCACCTCGGCGGCGATGATCTTCCCCGACCGCCCGAGGATCGCCGCGGCCGTCGCCGCATCCACTCCCTCGGGCGGGGTGAACTCCGCCACGACGACGGGGCGCCCCGGTTCGTCCTGCAGCCGCCGGCGCCGCACGAGGATGGCCCAGCCGATCGCGATCGCCCCGAGCACACCGCCTCCGATCTGGGCGAGCGCCGCGGGAGAGGACGCGACCGACGCGTCGAACGGGGTGAATGTGCCCGGCTCGAAGCCGATCGCGAAGGTCACCGGCTGGTACGGCCGCACCTCGCGGTACTGCGCCTCGAAGCGGACCGACCCGTCCGGCTGCGGGGCCGGCTCGAGCACCTCCGAGTCGGTGGACCCCACATCTCCCGCGTAGGAGCGGGCGTCTCCCGTCAGCGCGGCGGCGAGGTCGGCGTCGACCGTGACGCCCGCCTCGACCTCCCCGAACGGCTGCGCCCACTCCTCCCCGAGCAGATCCCAGTTGAACTCGTCGAGGCCGTTGTCCTTCGGCCCCGCGACGTTCTCGAGCGTGTAGGTGAAGACGTAGGTCTCGCGACCGTGGACGAACTCCCCCTCGGGAACCGCCGACGTGACGACGAGATCGCCGTCGTCGCTCTCGGTCTCGACGGGACGCGGATCGCCCTCCTCATCCGTCACCGAGACGAGCGTCGGATGAAGCGGCGTCCACTCGTCATCCTGCGGGATCCGCCGCTGCATTCCGCGGTTCTGGTCCCACTCGGGGAACACCGCCACGAACGTCTCGGTGATGCGCGCGACACCCGCACCCTCCTCGTTCTGCGACAGCTCGACCTCCACCGACAGGCTGTCGAACACGAAGTCGTCGACGTCGGCCCGCGCGGGCAACGCCGCCGAGAGGATCAGGATGATCGCCGCCAGCACCGCGAGCCCCGTCTGAGCGATCCGGTCGCGTGCGTGTGTCCACCCCATGCGCTCCACGCTGTGGGGTCGCGGGGTCGGGCGGAGGCGGCGGTGCGCCGATACGCTTGAGTCATGGTCGATCGGAGGCTCGCTGTGGAGGCATGGGAGAGCCTGTTCCGCGCCCAGCACGAGATCTTCGCGGAGATCTCCTCCGACTTCACAGGCACGGGCCTCACGCAGTCGGAGTACGACGTGCTGCTGACTGTCACACGCGCCGAGGGCATGTCCGCACGCCTGCGCGACGTGACGACGAACATGCTGATCAGCCAGCCGAGCGTGTCGCGCCTCGTCGACCGGATGGTCACGCGCGGCCTCGTGACGAAGTGCTCGGATCCGGCGGATGGCCGCGGCGCGATGGTCACGGCGACCGAGAAGGGCGCGCAGGCGTTCCGCCAGGTGGCGGTCAACCACGGCCGCTCGATCGCGGAGCGGATGTCGGTGCTCAGCGAGGACGAGCTGCGCCAGCTCCGTCAGCTCACGCGGAAGCTGCGCGGCGAGCGTCCCGGCGAGTGACGCGGCGTTCGCTCTGAGCGAACAGCCACCGGGAGCCGGAGACCTACGAACGCACCCGCGCGCGGTGCCGCTGCACGGCGGCGCGGTTGGCGCAGCGCGTCGAGCAATAGCGCTGCCGCCCGTTGCGCGTGACATCCACGACCACCCGGTCGCAGTCGGACGCCGCGCAGCGGGCGAGACGGTGCATCCCGCGCGTGACGAGATGCAGGGCCGTGCCGACGGTCACCACCGCGCGGATGACGTGCGCGAGCCCCTGGTAGTCGTCGCGGTAGTGGAGGTGCCAGCCCTCGCCGTCGTGGTTCGTCATCCGCGGGTAGGCGGTCGCCTCCGCCATCTGCGCGTTGAGCAGCAGCGCGCGACGATCCGGATCCGTCTCGTCCACGACCTCGAGCCACGTGTCGATGAGCGCGCGCACCTGAGCGTGATCGTCGGGCGTCTCGAGGAACGCGCCGGTCATCCCGCCCTCACGGATGCGCGCGACGACTCCCGCGCGGTCGGCCGGCCAGTCGTTCGCGAGCGATGCGGCCATCAGCACCGCGTACTCGCCGTAAGGGTTGAGATGCATAAGGCCATTACATCATCGTGGAGAGCGTGACAGAACCCCGCACCTCGCCCCTGCCACTCCTCGCCCCGACCGTCCACGAGCACGGCTGGCTCGTCGAGTCGTCGCACCGCACGCTCGACGGCACAGTGCTCTACGTCCGCTGCGCCGCGTGCGGAACGCGCCGCGTGGACCTCGCCGCGCGACCACAGACGCCGCCGGCCGCGCTCAGCCGTGAGGTCTGAGGAGGCGCCGCGAGAGCCAGAGGGTTAGCGGCAGAAAAGAGTGGATGGGGTCGGGCGTGTCAGTGGTCGCCGATCCAGCCTGATCGGTGCCAGAGGCCTTCGGTGGCGTCGAGGCCGGTGCCGTAGAGCTCGGGCCCGAGGTGCTCTTGGACCGTTTGTGGTACTGCCGGCTCGGGCGTGTGTGCGTGCTGGTGTGCTCGTTCGAGGGGGACCTCGCGGAGTAGCAGGAACCATTCGACGGCGCGTCTTCGGTGCTCGATGGTCATGCCGCGGTGGTGGCGGAGCAGGAGTCGGATCTGCGCGTTGATGCCGCCTTCGAGCGGTGAGGTGGTGCGCGGGTTGCCGTGTTCGAGGAATGTGAAGATGTGTCCGGCTTCGGCGGCGCGGTGCAGGATGCCCCAGGCCTTGCGGAGCCGTTCATGGGTGAACCCGAACTGGCCGTTGCCATAGATGGTGCGCTCTTTGGTGAGGTGCCCGAATCTCTGCCACCAGCCCTCGAGGGCGAGGCGCCATTGGATGGCTGCGTCGACATCGGCGACTGTGCTGAGGTTCAACGCCAGGGCGCGCAGCGCGCGCCCTGCTTTCAGGCGCGGGTTCCGCGTCAGTTCGCGGGTGACGTTCATCTGCAGGTGGAAGATGCAGCGCTGGACGGCGGTGTCGGGCCAGGTGTTGGCGAGGGCGGAGCGGATCCCGGAGCCGCCGTCGGTGACGACGACCTCCGGTGGCGGGACCTGACCGAACAGGGCTTCCCAGGCGGCGGTGGACTCCCGAGCGGCCCATTGCCAGGCGATCACGTGCCCGGTGTCGGACAGTGCGATCAGCAGGCACCAGTATCCGATCCAGATCCCATCGACGAGGACGGCGTCATGGACCTCTCCGGTGACTGGCATCTGCGGTCGCAGGTCCCAGCACCATGCTGTCTGGTCACGGAAGGAGCGTCCGGTGCCGCCGCCGGCTTGGGCCTGAGTGCTCTTCCCCGTCAGCCAGATCAGGAACCGGTGCAGCTGCCTCACGCCGCGTGACATCCGAGCGGCGGCGGATGGTCGAGGAGCCGCAGTCTTTGCAACGCCAGCGCTGCGTCCCCGAGCGATGGCGGCCGTTCTTCACCAGCCGTGACCCGCATACCAGACAAGTCGTCGTGTTCGACGGAAGATCCACGACTAAGGGTCGCGGACCATACCGATCCCCGTTTCACCGCGTCATTCCGCGGCTACATCGAGGACCCATCCACTCTTTTCTGCCTATAGCCCGAGCCAGAACGGCTGCCGGGAAACAAGAAACGGCCTGCCGAAGCAAGCCGTTTCCCACACTGTCTCAACACAGTCCTGGCGGTTCTGTCGAACCTGTGCGCCCGAAGGGACTCGAACCCCTAACCTTCTGATCCGTAGTCAGATGCTCTATCCATTGAGCTACGGGCGCTCATTCCGTTGCCTTGGCAACCCGTCTACTGTACATCATCGCCCGGGGTGCTCGCGAATCGAGGCGGGTCCGAGCACTCGCCGGGCGCGTCGCTCAGGACGCGGCGTCGGCGGCGTCCTCGGCGGCCGCCGCGAGCGTGCGCTTTCGCCGCGCCTGCGCCGAGAGCTTCTGCAGGTCGACGAGGCGCAGGGCCTGCATACGCGCCTCGCGCATCGACTCGTAATCGGGGTCCTGCTCGGGACGCATCGCCTCGACGCGCAGGCGGCCCTGCAGGTTGACCTCCACGTCGTGCCAGGCGGCCTCGCGCGCCCGCTCGACGAGTTCGCGCAGCTGCGCATCGTCGTCCGCCTTGGCCCTCAGCGCCTTCGCCACGCCCGAGTACTGCTTCGCGCGGCGGCGGAGGTTGCGCACGTCCCTGTCGCGGTAGTCGTGCGTCCCGTGCGGCTGCGTGTGGCGGCCCCACGCCGCCTTCCGCGCGCGGGAGACGGCGGCCGCGGCCTCATCCTGCTCGTCGGCGAGGGCGATCAGCGCCGCGCGCGCGGCGTCCACGAAGTGCTGCGGATCGAACGACTCGTCGAGCGAGATCGTGCCGACGAGGATGGCGTTCTTGACCGAGAGGCGCGCGGCGGCGAGCGCGATGGCGACGCCCTCCTGGATGGCTTCGGCGTTGCGTCCCATGGCACCTCCCCATCAGCGCGTCCCCGGCGGATCGGACCGAGTGGTCCGCCCCTTCCAGGGTACTGGCCGCGACCCTGTCAGACCGCCGCGGGGACGGGCTCCAGGAGGGCCCCCGAGCGCCGCTCGCCGGGAGGAGCGAGCGCGCGGGCACCGGTTCCCGCGACGGGAGGCGACCCCGTCGCTACTGTGGGATGACGGGATTCCGCCCTGACCTGGGCTCCCGTGGGAGGAGTGACGAATGTCCACTGCCGACACCGCGATGCTCATCGCGATCGTGAACGAGGACGGCTCCGCCGCGGTCGTGGCGGGAGACGTCCTGACCGAGTTCGACACGGCCACGGTCGAGGACGGCCGCCACGCGATCATGATGCATGCGATCGCCGCCGCACAGGAGCGCGACGCCGCCGTCCGCCTCCATGTCACCGAGCCCGACGGCACGTGGCCGCTGATCGTCCACGCCGATGGCGACGTCCAGCCGGATGAGGACGGCGAGGCCGCCGAAGCGTCGGATTCCCCCGAGCGTGGAGACGCCGACGACTCCGCGCCGCGCGAGGAGGCCGCGGAGAGCGATGACGCCCCGCAGGACGACTCGACGCCGGATGACTCCACCCAGAACGAGGTCGCCACCCAGGACGAGGACGGCGACCCGGAGGACGCGGAGCCGACCCAACCCGAGCCGGAACCCGAGCCCGTCGCTCAGGCGGCGCCGAGCACGGAGAGCGGCCCGATCGAGCTGCCGGATCCGCTGCGCGGGTCGGGCCTGGTGACGACGAGCCTTCCGGTGCTCGGCGTCTCCTTCGACGATGACGACGACGACAGCGACGTCGTCGACGACCCGAGCCCCGAGCCGCCCACGCGGCGCCAGCAGCGCGAGGCGACGGATCCGAGCCCCGTGAGCGAGCCGCTGCCTTCCGTCGCGCCACAGCCGCTGTCGGCCGCGGCGACGCCGAAGGCGACGACGTCCGTGGAGCCG
>NZ_JADGLL010000074.1 GCF_015235415.1 Microbacterium paludicola | reverse complement strand
CCCGTATACGCAGCGACTGCTGCTGGCCTCACCCGTCGCCGATCCGATCGCCCAGGCGCAGCGTCGAGACCTGCTGACGGCGGCGCCCGCCCCCCGCACCTCGAAGGACATCGCGTGACCCGCACCACCAGCCCGCAGCAGATCTACAGCGCGCGGCGCGCGCTCGCGCACGCACACCTGCAGAGGATGACGCCGCGCGAGATGGCCGGTCTTCTGTTCCACCCGATGGTGCTCATCGGCGCGGATCAGGACATCGACCAGCCCTCGCCGCTGGGGCCCTCGCTGCGCGAGCTGATCGTCGACCGCGGCATCCGCCATCTCTGTCTCGGCGCGATCCCTTCGCCCGTCCAGACGTCCGAGGTGCTCGCGCGCCTCCAGGACATCGCCGCGAGCACCGGCAGCGGTCTGCCGATCACGTTCTCGACCGATCCGCGCCACTCCTTCCTGCAGAACCCGGGAGCCACGCATCGGGCGCAGGGCGTCTCGCAGTGGCCGGAGCCGCTCGGCCTCGGTGCGATCGACGACACCGACCTGGTGCGCGATTTCGCGCGCGTCGTACGCGACGACTACCGGGCCATGGGCATCCGGATGGCCCTGCACCCCCAGGTCGACCTCACGACCGAACCGCGATGGGCGCGCCAGGCGCAGAGCTTCGGCACCGACCCCGACCACACCTCGCGGCTTCTGGCCGCCTTCCTGGAGGGGCTGCAGGGGGAGATGCTCGACGGCGACGGTGTCGCCGCGACCGTCAAGCACTTCCCCGGCGGCGGCGCGCAGCGCGACGGCGAGGACCCGCACTTCCCGTACGGACGCGAGCAGGTCTACCCCGGTGGCCGCTTCGACGACCACCTTCTCCCATTCCGCACCGCGGTGGACGCCGGCGCCGCGGCGATCATGCCCTACTACGGCATGCCCGTCGGTCTCGTCCGCAACGGCGAGGCGATCGAGGAGGTCGGCTTCGCGTTCAACAGGGCCCTCATCACGGATCTGCTGCGCGGCGAGCTCGGCTACGACGGCGTCGTCCTGAGCGACTTCGGCCTGATCCATGATGCGCAGGTCTTCGGCAAGCCGCTCCCCGCCCGGGCATGGGGCGTCGAGCACCTGGACCCGGCCGGCCGCATGGCGCGCCTGTTCAACGCCGGCGTCGACCAGCTCGGCGGGGAGAGCGACACCGAGCGCCTGCTGCGCCTCGTCGAGACCGGCGCGATCGCCGAGGAGCGCTTCCTCGAGGCGGTCGAGCGCGTCATCGGCCTCACCCTGACGCTGTTCCCCGAGGGCGGACCGGCCAGCGCCGCACTCGACCCCGCCGAGCTGCCGCTGCGCGAGCACGTCGCGCTCGGTGCGACCGCGCAGTCGCGCGCGGTCACCGTGCTGCACGATCCCGACGCGATGCTGCCCCTCGCCGGCGCGCGGCGGGTCGTCGTCCACGACCTCGACTTCACGGCATTGCCGTCGGACTGGGAGATCGCGGATGCCGCCGACGCCGACCTCGCGATCATCCGCCTGAGCGCGCCGTTCGAGCCGCGCGACCACTACTTCCTGGAGGCGGGAATGGAGCAGGGGTCGCTGGACTTCCCGGATGAGGTCGTCCGCCGCGTCGCGGAGACGGCTGCGCACACTCCCGTGGTGCTCGCCGTGACGCTCAGCAGGCCCGCCATCCTCACTCCGCTGCTCGAGCACGCCGCCGTCGTCGTCGCCGACTTCGGCGCCTCCGACCGTGCGCTGCTGGACGCCCTCACCGGCGCGGTCCGCCCCGAGGGAACGCTGCCCTTCGAGCTGCCGCGCAGCATGGCGGCCGTCGCGGCGGGCCTGCCCGACGTGCCCGCCGGCACTGCAGACCCCCTGTTCCCGCTCGGCTGGAACGTGACGACGGCAGGAGTCCGCGCATGACGCTCACCGATCGGATCTCCGTGCTCCGGGCGGAGTACAGGTCGGACAGCGCCTTCGTCGCCACCCCGCGACCGCGGCTGTCGTGGGTGGCCGAGACCTCCCGTGCCGAGTGGTCACAGGCCGCCGCGGAGCTCCGGCTCGACGGTGCGACCACCGTGCGGGTCGCCGGCGAAGCGCACACCTTCGTCGCATGGCCCTTCCCAGAGCTCGCGGACGACCTGCCACACACCGTCGAGGTGCGGACGCTCTCGACCGCCGGCGAGTGGTCGGACTGGAGCGCCCCCGTCGACGTGCGGCTCGCCGTCGTGGACGCGTGGGCCGCGCCCTTCGTCGGCCTCGCCGAACCCGAGCGTCCCGCGCAGCCCGTGCTCCTGCGCCGCTCCGTCGAGATCTCCGAGGGCCTGACCGCCGCGGTGCTGCATGTGGCCGCCTACGGGGCGGCGACCGTCGCCATCGACGGCGCAGAGGTCGACGACGCCGTGCTCGCTCCGGGATGGACGTCGTTCGACGAGCGCGTCCTCCACGACAGCATCGACGTCCTCCCTCAGTTCCAGGACGCCGGCGCCCACACGATGGACGTCACGCTCGTCGGCGCCTGGTACACCGAGGAATACGGCTTCGGACCCGTCGGCACCCGGGTCTACGGTGAGCAGCCCGCATTCGCCGCCGAGCTCCACCTGCGCTACGCGGACGGGCGGGTGGACATCGTCCGCACCGGGGAGGAGTGGGATGCGACCGGTCACGGGCGCATCGTCGACTCCGGCATCTACGCGGGGGAGACCCAGGACCACACCCGCGCCCCCGACGAGGGCGCGTGGACGCCCGCCGCCATCCTCCATTCCGGCATCGTCCCGGAGGCCCGCATCAGCGAGCCCGTGCGCCGGATCGCGGAGATCGCCCCCGTCGCGATCGAACGGGTCTCGGCCGACGTCCACCGGATCGACTTCGGCCAGAACCTCGTCGGACGTCTGCGGCTCCATGCGCACGGACCCGCCGGACACCGGCTCGACGTGCGGCACGCCGAGGTCCTCGAGGGCGACCAGCTGGCCCTGCGCCCCCTGCGGCGCGCGGCGGCCACCGACACCTACATCCTCAGCGGCGAGGAGTCGGCGCTCGAACCGGTCGGCACCTTCCACGGCTTCCGATACGCCGAGATCACCGGCTGGCCGGGCGACCTCGACCCCGACGCCGTCCGCGCAGTCGTCCTGCACAGCGATATGCGCCGCACCGGATGGTTCGAGTCCTCGCACCCGCTGCTGAACCGACTGCACGAGAACGTCGTGTGGTCGATGCGCGGCAACTTCCTGTCCGTCCCCACCGACTGCCCCCAGCGCGACGAGCGGATGGGCTGGACCGGCGACGCGCAGGTGTTCGCGCCCACCGCTGCCACCCTGTTCGACAGCAGCGGATTCCTCGCCAGCTGGCTGCGCGACCTCTCCATCGAGCAGGCCCGTCACCGCGGCGTCGTCCCGTTCGTGGTGCCCGACGTGCTCCGCTTCCCCGCCGGCCCGAATGCGGCCTGGGGCGACGCCGCGACGGTCATCCCCAGCGTCCTGTTCGACCGCTTCGTCGACGACGACGTCGTGGCCGCCCAGCTGCCGAGCATGACGGCCTGGGTGGACGCGATCCTCCCGCAGCTCGACGCCGACGGGCTCTGGGAGGACCGCATGCAGCTCGGCGACTGGCTCGACCCCGACGCTCCGCCGGAGATCCCGGGACTGGCCAAGACGCCGAGCGGGCTGGTCGCCACCGCGTACCTGTTCCGCTCCGCCGACCTCGTGGCGATCGCCCTCGATCGCCACGGCGAACCGGCGCGTGCCGCGACCTACCGGGCCATCGCCGACCGCACCCGCGACGTCTTCTGCCGCGCGTACGTCACGCCGATGGGGCGGATGTCGTCCGACTCGCCGACCGCGTACGCGCTCGCGCTCGCGTTCGGAATCGTCACCGACCCGGAACTGCGCCAGAAGCTCGGCGACCGGCTCGCCCACATCTCCCGCCGCAACGGCTTCCACATCAGCACCGGCTTCATCGGCACCCCGCTCATCCTCGACGCCCTCGTCGACACCGGGCACGCCGACATCGCGGAGCGACTCCTGCTGCAGACCGGGTATCCGTCCTGGCTGTATCCGGTGACGATGGGTTCGACCACGGTCTGGGAGCGCTGGGACTCGATGCTCCCCGACGGGACCATCAATCCGGGCGAGATGACCTCGTTCAACCACTACGCCTTCGGCGCCGTCGTCGACTGGATGTACCGCAGCCTGGCCGGCATCGCCCCCGCCGAGCCCGGATACCGCCGCATCCGCTTCGCACCGACCGTGTTGCGCGGCCTCGACCACGCCGAAGCAACCGTGGACACCGCGTCCGGTCGTGTGCGCGGTGGGTGGGAGCGTGTCGATGGCAGCGTGCGGCTTCACCTCACGGTGCCGGCCCACTCCACGGCCGACGTGCACCTTCCGGACCGCACCGTGGTCTCGGCCGGCCCCGGCGAACACACGTGGACTCTGATGGACGCCCCGGCGAGCAGCGTGGTCAAGGAGTTCTCCCTAGGCTCCTCCTTCCGGACGGTGGCGGACGATCCGGAAGCGCTCGTAATCCTGCAAAGGATCGTCGGCGAGCAGGAGACCTCGGTCGCCGACATCCTCCGACGCAGGACCGACTGGAACATCCAGGACCCCATCCCCGCCGGATGGTTCGACGTGCCGCCGCAGATGCTCGGGCAGCTTGCCCAGCAGTTGGGTGCCCTATCATCCGTGAGACAACAGGAGTAGACGTTCGGGGCGCTGATCCGCGCTCCAAGTGTGGGGCACCCGGGCTATCTCTCGTTGAACAGTACGTTCGGGGCTACCATCAGCTTCATGCGCAGCCGCGCTCGCAGATCCCGGTGCTGCTCCGGAGCGAGCGTCGGGAATCGTGCCCACGGATCAACCACACCTGAAGACGGAAAGGTCGATCGAGACCGATCGGGAACGCAGTCCAAGAAGGCCCGAATCCGCGTGATTCCGGGGTTTTCCCACCCAGACAGATCGAGAACGATCGAACCTCACTGGGTTCAAATCCCACCGTCACCGCCATTGTGATGTCTGACTCGCCCCGGCGTGTCCGGAGAGCAGATTCCTTGGAAGGATCTGTCTCATGGGACGTCCCAGTAAGTATCCGCGCGAGCTTCGTGAGCGCGCTGTCCGCATGGTCGCTGAGCTGCGGCCCGACTATCCGAGCGAGTACGCGGCGATGATCGCGACCGCGCAGATGCTCGGGATCGGGTCGCCGGAGACGATCCGGACGTGGATCCGCCGCAATCAGGTCGACGCCGGTGAACGCCCCGGTGTGACGACGGAGGCGTCGGAGGAGATCAAGCGGCTGCGGCGGGAGAACGCCGAGTTGCGTCGCGCGAACGAGATCTTGAAGGCGGCTTCCGCTTTCTTCGCGGCCGAGCTCGACCGGCCACAGAAGCGATAGTCGCGTTCATCGAGGACCATAAGAACCGCGCTGATGGCGGGTTGCGGTGGGGTGTCGAGTCGATCTGCGAAGTGCTCACCGAGCACGGTGTGAAGATCGCCCCATCGACCTATTACGACGCGCGCGGCCGAGGCCCGTCGTCTCGTGAGGTGTCGGACGAGCGGTGGAAGCCGATCATCCTCACGACGTGGCAGCAGCAGCGGCGTGTGCTTGGCGCCCGCAAGCTCTGGCTGAGGTTGCGTCGCGACGGGCACGACATCGCCCGCTGCACGGTCGAACGGTTGATGCGGGAGCTGGGGATCGCAGGGGTGATCCGCGGGAACGCAAGCGTCCCGTCGATACGGCGTTGCGGGAGAGCAGGCCGGCTGACCTCGTCGACCGGCACTTCGCGCGGTTCCGCACGAACCAGCTCTGGGTCGCCGACTTCACATACGTGTGGACGTGGTCCGGATGGGTCTACGTCGCGTTCGTGTTCGATGCGCACTCCCGGCTCGATCGACGACCTCACGCCGCTCGAGGTGGAGCAGCTCGACTACGCTCGCATCGAACCGGTTGAACAAGCCGGCTGACACCAGCAAACCGCTCTCCGGACATGCCGGGGCGAGTCAGCTTGCCGCCATCCCGCTGCTCGCCGCATTCGGCACCCGGATGGACAGCCGCGGCACACACCGATCACGTCATGTCTGGGGTCCGCTCTGGCTCCTCGCCGGCGCGCTCGCCCTGCTCGCCGCGGCGTACACCCGAGCGCCGGGCTGGGAGGACATGGTGCTCTGGTACTTCGCCGGATCGGCCCTCGTCGGCGGCGCAATCACCTGGTGGATCATCCCGCGCTCGCGCCTGCCTCGTCTCGCCGCCATCGTCATCGGGATCTTCTCCGGGCTTCTGTACGCCGCGTACCTCGGCATGATGCTCACGCCGCTCCTGGCGTTCGCGGTTCCGCTCCTCGGCATCCTGATCCTCGCCTTGCCCCTGTCTCTTAT
>NZ_JADGLL010000073.1 GCF_015235415.1 Microbacterium paludicola | reverse complement strand
GTGGGCGGGCATCCTGGGGGTGGGGTCGGTCGTGGCGGCGCTCATCCTGTCGCCGATGGTGCCGCTCGCGCCACCCACGGGCGGCGGCGTCGGGCGCACCTCGACCATCTCGGCGACGCTGGATCTCGGCGACGACCTGCGCCGTCCCGCCGACGTCGAGGTGCTGCGGCTGCGCACCGACGCCCCCTCGCCGCCGTACCTGCGCGTGGCGACCCTCACCCGGTTCGACGGCATCACGTGGGCCCCGGATGAGGGCACGCCGCTGAGCGACCTCGCCTTCCCGCCTCTCGCGCGGGGCGGCGAGGTGACGGAGCGGACGACCTCGGTGGAGATCACGCGCCTGACCGGCAGCTACCTGCCGGTGCCGTATCCGGCGACGGCGGTCGAGGGAGTGCAGGGTCAGTGGACCGCGGACGGCCTGAACCGCACGGTCCGCAGCGCGTCGGCGAGCGCGCTCGGGCAGCGGTACGTCGTGACGTCGCAGGAGCCGCAGATCACGCGCGAGGAGGCCCGCGCGGTCATGCCGCGGCGCGACGGGCCGATCGATGCGATGTTCGCGATCCCGCCCGGCGACGATCCCGAGTTCCATCCCGGCTCGACGGTGCTGCCCGAGGGCGGCGTCGACGAGGCCATCCGCGCCGCGGCGCTGGAGGCGATCGGCGACGCCACCACCGCGTACGACGCCCTCATCGCCATGCAGTCGTGGTTCCGCCTCGACGGCGGATTCTCGTACTCGCTCGATGCCCCCGTGGAGGAGGGCTTCGACGGATCCGGGATGGACGCGATCGAGCGGTTCCTCGACGTGCGCAGCGGCTACTGCGTGCACTTCGCCTCGACCTTCGCGGTCATGGCGCGCTCGCTCGGCATCCCCTCGCGGGTCGTCGTGGGCTTCCTCCCGGGCGACGCGACGGGCGAGGAGGTCGACGACCAGGATGTGTATGCGGTCCTCGGCTCGCAGCTTCACGCGTGGCCGGAAGCGTACCTCGACGGGATCGGCTGGGTGCCGTTCGAGCCGACCGTCGGGCTCGGGTCGCCCACGTCGCTGCGCTCGGCGACCGCGCCGGGCACCACGCCGTCGGACGCCCCGGCCCCGTCGTCGGCGCCGACGCCCGCGCCGAGCTCGTCGCGCGACGTCGACCGCGGCGATGCGGCCGGCGGCGCTCCGACGGGCGCGGCGTTCAACCCCGCCGACCTGCTGCGCTGGCTCGCGATCGCGGTGGGCGCGATCATCCTGCTGGCGCTGCCCGCCGCCGTCCGCGCGGTCCGCTGGACCGTCCGCCTGGCGGCCGCGCGCCGCGGCGACGCGGGAGCCGCCTGGCGGGAGCTGCAGGATCTGGTGATCGACGCCGGCTACTCCGTGGACGAGAGCGAGTCGCCGCGCGCGTTCGCCGCGCACCTGACCCGTGAGAACGGCGTCGCCCCGGACATCCTGGATCCGCTGGTGAGGGCGATCGAGCGCGCGAGCTTCGCTCCCCCGGACGGATCGGCGGGGCCGGATCTTGCCCGCTCGCTCACGCGGGTGCGGCACGCGCTGCTGCCGGCGGGGCGGGAGCGCCTGCGCGCCTCGCTGCTGCCGCGGTCGCTGGCCGTGCGCCCGCGCGTCACGAGCCGCTGAGCGCGGCTGGTTATCGAGCGAGCGAAGCGAGTCGAGATGACGGCTCGCACGCACGAGCGGCCTCGGGTCGGTCGCTTCGGCTCGCTGGCGCTCGCTCAGCAACCGGCACGGGGTAACGGTGCGGCGTGGGCATCTGCGCCCCCACCCCGGTTATCGAGCGAGCGAAGCGAGTCGAGATGACGGCTCGCACGCACCCCGGTTATCGAGCGAGCGAAGCGAGTCGAGGTGACTGCTCGCCCCCCACCCCGGTTATCGAGCGAGCGAAGCGAGTCGAGATGACGGCTCGCACGCACCCCGGTTATCGAGCGAGCGAAGCGAGTCGAGATGACTGCTCGCCCCCACCCCGGTTATCGAGCGAGCGAAGCGAGTCGAGATGACTGCTCGCACGCACGAGCGGCCCCGGGTCGGTCGCTTCGGCTCGCTGGCGCTCGCTCAGCAACCGGCGCGGGGTAACGGTGCGGCGTGGGCATCTGCGCCCCCACCCCGGTTATCGAGCGAGCGAAGCGAGTCGAGATGACGGCTCGCACAGATGCGCGGCCCCGCCCGGTCGCGCCGGGTGAGACGGGAGAAGCCCCGCACCGGATGCCGGTGCGGGGCTTCTGAGAGCGGAAGCGACAGGATTTGAACCTGCGAGACGAGTTACCCCGCCTACATGGATTCCAGCCATGCTCCTTCGGCCGCTCGGACACGCTTCCAAAGGGCGACTTTATCACGCGGCCCTGCGCGTCCGATCCGGCTCACACCCGGCACGCGCCGCGCTTCACCCGACCGGGGCGTTGCGCTCGAGGAACTCGTACACCTCGGTCGTGTCGACGCCCGGGAAGGACCCGGTCGGCAGGGTCGCCAGCAGGGTCCGCGGGGTGCCGACGTGCGGCCACGCGCCGTCGCGCCAGGTCTCCTCGAGGTCGGCCGGCGGGCGGCGGCAGCACACCTCGACGGAGTGGCGCGACAGGCCGCGGTTGGGGGTGTCGCGACCGACGAACCACTTGGTGTCCTCGAAGCGCACGCCGACGCTGACCGAGTGCGCGCCCTGGGCCGAGTGCTCGACGCGTGCGGTGCACCAGTACGTGCCGTTGCCCGTGTCGGTGTACTGGTAGTACGGGTTGAAGCGGTCGTCCATCGTGAAGACGACCCGGCTCGTCCACCGGCGGCAGCACATCTGACCCTCGATCGCGCCGAGCTGATCCGACGGGAAGTTCACGTCGTCGTTCTCGTACGCCTTCGTGATCGTCCCCGACTCGTGAACCTTCAGGAAGTGCACCGGGATGCCGAGGTGCCGGGTCGCGAGGTTCGTGAACCGGTGCGCGGCGGTCTCGTACGAGACCGAGTAGGTGTCGCGGAGGTCCTCGATCGAGATCGCCTTGCGCTTCTTCGCGTCCTGCAGCATCTCGACCGCGTGCTGCTCGGGCATCAGCAGGGCGCCGGCGAGGTAGTTCTGCTCGACGCGCTGGCGCAGGAACTCGGCGTAGTCGGTCGGCTCGGCGTGCCCGAGCACGCGGGCGGTGAGGGCCTGCAGCACGGCGGTGCGCGGGTCGCCGCGGTGCCGGTCGGACAGGTAGAGCCGGCCGTGCTTCAGGTCGAGCACGCTGCGCGTCGTCTGCGGCAGGTCGGGCACGTGGTGGATCGTGAAGCCCAGGTGTGAGGCGATGTCGCTCGTCGCGCGCTGGGTCAGCGGTCCGCCCGTGTGCCCGGCCGCGCGCAGCAGCTCGTGCGCGGCCTTCTCGAGCTCGGGGAAGTGGTTCCCCTGCCGGCGCATGAGCCGGCGCAGCTCGACGTTCGCCCGCCGCGCCTGCTCGGGCGTGGCCGAGCGCTCGTCGTGAAGGCGGTCGATCTCCCCCGCCAGCCGCAGGATGGTGCGCAGCACGTCATCCGGGGTCGACTTCGGGATGCGGAAGGGGCTGATCCCGAGCGCCTGCAGCCGGGCGCCGCGCAGGGCGCGCTCGACGCCGATCTCGAGCGCGTCGCGCTCGTCGAGCGGCTCGGCCTGCAGCAGCGCGTCCATCGTTGTGCCGAGGGCCTTGGCGATTGCCCGGAGCATCGAGAGCTTCGGCTCGCGCCGGCCGTTCTCGATCATCGACAGCTGGCTCGGCGCGCGGCCGACCTGCGCGGCGAGCGCCTCGAGCGTCATCCCGCGCTCTCCCCGGAGCTGGCGGATCCGTCGTCCGACCGCGAGCGCGTCGGCGTCGTCCAGTTCTTCATCGAGCTGCATGCCGGAGATCCTGCCACAGAGATCCGGATTGCAGAAAGAGGGCGGATCTTCTGCGGACGACTTCGGTTCGGAAGCCGCGTCCTTCGCGCATCGTGGGTTCACCAGCCCCTTCCGCGGGCATCCACCCAGACCGAGGAGCACGATGATGAGCACCCCTTCGCAGCCGGCCCGTCCCGGCGACCAGGTCCAGACGGCCGACGACCTCCGCCTCGAGTGGAGTGCCGACCCGCGGTGGAACGGCGTCCGCCGCGACTACACGGCCGAGGACGTCATCCGCCTCCGCGGCAGCGTCCGCGAGGAGGCGACGCTCGCCCGCCGCGGCGCCGAGCTGCTGTGGGAGCGGCTCGGCTCGGACGAGTACGTCCGGGCGCTCGGCGCCCTCACCGGCAACCAGGCCGTGCAGCAGGTGCGCGCGGGCCTGAAGGCGATCTACCTGTCCGGCTGGCAGGTCGCGGCCGACGCGAACCTGTCGGGCCAGACCTACCCCGACCAGTCGCTGTACCCGGCGAACTCGGTGCCGGCCGTCGTGCGGCGCATCAACAACGCGCTGCTGCGCCAGGATCAGCTCGAGACGGCCGAGGGCAAGCGCACCCGCGACTGGATGGCCCCGATCGTGGCGGACGCCGAGGCCGGTTTCGGCGGGCCCCTGAACGCGTACGAGCTCGCGCACTCGATGATCCAGGCGGGCGCGGCGGGCATCCACTGGGAGGACCAGCTCGCCAGCGAGAAGAAGTGCGGCCACCTTGGCGGCAAGGTGCTGGTGCCGACGCAGCAGCACATCCGCACGCTCAACGCGGCCCGCCTCGCGGCGGATGTCGCCGGCGTCCCGACCATCCAGATCGCCCGCACCGACGCCCTCGCGGCGGACCTGCTGACGAGCGACGTGGACGAGCGCGACCGCGCCTTCACCACCGGCGAGCGCACGAGCGAGGGCTTCTATCGGGTGCGCAACGGGATCGAGCCGGTCATCTCGCGCGGCCTCGCGTACGCCCCGTACGCCGACCTGCTGTGGGTCGAGACGGGCACGCCCGACATCGAGCTCGCACGGGAGTTCGCGGCCGCCGTGCACGCCGAGTTCCCGGGCAAGATGCTCGCCTACAACTGCTCGCCGAGCTTCAACTGGCACCGCGCGCTGACCGACACGCAGATCGCCTCGTTCCAGGACGACCTGGCGGAGCTCGGGTACCGGTTCCAGTTCATCACCCTGGCCGGCTTCCACGCGCTGAACCACTCGATGTACCAGCTGTCGCGGAAGTACGCGTCGTCCGGGATGACGGCGTACGTCGAGCTGCAGGACGCCGAGTTCGCGGCCGAGGCCGACGGCTACACCGCCACCAAGCACCAGCGAGAGGTCGGCACGGGGTACTTCGACCACGTGTCGACGGCGCTCAACCCCTCGAGCGCCACCCTCGCCCTCGTCGGCTCCACCGAGGCCGACCAGTTCCACTGAGCCGAACCAGGTTCATCCATTTCGAGACTCTCTGGAGGACATCATGACCATCACCGACATCGCTCCCCCGCCCCGCGCGTTCCGCGCCGAGCCCGAGCACGACCGCATCACCCCGACGCTCACCGTCGTCGGCCCGCTGCACGAGCGCTACGAGGAGATCCTCACGGGCGAGGCGCTCGCGTTCGTCGCGGCGCTTCACGAGCTGTTCGCCGGCGCGCGGTACGACCGCCTCGCCGACCGGATGCGCCACGGCTACGAGATCGGCAACGGCCGCGACCCGCGGTTCCGCGACGACACGGCCCGCATCCGCGAGGACTCCTCGTGGCGGGTGGCGGGCCCGGGCCCCGGTCTGGAGGACCGCCGCGTCGAGATCACCGGGCCCACGGACCCCCGGATGACGATCAACGCGCTCAACTCGGGCGCCCACGTGTGGCTCGCCGACCAGGAGGACGCCACGAGCCCCACCTGGCGCAACGTCATCGGCGGCCAGCTGTCGCTGCGCGACGCGATCCGCGGCCAGCTCTCGTTCACATCGCCGGAGGGCAAGCGCTACGAGGTGACGGCCGAGCGGACGCCCACCATCGTCATGCGCCCGCGAGGGTGGCACCTCGAGGAGCACCACATCCACTTCACCGACCGCTACCGGCGCACGATGGCGGCGTCCGGTTCCCTCGTCGACTTCGGCCTGTACGCGTTCCACAACGCGCAGGCGCTGATCGATCAGGGGCGTGGGCCGTACTTCTACCTGCCCAAGATCGAGTCGTCCGAGGAGGCCCGGCTGTGGGATCAGGTCTTCACGTTCACCGAGCAGTACCTCGGGATCCGGCACGGAACCATCCGGGCGACGGTGCTGATCGAGACGCTGCCGGCCGCGTTCGAGATGGAAGAGATCCTGTACGAGCTGCGCGACCACTGCGCGGGGCTCAACGCGGGCCGGTGGGACTACATCTTCTCGATCATCAAGACCTACCGGGGGCGCGGGTCGCGGTTCGTGATGCCCGACCGCAACCAGGTGACGATGACCGTTGACTTCATGCGGGCGTACACCGAGCTGCTCGTGAAGACGTGCCACAAGCGCGGCGCCCACGCGATCGGCGGGATGAGCGCGTTCATCCCGAACCGCCGGGACCCGGAGGCCAACGCCCGCGCCCTCGAGCAGGTCGCGGCGGACAAGCGGCGTGAGGCCGCGGACGGGTTCGACGGCACGTGGGTGGCGCACCCGGATCTGATCCCGGTGGCGCGGGCGGAGTTCGACGCCGTGCTCGGCGACCGCCCGAACCAGGTGGACCGCCAGCGCGACGATGTGCAGGTCTACGAGCGGCACCTGCTGAACCTCTGGATCGGCCGGCCGATCACGGATGCCGGTGTTCGCGCGAACGTGTCGGTCGCCCTTCGCTACATCGAGGCGTGGCTGCGGGGTCAGGGCGCGGTGGCGATCGACGGCCTGATGGAGGATGTCGCCACCGCCGAGATCTCGCGCTCGCAGATCTGGCAGTGGATCCGTCAGGAGAAGTCGACCGAGGAGGGGACGCCGATCACCCGCGAGTACGTCTCGTCGCTGGTGGATGAGGTGCTCGCCGAGGTCGACCGCCACGACGGCGACCGCTTCGACGACGCCGCCGAGGTGTTCCGCGACGTGGCCCTGTCGGAGGGCTTCCGCCCGTTCCTGACCACCCGCGCCTACGCCGACCATCTTGTCGAGCTGGCGTAGCCCGCTGCCTGCCGCGTTCCCTGGGGCGCCCCGCTGAATCGGCGGGGCGCCCCTTCGCGTGGCGGGCCGGATCGCGGAGGTGCGTGATCGACGCACCGGCGAGGAGCCGAAACGCCTCGACCTCCCC
>NZ_JADGLL010000072.1 GCF_015235415.1 Microbacterium paludicola | reverse complement strand
GCCCTGGCCGGGGTGGGCTCCGCCGCGCTCGCGGCAACCGCGCCGCCCCGGACGCCGCCGGCGCCGGCGCGCCCGCCGACCGCCACCGCCGCCTCGACCCGCAGCGCCCGATGCACCGGCGGCAGGCGCAGGCCCGAGCGCTCGAGCAGCGCCTCGTCGGCGAACACCTCCGCCGTCGACCCGGCCGCGGCGATCCGGCCGTCGTCGACGATGACAACGTGCGTGGCGTGCTCCGCCACCAGCTGCAGGTCGTGCGTCACGATGACGACCGTGGTGCCGGCGGCGTGGAGCCCGCGCAGCAGGGCGAGCAGCTCCGCCGCTCTGGCGCGATCCTGTCCGAACGTCGGCTCGTCCAGCACCAGCAGTTCCGGGCCGTGGCCCGTGTCGCCCGAGACGAGCGCGGTGCCCACCGACAGGCGCCGCTTCTGCCCGCCAGACAGGAGGAACGGATGGGCGTCCGTACGCTCGGTGAGGCCGAACCGCTCGAGGATGTCCTCGACGCGCGCGCGGATCTCGTCGTCCGCCAGGCCGCGCAGGCGCAGCCCGTGCGCGAGCTCGTCGTACACGGTGTGGGCGATGAACTGGTGCTCGGGGTTCTGGAAGACGAAGCCGATGCGCGTCGCGAGCTCGTGAGGCGACGCGGATCCGGGGTCCATCCCGGCAACGGCGACGCGGCCGGGCGGGGGCGGCGTCACGCCCGCGAGCGCCTGCACGAGCGTCGTCTTGCCGGCGCCGTTGGGGCCGATCACGGCGGTGAACGACCCCGCGGGGATGTCGAGGTCGACGTCCCGCAGCACCTCGCTGCGGTCCTTCTCGAGCGTGAGCCCGCGCACGCGCACGACCGGATCCGCGGCGTCGTCCGCGACGGGGCCGCGCAGCAGCAGGGCTGCGGCCTCGTCGCGCCGCGACGGATCCAGAGCGTCCCGCAGCTCGGCGGGTGTGAGCGGGAGCGGATCGATCGGATGACCGGCGTCGCGCAGGCGCAGGGCCGCGAGCGTGGCGGACGGCAGCCACACGCCCATCGCCGCGAGCGTCTCGGCGCGGGCGCGCAGCACCGCGGCGGCCGGACCGTCGAACGCCACGGCGCCGGCATCGTCCAGCACAACGACGCGCGTCGCCAGCTCGACGGCCGCGTCGAGGTTGTGCTCGACGAGGACGATGGCGCGGTCGCCCGCGGCGACCACCTCGGCGAGCGCCGCGTAGACGTCGTCGATGCCGACGGGGTCGAGGTTGGCGGTGGGTTCGTCGAGCACGAGCAGCGGCGAGCCCATGGCGAGGGCGCACGCGATCGCGAGACGCTGCCGCCCGCCGCCGGAGAGCCGGTCGGGGTTCCACGCGCGACGCTCCCACAGGCCCATCCGGCGCAGCGCATCCTCGGAGCGGGAAAGGACGTCCGCGGCGGGGAGGCGGAGGTTCTCCAGCGCGAACGCCACCTCGTCGAGCAGCGTGCCGGCGACGAGCTGGGCATCCGGGTCCTGGAAGACCATCGCCGCCCGCGTGCTGAGCTCGGCGACCGTGCTCGTCGCGGTGTCGATCCCATCGACCTCGACCGTGCCGTCGAGCGTCGCGGGGAGCGCGTGGGGCACCAGCCCGTTCATGGCGAGGGCGAGCGTCGACTTGCCGGATCCGCTCGGCCCGAGCAGCAGGACGACCTCGCCGCGGCGCACCTCGAGCGTCACGTCGCGCGGGGTCGGCCGGACGGCGTCAGGATGCGTGATCGAGACGTCGGTCAGGCGAAGGAGGGGGCGGTCGGCCGAGGGCACGGCCTCACATTAGCCGAGAGTAAGGCGCACCTAACCTCGGGAGGTGGCGTCCTTCACGCGCGGGGGTGTCCCCACACCCGCGCGGGCGAGCGCGGCGGCGGTGCTCAGGCCGGCAACGGTCCAGGCGACGGGCCCCAGGACGGCCAGCACGATGTAGAGCACCTGCGCCCAGGGGGCGAGCTCATCCAGGTCGGCGGCGAAGGCGACGGCGACGGCGACGAGCGCGCCGATCACGACGGCGGCGGCGAGCGAGCGCAGGGGCGTCCAGGAGCGGTACCGCCCGAGTGCCGCGGCGACCTCCTGGATCCCGCCGAACAGCACGGCGGTCGCGATGACCTGCCACATGTACACCGGCGCGAACGCGCTGGAGACGAGTGCGGCGAGCAGGTGCGTGGCGAGCGCGACGCCCGGCTGCCGCAGCAGCCGCTGCGCCACCACACCGGGAAGCACGTGCACGCCGAGGACGAAGCCGTAGACCATGGGCAGCGTCGCGAGCACGGCGACGGTGATCCACGCCGCCCCGGCGCCGAGCACGCCGGTGCCGACCCCGATCGCCGCGCACACGAGCAGGGTGCGGGTGTCGAGCCGGGGGCGTGCCATGCCCAGAGCCTATGCCCGCCATCGGGGCCGCGGCGCCGTCGCTGCAGCGCGCCTCCGCGCCGTGGCCTTGGCGGATCCGGATCAGAGTCGGCGGCGCCGGGGAGTGAGCCGCACCTGCGGCATCGGGGGAGCGGGGATGCGCTCATCCCCGTGCGTGACGACGTGACCGAAGCGGCCGGATCCGGTCTCCCACTCCTCGCGTGCGGTCACGATCTCCGCGTGGTCGCGGCCGACGAAGTTCCACCACATCACGAGGTCGTCCTCGAAGGGCTCGCCGCCGAGCAGGAAGAACATCGCCCCCTCCTCGCTCGAGACCTCGACGGCGTCCCGCGCGATGCCGAGATAGAGCAGATCGAGGGGCGCCAGTGCCGTCGGCTCGCCGGAGCGTCCGGCGTGCGCCACCACGTCGCCGTCGACGGCGGCGATCGCGTACTCCCACTCGCGGTGCAGCGGCACGCGCACGCGGGACCGCGGCGGGATCCGCACCTCGGCGCCGACGATCGGGGTGTGCACGGTCGCCGGTGAGACGGCGCCGGACAGCTCGCCGATGACGACCGTGGCGGTCGCGGGTTCTCCCGTGACGACGGGAAGCGCCACCGAGGGAAGGCCCTCGTGGCGCTCGAAGTCGGGCGCGCCGTGCCGACGCGAGTCCGGCAGCGCGATCCACAGCTGAAGCGCGTCGAGCGGCACCGGACCGTCGCCGATCGAGTACTCCGAGTGCGAGATCCCGTGCCCCGACGTCATGATGTTCAGCACGCCGCGGCTGATCGTGACGTCGCTGCCCACGCTGTCGCGGTGACGCACCTCTCCCACGAGCGGCCACGTCACCGTCTGCAGGCCGATGTGCGGGTGCGGCTCCACCCGCATCACGGCATCCTGCGGACCGAACCGGTCGAAGAAGCACCACGCGCCGACAGTCGGCAGCTCGCGCTGGGGCAGCGTGCGGTGCACCGCCATCGCCCGCACGCCGCCGAGCGGCACCTCCCGCGGAGCGAGCAGCAGCTCGCGCGGGCCGTCGCAGGCGTCGGAGGCGAGATCCCACGACGTCGCCTCGACGTCGTATCGGGTCATGCGGGCGGCTCTCCCTGCGTCGCGGCGTCGAGCGGGGTGCCGCCCGGCCACTCGACGACGGCGCCGGCGACCTCGTTCCTCTGCAGGTAGGCGGCGATGAACGGGCACAGCGGCACGATCGTGTCGCCCCGGCGGGCCACGTCGGCAAGCGCCTCGCCGGCAAGGATGTCGCCGAGGCCCTTGCCGCGGAACGCCGGGTCGATCTCGGTCGCCGTGAACCGGATGCGCCGCGTGCCCTGCTCGAAACGGGCATGTCCCGCGAGCGTGCGCTCGTGCGTCGCATCGGAGAAGTGCAGCTCGTACCGGTTCTCGGCGTCGTTCCGCGTCACCTCGATCGCGGTCTCGCTGGGCTGGGGCATAACGCTCCTTCGCTCTCGGGTCTCGTCAGGGCCACGCTACGTCGTGCCGCCCACACCGGGAAGCGGCTCGTCCCCAGGCCGCGCATCCTGGCCGGCTTTCCCACACCCGGGGCGCTGTCGGACGCGCCGCCTACACTCGATCAGGTGACCAAGAGTTCCCAGGAGACCCCGTCCGGCTGGGGCTCGTGGGCGCCGGCCGACCCGTCAGATCAGGGTGGGCCCGGCGACTGGATCCCGTACGAGCCGGCGCCGGAGGACGAGCCTCCCTACGACCCGTATGCCGACGTGCCGCCCCCGGACGAGCCGTGGGGGCCCGGGCCGGGCGACGTCCCGTCGCCGTCGGGAGCACCGCCGGCCGCCGCGCCGGGCGGCATCCGCGCATCCGCGTACGCCACCGCGGTCGAGGCGCTGAAGACGGTCTACGGCTACGACGCCTTCCGCGGTGACCAGCAGGCGGTCGTCGACCACGTCATCGCCGGCGGCGACGCCGTTGTGCTTATGCCCACCGGCGGCGGCAAGAGCGTCTGCTACCAGGTGCCGGCCCTGGTGCGGCCCGGCACCGGGCTCGTCGTCTCGCCGCTCATCGCGCTTATGCACGACCAGGTCGACGCGCTCGTCGCGAACGGCGTGCGTGCGGCCTACCTGAACTCCACGCAGGCGCCGGATGAGCGTGCCCGGGTCGAGCGCGCCTACGTCGCGGGAGAGCTCGATCTGCTCTATGTGGCGCCCGAGCGGCTCAACGGCGAGGCGACCCTGCGGCTGCTCGAGCGCGGCACGCTCAGCGTCATCGCGATCGACGAGGCGCACTGCGTGTCGCAGTGGGGGCATGACTTCCGGCCCGACTATCTCGCGCTGGGCGGCCTCGCGGAGCGCTTCCCCGGTGTGCCCCGCCTCGCTCTCACCGCCACGGCGACCCCCGAGACGCACCGCGAGATCACCGAGCGTCTGAGGCTTCCCGACGCCCGCCACTTCGTCGCGAGCTTCGACCGTCCGAACATCCGCTACCGGATCGAGGCGAAGACCGAGCCGCGCAAGCAGCTGCTCGACTTCATCCGGTCGCAGCCCGAGGGATCGGCAGGCATCGTGTACGCGCTCAGCCGCAACTCGGTCGAGCAGACGGCCGAGTACCTCGCCCGGCAGGGAATCGACGCGATCCCGTATCACGCGGGACTGGATGCGGCCACGCGCGCCCGGCATCAGTCGCGCTTCCTGCGGGAGGACGGCGTCGTGGTCGTCGCGACCATCGCGTTCGGCATGGGCATCGACAAGCCGGACGTGCGGTTCGTCGCGCACATCGACCTGCCGAAGTCGGTCGAGGGCTACTACCAGGAGACCGGTCGCGCCGGCCGCGACGGCGAGCCCGCGCAGGCCTGGATGGCGTACGGCCTGGGCGACGTCGTGCAGCAGCGGCGGCTGATCCAGCAGGGCGACGGCGACCGGGCGATCCAGCAGCGGCAGGGCCAGCACCTCGACGCGATGCTCGCGCTGTGCGAGACCGTGGGCTGCCGCCGTCAGAACCTGCTCGCATACTTCGGGCAGCCCTCCGAGCCGTGCGGCAACTGCGACACCTGCCTCACGCCGCCCGAGACGTGGGATGGGCTCATCCCCGCGCAGAAGCTGCTGTCGACCATCGTGCGCCTCAAGCGCGAGCGCAACCAGGCCTTCGGTGCCGGTCACCTCATCGACATCCTGCGCGGGGCGTCGACCGACCGGATCCGCAAGATGGGCCACGACGCGCTGTCGACCTACGGGATCGGGGCCGACCTGTCCGATCAGGACTGGCGCAGCGTCATCCGGCAGCTCCTCGCGCGCGGGCTGCTGGTCGCGCAGGGCGAGTACGGCACCCTCGCGCTCAGCGATGCGAGCGGGGGAGTGCTGCGCGGCGAGACGCCCGTGCCGCTGCGCCGCGACGTCATCGGCCGGGTGTCGCGCTCCGGGGGAGGCGCGCGAAAGGCCGCGGCCGCCGAGCAGCTGGCTCCCGAGCACCGCGAGCTGTTCGAGGCGCTGCGCGCCTGGCGTGCCGAACAGGCGCGAGAGCAGGGCGTGCCGGCGTACATCGTGTTCGGCGACGCCACGCTGCGGGCGCTCGCCGAGCGCCGCCCGACCACGCTCGGTGAGCTCGGCGGCGTCTCCGGCATCGGTGAGCGCAAGCGCGAGGCGTATGGCGCGGCGGTGCTCGAGGTGATCGCCGCCCACTGACCCACCCGCCGGCGCCGTCCCATCCGTCGGCACGGACGGCACTTACACCGCGCGTGACACCATCACGGTCAGCGATGCGGCCGGCATCTCGATGGAGCTGGAGCACCCGGTGCGCCAGGTCGGTCAGCAGCAGATCGCGTACGGCTACGGCTTCGAGCCGGGCGAGTCCGTCTCGGCCACGATGTACTCCGTGCCGCAGGATCTGGGTACCCAGATCGCCAATGCGGACGGCGAGGTCGTGTTCACCTGGGCGGTCGACGGCGAGGCCGTCGTCGGTCAGCACCGCGTGGAGCTCGTCGGAGTCCTCTCGGGCGCCGTCGACGACACGTTCCAGGTCGTCGCGCGCAGCTCGCTCGCCGCGACCGGTGCCGACCTCGGTTCGCTGATCCCCTTCGGCCTCCTGATCCTCATCGCGGGTGCCGCGCTGACGATCGCGACGCGCCGTGACGGAGTGGCCGCGCACGACGCGTGAGCACTCGTACCCTTCAGGATGTGAGTCCTGAGAAGCGCCGTGGCGGTCCGGGTCCTTCCCGGGCCGCCACGGCCGCGCCGGTGGTCAAGCGCATCGTGCTCGTCGCGATGGCGCTGTTCACGGCGTGGCACATCTTCGCCAGCATCCTCTGGATCGCGCCGCCCTCCCCGGCGCGCGAGGTCGTTCCCGCGGGCGCCCTGCGGGGCTACATGCTGCCGATGTTCGGACAGAGCTGGAGCGTCTTCGCCCCCGCGCCCATCAACGGCGACTACCACCTCGACGTGCGCGCCGCCCTCGACGCGGGCGGCGGTGAGGTGGCCGTCACCGAATGGACCCGGGCGAACACGGCAGAGCTGTCGTACGCGCAGCACAACCTCTTCCCGCCGCGCTCCGCGGGTCTTGCCGTGTCCGCGGCCAGCGACCTGTACCAGGCGTACGGCGAGCTCTCCGACAAGAGCAAGGAGCTCGTGGCTCTGAACTTCTTCAAGGACGACTGGAGCGCGCGCCTCGAGTCGTCCCTGGCCGCCGACAAGACCGTCGACACCTACGTCGCGGCTGAGCGCACCGTCGCCGCCTATGCGACCCAGGTCGCGTACGCGGTGTGGGGCGACGACGTCGTGCGCGTGCAGTACCGCGTGAGCCGCGAGGGGATCGTGCCGTTCGACAAGCGCAACGACCCGAAGGCCGTGCGCCCCGAGCCGACAGTCCGCAGCACCGGATGGCGCGGGCCCCTCGAGTACGAGGGCCAGTCGCGCGAGCAGTTCCGTTCGTACTTCTGCTCCGCGCCGGCAAGGGTCTGCCCGTGATCGCCGTGAGGGACGTCCTGCTGCGGATCGTCGCCGTCATCCGTCACCTCGTCGTGAGCGGATGGCGCCTCGTCGTCGGCGGCGTCATCCGGATCCTGTCCTTCTGCGAGCAGTGGCTCATCGGCCAGCGGCACGCGCGCTACGGCGTCGCGGTGACGCGCATCCTGCTCGGTTTCGTCGGCTTCGGCCTGCTGTGGACGAACTACACGGCGCGCTCGTATCTGTACGGCCCGGCATCCTTCTGGAACGGCGAGGAGGTCGACAGGATCAGCCAGCTGCCCGAGGTCTGGGTGTTCGGTCTCGGCGACCTGCTGTCGGGCGACCTCGTGGCGTTCACCGTCCTCTATCTCGTCGCGGCGGCCCTCGCCCTCGCGGTGATGCTGGGCTGGCGCACCCGCCTCACGCTTCCCCTCTTCTTCGCCCTGTACGTCGGCATCATCGAGCTCAACAGTGCGTCGGGCGATCAGGGCGACAACGCCTACCGGATCTGCCTGTTCTGGCTGATGTTCGCCGACCCGGCGGGTGTCCTGTCGATGGATGCGCGTCGCCGCGCGGCCGGGATCACCGGACCGAACCGCACCATCTGGGACCGGATCCGGCGGATCTGGCGCGGCGAGCGGCTGCTTCCCGGGTGGCTGCAGAACGCGATGCACAACCTCGTGCTCGTGCTGCTGACGGCGCAGGTGACGTTCATCTACGTCGCCGGCGGCCTGTACAAGGCCGGGGGAGAGCCCTGGTCGGGCGGCACCGCGGTGTACGCGCCGCTGCAGGTCGAGAAGTTCAGCACCTGGCCGGAGCTCGCCGACCTCATCACGGCGTGGGGGCCGATGGTGGCGCTCGCGTCGTGGGGCTCGATCCTGCTGCAGATCTCGTTCCCGTTTATGCTGCTCAACCGCTTCACGCGCATCCTTGCGCTCGTGGGCATCCTCGGCTTCCACGCCGCGATCGGGCTGCTGATGGGCCTTCCCTGGTTCTCGCTCTCGATGGTCGCGATCGATGCGATCTTCGTCCGCGACCGCTCATGGATCGCCCTCGGCTCGGCCGCGCGCGGCGCCTGGCGGCGTGCCCGCGCGGGATCGGACGACCGGACCGCGGATGATCGGGTGCCGCGGCGGCCCGTGGTGGTCCGCAAGGCGCCGATCGGCGCGCCCGCCGAGCCTCGAGAGGTCGCCGAGCCGGTCCGGGAGCCAGTGCTCGTGCTTGCCGGTGCCGGTGCCGGTGCCGGTGCCGGTGCCGGTGCCGGAGACGACGCCCCGCCCCTCTTCAAGTCGGCCCCTGCCGCGCAGCCGATACCGATCCCGAAGGCCGCTCCCGCTCCAGGGCCTGCCCCGAAG
>NZ_JADGLL010000071.1 GCF_015235415.1 Microbacterium paludicola | reverse complement strand
CACTCGTACGCTCAGATATCAACTGGGGCCTCCCTCACGTATGTGGATAGGCGAAGCCGGAAGACCGGCCCGCAACCCACGGTCTACGCGAGCGGAGGCCTCAGGCTCAACCACTCATAGCGTCTAGCCGGCCCAGGTGCCCCAGGACAGCACCCTGGGGCACCGCCCCGCAGATCCCGCGCGAGAGCGCCCCTCAGACCCCTGGAGCACGCCATGACCATCCGATCGTTCGAGACGTTCGTCCGCCTCACGGCCGCGACCCCGGATCCGCCCTACGAGCCGGTCACGTACGAGGCCCCCGAGCAGTTCATCGCGCACCACGAGCGCGCGCTGCGCCCCGGCGCGCGACTCAACGTCCACCACCCGGCACCCTCCCACCCGTACCTGCGCGAGCCGTACGCCGTGGCCGTGGCGCTCGACCTGCGCGACGCGATCGCCTACGACGGCCTCACCGTCTCCTCCCCGTTCGTGCTGGCCCAGTACATCGAGGGCGACGAGCGCCGCTGGCACTTCTTCAACCGAGCGCACCTCGACCGCGCGGCATTGCTGTGGCGCGTGGGCGGCCCCGTCGACCTCACCCGCGACACCCTGGAGCAACGCCCGCCGCAGACGCGTGCTCAGTAATCGACAGCCAACGGTCCTCGGTACAGCTCGGCCGCGCTGGTAGCGCTGTTGATCGCGTCACGAACCGCCCGCTGCGTCAGGTCGAGCACGCGCAGGACGTCGTCGATCTTGGAGACAGCCTCGATCCGGTGGAAGTCGTCGGCATGCTCGGCCGCGTAGCGCGCGAGACCGCGCAGCTTGTGCAGCGCGTCGGGCAGGTCGTGCCAGTGCGGGTCGACGATGGAGGGCCGGATGACGCCACCGATCTCGTTGAAGAAGATCAGGTCCGGGAAGAGGCGGCGCCAGGCGTCCTTGCCGTCCTTGTACGCAATCGAGAGCGCGTCATCGGAGCGGGGCGGGTTCCGGTACCAGGCGATCGCGTAGGGCAGCTCGCGATCGAGCACCTCCACTTCCCAGGAGCCGAGGGAGCCGATCGGGAAGTTGCCATCGGCATCCGACATCAGGTGTCGAGGTCTGGTCGCGACGGGGTTTCCTTCGGTGTCGACAGATGACTCGGTGCGCACCTTGGGGCGGAGGATCGAGATCGTCTGCGGCGTGCCGGCCATCGCCACCAGCTCGGCGTATTGCGCGCGGCGGTGGTCGGGCAGTGACATGATCGGCGCGCGGTAGATGCGCAGCCACTCGTTCGCCAGGGCAAGCGCGGCGCGCTCGAGCTCGTCTTCGACGCCGGGGATGCGGGCGGTGGCAGCGACGTGCAGGTGCGCGGTGTAGAACCCGTCGTGCTCGTCGTCGATTCGAGCGTCGATGCGTTCGGCGTACTGCTTGGCGAGCTCACGGCCGAGGACTCGGCCGGCGGCGCGGTATTCGGCCTCGACAGCCCGCTCGTCGGCGGCTTCGGTGAATCCGATCGTCCCGCTGATGAGGCCGGTCTTGATCGAGGCGACCATGGTCTCCCCGTCGACGACCGAGAGGTCCTGTCGTGCCTTCTCGAGCGTGTCCGCGTACCGCGCGGCGACGCCGTCGAGGACACCCAGCAGCTCCGCATACGCCTTGCTCGTGGCGCCCGGCAGGATCCCGTCGTACGCGAGCTCGTGAGCGAGCCCGGACAGGCGCGCGGTAGCGCGGGAGGTCTTGCGCGGGAGGGTCTCGGAGGGGAGACGGTCGAACGCCTCCCAGACCGCCTCTGGGATCTGCTCGTTCACGGTCATGTCGACCGGGCCGATGAGCACTCGGCGGCCGTCGCCGCCACCGGAGCCACCTGCGCCCTCGCTCGACGGGTCGTCAGCGTCGAGCTCGTCTCCATCGGTGGATCCGAGCAGGAGACCGACCACGCGGCGCGCGGTGCGCTTGTCGAAGAACGGCAGCGAACACTCGACGGAGTTCAGCAGGTCGTTGCCGGGGATACGGCGAGCCAGTGGAGTGCGGACCATGCGGCCCAGTAGCTGCGTGATGTGGGTGTCATCGGTCGCGGGACGGTACGAGACGAGAACCTCGGCGCGCGGGCAGTCCCATCCCGTGCTGATCGCATCCTTCGCCAGCAGAATGCGCACCGCGGTGCGCTCCTGCACCCGCTCCGGCGAGATGTACAACCACCACCACCATCCGACGCCGTGCAATGTCGGAGCCCCCTAGTAGATTAGTACCTGTCAGAGATACCAGTTACTAGGAGGTCGAGATGAGCACCAAGCCCATGAGCATCCAGGAGGTCCACGCCTACCTGCACGGTCGGGTCAGCGCGTTCGCGATGGACAAGCACGACGCGCTCACCCTGGCGCGAGAGATCGACGGGCCGGGCATCACGGTCGGAGATCTCGCCGAGTACCTCGAGGGGGTCGGCTACCCGAACCTAGCCGCCGAGCTGCTCAGCGCCGAGGCGGAGATCGAGCTGCTCGGCGAGGACCTGTCCTCGCTCGCCGAGGCGCGCGACGCATGGATCGCCGCCAGCCAGGGCGACAGCAACGACGAGGAGCACGAGGCAGGCTTCGAGCTTGCCGAGGCCACCGGTGCCTTCCTCGAGCAGCGCAAGGCCAACGAGAGCCGGATCCGCAGCACGCTGGCCGCCTACGACGCCGCGGTCGCCGCCTACCAGGCGGCCGACGACGGCGACGTGAAGGCGTACGAGCACTACGAGGACCAGCTGCTCGAGATCGTCCACGAGCTGGTCGGCGCTCTCCGCCCCGGCAGCTGACCCAACCACCCCGCCCGGCGCAGCCCCGGGCGGGGTGCATCACCGCCGCCGCGCCGTGCCGCAGCTCCGAATGTCCGCCACCTCTGCTATATTGGTACCTGTCAGAGATACTAGATGGAGGAGTCCGATGAGTCAGACCAAGAGCCCCCACGGCCCGCTGCTCAACCCGTACGACACCGGTGAGCGCGCCGAGCCCGTGCCCTGGATCAGCGGCAACCCGCACACCTTCCGCCCGTTGCTCGACCACGATGCCGACCGCTTCGGCAAGGTCGACTACGAGGACGCCGAGGGCAGGACCCTCGCCACCGTCTGGGTCGAGCGCGACGAGAGCGGCGAGTACATCATCCGCGTCGCGCACTTCGGTGATCGGCTGCGCATCGAGGAGGTCGCCTCGTGACCCGCCGGATCCGGATCGTCATCGACGACCTCGACCGCGGCGCGGACCCGGCGCGCCCCTGGACGCTGATCCTGTACCGCGACGAGGCCGACGGGACGCCGAGGCGCAAGCCGCACCGCTCTCCCCTCGTCGGGGCGAGCATCCCGGACATGCTCCGCGCGCTCGCGGACAGCTGGGCCGACTCCGACGAGGCCGAGCTGCGCACGCTCGAGCACGAGCGGGCGGGCATTCCGGAGATCGGCACCGCCCGCCGCCGACGCAAGCGCTGAGCCATGCTCCCGAGGCCCGGGTGACGCGCCCTCGGGCCTCGGGAGTCAGCACAGCCACCAGCGTCGACGCTCCACTGCTACAGCAGCCGGTCCGTCGACCACTCCGCGCACAAACCTGTTGGCGGCCAGGGGTTGACTGCCGCACGCCATACGCGTATATTGGTACCTGTCAGAGGTACTATTAGTTCGGAGGTAATCATGAGCAACGCAGTCCTGGAAGATCGCGAGACGCTCGAGCAGTTCCTCGAGCGCAAGCACAACCCGTCCTGGAAGCCGGCCCCGCTGCCGAAGTCGCGCGCGATCCCCGCGCTGAGCGACCAGGAGTTCGAGCGGATCTACCGCGAGCACATGGCCGAGTGGGGCCACCCCGTCGACGAGCACGCCGACATCTTCGCGTCGCTCCCGATGCGCGGCGCCGGCCGCCCGTTCCGCCTTGGCAACAAGCCGCAGGGCGAGAAGGTCTACCCGCTCGAGGTGAGCGAGTCCGGCCTGTACGCCGTCGCGAAGCAGCGCAAGGGCCGCTACGACGTCTTCCACATCCCCTCGGGCCTCCGGGTGCCCACCATCGTCCCCCGCGCGGGAGCGGACACGCTGCAGGTCGGCACCGCCGCCGACGGCGACGGCTTCCGCCTCCGGCCGCACGCGGTGCGCTTCATGCGCGCGATCGACGCAGCTGGCGTCCTCGACGACAGCCCGGAGGGCATCGGCCGCAGCATCGACAAGCGCAAGGGCATGATCGCCGCGATCGCCGACTTCGCCGCCCGCAACTGATCCCCGCGGTGGGCGGCCGCCGCCGCCCACCGCCCCATCCAGAAAGGGGCCGAGAATGGCCAGAACGCAGCCAGGGACCCTCGTTGAGCACCACCGGGGACACCGAGCGTCTGCGGGGCGCCCCGGGGTGCGCGCTCGAACAGCTGCTCGAGCGCGGCCTGTGGAGAACGGCCGCGAGGCGACGGGACGGTCCCATAGGCTCACGCGTCATGGACGAGCTCGCCGCCTACACGCAGCCGCGCTGCCCCAGCTGCGGGACCGTGCTGATCACCGTGGCACACGGATACGTCTGCCGTTCGTGCCGCCTCGCATACTCGGACCAGGTCCTCGTGCACCAGGCGCCGGCGATCGCACCTCAGCGAGGTACGTGAGCTCCGTTCACCAGCACACCGGTGGCGATGATCTGCTCTCCTCGTGCTGCTCGGCGATCGCGCAGTCGTTGTGGAACGGGCCGCGGGAGGTGCCGATGGCGTCGTCGTCCTCTGCGATCTTCTCGCCACAGCCGGTGCACCGTGGCGACCGCCAGGTGCCGTCGTTGGGGATGTCGGGTCTGCCGGCGTCGGCCCATGCCGCGATAGTCGCCCAGTCCGGACCGCCAGCGGGGTACTGCGTGATCTTCTTGGTCATCGGTGCGGTTCAGCTGATCGCTGCGGACCCCGGTCGCTCGAGCAGCTGGATGACGCGCGCGGGCTCTTCATAGGCCAGGGCGAGGTCGGCGATGTCGCCTTCGAAGATGCGCTCGGCATCCAGCGGGGTCGTCAGCTCCGCGATGACGAGCTCGGCCCGCTTGGTGACGTTGGCGTGGAACCACAGCAGACACCGACCGACCAGCGCGTTGTACGCACCGAGCGGGATCGGCTCCGAGGGGAACAGCGTGGCGTACACCGCTCGAGGGTCGGCGGCGGCCGCGCTCACGGACGGCAGGAGGAAGGTCCACTCGGGCGAGCGGTCCGCTTCCCAGGTGCCGGACTCTCGCGCCGCGGCGAGGATACGGTCCGCCTCGAGGTCCTCCGGCGTCGACGGCGCGATCGCGGTGACGAAGGTGCCGAACTGGTCGAGGGCCCGGTCGACGGCAGCGGCGACGTCGTCGAGCCATACCAGGGCCGGCGCATACGCCTGGGAAGCGTCCTCCCAGGCGCGCACAGTGGCGGGGTCGAGGCCAAGGGCCTCGGCGAGCTCGTCGACGGTGATGCCGAGGGCGGAGCGGCGCAGCGCGAGCGTGCCGTCTCGCATCGACTCACCTCCCGAACGGCCGGACACAGCGGCCGGGACAAGTCTTCCAGCGCTGTCGGTCATTCCGTGCTCGCTTTCTGGCGGGCGCGCTCTGCCGCGATGGCGCCCAGGGCGTCACCGGGAGCGATGTAGAGCAGGCTCACCTCGGCGCCGATCGCGGTAGCGGTCTGTGCGTCCCAGAAGCCACGACGCCCCGGCTCGCTCGCCAGGCGTCGGGCGCGCGCAGCCGAGGTCACCACTTCGGTGGCGAAGACCTCGATCTCTCCCGTGGCACCGTCGCGCCACAGCGTGAGGTACCGGACGTCATCGGCGCGTTCCAGGTCGCCCTGTACGAGGAAGCCGACCACGTCAGAAGGCAGGACGAGAGGATGCCGGCCATATCCGGCGGGGTGGCGAACGCGGCGCAGCGCACGGGCGATCTCCTCGGCCTCGAGCTGCGCACTCAGCCCGTTCACTCGAGCAAGGATCGCTGCTGCTGAATCCGCGTCGCGCGACCCACGCTGAGACGGGTGCGCAGCGAGTCGATCTCCGACGCGGTCGGGTCGGGAGCGCTCGAGATCTGCGCGACGAGTTCGCGCTGCCCCCGCGGTGAGGAGTCGTACGCCTCCTGCTTCCGCTGCAGGTACTCCTCCGCTCGAGCCAGCCGTTGCCGAGCTCGGCGGTCGTCGGGAGAACGCTCGGCCGTGTCCCGCGCACGCGCACAGCGCTTCTGTGCGCGCGAGAGCTGCTGCGCCGTGTGCGCGCTGCATCGCGGCCCCGGTCGAGGGTCACACATCCTCGCTCCGAACCCGTCCCGTGGCGTGGGCGTCGATCGTCATGTGCCTCCTCTTGGCGTCCTCCGTATAGGTGCCTCGCGGGCCTCCGATCTGACAGCGAAAAGACACCCTGCGGCGGGTCCGATCTCGGGGGTTGCATCCCTGTCGAACACAGACTATATTAGTACCTGTCAGAGATGCTAATAGAAGTTGGAGGGGCATCATGGCCACGAAGACGAAGCGCAGCAGGGCCCGCAAGACGCTCACCCCCGAGGAGCGCCAGGCCCGCGTCGACGAGCTGCACGCCAAGATCACCGCGCAGGTCGAGCAGCTGCGCGGGTCCGATGGATGGGCGCGGTTCCTGAGCTACGCGCGCAGCTTCCACAGCTACTCGCTCAACAACCTGATGCTGATCCTCGCCCAGCGCGAGAACGCCACCCAGGTCGCCGGCTATGTGAAGTGGCGCGAGCGCGGCCGCCAGGTGCGCGACGGGGAGAAGGCGATCAAGATCTTCGGCTTCTCGCAGAAGCGCATCACCGAGACCGACGAGAACGGCGAGGAGAGCACCCGGGTGATTCCCCGGTTCCCGATCCTGTCCGTGTTCGACATCAGCCAGACCGACCCGATCCCGGGCCACCCCGGAGTGCCCGAGAACCCGGTGCGGCAGCTGACCGGCGACGACGACTTCGGCATCGTCGACGACCTCACCGCGCACATGACCGCCCAGGGTTGGCAGGTCATCCGCGAGCAGCTGCGGGAGGGCTTCAACGGGTACGCCTCCGGTGAGCGCCAGACGATCGCCCTGAACGCGGCGATCGCACCCGCCCAGGCTGCGAAGACGATGATCCACGAGGTCGCCCACGTCACGCTCGGCCACACCGACGACCAGGCCGACTACGTCGCTCACCGCGGCACCCGGGAGGTCGAGGCCGAGTCCACCGCCTACATCGTCGCCGGAGCGCTCGGGCTCGACACCGGCTCCTACAGCACCGGATACATCGCCGGCTGGGCAGAGAAGGCCGACGCCGACGTGATGCGCGAGACCGCCAGCCGGGTACTCGCCGCGGCGCAGAAGATCATCGAGATCCTCACCCCCGCGGCCGCGGACCACGACCTGGCCGCGTGAGGAGGCCACGGTGAGCGAAGTCAAGACGGAAGGGGCCCGCGTCGCCTACGGCGACCGGGTCGCCCTCGCCGGCATCGTGTGGGAGCTGCAGGACACCCGCCAGCCCGAGACCCACCACCAGGACCACCTCGGCAGGCTCGTCCCCGTCGACCCGGAGACCGGCGAGCGGGTCGAGGTCATCCGCATCGGCCGCGCCGAGCGCATCGGCGTGCAGATCTCCCTGACCGCCGCCGGCGATCACGTGCACGCCTACCCGTCGACCCGCGGCTACACGCCGGAGCTCACCGACGCGCAGCGACGCACCTTGGCCGAGGCGATCGAGCAGGTCGACTTCGACGTCGCGCCGCTGCAGCCGATCGAGCGCGCACGGCGTATCGGCGACCGCCTGCAGACTCAGGTGCGCTGGCTGGTGGGCCAGGCCCTCGGCTATGAGCTGCGACAGAGCCTGCGCGAGTCCCTCCAGCATCTGCCCGCTCCCCGGCGCGAAGCCCTCCTCGAGGAGCTCGCCGCGCGCATCGCCGACACGTTCACCGAGCAGCTGCGCCGGGACCTGCGCCTCCTCTGAGCTCGTCGGTCAGATCCCCACCCGGCCACCCACCTACATAGACACGAGAGGAGACCGTCATGAGCATCCGAGCACGCGGCCCCGTAGCTGTGGCGATCGCCGCCGTCCTCGCCGCCGGCGCCTGGTTCGCCGTGGACACTGCCGGTCCCGCGCCCGCCGAGGTTGTCGTCCCCGAGTCGCCGCAGGCGCGCGCCGGGTTCGCCGATGCAGCGCAGCTCGCAGAGGCGCTGCCGACGATCGATCCGGCAGCGCAGTACCCCAAGTACGTGCGCGCCGACTACGGGCCCCGCTGGGCCGACATCGACGGGAACTCCTGCGACCAGCGCAACGACGTCCTGCAACGCGACCTGGTCGACGTCGTCCTCGACGTCGACGGCTGCACGGTCCTCACCGGTGTGCTCGAGGACGACCCGTACACCGGCCGCGACATCGTCTTCCAGCACGACAAGGTCGCCGAGGAGGGCAACCCCGGGTCCCAGGGAGTTCAGATCGAGCACATCGTGAGCCTCGAGGCCGTCCACCGCGGCGGAGGCTGGCGATGGTCCCCCGATCGCAAGATGGCGTTCGCCAACGACTTGGCCAACATCATTGCCGTCGACGGGCCCTCCAACAACGCGAAGCAGGAAGCCGGCCCCGCCGACTGGCTCGTCCCTGACAACCCGGAGTACCGCTGCACCTACGCAGCCCGGTACACGCAGATCCTCCACGACTGGGAGCTGGCCGTCGACGTCGACGACCGCGACCAGCTGGTCCACACTCTCACCGACTGCAGCGATCAGCCCGCGTCGGTATCATGACCGCGGGCGCCCGGCTCGAGGCGACGCGATCCTCTCCTAGGTATCTCTGACAAGTTCCTCCGACAGGATCGCGGCCTCGCCGGGCGCTCGCCATTTCTCTGCGGTGCAATCCATCGCTTTTCCGTTGCGGCTATATGGTTCGAATCATGGCCCGCAAGATCATGCACCAGCTCATCGACGACATCGACGGCACTCCCCTTAAGCCCGGCGAAGGCGAAACGGGCTCTTCACGAACGAGGGTGTAGCGCGGGTCTGAACCCTCCGGCTTCGAGCAGTGACCGAGCGATGTAGTGGGTGAGGTTGCGGAAGCCGAGGGCGGAGCCGCGGAGGTGTTCGAGTCGCCCGTTG
>NZ_JADGLL010000070.1 GCF_015235415.1 Microbacterium paludicola | reverse complement strand
GGTCAGGCTCGGGGCGGGGTGCTGTCCCGCAGCACGACCTCGAGGGGCAGCGCCGAGGGCTGCCATTCCTCGGCCGAGGTGGCCTCAAGCGCCTGTTCGCCCACCCGCTCGAGCGGCACGTGAACCGTCGTGATGCCGGGCACGATGTCGCGGCCCGCGGCGATGTCGTCGAAGCCCGCGACCGCGATGTCGGCGCCCGGGGTGCGGCCCGCGTCGCGGACGGCCGACAGCGCGCCGATGGCGACGACGTCGGAGATCCCGAACAGCAGGGTTCCCTCGGCCGGCTCGTCGCGCAGCACCTCGCTCGCCGCCTCGTAGCCCGAGTCGCGGCTGATGCCGCCGCGCAGCACGCGCGCCACGCGCCCGCCGCCGTCGGTGAAGCCCTCGGTGAAGCCGGCGACGCGGTCGTCCGAGGTGCGCACTCCCTCGGCGGCGGCGAGCACGATCGCCTCGCGGTAGCCGAGGCCGGCGACGCGGGCGCCGAGGTCGCGGGCGCCGGCGCGGTTGTCGAACGCGACGGTGCGCGTACCGGGCAGCCCGGCGCCGAGCGTCACGACCCGTGCGCCGGCCGATGTCGCGTTCTGGAGTTCGCGGATCAGTGGCTCGGGATCCACGGAGTCGTCGCGGGACGTCGCCAGGATGATGCCGCGGGGGCGCTGCCCGCGGAGCGTGCGCACCAGGCGCAGCTCGCGCTCGGGGTCGCGTTCGGTGATCGCGATCGTGGTGATCAGCCCGGCGGCCTCGGCCGCACGGGTCACGCCCGCGGCGAGCTGCCCGAAGTAGGGGTCGGCGATGTCCGCCACGAGCAGGGCGACCACGGCGGACGTGCCGCGCGCGGTGGTCTGCGCCGACAGGTTTGCCGTGTAGCCGAGGCGCTCGGCGGCGGCCTCGACGCGCACCCGGAAGTCGTCCGCGACGCGGCGCTGCGATCCGTTCAGCACGCGCGACGCCGTGGCGAGCGACACCCCCGCCTCGAGCGCCACGTCGCCCAGGGTCGGAACCCGGGCAGGCGGCGTCGTGACGGGGGTCTCTGACATGGGATAGAGCCTAGAGCCGCGGGGGCTCAGCCGAGGTGCGGCGCGACGGCCCGGGCGAAGCCGTCGATCGTGCGACGCACCGCCTCGGCGGGCGGCGTGTCCCAGATCGCCTGGTTGAGCAGCTCGACCTCGATGTCGCCCGTGTAGCCCGCGGCCTCGACCGCGCGCGTCATCGGACCGAAGTCGATCATCCCGTCGCCCGGGTAATGGCGTGAGAGCAGGTTGTCGGCCTCGAGCGGCGTCTTCCAGTCGCACACCTGGTACGTCGCGATGCGCCCCTCGCGGCCCGCGCGCTCGATCTTCGCGAGCACGTCCGGATCCCACCACAGGTGGAAGGTGTCGACCGTCACGCCGACCACGGCCGGATCGAAGTCGGCCGCGATGTCGAGCGCCTGATCGAGCGTCGACAGCACGGAGCGATCCGAGGCGTACATGGGATGCAGCGGCTCGAGCGCGAGGGTGACCCCCGCGGCCTGCGCGTCGGGGGCGAGCTCGGCCACCGCGTCGCGCACCCGCTGGCGCGCGCCCGGAAGGTCGCGCGATCCGTCGGGGAGGCCGCCGACCACGAGCACGAGGACCGCCCGCGAGCCCGGCGCCCCCGCGGCGGCGAGCGTCGCGGTCTCCTCGATCGCGCGGCGGTTGTCGTCGATCGCGGCCCGGCGATCCGGGCCCTCGACCGCCGTGAACCATCCGCCGCGGCAGTGCGTCGAGTACCGCAGGCCCCAGTCGGCGAGCATCCGCGCCGACTCCGCGAGGCCGGCATCCTGCACCTGCTCGCGCCAGAGGCCGATGGCGCCGATGCCCGCATCGGCGGTCACGCGCAGCGCCTCGGCGACCGTCGTGTGCTTGATCGTCGCCTGGTTGATCGAGAGGCGGGGGTGGACGCTCATCGCGCGACTCCGTTCAGCTGCAGCAGGCCGTGCCAGCGCTCGGCCGCCAGTTCGGGCCGCTCGAGGGCGCGCGAGGCGTTCGCGAGGCGGACGATCTCGGACAGGTGCGGCAGGCTGCGGGCGGAGTGAAGGCCGCCCACCATCTGGAACGCCGGCTGGTGGCCGTTCAGCCACGACAGGAACGCGACGCCCGTCTTGTAGTAGTACGTCGGCGCGGCGAACACCTGCCGGCTGAGCTGCTCGGTGGGCCCGAGCAGTCGCAGGTACTCGTCGGGGTCGCCGGAATCGAGCGCCTGGATGGCCGCGGAGGCGACGGGCGTGATCGCCGCGAAGGCGCCGAGCAGGGCGTCGGAGTGCGTCCGCGTCGTCCCCTCCGAGCGCTCCGGCTGCGTCGCATCCGGCACATCCGCCCCGCCGATCAGGCCGACGTAGTTGAAGTCGTCGCCCGTGAACATCCGGACGTCCTCGGGAAGGCGCTCGCGCACCCAGACCTCGCTCGCGGAGTCGAGCAGGCTCATCTTCACGCCCGAGACCTTGCCGGGGTTCTCCTCGATGATGCGCAGCAGGATGCGCGACGCGTCGCGCCAGTCGCGCGAGCCGAAGTACCCGGCGAGCTCGGGATCGAAGGCCTCGCCGAGCCAGTGGAGGACGACCGGTGTGGTCGCCGACTGCAGCACCGCGCCGTAGACGCGCAGGTAGTCGGCGGCCGACGTCGCCGCGCGGGCGAGGTGCCGGCTGCACATCAGCACGGGGCCGGCGCCCTGCTCCTCGGTGTCGTGGAGCTGCGTCTTGTACGCGTCGATGATGGCCGCGAGCGAGATGACGGGCTCGTCCACGTGGTCGGTGTTGACGCCGACGACGACGGATCCGCCCTCCTCGCGCGCGACCTCGGCGCTGCGGCGGATCAGCTCGCGCACCGCCGCGGCGTCGAGACCCATGTTGCGCTGTGCGGTGTCCATGGCATCGGCGACGCCGAGGCCCCACGAGTACACGTTGCGGCGGAAGCCGAGCGTCGCATCCCAGTCGATCTCGGCCGGACGGCCGGGGGTGTTGTCGGCCCACGCGACCGGCACGACGTGCGCGGCGGCGTAGGCGACGCGCGAGCGCAGCCCGGCCGTGGGCTTCGCGAACGAGGCGCCCGCCGTGAGCTCCTCGCGGGTGACGGTGCCGTCGGTGCCGAGCAGGGTGAGGGCGTCCATCACAGGCTCAGCGGGTCGAGGGCGACCTTGGCGCCGCTGCGGCTCGACTCGAGTCCCGCCTGTGCGAGCTGCACGCCGCGCGCGCCGGCGAGCAGGTCGAAGGCGTAGTCGGTGCCCAGCGCGTAGCTGGTGAGGTACTCCTCCCACTGCTGGCGGAAGCCGTTGAGGAACACGTCGTTGGCGGGAACCGGCTGCCAATCGGCGTCGTAGTCGTGGGAGTCCTCGAGATCCGGGTTCCAGACCGGCTTGGGCGTCGCGTTGCGGTGCTGGATCTTCGCCTTGTGCAGGCCGACCACGGCCGAGCCGTGGGTGCCGTCGACGTGGAACTCGACGAGCTCGCCGCGGTCGACGCGCGTCGTCCAGCTCGAGTTGATCTGCGCCACGACGCCGCCCTCGAGTTCGAAGACGCCGTAGGCGGCGTCCTCGGCCGTCGCGTCGTAGCGCTCGCCCTTCTCGTCCCAGCGCTCGGGGATGTGGATCGACGCGTGTGCGTAGACCGACTTCACCTCGCCAAACAGGTTCTCCAGCACGTAGTTCCAGTGCGGGAACATGTCGACGATGATGCCGCCGCCGTCCTCGGCCCGGTAGTTCCAGCTGGGGCGCTGCGCGACCTGCCAGTCGCCCTCGAACACCCAGTAGCCGAACTCGCCGCGCACCGAGAGGATCCGGCCGAAGAAGCCCGAGTCGATCAGGCGCTTCAGCTTCTGCAGCCCCGGCAGGTAGAGCTTGTCGTGCACGACGCCGGTCTTGACGCCGGCCTCGGCGGCGAGGCGCGCCAGCTCGAGGGCCTCCTCGACGGTCTCGGCGGTCGGCTTCTCGGTGTAGATCGCCTTGCCGGCGGCGATCGCCTTGCGCAGCGCCGCGGCGCGCGCCTTGGTGACGAGGAAGTCGGCGTAGATCTCCCACCGCGAGTCGGCGAGCGCGCTGTCGAGGTCGGTCGTCCAGTCGTCGATGCCGTGCTGCGCCGCGATCTCCGCGAGCTTCGCCTCGCTGCGTCCGACGAGCAGTGGGCGCACGGTGACCTTCGAGCCGTCGGGCAGCTCGATGCCGCCCTGGTCGCGGATGGCCAGGATCGACCGCACGAGGTGCTGGCGGTAGCCCATGCGTCCCGAGACGCCGTTCATGATGATGCCGATCTCGCGGACGGCGGTGCTCTCAGTCACGGTGTGTGCTTCCTTGCTCTCCGACCCGCGTCGGTGCGGGTGATGTGTGGCTTCGTGGGTCGCGCTTCGTGTATGGGTAAGCGCTTTCCGACATCGAGTGTTCCATGAGCCGGGGGACTGCGCAAGCCCGCCGGCTCCGTTCGGTCCGCAGGGGATCAGGCCGTGACGGACGCCGATCCCCGCGCAGACTCTGCGGTGGTGATCGGCACCGAGACGAACCGGACGCCCTGCGGCGGCAGCGTGATGCGCTCGACGGCGGCGCCGCTCTCGGAATCGGTGCCGGCGAGCGACACCTCGACGTGCTCGTCGCTGTGATTGATGAGCGTGACGAGGTCGCCGCGGCGCGCGGCCTCCACCCCGGGTGGCAGCTCGTCGACCACGGGGCGCACCCCGGAGGCCTCGATCACCGCACCGATGACGGCATCCAGGCCTTCCGCGACCGGCTGGGTCGCCACGTACCAGGCCTCGCCCGCGCCGTGGCGATGCCGAGTGAGGGCCGGTGAGCCCGCGGCGGGCCCATCGGAGAATGTCGCGACGACCTCCGCGCCCGTCGCGTGCACGCGCTCGGCCACGAGGCGGCCGCGATGTGCGCCGCCCGCCACGCGGAAGCCCGCGGTGGTCGTCGGCCCGCCGCTGCGCGCGGACTGCGCGCCGACGCCCGTTCCGCCGGTCGCCGCGCCCGGAAGCGCACCGAAGTCCTCGAAGCGCACGCCGAGCACGGGGCCCAGTTGGGTGAGGAACCCGCCGTCGCGGAACTGGTCGTGCTCGTCGACGATGTCGGTGAACGGGCCCGTCAGCAGTGTGCCGCCCGCCGCCACGAAGCGGCCGAGCGCCGCTCCGCCCTCATCGCGCAGCAGGTAGAGCGCGGGCGCCACGACCAGGTCGTAGCCGTCGTCCACCTCCTCGGGGGCGACGATGTCGACCATCAGCCCGCGGCGGTGAAGCGCGCCGTACCACTCGAGCGACAGCGCGAGGTAGTCGATCTCGGTCGGGTGGTCGCGCTCCTCGACGGCCCACCAGTTCTCCCAGTCGAAGACGAGTGCGACGCGGGCATCGCGTCCGGGCGCGGGCAGCTCGGGCAACGCTGCGAGGCGCGCGCCGAGCTCGGTCACCGCGTCCCAGGTGCGGGTCTGCGTGCCCGCGTGGGGGAGCATCGCCGAGTGGAACTTCTCGCTGCCGGCGCGGGACTGGCGCCACTGGAAGAACATGATGCCGTCGGCGCCGCGCCCGATCGACTGCGCCGTCTCCGCCATCAGGACGCCGGGCCGCTTGCCGGGATTCGACGGGCGCCAGTTGACGGCATCCGTCGCCTGCTCCCACAGCAGCCACGGCACGCCCGGCTTGAGCGAGCGCACGAGGTCGCGCTGGAACGCCGAGTCGCGCACGCGGTTCGGATTGGCGGGATCCGGATAGCAGTCGTCCGCGATCACATCCATGTGGGGTGCCCACCGGCGGTAGTCGGCCGGCTTGAACGCGCCCATGAAGTTGGTCGTGATGGGCTGGGTGGCGCCGCCGTCGAGCAGGATGCGCCGCTCCATGAGGTAGCACTCGAGCAGCATGTCGGACGTGAACCGGCGGAAGTCGAGCATCGACGACGGATTGTGGCTGTACGGCGCGAGTCGCGGCGGGAAGATCTCCTCGAAGGACCCGTATCGCTGCGACCAGAAGCTTGTGCCCCACGCCTCGTTCAGGGCGTCTATCGTCTCGTATCGCCCGCGCAGCCACACGCGGTACGCGTCGCGTGCGGCGTCGGAGAAGTCCATCGGCAGGTGGCAGCCGAACTCGTTGCCCACGTGCCACATCACAACCGCGGGGTGCTGGGCGTAGCGCTCGGCGAGCCGGCGCACGAGCTCGCCCGCGAGGCGGCGGTAGGTCGGCGACGACGGAGCGAAGTGCTGCCGGCTGCCGGGCCAGTACGAGGCCCCGCTCTCGTCGGCGGGAAGAGTCTCGGGGTAGCGCGCACTCACCCACGGCGGCGGCGACGCGGTGGCCGTGGCGAGGTTCACCGCGATCCCGCCGGCGTGGAGCTTGTCGATCACGGTGTCGAGCCACGCGAAGTCCCACACGTCCTCGGACGGCTGGATGCGCGACCACGCGAAGATCCCGAGGCTGACGATGTTCACGCCTGCCTCCTGCATCAGGCGGACGTCGTCGTCCCACACCCGCTCTGGCCACTGGTCGGGGTTGTAGTCGGCGCCGTACAGCACGGGCGGCTCCTGTCCTCTCGGATCGGTCGGGAAGTGGGTGCGCGGGAGGCCGCGCGTCGCGTCAGGCGGGGCGCTGCCGGCGCACCGGGATGGCGACCACCGCGAACGCCGCACAGCCGAGCGCGACGAGCAGCAGCGGCGGCAGCATCCAGGTGACGACGCCGACGAACACCACGGTCGCGGCCATATACAGCGCGCCGACGGGATCCGCCGCGATCGCGGCCGGGATGGCGCGTACGGCCGCGCGCCATCCGGTCTCGGGCGTCCAGGCGCCGGCCGCCGCGAGCAGGGCGACGCCCAGCGCGACGGCCCCGGCCCATCCGACGATTGCGATCGCGGCGCCGCCCGGCAGCGCGCCCGAACCCGCGAGGTCGATGTCGAGTGCCAGCACGAGGGCGAGCGCGACCCCGGCGACCCCGACGACCAGGCCGCCGGGCAGGGCCGCGCGCCAGTCGCGCCAGAACAGGCGCGCGTGTGACGCCTCGGCGTCGGCGTAGCGATGAAGGTGCCGGATGCCGGCCGCCAGCGCCGCGGGGAGTGTCACCACGACAAGGCCGCCCGCGGCGACGAGCAGGCCCGTGAACAGCACCTCGCCGAACAGCGCGAACCCGCCTGTCGCGCCCGGGTGGCGGCGCGGCGCGCGCTCCTCGAGCGTCGGGCCGCTGCCCGAGGCATCGGCGCGGCGCGCGGCCCGCAGTTCCCGGCGGTCCATCGCCTCAGCCCTTCAGGCCCTGGGTCGCGACCCCGTCGACCAGGAAGCGCTGGAAGACGAGGAAGAACAGCAGCACGGGCACCAGCGCGATGAAGCTGGCCGTGACCGTCGCGCCGTAGTCGCTCGACGACGTCTGGTCGTTGTACAGGCGCAGCGCGATAGGCAGCGGGTAATTGTCGGGGCTCGTCAGATACAGCAGGGGCCCGAGGAAGTCGTTCCACGACCAGATGAACGCGAAGATCGAGCACGTGATCAGCGCCGGCTTCACGAGCGGCAGGATGATCGACCAGAAGATCCGGACGTGGCCCGCACCGTCGATGCGCGCCGCCTCGTCCATGTCGCGCGGCATCTGCCGCATGAACTGCACGAGCAGGAAGACGAAGAACGCCTCGGTCGCCAGGAACTTCGGCAGCAGCAGCGGCCAGAAGGTGTCGACCATGTCGAGCCGGTTGAAGATGATGTACTGCGGGATGATCACGACGTGGAACGGCAGCAGCAGCGTGCCGATCATCGCCGCGAACAGCACTCCCAGTCCCTTGAACTGGATGCGCGCGAACGCGTAGGCGGCGAGCGAGCTGGAGATGACGGTGCCGATCACCGAGGCGACCGCGATGAGCAGCGAGTTCGCGTAGAACCGCCACATCGGCACGCCCGCGATTCCCTCGAGCACCTTGATGTAGTTGTCGATCGTCGGCGACTGGGGGAGCAGCCCGGGGTTCTGACCGAACTCGGCGTTCGGCTTGAACGTCGAGAACAGCAGCCACACGAGCGGGTACAGCACCACGGCGGTGAGGGCGAGCAGGACGACCAGCCAGACGACGGTCTGCCAGGTCTTGCGCGTGACGCGGCGACGGGGCGCCGGCGGGGCGACCATCGTCTGCTGCGCGGCGAACACCGGGGTCGATGCAGCGCCCGAGGTGGTGGCGGCGTTGGAAGTGCTCATCGGTTCTCTCCGGCGTAGTGGACCCAGGAGCGCTGGGTGCGGAACAGGATGAAGGCGATGATCGCGACCACGATCAGCAGCACCCACGCGATCGCGGCCGCGTATCCCATCTGTCCGTCGGCGAAGCCGCGCTTGTAGAGGTACAGGGTGATGAAGTTGGTCATTCCCGCGGGGCCACCCGATCCGTTCGAGATGATGTACGCCGACGCGAACACCTGGAAGGCGCCGATCAGGCCCAGCAGCAGGTTGAAGAAGATGACGGGCGACAGCATCGGCAGCGTCACCGCGCGGAACCGGTGCCACGCGTTCGCGCCGTCCATCTCGGCCGCCTCGTACAGCTCCTTCGGGATCTGCTTCAGGCCGGCGAGGAAGATCACCATCGTCGAGCCGAACTGCCAGACCGCCAGCAGGATCATCGCCGGAAGGACGAGGCTCGGGTTGCCGACCCAGCCGCCGAGGTCGATCCCCAGCACGCTGAGCGAGTTGTCAACCGGGCCGTCGTTGCCGAACATCGCGCGCCAGACGATCGCGACCGAGACGGATCCGCCGATCAGCGAGGGCGCGTAGAAGGCCGAGCGGAAGAAGCCGGCGCCCCGGTCGCGGTAGTTCAGCAGCATCGCGATCGCGAGCGCCGCGGCGAGGGTGATCGGGGTGCCGACGAGCACGTAGACGAGCGTGATCTGCGCCGACTGGATGAAGTTGGGGTCGGATGTGAACATCCGGACGTAGTTGTCGAAGCCGATCCAGCGGGGCGGCGCGAAGATGTTGTACGCCGTGAACGAGAGGTAGAGCGAGTACACCATCGGCACGATGGTGAGTCCGAAGAAGCCGATCAGCCACGGCACGAGGAACCCGTATCCTGCGAGCGTCTCCCGTCGCATCCGGCGCCGCTGGCCCGGTCGGTCGAGGTGCTCCGGTCGGTTCCTGCGGATCAGCGACCGGCGGGCCGATCGCTGTCCGGTCACGATGACTCTGGTGGCGGTGGTGCTCACGAGGCGCTCTCCGTTGGGGCTCGAGGGGGTGGGGC
>NZ_JADGLL010000006.1 GCF_015235415.1 Microbacterium paludicola | reverse complement strand
TCGTTGGGAGGGAGGGACATGAGGACTCCTCGGAGCGATGCTGGACGTGGCGGATGTCCCGGGAGAGTCCGAGCGATCGCCTCCCCCAAGGTGATCCTGCGAGAACCCTAGCGCGGCAGCGGCCTCCCGCGCGGGGGAAGGGGTGCCCGACCGCGTCAGGCCGAGGACGTCTGCTGCTCGTCGCGGCCGCGGAGCCCGGCGAGCTCGTCCTCGAGCGATTCGACGCGTCGGCGCAGGGCGAGCACCTTGCGCACCCCGGCGAGGGTGACGCCCTCGTCCGTGAGGTCGAGCACCTCTCGAAGCTGCTCCACCTCGAGCCGCGAGTAGCGGCGCTGACCGCCGTCCGAGCGCTCGGGCGACACGATGTCCTGGTCGTCGAGGCGGCGCAGCGCGGCCGGCGGAATCCCCAGCAGCGCCGACACCTGGCCGATCGTGTAGAACGGCGCGTCGTCGTCCTGCAGCGGCCCGCCTTCGGCCTGCTTCCTGTTCGTCGGTTCCGTCATCGCCGTGATCCCATCCGTCCCTCCATGCTACGACGGGCGTCGGGACTGTTCGAGGGTTCTGCGACTCCAAGCGCGAACAAACCTCCATTTGCACAAGGAGGTTTGCTCTTCGTAATCTGGCAATGATTCGGCTCGATCCGAGAGCCTTCACCCGCCCGCGACGCGCTGATGAGGAGGAGGACCGCGCATGTCGCTGATCGTCGAACGAGAGGGATCCATCCACGAGGGGAACTCGGGACGCCCGCTGCGGATCGGGATGGTCGCACCACCCTGGTTCGAGCTGCCGCCGCGAGGGTACGGCGGGACGGAGGCCGTCGTGGCGAGCCTTGTGGATCAGCTCGTCGACCGAGGGCATGAGGTCACGCTCGTCGCGTCGGGGGAGCCGCGCACCCGCGCCCAGCGGCACGTGCGCGTGTACGACCAGCCGCCGTCCCATCTGCTCGGCTCGAGCGTGATGCCCGAGCTCGTGCTCGCCGCGGAGGCCGCCGCGGCGCTCGATGACCTCGACCTCGACGTGGTGCACGACAACTCGGCGGCCGGGCCGCTGCTCGCTCGCGGCCGGGACATCCCGACCGTCGCGACGATGCACGGGCCCGTCGCGGGCGAGAACGGCGACTACTTCCGCCGGCTGGGTTCCTCGATCGATCTGGTCGCGATCTCCCACGCGCAGCGCCACCAGGCGCCGGGTCTCAACTGGGTCGGCACCGTGCACAACGGCATCGACGTGGCGAGCTTCCCCTTCCGTGAGAACAAGAGCGACGTTGTGCTCTGGATCGGACGCTTCAGCCCCGACAAGGGCGCGCACCTCGCGATCGAGGCCGCGCGGCGGGCGGGGCGCCGCATCCTGCTTGCGGGAAAGCTGTCCGAGGCGGCGGAGCGGGACTACTTCGAGCGTGAGGTGCGGCCGCTGCTCGGCCGGGATGCCGAGTACCTGGGCGAGGCGGATGGGTCCCTCAAGCGCGAGCTGTTCGCCATGGCCGCGTGCCTGCTCTTCCCGATCCAGTGGGAGGAGCCGTTCGGGATGGTCATGGCCGAGGCGCTCGCGTGCGGCACGCCCGTCGTGGCGACGCCGCGAGGAAGCGTCCCCGAGATCGTGCGCCATGGCGAGACCGGCTTCGTCGTCGACGGCGTGGACGCGCTGGCGCAGGCGGTCGGGCGCGCCGCGGAGATCGACCCCGCTGCCTGCCGTCGTGATGCCGAGCAGCGCTTCGACCTGCCGGTGATGGCGGCGGGCTATGAGCGGGTGTACCGCATGCTGGCAGAGGGCAGCGAGTCGATCCGGACGCTCACGGCGACGCCGGCAGCCTGACCGTCGTGAAGGAGCAGTGAGGGAATGACGTCGGACGCGGCGCTGTGGCAGCCACTGCTTCACGACAGCGAGATCGTGCTGCGCGCCCCGACGCAGGTCTGGTCGGGGTCGGACGGGTCCATGGGTGGTGCGCCGATCGACGGCGTCTTCCACGGCGACGTGCGGCACATCCGCTCGGCGGAGCTCACCTGCGACGAGTCTCCGATCGAGTGGATCGGATCGACGCGTCAGGGTGCGTCGCGGATGGTGTTCTCGGGTCTGCTGCGCGGGATCGACGACGCGATGCCGGACCCGCGTGTGCGCCTGACCCGCGAGCGCGTCGTGGAGGCGGGCGCGATGCGCGAGCGCCTTGTGCTGCGGAACGGACGCGACGTGCCCGTCGAGGCGACGCTGCGCGTGAGGGTGCGTCCCGAGTTCGCATCGCTGCACGCGGTCAAAGCCGGTGACGTCGCTCCCGCGGCGTTCGAGATGAGCGTCGCAGAGGGCTCGGCCGTGGTCAGCGCCGGGGCGCAGCGGTTCGCCCTGACCGCGGGCGACGGCGCGGTCCGGCTGGGGGAGGGCGTGGTCGACGTCGAATGGCGCGTCCGCGCATCCGCCGGCGGGGAGGCCGAGGCGTCCTGGAGCGTTGCCCTCGCGGACGACGCCCTCGTGGTGCGGGCGCCCGAGCGCTCCGCCCCGTGGGATGCGAGCGCGCTCGCCGCATCCTGGCTCGGCACCGAGCCGCGCCTCGCGCGGTGGCTGCGGACCGCGCTCGACGACCTCGATGCGCTCCGCCTCGCGCTCCCGGACCATCCCGAGGACGACTTCTACGCCGCCGGCGCTCCGTGGTTCTTCACGCTGTTCGGCCGGGACTCGATCTGGACCGCGCGGCTGCTGCTGCCGATCGACGTCGGCGTCGCGGCGTCGACGCTGCGGGTGCTCGCCCGACTGCAGGGCACCGAGGATCATCCGGCGTCGGCGCAGGAGCCAGGCAAGATCCTGCACGAGCTGCGGGCGACGAGCCTGGAGATCCCGGGGGAGCAGGTCGTGCTGCCACCGCGCTACTACGGCAGCGTCGACGCGACCCCGCTGTGGATCTGCCTGCTCGCGGATGCGTGGCGCGCCGGGATGCCGGAGGACGAGGTGCGAGCGCTCCTGCCGACCCTGCGTCGCGCGCTCTCGTGGCTGACCGAGCACGGAGACAGCGACGGCGACGGCTTCATCGACTACCTCGACCGTTCGGGCCGGGGCCTGGCGAACCAGGGGTGGAAGGACTCCGGCGACTCGATCCAGCAGCGGGAGGGCGCCCTCGCTCGGGGCCCGATCGCGCTGTGCGAGGTGCAGGGGTACGCGTACGAGGCGGCGCTCGCGGGCGCAGACATCCTCGATCACTTCTCCGACGGGGCCGAGCCGACCGCGCACCTGCGCGACTGGGCGGCGGCGCTGCGCGCGCGCTTCGCCCGTGCCTACTGGATCGAGACGCCGGAGGGGAGGTACCCGGCCGTCGCCCTGGATCGCGACAAGCGCCCGGTCGACACGCTCACCAGCAACATCGGGCACCTGCTGGGCACCGGCATCCTGGACCCGGAGGACGAGCGCCACGTCGCTTCCCTGCTGCTGGGCGACACGATGGCCTCCGGCTTCGGGATCCGCACGATGTCGACCGGGGCATCCGGATACTGGCCGCTGTCGTACCACGGCGGGAGCGTCTGGACCCACGACACCGCGATCGCCGCCCACGGCATGCTGCGCGCCGGGCTGCACGACGAGGCGCGCACCGTCACGGAGGGAATGCTGGCCGCGGCGGCCGCGTTCGACTACCGCATCCCCGAGCTCCACAGCGGGGATCCGCTGTCGGAGACCCTCGCTCCGGCGCCGTACCCGGCGGCCTGCCGCCCGCAGGCCTGGTCGGCCGCCGCGGCGGTGGTGGCCTTGAGCGTCCTAAGCGGGGGATGACCGGCATCCGGACCCGACGAGGTCACGCCGGCGCGATGACGGCGACGCCGACCGAGCGGGCGGCATCCGCGAGCCGGGCGTCGTAGGTCACGATCCCATCGAGTTCATCCCCGACCGCGAGCGCGGCCGCGAGGTGGATCGCGTCGAGGCTGCGCAGTGACACCGGATCGAGGCGGCCGGCGGCGTCCAGGATCTGCGGAGTGAGCGCGATCAGCGCGAGGCTGTCCAGCACGAGGCGTGCCTGCGGGGTCGCGTCGGGATCCGCGCGGCGCAGCGAGCGCATCAGCTCGGTGCGGGCGAGGTCCGAGCTGATGAGGGTGCGATCATCCTGCGATCTGCCCCATGCGAGCAGGGCATCGCTCTCCGCCTCGCGGCGCGCGAGCTTCACCAAGGCGGACGTGTCGAGGTAGTGCACCATCCCGTCAGTACCGCTCTTCGTCGCGCATCGCCATCAGCGCTGCCGTCGCGGTGCTGTCGGGGTCGACGTCGCCACCGGGCAGGGAGAGGGCGGCGAAGGGACGACGCGCGGGGCGGACCGAGCCGGCGGCTCTCATCTGATCCAGCGGGGACTGCGGCAGTGGCGAGAGCTGCGCGACCGGCCTTCGGCGGTCGGTGACGACCACGGTCTCACCCGCTGCCACGCGCGCGACGACGGCCGACGCGTTCTGCTTGAGCTCTCGGATGCCGATGTGCTCCATGTGCTTCATTGTAGAACATCGCCGACTCCCGCTCAGTACAAGTACGTGCGCTGGGAGCGGAGGACGACGTGATTCGCGAGGCGGCGGATCTCGGGCGTGATCACGCCGAACGCGCCGGGAGCGCTCAGGAGCGCGAGCCGATCGAGCACCTCCGTCGCCGCGTCGCAGTCTCGGTCGAGCGCCGCGATCGGCGCCGAGAGCAGCGAGGTGACCTCCGCGAGGTGTGTCCCCACGCCGTCCGCGACGGCGACCAGGGCGAGCGTCGCCGCCGGCGGGATCGGCGACGCGTACCAGCGGTCGCGCTGGCTGAATTCGACCACGGCCGTGCTGATGTCCAGCCGGCTGCGCTTGTCCGCGAACCGACCCCTTCTCGTCCTGAGCACCTGTCCTTGCAGCCTGCGGAGCAGTCGGAGGCGCCACGCGGCGTCCGTCAATCCGGCAGCGGGTGCTCGGTCCCAGGCCAGCGTGTGTGCGAGTTCCTCGGTGAAGCCGGCCGGCAGGCGCCCATCCGGGCCCTGTGCCAGGCCCTCGCCGACTGCGTCCAGGGCGGTCGCGAAAGCCGCGGTGAGAGCGCTGAGCTCCGCTGGTCGCAGGGGCTCGGGGCGCAGCAGTCCGCGCTCCTGAAGATGCGACTCCATCGCCACGCGGTCGGGTGGGAGCAGGCGGGCGAAAAGGCCGGCGAGCGACGAGTCCAGGGGTGCCGCGCCCGAGTGCCACGGATCGGCGAGGCGGGGCACGAACCCGAACTCGATGTCGAAGTCGTGCTGCAGCAGCGCCGGGTCGACGGGCGTGGGCTCGTCCCACCACGCGACGTCCGGACGGCGGGACGGCTGGCCGCACCGCAGCAGGCGCACGGCGGAGTCGCCGACGTGGGCTGGCTCCGAGCCGCTCACGACGATCCGGTATCGCCCTTCGGCGGGCTCGGCGACGTGAAGCCCCGCGTCTTCCCAGCCCCACCCGACGCGTCGCAGATCGGCGAGCGGTGTCCAGGACTCACTGAGCGCGAGCCACTCGTCTTCGCCACCGGTGACCATCTGCATCGCCCGCGCAACGGTGTGGATCGGGGCGTGGCTCAGCATCCGGAATGTCCAGGCGTCATCCGGACTGTGGACCGGGATGACGTCGACGGTGGAGAAGCGTGAGCTCTGTGAGGAGAACATGTCGCCACGGTAGGCACGGGCAGGCTCGCGCGTGGGGCGATCCGGCGGCTGTCGGGGATAGAGTCGCAGACGGCGGGACTGTGGACGAGAGGCCGATGCGTTCGGCATCCGGACCCCCGATTCTGGTACCCTGGACTGTCACGCGTGTGCGCGTCGTCCGGGCTGTCCCGGGACGGACCCACGCGAGACGTACGAACACAATCCAACTGCCGCGGCTCGACCGTGGTCCCGCGCGTCCGGACATCCGGGGGTGTGAGACCGAGCCAAGGCCCGAGAAAACCTCCAACAAGGACAACCCACTACATGACTAACGCAACGACCGCCCCGGCCACCAAGCAGGTCGCGATCAACGACATCGGCTCTGCTGAGGACTTCCTGGCCGCGGTCGAGAAGACCCTCAAGTCCTTCAACGACGGCGACATCATCGAGGGCACGATCGTCAAGATCGACCGCGACGAGGTGCTGCTGGACGTGAGCTTCAAGACCGAGGGCGTCATCCCCTCGCGCGAGCTCTCCATCAAGCACGACGTCGACCCCAACGAGGTCGTCAGCGTCGGCGACGTCGTCGAGGCCCTCGTTCTCCAGAAGGAGGACAAGGAAGGCCGTCTGATCCTGTCGAAGAAGCGCGCGCAGTACGAGCGCGCCTGGGGCGACGTGGAGAAGATCAAGGAGAACGACGGGGTCGTCACCGGCACCGTCATCGAGGTCGTCAAGGGTGGCCTCATCGTCGACATCGGCCTCCGCGGCTTCCTGCCGGCCTCGCTCATCGAGCTGCGCCGCGTCCGCGACCTCACGCCGTACCTCGGCCAGGAGATCGAGGCCAAGATCCTCGAGCTCGACAAGAACCGCAACAACGTCGTGCTGTCGCGCCGCGCCCTCCTCGAGGAGACGCAGTCGGCCACGCGCACGCAGTTCCTGAACAACCTGCACAAGGGTCAGGTCCGCAAGGGCGTCGTCTCGTCGATCGTCAACTTCGGTGCGTTCGTCGACCTGGGCGGCGTTGACGGCCTCGTGCACGTCTCCGAGCTCTCGTGGAAGCACATCGAGCACGCCTCCGAGGTCGTCGAGGTGGGCCAGGAGGTCACCGTCGAGATCCTCGAGGTCGACCTCGACCGCGAGCGCGTCTCGCTGTCGCTCAAGGCGACGCAGGAGGACCCGTGGCAGGTCTTCGCCCGCACCCACGCGATCGGTCAGATCACGCCGGGCAAGGTCACCAAGCTCGTTCCGTTCGGTGCGTTCGTCCGCGTCGCGGACGGCATCGAGGGCCTCGTGCACATCTCGGAGCTGTCGGCCAAGCACGTCGAGCTCGCCGAGCAGGTCGTGTCGGTCGGCGAAGAGGTCTTCGTCCGCGTCATCGACATCGACCTCGACCGTCGCCGCATCTCGCTCTCGCTCAAGCAGGCGAACGAGATGGTCGACCCCAACGGCACCGAGTTCGACCCGGCGCTGTACGGCATGGTCACCGAGTACGACGAGAACGGCGAGTACAAGTACCCCGAGGGCTTCGACCCCGAGACCAACCAGTGGCTCGAGGGCTTCGACGAGGCCCGCGAGAAGTGGGAGCAGGAGTACGCCGCTGCTCAGGCTCGCTGGGAGCAGCACAAGACGCAGGTCGCCAAGGCCCTCGAGGCCGAGGCAGAGGCGGGCGACGAGTTCGCCGCCGGCCAGTCGTTCAGCTCGGAGTCGGCCGGCGCCGGCACCCTTGCCGACGACGAGGCCCTCGCCGCTCTGCGCGAGAAGCTGGCCGGTCGCTGATCCTCAGCTGACTGACTGACACGGGGTCGGATCCTTCGGGATCCGGCCCCGTTTCTCGTTCTGCGGGCGGCTGCAGCCCGGGCCTCTCGTCCACAGGATCGGGTCGGGCGGGGTTATCCGCGGATGAGCGGTTCTACGCGCTGACCGGGGAGAATGTCGGTGGTCGCCGTTTGAATGGCGGCATGGACTTCCTCACCGAGCTGCAGGGCCGCGTCGACGCTGTGACGTCGACGACGGTTCCCGACGCCGCCGCGGTGAGGGCGCTTCCGGACGACGCTGTGATCGCGCTGATGCGGGCCGGGGCGGAGCTCGTGCGCTTCGGTCAGGGGATCCAGGCCGTCGCGGCGGGCGTCGCCGCGTCGCGGTCGCGGCCGGCGGACGGGCACGGCGGGCTGGCGCAATCGCGCGGGCACCGCAACGCGGTCGAGATGGTGCAGGAGCTGTCGGGCGGGTCGAAGGCGGACGCGGCCCGGCAGGTGCGGATTGGGCAGGCCCTGCTGGAGGGCGTTGCCGATGCTTCGCCGGACGACGCCGCCGGGCCGGTGGAGACGTGGCACGAGTGCCTGGATCGCGCGCTGCGGGAGGGAGCGTGCACCGCCGCGCAGATGGACGCGATCCTCCGCGGGCTCGGGGCTCCGCCCGAGGGAGCGGTGGACGTCTGGCGCCTCGCGTGCGAGCAGCTGCTGCTCGAGGTGCCGCACCGCACTGTCGAGGACCTGCGCCTCGCGGCGCAGAGCGTGCGGGATGAGCTCGACCCGGAGGGCGCGGAGGAGCGGTTCCTGGCGCGGTTCGACCGCCGGTCGTTCCGGATGTGGACCGATGTCGACGGCGTTCAGCGGGCCTCCTTCGCGTTCGACGATGACGGCGCCGCCCTGCTGCGGTCGGTGATCGCCGCGGCGATGCGTCCGCGGCGGGGAGGTCCGCGGTTCGTCGACTCCGCAGAACGGGAGCGGGCAAAGGCGCTGGTGGAGGATCCGCGCTCCAACGAGCAGCTCGCCTACGACGTGATCCTGGGTGTGCTGCGCGCCGGAGCTGTCGCCGACGCCGAGAAGGTGTTCGGCACCCGGCAGCCCGGCGTGCGGGTCGTCGTCGTGGAGGGCGCTCCGGTCGGGCACACCGAGGACGGCGGGCATCCGCTGCCCGCGCCGGCGGTCGAGCAGCAGATCTGCGACACCGGGGTGAGGGAGGTCACGGTCGACTCGTGCGGGAACCCGCTGGATGTGGGCAGGGAGCAGCGGCTGTTCACGCCGAAGCAGCGCATCGCCCTGGCGGTGCGCGACGGCGGATGCACCTGGCCGGGGTGCGGGATGCCGGCCTCCTACTGCGAGGCGCACCACATCGACGAATGGTCCGCGCACAAGGGTCGCACCGACGTGGGCCGCGGGGTGCTGCTGTGCCGGTTCCATCACATGAACCTCCATCACCGCGGGCATCGCATCACCCGCGATGCGCTCGGACCGTTTGTGCTCCGCCCGCCCGGCGGGCCACCGGTCGAGCTGCGATCCCGATCCCCGCTGCGCTGGATGTGGGATCCACCACCGCGGGCCGCGTGAGGCGCTGCTCGGCGATGAGCTGCCGATCGAGCGCCTGCGGGTGACACCCGCCGGAACCCCATCTACCGCCGATCTGCCCGGATGGGCGGACTGTGTCGCAATATTGCACCCGGATTCGTGAGCCGAGACACGAAACGCAAGCATTGTGCTCATGCCCTCCGCCGTCGCCGTGCAAGAGACCGCCGCGTCGACGCGTGCCGGGGCCGGCGCCGTGAGTCTCACGGAGGTCGGCCGCGCGTTCGCGTCGCCGACGGGCACCCGCGAGGTGCTGCAGGGCGTCGACATCCGGATCGCGCCCGGCGAGATCCTGTCGGTCATCGGCCCCTCGGGCTGCGGCAAGTCGACGCTGCTGCGCCTCATCGCGGGCCTCGACGCCCCGAGCACCGGCTCCATCGCGGTCGACGGGACGTCGATCAGCGACACCGACGAGCGGACCGCCGTCGCCTTCCAGGAGCCGCGCCTGCTTCCCTGGCGCACGCTCGCCCAGAACGTCGAGCTCGGCCTGCCGCGCGAGACCCAGCGCAGCGGCGCCGGTCGGCGCGCCGGACGCGAGCGCGTGCGCGAGCTTCTGCACCTCGTGGGCCTCGACCACGCGGCCGACCAGCGCCCCCGCGAGGTCTCCGGCGGGATGGCGCAGCGGGCCTCGCTCGCCCGCGCGCTCGCCCGCAACCCCGACGTGCTGCTGCTTGACGAGCCGTTCGGCGCGCTCGACGCGCTCACCCGCCTGCGCATGCAGGACCTGCTGCTCGACATCCACGCGGCGCAGCCGACGACCATCGTGCTCGTCACCCACGACGTCGAGGAGGCGCTGTACCTCGGCGACCGGGTGCTGCTGCTCCGCTCGCTGCACGCCCCCGCGGTCGATGCCCCGGCGGCCGAGGTCCGTGCGCGCGTGCTCGCCCTCGGCTCGGGCGCCGGCATCGGCGCATCCGGTGCGGCGCTGCCCGCCGCCGTCGAGCGGCACCTGGCGCCTCCGGCTCCGGCCGCGTCCGCCGGATCCATCGCCCGGGTCGTCACCGTCCCCGGAACACGACCTCGCGACCGTGCGGACCGCACGCTCGCGGACCTGCGCGCCACCCTCCTCGAGGGCCTCGGCGTGCCCACCCATCACCACCAGCTCGCATCCAAGGAGAACCGATGAGCACCGTCATCCGCCGCACAGCCCCCGCGATCCTCCTCACGGGCGCCATGGCGATGCTCGCCACGGGATGCGTCGCCGGTGAGAACGCCGCGGCTCCCGCGGACGCCTCCGGTGCCGAGGCCCCCGGCGAGTGGTCGACCGACACGGTCACCGTCGACTGGGCGACCTACAACCCGCTCAGCCTTGTCGTGAAGGACCAGGGCCTCATCGAGGAGGCGCTCGGCGACGACGTCACCGTCGAGTGGGTGCAGTCGGCCGGATCGAACAAGGCGAACGAGTTGCTGCGCTCCGGATCGGCGGACGTCGCCTCGACGGCCGGCTCGGCCGCGCTGTTCGCCCGCGCCAACGGCTCGCCCATCAAGGTCATCGACATCTACTCGCAGCCCGAGTGGTCGGCGATCGTCGTCGGCGCGGACAGCGACATCACCTCGGTCGAGCAGCTCGAGGGAGCCTCGATCGCCGCGACGAAGGGCACCGACCCGTACTTCTTCCTGCTGCAGGCGCTCGAGGAGGCCGGCCTGTCGGTCGACGACGTCGAGGTGCAGAACCTGCAGCACGCCGACGGCCGCGCGGCCCTCGAGGGCGGCTCGGTCGACGCGTGGGCGGGCCTCGACCCGATCATGGCGGCCGCCGAGGTCGAGTCGGGCGCGAAGCTCATCTACCGGAACGTCGACTTCAACACGTACGGGTTCCTGAACGCGACCGAGGACTTCATCGACAACCACGGCGACGTGGCGCAGGTCGTCGTCGACGCGTACGAGGAGGCTCGCGCCTGGGCCCTGGAGCACCCGGAGGAGACCGCGGCGCTGCTCGCGGAGGCCGCCGGCATCGCGCCGGAGGTGGCCGCCACCGTCATCCAGGAGCGCTCGAACCTGGATGTCTCGGGTGTGCCCGGTGAGGACCAGCTCGCGGTCCTCGAGAAGATCGCGCCGGTGATCGTCGACTCCGGCGACGTCGCCGGCGGCGAGCAGGCCGTCGCGGACGCCCTCGACTCGATCGTCGAGGACAGCTTCGCGAAGCAGGCAACGGGCCAGTGACGTCCCAGCCGAACGCGGCGGCGGTGGGCGGCGACGCCCCCGCCGCCGTGGCGCGCGCGGACGCGGCAGCCCGCCCGTTCTGGACGCGGCGATCGACCCGCATCCTCGGCGGCCTGCTGCTGCCCGTCGTGGTCATCCTGGTCTGGCACCTGGTCACGGCCGGTGGCCTGGTGCCCGCCTACCGCCTTCCCGGGCCGTTCGCCGTGGTGCAGGCAGCCGGCCAGCTGCTCGAGAACGGCGAGCTCGGCCTGCACATCGCCATCTCGACGCAGCGCGTGGTGATCGGCTTCCTCGCCGGGGCGCTCGTCGGCCTGGCCGCCGCCTCGGTCGTGGGGCTGTCGCGACTCGGCGACATCCTGCTCAGCCCGACCCTCGTCGCGCTGCGCGCCGTGCCGTCCCTCGCGTGGGTGCCGCTGCTGATCCTGTGGCTGCGCATCGGCGAGGAGTCGAAGATCACGCTCATCGCGATCGGCGCGTTCTTCCCCGTCTACACGACCGTCGCCGCGGCGCTGCGCCGCGTCGACCCGCACCTCGTCGAGGCCGGCCGCTCGTTCGGCCTGCGCGGCTGGTCGCTGCTGCGCACGATCCAGCTTCCCGCCGTGGTCCCCTCGCTCGTGTCGGGACTCCGGCTGGCGATGGCGCAGGCGTGGCTCTTCCTCGTCGCGGCCGAGCTGCTCGGCGCCTCGATGGGCCTCGGCTGGCTGCTGTCCGACTCGGGAACGACGGGACGCGTCGACCGCATCCTGCTCGCGATCGTGCTGCTCGCGTTGCTGGGCACCCTGACAAATGCGCTGCTCGTGCTGTTCGAGCGCGCCGTGCTGCGGAGGTGGCTGTGAGCGAGACAGTGATCGACGAGGCCCGCCTCACCGAGACCCGCGCCTACCCGGCGCCGGCAGGCCTCGCTGCCGAGGCGAACGTCGGCGCCGAGGCGTACGACCGGGCGGCGGCCGATCCGGTCGCGTTCTGGGAGGAAGCCGCCCGGCGCCTCGACTGGGCCGAGCCCTGGCACACCGCGCACGAGTGGCAGCCGCCGGAGCCCGGCGCGGACGGGGAGCTGAGCGTCCCCGCCGCGCATTGGTTCGTCGGCGGCCGCCTGAACGTCGCCTACAACTGCGTCGACCGCCACGTCGAGGCGGGCCGCGGCGACAAGGTCGCGCTTCACTTCGAGGGCGAGCCCGGCGACCGCGTCGCCGTGACCTACGCTGACCTGCAGCGCCGCGTCTCGCAGGCGGCGAACGGCCTGCTGTCGCTCGGCATCGAGCCGGGCGACCGCGTGGTCGTCTACCTTCCCGTCCTGATCGAGACGGTCGTCATCGCGCTCGCGTGTGCGCGGATCGGTGCCGTGCACTCCCTGGTGTTCGGCGGCTTCTCGGTCGAGGCGGTGCGATTCCGGATCGAGGACACCGGCGCGAAGCTGCTCGTCACGAGCGACGGACAGTGGCGCCGCGGCAGCGCCGTGGAGGTCAAATCGGCCGCCGACAGAGCCGCCGCCGACGTGCCGCACCTCGAGCACGTGCTCGTCGTGCGCCGCACGGGCCAGGACGTGCCGTGGACGGACGCGCGGGACGTGTGGTGGCACGACGTGGTCGACACCGCCCCCGAGACGCACGAGCCCGTCGCGTTCGACGCCGAGCATCCGCTGTTCATCATCTACACCTCCGGCACGACCGGGAAGCCGAAGGGCCTTGTGCACACGTCGGGCGGCTACCTGACGCACGCGAGCTGGGCGCACTGGGCGCACTTCGACGCGAAGCCGGATGACGTCCACTGGTGCACAGCGGATCTCGCCTGGGTCACCGCGCACACCTACGAGCTGTACGGCCCGCTGTCGAACGGCCTGACCCAGGTGATCTACGAGGGAACGCCCGACACCCCCACGCAGGAGCGGCACCTCGAGATCATCGAGCGCTACGGCGTGACGGTGTACTACACGGCGCCCACGCTGATCCGGACCTTCATGACCTGGTGGGGCGAGCGGATCCCCGAGGGCCACGACCTGTCGACCCTGCGCCTGCTCGGCACCGTCGGCGAGGCGATCAACCCCGAGGCGTGGGTGTGGTTCCGCCGCAACCACGGCCGCGACGAGCTTCCCGTCGTCGACACGTGGTGGCAGTCGGAGACCGGGGCCGCGATGATCGCGCCCCTGCCGGGCGCGACCACGCTGAAGCCCGGATCGGCGACGGTTCCGCTTCCCGGGATCGACGCGGCGGTCGTCGACGAGAGCGGCGAGCCCGTCTCACCGGGGCGATCCGGCACGCTCGTCGTGCGGCGCCCGTGGCCGGGAATGGCCCGCACCGTGTGGGGGAACCCGGAGCGCTACCGCGACTCGTACTGGGCCCCCTACGCGGGCAAGGGCCCGCACGGCGGCTACTACGTCGCGGGTGACGGCGCGACGGTGGACGAGGACGGCTACATCTGGATCCTCGGCCGCCTCGACGACGTCGTGAACGTGTCGGGCCATCGGCTCTCCACCATCGAGATCGAGTCGGCGCTCGTCGCGCATCCGGCCGTCGGCGAGGCGGGCGTCGCGGGCGTCGCGGATCCGCTCACCGGACAGGCGGTCGCGGCGTTCGTCGCCGTCCGCGAGCCGGTCGACGTGGACGCGCTGCGCGCCCAGGTCGCCCGCGACATCGGCCCCGTCGCGAAGCCGAAGCACGTCGTGTTCGTCCCCGAGCTGCCGAAGACGCGCTCGGGCAAGATCCTGCGCCGCCTGCTCGCGCAGCTGTGGCAGGGCGACCCGCTCGGAGACACCACGTCGCTGCAGAACCCGTGGGCCGTCGAGGGCGTGCGCGCCGCGGTGGCTGCCGCTCAGAACCAGAAGGAGACCGCATGACCGAGTCGAGATCCGAGGAGCACCGTTTCGGGTTCCGCACCCGCGCGCTTCACGCCGGCGGCTCGCCCGACGCCGCCACCGGCGCCCGCGCCGTGCCGATCTACCAGACGACGTCGTTCGTGTTCGACGACGCGAAGGACGCCGCGAACCTGTTCGCGCTGCAGAAGTACGGGAACATCTACTCGCGCATCGGCAACCCGACGGTGGCGGCCCTCGAGGAGCGCCTCGCCTCGCTCGAGGGCGGCATCGGCGCCGTCGCCACCGCGAGCGGCATGAGTGCCGAGTTCATCACGTTCGCCGCGCTCGTCGGCGCCGGCGATCACGTTGTCGCCTCGGCGCAGCTCTACGGCGGCACCGTCACGCAGCTGGACGTCACGCTGCGCCGGTTCGGCGTCGACACCACGTTCGTGGCCTCGAGCGACCCGGCCGACTTCGCCGCCGCGATCCGGCCGAACACGAAGGTCGTCTACACCGAGGTGATCGGCAACCCGGGCGGCGAGGTCGCCGACATCGCCGGCCTCGCGGAGGTCGCGCACGCCGCGGGCGTGCCGCTCGTGGTCGACTCCACGCTCGCGACCCCGTACCTCACCCGGCCCCTCGAGCACGGCGCCGACATCGTCATCCACTCGGTGACGAAGTTCCTCGGCGGCCACGGCACGACCCTGGGCGGCATCGTGATCGAGGCCGGCAGGTTCGACTGGGGCAACGGGAAGTTCCCCACGATGACCGAGCCCGTGCCCTCCTACGGCGGCATCAAGTGGTGGGACAACTTCGGCGAGTACGGGTTCCTCACGAAGCTCCGCAGCGAACAGCTGCGCGACATCGGCCCCGCGCTGAGCCCGCAGGCCGCGTTCAACCTGCTGCAGGGAGTGGAGACGCTGCCGCAGCGGATCGACGCGCACGTCGCGAACGCCCGGGTGGTCGCGGAGTGGCTGTCGACCGATCCGCGGGTGTCCTTCGTGACGTGGGCAGGGCTCGAGGGTCACCCGCACCGCGAGCGCGCCGAGAAGTACTTCCCGCTCGGGCCCGGCTCGGTGTTCGCCTTCGGGGTGAACCCCGCGGGCGAGCACGCCGACGATGCGCGCGCGGCCGCCGCCCGCGCTGCGGGGGAGACCTTCATCGACTCCGTGCGGCTCGCGTCGCACCTCGCGAACATCGGCGACGCGCGTACCCTGGTGATCCATCCGGCATCCACGACGCACCAGCAGCTCACACCCGAGCAGCTCGTCGCGGCCGGGGTCCCGGCCGACCTGATCCGCATCTCGGTCGGGCTCGAGGACGCCGAGGACATCATCTGGGACCTGGATCAGGCCCTCACGCAGGCGACGGGAGTCACGCGATGAGCAACGCCGGACTGGTGGCCTGCGAGCTGCCCTGGGCGAAGGAGCCGGTCGCCGGGCGCACGTGGGTCGGACCGGGCGCGCAGGAGCGCTACGACATCCTGCGCCGCACGAAGTCGATCGCGATCGTCGGGGCGTCCGACAACCCCGCGCGCGCGAGCTTCTTCGTCGCGACCTACCTGCTGTCGAGCTCGCCGTACGACGTGTACTTCGTCAACCCGCGGGCAACGACGATCCTGGGGCGTCCGGCGTACGCGTCGCTTGCCGACCTGCCGGTGGTGCCGGACCTCGTGGATGTGTTCCGCCGCCACGAGGACCTCCCGGGCGTCGCACAGGAGGCGGTCGACGTCGGCGCCAAGACGCTGTGGCTGCAGCTCGGGTCGTGGAACGAGGAGGCCGCGGCGATCGCCGAGGCCGCGGGGCTCGCGGTCGTGATGGATCGCTGCGTCAAGATCGAGCACGCCCGCTTCCACGGCGGCCTTCACCTCGCCGGCTTCGACACCGGCGTGATCAGCTCGAAGCGCCAGCTGCTCTCGCGCTGACGCCGGAGGGCGGTCAGCCCTCCATGCTGCCTTCGAAGAGACCGAGGACGTTGCCGTCGGGGTCTTCGAACAGGGCCCACCAGCTCGTCTCGGTGATCGCCTCGCGCTCCTTGAGCACCTTGCCGCCGTTGGCGGTGACCTTGGCGAGCGTGTCGTCGATCGAGTCGACCTCGACGATCGAGCGCGGCTGCGTGAAGCCGTCCTCGCGCGGGGTCAGCGCACCGCCCGAGATCTTGTTGGGGTTCTGCCACATCGGATACTCCTCGAATCCGGGCGGCGCGCTGATCTCCCAGCCGAACAGATCGGCGTAGAAGTCCTTCGCGCTCTCCAGGTCGTTGACCGGGATCTCCAGGTGGGTGACGTCGCCGTGTGCCATGACTGACCTCTCTCGCGTATCCGGGGTGGACGCGCTCACCGTATTCCCCACCGCCGACACCGGCAAGGGCGGGGCCGTCGCGAACCCGGGTAGCGTGCTGGTGTGACGATCACCCTCGAAGCGCGAGCCGTGCTGCTGGACATGGATGGGACCCTCGTCGACTCGACCGCCGTGGTCGAGCGGCTGTGGCTCGAGTGGACCGAGAAGCAGGGTCTGGATCCGGACGCCGTCCTCGCGCTTGTGCACGGGCGTCAGGCGACGAACAGCATGGCGGTGCTGCTGCCGGACCGGCCGGTGGAGATCAACCTCGCGGAGTCGCGCGAGATGCTCGCACGCGAGACGGCCGAGACCGACGGCGTCGTCGAGATCCCCGGGGCCGCGGCCCTGCTGCGGGCCCTGAAGGATGCGCCGCACGCGCTCGTGACGTCCGCCGACCTCGGGCTCGCCCGTGCGCGCATGACGGCCGCCGGTCTCGACGTCCCCGAGATCGCCGTGACCGCGGACGACGTGCGCGCGAGCAAGCCACATCCGGAGGGCTTCCTGCGGGCCGCCGAGATCCTGGGGATCACTCCCGCCGACTGCGTTGTGTTCGAGGACTCGCACGCGGGGATCCAGGCCGCGCGCGCCGCCGGAATGCGCGTCATCGGGGTGGGAGCGGCCGCCGTCGCGCACGACCCGACGCACGCCGTCGCCGACCTGCGGCAGGTGTCGGCGACGCGCACCGACGACGGCATCCTGCTGACGATCGACGCCTGAACTCCCGGGCGCCGACGGGCGCATCCGGCCGTCCCCCTCGCTGTGTGACGTCGCATGAAGCGCGCCGCGCACGACTCCCTATGGACATGGTGAACTGGCGCCACAGCCCCTGTACACGAGGAGACTCCACCATGTCCCGAACCCCCCGCATCCGCGCCCCGCGTCTGCTTCGCGCCACGATCGCCCTGGCGGCCGTGACGGCCATGGTCGCGGGCTGTGCGGCGGGCACGCAGAGCGAGACCGGAGCCGCGCCTGGGGAGCCCAAGGCCGGCGGCACGCTCACGTACCTCGAGCCGCAGACGTGGACGACGCTGTACCCGCCGTCCGCCGGTTTCTACCCCAACGGCGGCATCGTGAACAACATCACCGACCGCCTGCTGTACCAGAACCCCGAGACGCTCGAGCTCGAGCCGTGGATCGCCACCGACCTGCCCGAGGTGAACGAGGACGCGACCGAGTACACGTTCGACATCCGGCAGGGCGTCACCTACTCCGACGGCACGCCGCTGGATGCCGAGAACGTCGTGAAGAACTTCGACCTGTACGGCAAGGGCGACACCGATCGTGCGCTGCCCGTGTCCGAGGCGATCAACAACTACGACCACGGCGAGGTCGTCGACGAGGACACGGTGAAGTTCCACTTCTCCGCTCCCGCGCCGGGCTTCGCGCAGGCGGTGTCGACCATCAACTCCGGCCTGGTCTCGAATGCCACGCTCGAGAAGACGAACGAGGAGTTCGGCCCGGGCAACGCGACGACGGTCATCGGATCCGGTCCGTTCGTGATCTCGGACGAGAAGATCGGCACCGAGCTGTCGATCACGGCCCGTGAGGACTACGACTGGGCGCCGCCCTCGCTCGAGCACCAGGGCGCCCCGCTTCTCGAGGACGTGACCTACACGGTCGCGGGGGAGAGCAGCGTGCGCGTCGGCACCGTCGTCGCCGGTCAGGCGGACATCGCGCGCGACGTGTACGCGCCCGACGAGGCGCAGTTCGCGGCCGACGGCCTCGCGCTTCACTCGGCGAGCACCAACGGCGTGAACAACGGCTTCAGCCTGCGGTTCCGCAACGAGGTGCTGTCCGATCTGAAGGTGCGCCAGGCGATCATCGCCGGCGTCGACCGTGAGGCGATCGTCTCGACGCTGTTCTCCGACAGCTACCCGCTCGCGACCGGCGCGCTCGCCCACTCTGCCCTCGGCTACCTCGACACCTCGGAGTACTACGCGTACGACCCCGAGAAGGCCTCCGCGCTGCTGGACGAGGCCGGATGGACCGTCGGATCGGATGGAATCCGCGAGAAGGACGGTCAGCGCCTCAGCCTGACGTTCAACGAGGCGCTGCCGCAGCCGCGCTCGAAGGACGTCGTCACGCTCGTGCAGGAGCAGCTCGCGCAGATCGGCATCGAGGTCGAGCTCTTCCCCGGCGACCAGGCCGCGCAGACCGAGGCATCGCTCTCGGCCGACACGATCCAGGTGTACCACTCGATGGTCGGCCGCGCGGACTTCGATGTGATCAAGTCGCAGTTCCACAGCGACAACCGCAACGCGCTGCTGAACCGCTCGAACGAGGACGACAGCGTCGGCGACGCAGAGCTCGACGCGCTGCTCGAGGCGATCGCGTCGGCTCCCACGACCGAGGAGCGGCAGGCCGCGTCCGAGGCGGCGCAGCGTCACATCGCCGAGAACGCGTACTTCCTGCCGATCTTCGAGGAGCCGCAGGTGTTCGGGCTCCGCGCCGACGTGCAGGGCTTCACCACCGAGTCGGTCGGCCGCCCGTGGTTCTACGCCGCGTGGCTCGACCGCTGACCCGCGCCGGATGGGCTACGTCCTGAGGCGGGTGGGGCAGGCGCTTCTCGTCCTCGCCCTCACGTACACCGTCGCGTACCTGCTGCTGGCGGCGCTCCCCGGCGACGCGGTGCTTGCGAGGTTCGGCAGCCCGGAGCTCGGCCTCTCGCAGGAGCAGCTGGCCGAGATCCGGGCGACGTACGGCGCCGATCGCAGTCTGATCGAGCGGTACGTCGACTCGACGCTGGGGGTGCTCCGCGGCGAGTTCGGCTACTCCGTGGCGAACGGCGCCGCGGTCGGTGCGCTGATCGCGACGTCGCTCCCGCCGACGCTCATCCTCGCGTCGCTCGGGCTCGGGGCGGCCGTGTTCCTCGCGGTCACGATCGCCTTCACGGCCACGTACGGCGGCGCCACCTGGCTGCGGCGGCTGTTCCGGGGGATCCCGCCGTTCCTCGTCTCGCTGCCGGTGTTCTGGATCGGCATCGTGCTCGTGCAGGTCTTCTCGTTCCGGCTGGGCTGGGTGCCGGTGATCGGCGCGGATCCGGTCGAGGCGCTGATCCTGCCGGTCGCGACCCTCGCGATCCCGATCGCAGCTCCCCTCGCCCAGGTGCTCATGCGCAGCATCGACGAGGTCCGGGAGCAGCCGTTCGTCACGGTCGTCAGGGCGCGAGGCGCGAGCACGTCGTGGCTGCTGTGGCGCACGGTCGCGCGCAACGCGCTCGTGCCCACGCTGACGATGGCCGGCCTGCTGTTCGGCGAGCTCGTCGGCGGCGCCGTGGTCACCGAGGCGGTGTTCGCGCGGGCGGGTCTCGGCCAGCTCACGGCGCAGGCGGTCGCCAACCGCGACACCCCCGTGCTGCTGGCGGTCGTGATCCTCTCGACGGTCGTGTTCGTGGCGATAAACCTCGTCGTCGACCTGCTCTACCCGGTTCTCGATCCGCGGTTGCGACGGGGAGCCGGCGTGCGTCGCTCAGCGGCTGCGGAGAAGAAGGAGGTGGTCGCATGACGCTCGCCGTCTCCGTGCCGCGCGGCCTCGCCCGCATCGACTGGCGCGCCCTGCTGCGGCCAGGCACGCTCATCCCGATCCTCGTCATCCTCGCCGCGCTCGCGTGGGCTCTCGCACCGGGACTGTTCGCGCCGGGAAGCCCCACCGAGTCGTCCGGGGTCGCGCTGCAGGCGCCCAGCGCCGCGCACATCTTCGGCACCGACGCCACCGGCCGCGACCTGTACACCCGCGTGGTGCACGGCGCGTCGCAGTCGATCACGGCCGCGGTCGTCGCTGTCGCGGTCGGCCTCATCGCCGGCACCGCGATCGGCGTGACCGCCGGCGCGGTGGGCGGAGCGCTCGAGGAGATCCTGATGCGCCTCGTCGACGTGCTGCTCGCGATCCCGGCCCTGCTGCTGTCGCTCAGCGTGGTGATCCTGCTCGGCTTCGGCACCACGAATGCGGCCATCGCGGTCGGCGTGACCTCGATCGCGGTGTTCGCGCGGCTTGCGCGATCGCAGGTCGTCAGCGTGCGCTCGACCGAGTTCGTCGAGGCGGCGTACGGCTCCGGCGGCACGTTCGTCGGCGTGCTGTGGCGGCACATCCTGCCGAACTCGCTCACGCCCGTGATCGCGCTGGCGGCGCTGCAGCTCGGCTCCGCGATCCTGCAGATCTCGACGCTCGGGTTCCTCGGCTACGGCGCACCGCCGCCCACGCCCGAGTGGGGCCTGCTGATCGCCGAGGGCCGCAGCTACGTCGCGACGGCGTGGTGGCTCACGGTGCTCCCCGGTGCCGTCGTCGCTCTCGTCGTGCTGGCGACGAACCGCCTGAGCCAGGCGATCGGACGAGAGGACCGCGCATGACGCTGCTGGAGATCCGCGACCTGCGGGTCGCGTACCGCACCTCGCGCGGCGAGGTCACCGCCGTGGACGGCGTCTCGTTCGACGTCGAGCCGGGCCGGACCACGGCGCTCGTCGGCGAGTCCGGATCCGGAAAGTCGACGGTCGCGCAGTCGGCGATCGGCCTGCTCGCCCGCAACGGGCGCATCGCGGCCGGATCCATCCTGCTGAACGAGCGCAGGAGCGGCGCGACCGAGCTCGTCGGCCTCTCCGAGCGCCGCTGGCGTGGGCTGCGCGGGCGCTGCGTCGCGCTGATCCCGCAGGATCCGGGCACGTCGCTCAACCCCGTCGCGACGATCGGATCGAGCGTGAGCGAGGCACTGCGGATCCACGGCTGGAAGGATCGCAGGAAGATCGAGGCGCGTGTGCTCGAGCTGCTCGAGCGCGTCGACATCGACGACCCTGAGCGGCGCGCCCGCCAGTACCCGCACGAGCTCTCCGGCGGCATGCGTCAGCGCGTGTTGATCGCCGCCGCGCTCGCGCTCGAGCCCGAGCTCGTGATCGCCGACGAGCCGACCAGTGCGCTCGATGTGACCGTGCAGCGCCGCGTGCTCGACCTGCTCGACAAGCTGCGCACCGAATCGGGAAGCGGCGTGCTTTTCATCACGCACGACCTCGCAGTCGCCGCCGATCACTCCGACTCGATCGTCGTGATGCGCGGCGGTCGCGTCGAGGAGACGGGCCCGTCGACGCGCGTGCTCGCGACGCCGGACGCCGAGTACACCCGCACACTGCTGGCGGATGCGCCGTCGCTCGCCCGCATCGTCGAGCGCGTTCCGCACGAGCCCGCGCCGGGGGACCGCCCCCTCGTGGAGGTGCGCGGCCTGCGTCAGGAGTTCCGCGGCACCGGACCCCAGCCCTTCGTCGCGGTCGACGACGTCTCGTTCACGGTCGCGCGGGGCACGACGCACGCGCTCGTCGGCGAGTCCGGATCGGGCAAGACCACAACGGGGCGCAGCATCGCGGGCCTGAACCGCCCGACCGGCGGATCCATCCGCGTCGGCGACATCGACGTGACAGCCAGGCACGACGCACGCGCCTTCCGCCGCGTCGCGCAGCTCGTCTACCAGAACCCGTACGGGTCGCTCGATCCGCGCCAGACGATCGGGCGGATCCTCGCCGAGCCGCTCGAGAACTTCGGTCTCGGAACGCGCGCGGAGCGCGCCGAGCGGGTGGCGCACCACCTCGACCTCGTGGCGCTCGCTCCCGAGATCGCGCATCGCCGTCCCGCCGAGCTGTCGGGAGGTCAGCGGCAGCGCGTCGCGATCGCCCGCGCGCTGATCCTCGAGCCCGAGCTCGTTGTGCTGGACGAGGCGGTCTCCGCGCTCGACGTGACCGTGCAGGCGCAGATCCTGCGGCTGCTCGCGCGGCTGCAGGACGAGCTGTCGCTCACGTACGTGTTCATCTCGCACGACCTCGCGGTCGTGCGCCAGATCGCCGACACCGTGTCGGTGCTGCAGCGGGGGAGGCAGGTCGAGCACGGCGCCACGGCGCGCGTGTTCGCATCGCCCGAGCACCCGTACACGCGCCGCCTGCTGGACGCGATCCCCGGCGCGGCACTCCGCCCCGCCCTCACGACACCACACCAGGAGGAGAGCGCATGACCGGCCCCCGCATCGGATTCTTCACGAGACTGCTGGAGGACGCCCCGGCCGCCGACCGGTATCGCTTCGCGCTCGAGCAGATCGCGCAGGCCGAGCGATCCGGCTTCGCCTCGGCGTGGGTCGCCCAGCATCACTTCGGCGAGACGGAGGGCGGGCTGCCGTCCCCGTTCGTGCTGCTCGCTGCCGCCGCCGAGCGGACCTCGCGCATCGCGCTCGCGACCGGCGTCGTGACGCTGCCGATCGACGACCCGCTGCGCGCGGCGGAGGACGCCAGCGTGCTCGACGCGCTGAGCGGTGGGCGCGTGCAGCTGGGCGTCGCGTCCGGTGGAACGCCGTCGTCCTTCGCGCCGTTCGGCCGGGACGCGCAGCGACGCCGCGAGATCTTCGCCGAGCACTTCGCGGTGTTCCGGGATGCGCTCGCGGGGCGCGGCATCCGCGGCACCGAGGCGCGGATCTATCCCGCTGCGGGCGATCTCGACCGCCGGATCTGGCAGGCGACCTTCTCGGTCGACGGCGGCATCCGCGCCGGCCGCGACGGCGACGGCCTGCTGCTCTCGCGCACCCAGCCGCGTCCGGGCGACGCGCGCGACCTTCCCCTTCACGACCTTCAGCTTCCGATCATCGACGCGTACCGCGAGGCGCTTCCCGAGGGGGCGCCGTTCCGCGTTCTCGCGTCCCGTACGGCGGTCGTCGTGGACGAGGAGAACCGCACGCGCGTGCTCGAGCTCGCCGAGCCGGGCCTGCGCGACCTCGCGGAGGGAATGCTCGGCATCGACACCACGGGCCTGGACATCGACGACCTCGCGCGCCTGACCGATTCGCACATCGGCACGCCCGACGAGGTCGCCGCCTCCCTCGCCGCGGATCGCGCGATCGCCGCGTCGACGGACGTGTCGTTCCAGATCCACTCGGTCGACGCGCCGCACGAGATGACGCTGCGCTCGCTCGAGCTGCTCGCCACCGAGATCGCGCCTCGCCTCGGCTACGAGGTGGGAGCGGATGCCGCGCGCTCGCTCAGCGCGGCGCACCGGGTCCACGCCTGAGCAACCGTCAACCGAGAACAGAAGGAGCCCGATGAGCACCGACATCATCGACCTGCTCGCCGGCATCGCGCCGGACAGCCCGCTGCAGGATGTGCGCGCCCTGCGCCCGCAGGCGAAGGAGAACGCGCAGCTCAGCTTCGAGGCGCTGCTCGAGCCCGCCGAGCCGGGCACGTTCCCGCTCTCCGAGCGCTACGCGATCGCCGCGTTCGTCGCGCGGCTGCACGGGTTCGAGGAGGCCGCGTCGTTCTATGCCGACCTGCTCGGCGACGAGGCGCCGGAGCTGGTCGACGCCGTCGCCGCCGCGGCGGCGGACGGCGCGGGCTCGGGCCCCTACGGCGCGTACCGGGAACCCGGCCTCGCGTCCGAGAGCACACCCGGCCCCGCCTGGACGCCGGCCGCGACGCTCGGCGTGAGCGCCCGCCTCGCCGCGGCGCTCACGCACACCCACCTCCTCGTGTTCCGGCCGCGCGAGTCCGGACCGGATGCGCTTCGCGCGCTCGTCGTCGCCGGCTGGTCGGCCGATGACATCGTCACCCTGTCGCAGCTCGTCGCGTTCCTCGCCTTCCAGCTGCGCGCTGCGTGGGGTCTTCGCGTGCTCGCGCAGAATCCGGCATCATCCGAAGCAGCGACCGTCGAAGGAGCCCGACGATGACCGACCTCGTGACCGAGTACCCCGCCCTCGAGCGCCCGGACCGCTTCACGCAGGAGGGCCTCGGCTGGGTGCCGTGGCTCGCGCCCGTCGCGGAGGAGGATCTCACCCCCGAGCAGCACGACGCGCTCATCCAGCCGGCTCGCGCCAAGATGCCGTACTTCCGGCTGCTCGCGCGCGACCCCGCCGCGCTGAAGGCGCGCACGCTGACCGACCTCGACATCTTCTTCAACACGTCGGGCGGGGTCGGCCGCGCCGAGCGCGAGCTCGCGGCGGCGGCGACATCCCGGCACAACGGCTGCGTGTTCTGCGCGTCCGTCCACGCGGCCGCGGCGACGCGCGAATCCGGGCGCGGTGACGACGTGCAGCGCCTGCTCGACGAGGGAGTCGGCGCCGACGTCGGCGACGAGCGCTGGAACGCGGTCGTGTCCGCCTCCGTGTCCCTCGCCGAGACCCCGCTGTCCTTCGGCGGCGACGACATCGCGCGACTGCGTGCCGCGGGCTTCGACGACGCCGAGATCCTCGACATCGTGAACGGCGCGGCGTTCTTCAACTGGGCCAACCGGCTGATGCTGTCTCTCGGCGAGCCCGAGGTCCCCGCGCGGCGATCGGAGGCCGGGCGATGAGCGTGCCGAGCCTGCTCGATCACGTCGTGATCGCCGGCCCCGACCTCGCGGGAGTCGTCGCCTGGTTCGCCGAGCGCACGGGAGTCACGGCCGCGCCCGGCGGCTCGCATCCAACCGGCACCGCGAACGCGCTCGTCGCGCTGACGGTCGATGGCCGGCGCGCTCCGCATTACGTCGAGCTGATCGGACCGGATCCGGCCGTCGCGCACGAGACCGCGCCGACGACGTTCGGGATCCACGAGCTCGACGGCCCGCGGATCGTCACCTACGCGATCCATCCCGACGACATCGACGGCGTGGTCGCGGGCGCACGGGAACGCGGCTACGACCCGGGCGACGTGTGGGACCTGTCGCGGCGGCGGCCCGACGGCGTGCTGCTCGAGTGGCGCCTGACGCGCGGCGACGCCGGGTTCCAGGCTCCGTTCCTGATCGACTGGGGCGCGACCGAGCAGCCGGGCCTGAGCGACATCCCCACGCTCGAGATCGTCTCCTTCGAGCGCATCGAGCCCGATCCCGAGCCGCTGCGGGCGATCCACGCCGCGCTCGGTCTGCCGGACGGATCCGTCGCCGACGTCGTCGAGGGTGAGCCCGCCGGGTACCGGCTCACTGTGCGCACGACGGATGGCGAGACGGTGACGCTGTGACGGATCCGCTCGAGACGTATCTCGAGTACCAGCGCCGCACCGTCGCCGAGGCGACGCCGGAGCCGGTGGTGGAGGCGTCGGCGTTCGCGGGCGCGGGCGATGCCGTGCGCGCGGAGCTCTCCGGCGGGGTCGACGCGCTCCGCCCCGAGCTCGAGGCCCTCGCCGTCGCGCTTCACGACGACCCGGAGAGCGGCTTCGAGGAGCATCGCTCGGTCGGGCGCGTCGCCGAGCTGCTCGCGCGGCACGGCATCGAGGCCGAGGTGGGGGCGTACGGCCTCGACACGGCGCTGCGCGCGACGGTCGGCGCGACGGGCCCGCACTTCGCGCTCATCGCCGAGTACGACGCGCTGCCGGGCGTCGGCCACGCGTGTGGGCACAACATCATCGCCGGCGCGGCGGTCGGGGCGTTCCTCGCCGCGGCTCCGGTCGTCGAGCGCCTCGGCGGGCGCCTGTCGCTGATCGGCACCCCCGCCGAGGAGAACGGCGGCGGCAAGGAGCTCATCCTGCGCGCGGGCGGCTTCGACGACGTCGATGCGGCCGGCATGGTGCACCCGGGTGCTGCGACCGAGTCGATCGTGGGTCACCGCACGACGGGCGTCCGCCGGGTGTCCGTCACGTATCACGGCCGGGCGAGCCACGCCGCGGCGGCGCCCTGGCTCGGCTTGAACGCCCTGGACGCCGTCGTGACGGCCTACCAGGGCGTCGCGCAGCTGCGGCAGCACATCCTGCCGATCGACCGCGTCCACGGCATCATCACCGACGGCGGCGCCGCGCCGAACGTCGTGCCAGAGCGCGCCGCGGCGCTGTTCTACGTGCGCTCGGCCGAGATCGACACGCTGAAGGCGCTGACGGATCGCGTCGTCGCCGTGCTGGAGGGCGCCGCGATCTCGACGAGCACGCGCGCCGAGATCGTCGTCGACCCCGTGCCTCCCTACCTGCCCCTCGAGGTCAACATCGAGCTGACCCGCCGGTGGGCGGTGGCGGTGCGCTCGCGCGGCCACGTGCTCCCGCCGCCGCCGCTCGTGTCGCCGCAGGGCGGGGCGTCGACCGACATGGGCAACGTCAGCCAGTACGTGCCCTCGATCCACCCGTCGATCGGACTCGGCGGCCCGGATGACATCCGGCCGCACAACCCGGCGTTCGCGGAGTGGACCGTCCACCCGCCCGCGTTCGACGCCCTCGCCGACGCCGCCACGGGCCTCGCGGTCTCCGCCGTCGACTACCTCGCCGACCCCGCGCTCCGCGCCGCCGTCACGCGCGAGTTCGAGGCCAAGGGCGGCCGCTTCCGCTGGGAGGACGGATCCGGAGACTGATCCGGAGCCCTTCTGATCGGTTCCTCACGCACAGTACTCCGCGGGCGATACAGTCAGCGCATGATTCCCGAGATCAACTACTGGACCGTCGTCCTCGCGACTCTCTCGAGCATGATCGTCGGCACGGTCTGGTACACGCCGAAGGTGTTCGGCACGCGCTGGGCGAAGCTGGCGAACGTGTCGATGGAGGGAACCGGCAAGGACGCGGTCGTGCCGATCGCCGTGACCGTGCTCGTCAGCTTCCTCACCGCCTGGGTGCTCGCCGGCGCGACGACGATCGCGTGGCACTTCTACGAGGGGAGCTACCTCGTCTCGGCGCTGGTGACGTCGATCCTGCTGTGGGCGGGGTTCACCGCCGCCCGCTTCATCACGCACGATGCGTTCGAGGGGCGCCCCTCCGGGCTCACCGTCATGAACATCGCGCACGAGCTGGTGACCCTCGTGGTGATGGCCGTGATCATCGGCGTCTGGCCGCCCGCGGGCACCGTCTGACGCGTCAGCGGGCTTCAGCGCGCGCGGTGGTGCCGCGCTCGTGGAGCGTCGGCGTCCCCGCGAGATGCGCCGCGGGCTCCCTGCCGGCGAGGAGCGCCCCGAGCAGGCCGGCCGCCGCGGTGCCGTACGAGACGACGTCGTAGCTCATCACCGAGATCGGCGGATCCGTCACCGTCGTCAGCAGCGAGTCGTCCCACCCGATGATGCTGAGCTGATCCGGCACCGACACGCCCCGTGCCCGCGCGGTCTTCAGGCCGGTGACCGCGGTCAGCCCCGAGTCGTAGACGATCGCGGTGCAGGGGTCATCGGCGTCGTCCAGCACGTCGTTGGTGTGACGCTCCGCGAGCTCGACGCCGAAGTCTCCGTGCAGGATGCGATGGCGCACGCCGAGCGCCGCGCACTCGGCGGCGAAGGCCTCGTCACGGATGTGCACGTGGGCGAGCGTCGATGCGCCCGCGACGCGCGCGATGGAGCGGTGCCCGAGGCCGTGAAGGTGCCGCACGGCCTCGCGGATCCCCGTCGCGTCGTCGGTCCAGGCCGTCGTCAGCCCACCCGTGAGCGAGGGGTCGCCGATGGCGACCGCGGGGAGCCCGATCCCGCCGACGAGCCCGACGCGGGGGTCGTCCCGCTCGAAGTCGACGAGCAGCACCGCGTCGACGCGCTGGGCGGCCTTCCACTGCCGGTACATCGCCATCTCGGCCTCGCGGTCGACGGCGAGCTGCAGCAGCAGGCCGCGGTGCTGCTCGGCGAGCCCGATCTCGAGTCCGGCGATCAGCTCCATGAAGAACGACTCGTTCGCGAGGAAGCGCGGGTCGCGTCGCAGCACGAGGCCGACGGTGTCGGTGCGCCCCTGCGACAGCATCCGCGCCGCCGCGGCGGGGGCGAAGTCCATCTCGGATGCGATCGCGAGGATGTGCTCCCGCGTGCTGGCGGACACGCCCGGCTTGTCGTTCAGCGCGTAGGAGACCGCCGAGGTCGACACTCCCGCGCGCTGGGCGATGTCGCTGATCGTCGCGCGCCGCGGGGCCGCATCACCGTCGGGCATGAGCACGACTCTAGGGCAGCCCGGGCGCCTCGGGTGCCGCCGTCAGGTGCAGCACGATCGCCTGGTCCGGCCAGAACACGGGGAACTGCAGCCCGACGTCGCGCAGCACGGAGCCCGGCAGCACGACCTCGCCGTTGCGGAGCCACTCGGGCGTGACCCAGCCGTGCTCCGGCAGGCCGATGTCGTCGCGCACCCGCACCCGGTACCGGGCCGCCGGATCGAGTCCCGGCAGCGGGATCGGCGCCGGGCGGGCATCCTCGATCGTCGAGACCGCGGCGACGGTGAACACCGCCTCCGCCGCATCCGCAGCGACCGCGCCGCTGACCCGCCATGCCGGGTCGTCGAGGTCCGGATGCACGGCCACGCCGCCGTGGATCACGGATCGCAGCTCGCGATACAGGGCCGCGAACCGCGCCACAGTGGCGACCTCCTCGTCGGTCAGGGTGAGCAGATCCCATTCGAAGCCGGCGGAGCCCATCAGGCTCGTCGCCAGCCGGAACGAGAGGTCGGTGGTGCGGCCGGAGCTGTGGGAGCGCGTCGGTCCGACGTGCCCGCCGACGAGCTCGGGCGGCAGCATCAGCTGCGTCCAGCGCTGGATCTCCTGTCGCTCGACGGGGTCGTTCGAGTCGCTTGCCCACACCCGGTCGGTGTGATCGAGGACTCCCAGGTCGGATCGCGCACCGCCGCTCGAGCACGATTCGATCTCGAGCCCCGGATGCCGCTCGCGCAGCTCGTCCATCAGCGCGTAGGCCGCGAGCGTCTGCGCGTGGGTGCCCGGTCGCCCATCGTGGAGCGGCTCGATCAGGTCGCGGTTGTGATCCCACTTCACGAAGTCGATGCCGAGGGTGCCGATGAGCTCGCTCATCCGGTCGCGGACGTGCGCGTAAGCCGCGGGGTTCGCGAGATCAAGCACGTACTGGGTGCGCCACGACAGCCGCGGGTGGGCCTCGAGGTGCGCCGGATCGTGCAGCAGCCAGTCGGGATTGGCGCGGGCGACGTCGGAGTCGAGGGAGACCATCTCCGGCTCGAACCAGAGCCCGAACTGCAGGCCGAGGCCGTGCACGTGGTCAGCCAGATCCCGCAGGCCCTCCGGCCACACGGCATCGTCCGGGATCCAGTCGCCGAGGCTCGTCGTGTCGTCGTGGCGCCCCTGGAACCAGCCGTCGTCGAGCACGAACCGCTCGATCCCCACCTCCGCCGCCCGATCCGCGAGCCGCTTCAGCCGCACGGGGTCGTGATCGAAGTACACGGCCTCCCACGTGTTCAGCACGAGCGGCCGCGGGGGACGCGGGTGCCGAGGGCGCGCGCGGAGCCGGCGGTGGAACCGCGCGCTGAGGCCGTCCAGGCCCTCCGAGGAGTGGACGAAGACGACCTCGGGCGTGCGATACGCCTCGCCGGGGGACAGACGGACCTCGGCGGGACGCAGCAGCTCGCCGCCGCCGAGCAGCTGGACAGCATCGGGCGTCCGGTCGGTGCGCCACGTCGTGTCGCCGCTCCACGCGACGTGCACGGCCCACAGCTCGCCCGAGCGGTTGCGGGGCGTCCCCGCCGAGAGGATCTGCACATACGGGCTGTCGTGTCCCGGCCTGCCGCGCCGGCTCTGGCGGGCGACGGATCCGCGGGGTGCCGGAGTCGTCAGCGGCGCCTTCTCGCGCGACCAGCGCCCGGAGAACGTCGTCAGATGGTCGGCGCGCTTCGGCACGGGGAGGGTCGCCTCGATCCAGCCGATGTCGAGGGCGGTGTCGCCGGTGTTCGCGAGCTCGTGCGCGACGGTGACGACGCCCTGCGCGATCCGGATCCGGGTGCGCAGGCGGAGTCCGTCGGCGGTGGCGTCGATCGTGGCCGCGGCGGGCTCGACGTCGAGGCTCGTCACGCGCCAGCGCGGATGAAGAGGCCCGTCGCCGCGGCCGAGCTCGGCGCCCGGCCGGCCGGACCAGCCCTCGCTCTCGTCGGGGAGGAGGCTGAGCTGCCACGCGGAGTCGAGCGTCCCCGGCGGCGTCTGCGGGCTGAGCGCCGCCGCGAGCGCGCGTCCGTCCGCCTCGCTCAGCTCGCCCGGATCCGCGCCCCAGTGCAGAACCCGGGGGAGGCCCTGCTCCGGCCGCTCGAGCAGCACAGCCACGCCGTCGTCGGCGATCCGGATCACTTCGGTCATGCCACATCCGTTTCTCATCGTCGAGAGGTGCATCTTGACACGCGCTCGGTGTCTGCCTACGCTCAGGGCCAACTTAAGCGCTTAAGCGACGTGTCGCAAACGCTCGTCGCAGACGGACGCTTGAGCGCACCCGACGCACCGGCGCGAGGGTCTTTGTCAATGACGACAGGAGTACACAGCATGGTCAGCAAGAGGTTCCTCACCGCGGGGGCGGCGCTCGGCGCCGCGGCCCTCGTGCTCAGCGGCTGCGCCGCCGACAGCGGATCGCCGACGGGCGGAGGTGGTGGCGGCGAGGACGAGATCTCCGGCACGATCACCGTCATCACCCAGCGCACCGACATCGTCGACACGGTGTTCCAGGACTACAAGGCGCAGTTCGAGGAGAAGTACCCCGAGGTCACCGTCGAGTTCGAGGCGATCACCGACTACGAGGGCGAGATCGCCGTCCGCATGAACACCGAGGACTACGGCGACGTCCTGCTCATCCCCAACAGCGTGAATCCCGACCAGCTCTCGAACTTCTTCGAGCCGCTGGGCACGGTCGAGGAGCTCAGCCAGAAGTACCGCTTTATGTCGGAGGAGGCGTACGACGGCCAGGCGTACGGCATCGCGATCACGGGCAACACGAACGGGCTCGTCTACAACAAGAAGGTCTGGGAGGAGGCGGGGATCACCGACCTGCCGACGACCCCCGAGGAGTTCCTCGACGACCTGAGGGCGATCAAGGACGGCACCGAGGCGATCCCGTACTACACGAACTACGCCGACGGATGGCCCCTCAGCCAGTCGGACAGCAACCGCGGCGCGATGGGCGACCCCGACTACAGCAACACGCACGTCGCCTACAGCGACACCCCGTGGGCGGAGGACGAGTGGCATGGCATCGTCGACGGCCTGCTGTTCGACATCGTCGCCGAGGGGCTCAGCGAGCCCGACCCGCTGACGACGAACTGGGAGGAGTCGAAGAACCTCCTCGGCTCGGGCCAGATCGCCACCATGCTGCTCGGCTCGTGGTCGATCACGCAGATGCAGGATGCCGCCGAGGCGGCAGGCGGATCGGCCGAGGACATCGGGTACATGCCGTTCCCGTACCAGGTTGACGGCACGTTCCACGCCCAGGTCGGCGGCGACTACAAGAACGCGATCAACGTTCACAGCGAGCACAAGGCGGCCGCGCGCGCCTGGATCGAGTGGTTCGCCGAGGAATCGGGCTACGCGTTCGACCAGGGCGGCCTCTCGCCCCTCGTCGACGGTCCCACGCCCGAGACGCTCGGCGACTTCGAGGCCGCCGGTGTCGAGTACGTCGAGATGACGCCCGCCGTCGCGGGCGAGGAGAGCTTCGAGGCCGACGTGGTGAGCGCCTCCGAGATCGACCTCTACGGGCCCGTGTACCGGCAGAAGCTCGTCGACATCGCCCGCGGGGCGGCCGACGGGACGAAGGAGTCGTACTTCGCCGAGCTCAACGAGCGCTGGGCGGCCGCCCGCGCCGAGGTCAGCGCCGGCTGAGGCGCCGCGGACGGGTGCCGTCTCCGCTACGGCGCCCGTCCGCGCGCTCCCGCAGGTCGGGCGCGACAGCGCCTCGTCATCGAGAGGACTTGATCATGAGCTTCACCGCACAGGCCCCGGGCGGCGTGCCGCCCGGGGCACCGCTCGCCGACACCGGGGCGACGCGCACGCTGATCGTGCCACCGGCCGCGCGCCGACGCGGCCGCGGGGCCGGCAACGTCCGCGGCACCCGCTGGTACACGCCGTGGCTGTACCTGCTCGTCCCCGTCGGCCTGCTTGTCGTGTTCACCTACATCCCCGTGGCGAACATGATCTGGTACAGCCTGACCTCGTGGGACGGCATCGACCCCCAGAAGGAGTGGACGGGCCTCGAGAACTACATCGAGATCTTCACGCGACCCGAGCTGTTCCAGGTCTTCTTCGTCAGCCTGTACTACCTCGCCGGATCCGTCGTGCAGATGCTGCTCGCCCTGTACTTCGCCACGATCCTGAGCTTCCGCACCCGCTTCCGGAACTTCTTCAAGGGCGTGCTCTTCTTCCCGTACCTGATCAACGGCGTCGCCATCGGGTTTGTGTTCCTCTACCTCTTCCAGCCCGACGGCACGCTCGACAGCCTGCTCGCGGCGGTCGGCGCGCCGAACGAGGATCGCCACTGGCTCGGCGACCCCGACCTCGTGAACTGGTCGCTCGCGGCGACGAGCGTGTGGCGGTACATGGGGCTGAACTTCGTGCTGTTCCTCGGCGCGATCCAGTCGATCCCGTCCGAGCTGTACGAGGCGGCGGAGCTCGACGGCGCGAACCGCTGGCACCAGTTCCGCTACATCATCGCGCCCGGCATCAAGCGCGTCATCAGCCTGTCGTTCATCCTGGCGATCTCCGGCGCGCTCGCGGTGTTCGAGATCCCGTTCATCATGACGGGCGGCGCGAACGGCAGCTCGACGTTTGTGATCCAGACGGTGCAGATGGCGTTCGAGTTCCGCCGGGTCGGGCTCGCCTCGGCGATGGCGGTCGTGCTGCTGCTGATCGTGCTGCTCGTGACGTGGATCCAGCGGCGGATCGTGCCCGATGAGGAGGTCAGCCTGACATGAGCACCGCACTCGCCACCACGCGCCGCACGACGGCCGTGACAGTGAAGTACGTCTCGCTCGTCATCGCGACGATCGTCGCCGTCGTGCCGCTCGTCGTCGTGCTGTTCGCGTCGTTCAAGTCGCGCGAGGAGTATGCGACAACGGGCCCGCTCGCTCCGCCCTCGAACTGGTTCAACGTCGAGAACTTCGTCACCGCCTTCACGCGCGGCAACATGCTGCTCGGATTCTGGAACACGACGATCATCCTCGTCGCCTCGCTCATCGGCACGATCGTGATCGGCACGATGGCGGCCTACGCGATCGACAGGTTCCGGTTCCGGCTCAAGGGGCTCGTGATCGCCCTGTTCCTGATCGCGTCGCTCGTGCCGGGAGTGACGACTCAGGTCGCGACGTTCCAGATCGTGAACGCGCTCGAGCTGTTCAACACCCACTGGGCGGCGATCGTCCTGTTCATGGGGACCGACATCATCGCGATCTACATCTTCCTTCAGTTCATGCAGTCGATCCCGAAGAGCATCGATGAGGCTGCCATGATCGACGGGGCGAACCGCTGGACGATCTACTGGCGGCTCATCCTGCCCCTCCTGACGCCGGCCGTCGTCACGGTCTGCATCATCAAGGGGATCGCGATCTACAACGAGTTCTACCTTCCCTACCTCTACATGCCGTCGGCGAAGCTCGGCGTCATCTCCACCTCGCTGTTCCGGTTCACCGGCCCCTTCGGCGCGCAGTGGGAGGTGATCGGGGCCGGCACGATGATCGTCATCCTGCCGACCCTCGTGATCTTCGTCGCGCTGCAGCGGTACATCTACAGCGGAATCACCTCGGGAGCGACCAAATGACAGTGCGGACACGGACGCTTCACGAGGGCTGGACCGTGCGGGCCGGTGCGGGGCGACGCGTTCCCGACGCGGTGCGCGAGGCCGGGGCGATCCCCGCCGCTGTCCCCGGCAGCGTGACGACGGACCTGCTGGCGGCGGGTCTCATCGACGACCCGTTCCTCGACGACAACGAGCGCCTGCAGGCGTGGGTCGGCGCCACCGACTTCGTCTTCGACCTCGACTTCGAATGGCAGGACGAGGGGGATGAGCGCGTCGACCTCGTCTTCGACGGGCTCGACACCGTCGCCACGGTGCGCGTGAACGGCGAGCAGGTGCTGTCGTCGCGCAATCAGCACCGCTCGTACCGCGTTCCGGTGCGGCACCTGCTGCGTGTGGGCGCCAATTCGCTGCGCGTCGAGTTCACCGCCCCTGTGCCCGCGGCGGGCCGCGCGGAGCAGGAGCTCGGCGCGCGGCCGCACGTCAACCACCACCCGTACAACGCGATCCGCAAGATGGCCTCGGGCTTCGGCTGGGATTGGGGCATCGACACGGCGACCTCCGGCATCTGGCGCCCCGTGCGGCTCGAGTCCTGGTCGGGGGCGCGCCTCGACGCCGTCCGCCCGGTGGTGAGCACCGACGGCCCCGACGGCCTGCTCGACGTGCACGTCCGCATCGAGCGCGCCGACGAGCGGCCGGTCCGCGTGACCGTCCGCATCGCGGGGGTCGAGGAGGCGGTGGACGTCGCGGGAGCCGAGGCGGTCGTCTCGGTGCGGGTGCCGGATGTGCGCCGCTGGTGGCCGCGGGGGTTCGGCGAGCCCCATCGCTACCCGCTGACGGTCGAGCTGACCGGCGACATTGGAGTGCGGGACGAGCGGGCGCTGAACATCGGCTTCCGGGACGTCCGGATCGACACCACCCCCGATGAGGCGGGGACGCCGCTGCGGATCCTCGTGAACGAGCGGCTCGTGTACGTGCGGGGAGCGAACTGGATCCCGGACGACGCCTTCCCCCACCGCGTCGACCGGGCACGGTACGAGCGGCGCATCCGTCAGGCCGAGAGCGCGAACGTCAACCTGCTGCGGGTCTGGGGCGGGGGGATCTACGAGAGCGAGGACTTCTACGACCTGTGCGACGAGCGGGGGATGCTGACGTGGCAGGACTTCCTGCTCGCCTGCGCGGCGTACGCCGAGGAGGAGCCGCTGCGCTCCGAGATCGAGGCGGAGGCGCGCGAGGCGGTGACGCGGCTCGCGGCGCACCCGTCGCTCGTTGTGCTCAACGGGAACAACGAGAACCTCGAGGGCTTCGAGGAGTGGGGCTGGCCCGCGCGCCTCGACGGCGCGACCTGGGGTGCGCACTACTACCACGAGCTCTTCCCGGCCCTGGTGGCGGAGCTCGCGCCGCACATCGCGTATACCCCGGGAAGCCCGTTCACGCCGGGAGGGGTGAGCCGGCCGAACGACCCGGATCACGGCAGCGTGCACATCTGGGACCTCTGGAACCGGCGCGACTGGCCCGACTACCGCGAGTACCGTCCCCGCTTCGTCGCGGAGTTCGGCTGGCAGGGGCCGCCCACCTGGGCGACGCTCACGCGCGCGATCCACGACGATCCGCTCTCGCCCGTGTCCCCGGGGATGCAGGTTCACCAGAAGGCGATCGACGGCGACGCGAAGCTCACCTCCGGCCTCGTGGCGCACACCCCGGTGCCGAGGGACATGCGCGACTGGGTGTGGGCGATGCAGCTCAACCAGGCGCGCGCGGTCGGCACGGCCCTCGAGCACTTCCGGTCCCTCGCGCCGCACAACGCGGGCGCGATCGTCTGGCAGCTCAACGACGACTGGCCGGTCGTGTCGTGGGCCGCGGTCGACGGCGACGGACGGGAGAAGCCGCTGCTGTACGCGATGGCGCACGCCTTCGCCGACCGGCTCGTCACGATCCAGCCCCGAGACGGCGGCCTCGCGGTGATCCTCGGCAATGAGACCGAGGAGGCCTGGCGGGGAACGCTCGAGATCGAGCGCCTCGCCTCGGATGGCACGGTGCTCGCCAGCCAGGCCGGACAGGTTGACGTCGCGCCACGGGGGACCGTGACGGTCGCGCTCGCCGCGGACGTGGCGACCGCCGCGCATCCGGCCGACGAGCTCGTGCGCGCCCGTCTCGGGGGTGAGGACGCGTGGTGGTTCTTCGCCGACCTGCGGGACGCCCTCCTCGAACCCGCCCGCCTCGACCTGTCTGTGACGGCGGCGGACGGGGGAGTGCGCGTGGAGGCGACCGCAGCCACCCTTGTGCGCGACCTCGCCCTGCTCGTCGACACCGTCGCGCCGGATGCGGTCGTCGACGATGCGCTCGTCCACCTGCTTCCCGGGGAGAAGGTGGTGTTCCACGTGACGACGGCTCAGCAGGTCGGGGCGGACGCGTTCACGGCGGTCGGCGTCGTCCGCACCGGCAACGACCTCGTCGCGGGAGCCCCCGAGCTGCGCGTGGCGGAGCCGGCTCTCGCGGAGGGGCGCGCATGAGCCGCGGGTGGACCGCCGGTGCGGTGCGCGACCGGCTCGGCTTCGTCTCGGGGATGACCTGGGGCTGGACCGGCATCCGGGGGACGTGGGCGACGCCCGCCGCGGAGGCATCCCTCGACGCGCTCGCCGAGGTCGGGGCGCGCTGGAACTGCGTGACGTACGCGGCGCTGCAGGACAAGCCCTCGTCGACGGAGATCCACTGGCGGGACGAGCCGACCGTCACGGACGACGAGGTCCGCTGGGCGATCCGGGCCGCGCGCGACCGCGGACAGCGGGTGATGCTCAAGCCCGTCGTCAACTGCGCCGACGGCACCTGGCGCGCGTTCATCGGGTTCTTCGAGTTCGACGTGCCCGGCGAGCCGGGCTGGGCCGACTGGTGGGAGAGCTATACCGAGTTCATCCTCCATCACGCCCGGATCGCGCAGGAGGAGTCGGTCGAGCTCTTCGTCATCGGGTGCGAGATGGTGCGGGCCGACCGTCGCGAGGCCGAGTGGCGCGAGCTCGTGCGTCGCGTGCGCGAGGTCTACTCGGGGCCGATCACCTACAACTGCGACAAGTACCAGGAGGACCGGATCACCTGGTGGGACGCGGTCGATGTGATCTCGGCGAGCGGGTACTACCCGAGCGGTGCGTGGCCGGCCCAGCTCGATCGCATCGAGGAGGTCGTGCGCGCGCACGGCAAGCCGTTCCTCTTCATCGAGTGCGGCTGTCCGAGCCGCGAGGGGTCGGCGCAGCGGCCGAACGACTGGACGTTCGGCGGTGACGCCGATGCGCAGGAGCAGGCCGACTACCTCGCGGAGATGTTCGCGCAGGCCGGCGCCCGCGACTGGGTCGACGGCTTCGTCCTGTGGGACTGGCCCGCGCAGCTGTACCCGCGCGAGGACGCGCTCGCGAACCGCGACTACTGCATGTTCGGCAAGCCGGGCGCGACCGTGGTGAGGGAGTTCTACGACGCTCGCTCGTGAGCGGCGGTGGAAGACTGGCTCCATGCCACTCATCGCGCTGACGGGCGGGATCGCCTCCGGGAAATCGACGATCGCGCGGCGGCTCGCCGAGCACGGTGCCGTCGTGATCGACGCCGACGCGCTCGTGCGCGAGCTGCAGCAGCCGGGACAGCCGGTGCTGGGGGCCATCGCCGCGGAGTTCGGCGACGGCGTGCTGACGCCGTCGGGAGAGCTCGACCGGGCAGCGCTCGGGGCGATGGTGTTCGGCGACCCCGAGCGGCTGGCGCGGCTCAACGGCATCGTCCACCCGGCGGTGAAGGCCGAGTCGCAGCGGCGGTTCCGCGCGGCGCTGGAGGCCGATCCCGACGCCGTCGTCGTGTACGACGTGCCGCTGCTTGCCGAGGCGAGGGGCACGGGGGAGTGGGACAGGGTCGTCGTCGCCCACGCCCCGGCCGACGTCCGCGTCGCCCGCATGATCGAGCACCGCGGCATGACGGAGCAGGATGCGCGCTCCCGCGTCGCGCGTCAGGTCTCCGACGAGGAGCGGCTCGCGCTCGCCGACGTCGTGATCGACACGTCCGGCACGATCGACGACACGCTGGCGCAGGCGGATGCGCTGTGGCGGGAGCTGCGCGGCTGAGGTCAGCCCCGGTGCTGACGCGTGAACGCGCCGAGCACCGTCTGCTCGGAGTACACGAGGTAGTCGTGTAGCTCGTGCGCCGCGGCCGCTCCGCCGCGCGTCAGGAACGTCTCGAGCAGCTCCCGGTTGCGGCTCACGAACGGCGCGTGCAGCGCCTCCGGGCTGTCGATCTCAAGGAACGCGAGTCGCAGCTCCGCGGCGATGTCGCGGTACAGGCGGCCGAGGCGCGGACTGTCGGCTAGCGCCACGATCGCGCCGTGGAACGCCATGTTCGCGGTGCCGACGGCGCGCCAGTCCCGGGCCTCGAGGCCCGCCTCGCTGCGCTCGACCGCCGCGGTCATGTCGGCAACCGCGGGGTGCAGGGGAGAGCCGGCCGCGAGCGCCGCCTGCTCGATGTAGCGCCGCGCCCGGTAGATGTCGACGACGTCGGCCACGGTCGGGGAAGCGACCGACACGCCCCGGTGCGGGACGTGCTCGATCAGCCCCTGCTCGGAGAGCACGCGGAACGCCTCGCGCAGGGTGTTGCGGGAGACTCCGAGCAGCTCGGCCAGCGCGGTCTCGGACAGGCGCGTGCCCGGCGCGAACTCGCCCAGGATGATCCGCTCGCGCAGTGCATCGGCGAGGGTCTCGTCGGGAGCGGGCATGGAGGAATCCTATGGCCGGGTCGCCCGACGAGATGTCACGCGGACGAAACACGATCGACTTTCATTGTTGAACAATCCATGGGATGTTGTTCCACACATCGTCGTGAGCCCCACCGCGACGCGTCACCCCGCCGACCGTCTTCCCCCAGGAGCGCAGACGTGACCGACACGACCACCACCACCGCGCGGGCGACGGGCTTCGTCCGCTCTCGCCGCGGAGCGATCCTCGGCGCGATCTTCCTGATGGCCACGTCGGCCATCGGCCCCGGCTTCATCACTCAGACCGCCACCTTCACTGCACAGCTCGGCGCGGCGTTCGCCTTCGCGATCCTCGCCTCCGTGCTGATCGACTTCGCGTTGCAGATGAATGTCTGGCGCCTGATCACGGTGTCAGGCAAGCGGGCCGGCGAACTCGCGAACGCGGCGATCCCGTACTCGGGACACGTTCTCTCGGTGCTCATCGTGATCGGCGGGCTCGCCTTCAACATCGGCAACATCGCGGGCGCCGGCCTGGGCATGAACGCGCTGCGCGGCATCGACCCCAAGATCGGCGGGCTCATCTCGGCGCTGCTCGCGATCGGCATCTTCCTGTTCAAGCGCGCCGGCAGGATCGTCGACGCCGTCGTGCTGGTGATGGGCGTCGGGATGATCGTCCTCACCGTGATCGTCGCGTTCGCGTCGCAGCCGCCGATCGGCGACGCGCTGCGGCAGACGTTCGTGCCCGACGAACTGAACTTCGCCACGATCACGACCATCGTGGGCGGCACCGTCGGTGGCTACATCACGTACGCAGGGGCCCACCGCTACCTCGACTCCGGCCACGTGGGCGCGGAGAACGTGCCCGCCGTCCACCGCGCGTCGGTCCTGGGCATCCTCGTGACGGGCATCATGCGCTACGTCCTTTTCCTCGCGATCCTGGGCGTCGTGGCGTCGGGCGTCGCGCTGGACCTGTCGAGCCAGGCGGCGAACCCCGCCGGCCAGGCCTTCGGCGCCGTGCTCGGCGATGCGGGCATCCGTATCTTCGGCGCGATCTTCTGGGCCGCCGCCATCACGTCGGTGATCGGCGCCGCGTACACGTCGGCGACGTTCATCTCGACGTTCTCGAAGCGGCTGGTCTCGGGCTGGGGCCTGCAGCTGGCGACCGTGGCGTTCATCGTCGTCTCGCTTGTGTTCTACCTGCTGATCGGCGCCGCCCCGGCTTCGATCCTCGTGTTCGTCGGCGGGTTCAACGGCCTGATCCTGCCGATCGGCATGACGATCTTCATGTACATCGGCTGGTTCCGGCAGCGCGATCTGCTCGGCGGCTACCGCTACCCGATCTGGCTGCTGATCGTCGGCACGCTCGCGACCTCGCTGAGCTGGTACATGGGCGCCGTCTCGATCGGACCCATCTTCGCGTTCATCGGCATCGGAGGCTGAGCATGACGGCGATCGATCTGAACTCGGACCTCGGGGAGAACACGCCCGACCGGATCGTGGCGGACGACGCCGCCATGCTCGGCATCGTGAGCAGCGCGAACGTCTCGTGCGGCTTCCACGCCGGAAGCCCCGAGGGCATCAGGGACACCCTGGCCGCCGCCGTCGCCAACGGCGTGACGATCGGCGCCCACCCCGGGTACCGGGACTACGAGGGGTTCGGCCGGCACGCGATGGACGTCGACTCCGCGACGCTGCAGGCGCACGTCGAGTATCAGCTCGGCGCGCTCCTCGGGCTTGCCGCCGGCGTCGGTGGCGTCGTCCGCTACGTCAAGCCGCATGGGGCGCTGTACAACACCATTGCGCGGGATGAGCGGCAGGCGCGCGACGTGGTGGCGGCGATCCGCGCAGTCGACCCGTCGCTCGTGATGCTGGGCCTCGCCGGCGGCGTCGCGATCGACGTCGCCGAGCGCGCGGGGCTCGCCACCGCGGCCGAGGCGTTCGCCGACCGGGCGTACACGCCCGGCGGCGAGCTCGTGTCGCGCACCCTGCCCGGCGCCGTGCTGCACGACGCCGGGGCGGTCGCCGCGCGCATGCTGCGGCTCGCGCGCCAGGGAGTGATCGAGGCCGTCGATGGCACGCTCGTCCCCGTGCGCGCCGACTCGATCTGCGTCCACGGCGACAGCGCGGGCGCGATCGAGATGGCACGGGCCACGCGCGACCTGCTCGAGGCCGAGGGAATCCGCATCGCGCCGTTCGCGGGAGCGACGTCGTGAGGGCGGACGCGGTCGCCGAGGCCCGCGCCGCGCGCGCCGCATATCGGGCAGGACGCGTCGCCCCCACGAGCGGCGTCGCGCACGGCCTGGTGCAGGCGAACCTGATCTCGGTGCCGGCCGACTGGGCGTACGACGTGCTGCTGTTCGCGCAGCGCAATCCCAAGCCCTGCCCCGTGCTCGAGGTGCTGGACGCGGGGGCCGTCGAGTCGCGCATGGCGCCCGGATCCGACCTGCGCACGGACATCCCTGCGTACCGGATCTGGCGGGACGGCGAGCTGGCGGAGGAGACGACGGACGCGTCGGCCGCGTGGGACGAGCATCCCGACCTCGTGTCCTTCCTGATCGGCTGCAGCTTCACGTTCGAGGCGGGCCTCGCTGACGCGGGCATCCCGATCCGGCACCGCGAGCTCGACCGCAACGTGCCGATGTACCGCACGGCGCAGCAGTGCGCGCCCGCCGGGCGGCTGCGCGGCGAGCTCGTCGTGTCGATGCGGCCGATTCCCGCCGGCCGGGTGGCGGACGCGGTGACGATCTCGGGGCGGTACCCCGCGGTGCACGGCGCGCCCGTCCACGTCGGCGATCCCGCCGCGCTCGGCATCGCCGACCTGCAGGCCCCCGAGTTCGGCGACGCCCCCGAGATCCGCGACGGCGAGGTGCCGGTGTTCTGGGCCTGCGGGGTCACCCCGCAGGCCGCCATCATGGCGTCGCGCCCGCCGTTCGCCGTCACGCATGCTCCCGGGCACATGTTCCTCACCGATGTCCCGGATGCGGAGTACCTGGCGTGAGGCGCGTCCTGGCGGCCTCCGATCGGGCGCTGCTCGTCGAGGAGCACGACCTCGAGGCGGCGATGCGGCTGCATGCCGCCCTCGCCGCCGCCGCGCTCCCGGGCGTCGAGGAGCTCATCCCGGCCGCGCGCACGGTCCTCGTGAGGTTCGATCCGGGCGTCGTGCGCCCGGATGCGCTGCGGCGCGGGATCGCCGACCTGGCGCCGGTCGCGGACGCCGCGGCCGGGTCCGGATCGGTGACCATCCCCGTTCACTACGGCGGCGAGGATCTCGCCGAGGTCGCGCGGCTGCTGGGGCTGACGGAGCACGAGGTGATCGCCCGGCACAGCGCGGCGACCTGGCGCGTCGCGTTCACGGGCTTCGCGCCCGGGTTCGGCTACCTCGTCGGCGATGATCCGGTGTTCGACGTGCCGCGCCGGCCCACCGCGCGCACGCGGATCCCGGCGGGCTCCGTCGCGCTCGCCGGGACGTTCTCGGGCGTCTACCCACGCGAGAGCCCGGGTGGGTGGCAGCTGATCGGCCGCACGGACGCCGTGATGTGGGACCTTCACCGCGACCCGCCGGCGCTGCTCGCGCCCGGCACCATCGTGCGCTTCGAGCGGGCGGAGCGGGAGTCGATCGCCGCCGCCGCGGTGCAGGCAGTTCCCGCCGCGCACGAGGGCCCGTTCGCCGTGGAGGTCGTCCGGCCCGGACTGCAGCTCGTGATCGAGGACCTCGGACGGCCCGGCAACGCGGCGCTCGGCGTCTCGGCATCCGGAGCGTCCGACCGCGGGGCGCTGCGGCGCGCGAACCGCGCGGTCGGGAACCTGCCCGGCGAGGCGGCGTTCGAGCTCGCCGGGGGAGGCGCGATCCTGCGGTTCCGCGGGGCGGGCGTCGTCGCCGTCGCGGGTGCGCGGATGGATCCGGTCATCGTGAGGGCCGACGGCGTCGAGTTCCCCGTGACCGACGCCGAGCCCGCCGCGATCGAGGACGGCGACGAGCTGCGGCTCGGACCCGCGCGGGACGGACTGCGCGCCGTGATCGCGGTGCGCGGCGGACTCGACCTCGAACCCGCCCTCGGCAGCCTCGCGAGCGACACGCTCGCGGGCCTCGGGGCGGGCCCGCACGGCGGGTCGCCCCTCGCCGCGGGTGCCGCGATCCCGCTGCGCGGACCGGCGGCCGCGCCGTCCGCGGTCGAGCCGTTCCCGGCGCCCCGCGATCCGCTCCCGGTCGCCGGCGATCGCGTGACGCTGCGGATCGTGCTCGGCCCGCGCGACGACTGGTTCACCGCCGCCGGCCTGCGCACCCTGCTCGAGCAGGAATGGCTCGTCACGCCGCGCTCCGACCGCGTCGGCATCCGGCTCGAGGGCGCCGCGCCCCTCGAGCGGGCGGTCGCCGGCGAGCTGCCGAGCGAGGGCGCCGTGACCGGCGCGATCCAGGTTCCACCCGACGGACAGCCGGTGCTGTTCCTCCCCGACCATCCGCTCACCGGCGGATACCCCATCATCGGCGCCGTGATCGACGCCGACCTCGACCTCGCCGGGCAGCTGCCGCCCGGCGCGCGCATCCGCTTCCGCCTCGCCGACGCCGGCGCGGGCCGCAGCGAGACAGGAGTCTGACGTGCAGAAGGTGCTCATCGCCAATCGCGGAGAGATCGCGGTCCGCGTGATCCGCGCGCTGTCGGAGGCCGGGATGACCTCGGTCGCCGTGTACGCGGATCAGGACGCCGACGCGATGCACGTGCGTCTCGCCGACGAGGCACACGCGCTGGGCGGCGCGACCGCGGCCGACAGCTACCTGTCCATCGACCGGCTGCTCGCGGCGGCGGCCGCCTCGGGCGCCGACGCCGTGCACCCCGGCTACGGGTTCCTGTCCGAGAGCGCGGCGTTCGCGCGCGCGGTGGAGGACGCCGGCCTCATCTGGATCGGTCCCAGCCCCGAGAGCATCGAGGCGCTCGGCGACAAGATCACCGCACGCGGGATCGCGCAGCGGGTCGGCGCGCCGCTGGTGCCCGGCACCGACGGGCCGCTCGGCTCGGCGGACGAGGCCGTCGCCTTCGCGCGCGAGCACGGCCTTCCCATCGCGATCAAGGCCGCGTTCGGCGGTGGCGGCCGCGGGCTCAAGGTCGCCCGGCGCCTGGAGGACGTGGCCGAGGCGTTCGCATCGGCGTCGCGCGAGGCCGTGGCGGCGTTCGGGCGCGGCGAGTGCTTCGTCGAGCGCTTCCTCGACCGCCCGCGGCACATCGAGGCGCAGGTGCTGGGCGACGGGGCCGGCACGGTCGTCGTTGTGGGCGACCGCGACTGCTCGCTGCAGCGGCGCAACCAGAAGCTCGTCGAGGAGGCCCCCGCCCCCGGCTTGACCGACGAGCAGCGCTCGCGGATCCACGCGGCCGCCCGCGACATCTGCGCCGCGGTGTCCTATCGCGGTGCCGGCACCGTCGAGTTCCTGATGGGCGAGGACGGCGTCATCTCGTTCCTCGAGGTGAACACGCGCCTGCAGGTCGAGCACCCCGTGACCGAGGCCGTCACGGGCGTCGACCTCGTTCGCGAGCAGCTGCGCATCGCCGCGGGGGAGGGGCTCTCGCTCTCGGCCACGCCCGTTCCGGTCGGTCACGCGATCGAGGTGCGGATCAACGCCGAGGATCCCGGGCGAGGCTTCCTGCCGAGCCCCGGTGCGGTGACGGGGCTGCGGATCCCGGCCGGGCCGGGCGTCCGGTGGGACGGCGGCATCGAGGCGGGGGACGCCGTGCAGCCCGCCTTCGACTCGCTCATCGCGAAGCTCATCGTCTCGGCCCCGGATCGGGACGCCGCGCTCGTCCGCGCGCGCCGCGCGCTGCGGGAGCTCGCGGTCGACGGCGTCGCGACCGTGGCGCCGTTCGCCCGCGAGATGCTCGCCGATCCGGCGTTCTCGACGACGGGCTTCGCCGTCCACACGCAGTGGATCGAGGCCGAGCTGATGCCGCGCATCGAGGTGCAGCCGCGCCCGGAGCCGGTGCCCGATGCGGGGCTGCGTCGCTTCCCGATCGAGCTCGACGGCCGTCGGGTCGTGGTCGGCCTGCCGGCGGACCTGCTCTCCGGATTCGCGAGCGCCGCACCCGCGCCGACGCCGGCCGCCGCCGCGGACCCGTCGGTCCTCGCCGCGCCCGTACCCGGTGCAGTGGTGCGCTGGCTCGTCGAGGACGGCGGCGCCGTCGAGGAGGGGCAGGATGTCGCGGTGATCGACGCGATGAAGATGGAGACGACGGTGGCGGCGCACCGCGCCGGCATCCTGCGCCACCGCGTCGACGTCGGAGGGGCCGTCGCCGTCGGCGATCCGCTCGGCGCCGTCGAGGCCTGAGGTTCCGCCTCCAGCGAAGCCCGGGCCCCGTGTCGGTGGCCCCTCCTAGGCTTGGAACATGCAGACGACTCGGAGCGTGCGCCCGTTCGAGGTGGTCAGCGAGTACATGCCGTCCGGCGACCAGCCGAAGGCGATCGCCGAGCTCGCGGCCCGCATCAACGCGGGCGAGACCGACGTCGTGCTGCTCGGCGCGACCGGTACGGGAAAGTCGGCCACGACCGCCTGGCTGATCGAGCAGGTGCAGCGACCGACGCTCGTGATGGCGCACAACAAGACGCTCGCCGCCCAGCTCGCCAACGAGTTCCGCGACCTGATGCCGAACAACGCGGTCGAGTACTTCGTCTCGTACTACGACTACTACCAGCCAGAGGCGTACGTGCCGCAGACGGACACCTTCATCGAGAAGGACTCGTCGATCAACGCAGAGGTCGAGCGGCTGCGCCACTCGACGACGAACTCGCTGCTCAGCCGCCGCGACGTCGTCGTGGTCAGCACGGTGTCGTGCATCTACGGCCTCGGCTCGCCCGAGGAGTACCTCCGCGCGCTCGTCGCGCTGCAGGTGGGGGAGCGCTACGACCGCGACGCGCTCATCCGCCAGTTCATCGGCATGCAGTACAACCGCAACGACGTCGACTTCTCGCGCGGCAACTTCCGGGTGCGCGGCGACACGATCGAGATCATCCCCGTCTACGAGGAGCATGCGATCCGCATCGAGCTCTTCGGCGACGAGATCGAGGCGCTGTACAAGCTGCATCCGCTCACGGGCGACGTGATCGAGCGGCTCGACGCCATCGCGATCTTCCCCGCGACCCACTACGCGGCGGGAACCGACACGATCCAGCGCGCGATCAAGACCATCGAGCACGAGCTCGAGGAGCGCCTGAAGGAGCTCGAGTCGCAGGGCAAGCTGCTCGAGGCGCAGCGCCTGCGGATGCGCACGACGTTCGACCTCGAGATGCTCCAGCAGCTCGGCTTCTGCTCGGGCATCGAGAACTACTCGCGCCACCTCGACGGGCGAATGGCGGGCGAGCCGCCGCACACGCTGCTCGACTTCTTCCCCGATGACTTCCTGCTCGTGATCGACGAGTCGCACGTGACGGTGCCGCAGATCGGCGCGATGTACGAGGGAGACGCCTCGCGCAAGCGCACGCTCGTCGAGCACGGCTTCCGGCTTCCCAGCGCCATGGACAACCGCCCCCTCCGGTGGGACGAGTTCAAGAACCGCATCGGTCAGACCGTGTACCTCTCGGCCACCCCCGGCAAGTACGAGATGGGCATCGCCGACGGCGTGGTCGAGCAGATCATCCGCCCGACCGGCCTCATCGACCCCGAGATCGTGGTGAAGCCCTCGAAGGGGCAGATCGACGACCTCCTCGAGGAGATCCGCGTCCGCGTCGAGCGCGACGAGCGCGTGCTGGTGACGACCCTCACCAAGAAGATGGCCGAAGAGCTCACCGACTTCCTCGGCGAGCACGGCGTGCGCGTGCGCTACCTCCACTCGGATGTCGACACCCTGCGTCGCGTCGAGCTGCTCACCGAGCTGCGTCAGGGCGTCTACGACGTGCTCGTGGGCATCAACCTGCTGCGCGAGGGCCTCGACCTGCCGGAGGTGTCGCTCGTCGCGATCCTCGACGCCGACAAGGAGGGCTTCCTGCGCTCGGGGACGTCCCTCATCCAGACCATCGGACGCGCGGCGCGCAACGTGTCCGGCCAGGTGCACATGTACGCCGACCGGATCACCGACTCGATGAGGAACGCGATCGACGAGACCGAGCGGCGTCGCGAGATCCAGATCGCGTACAACCTCGAGAACGGCATCGACCCGACGCCGCTGCGCAAGCGCATCGCGGACATCACGGATCAGCTTGCGCGCGAGGGCGCCGACACCGACGCGATGCTGTCGAAGCGCGATGCGGCGCGGGCGAAGAGCGGCAAGAGCAAGACCCCGACGCCGGTGCGCAAGCGCGAGGGCCTCGCGGCCGAGGGCGCCCAGCAGCTCGAGGACACCATCGCCGATCTCAGCAAGCAGATGCTCGCGGCGGCCGAGGAGCTCAAGTTCGAGCTGGCCGCGCGCCTGCGCGACGAGGTGCAGGACCTCAAGCGCGAGCTGCGCCAGATGGAGAAGGCGGGCCACGCGTAGCCCGGCGCTGGCCTAGAGGGCCGTCGGGCAGTGAAGCGCGCCGTCGTCCGAGCGCGTGTGCTCGTCCTTGCGGCGCCCGCAGTGGGCGCACGTGTCCCCGTCGCGGTTCCGCGGCAGGTTCGGGCTGACGTGCGGCGGGCCGGCGAGGCGGATGAGGGTCGCGTTGAACCACTGGTAGAGGCCGCCGGCCTCCCGGACGCGGTCGCGCAGCGGGGCCTTGTCACTCATGATGCTTAGTGTACTAAAGGCTAACGCTTAGTTCACTAAAGACCTGGTGTGTGAGACTGTACGGGTGTCCGAGCTTCAGGAAGATCTGCTTGCGCTGGAGAACCAGCTCTGCTTCGCGATCGTGACGGCGGCGCGCAACGTCGTGTCGATCTACCGGCCGATCCTCGAGCCGCTCGGCTTGACGCATCCGCAGTACCTCGTGATGCTCGCGCTCTGGGAGAGCTCGCCCCGCAGTCTCGGCGAGATCGCCGAGGAGCTCGCGTTCGATCCGGCGACCGCGTCGCCGCTCGTGAAGCGACTCGAGGCTCAGGGGCTCGTGCGCCGCAGCCGGCGCTCGGACGATGAGCGTCGGCTCGACATCGATCTCACCGACGCGGGCCGCGCGCTGCGTGACCAGGCGCTGTCCGTGCCGATGCAGGTCATGGAGCGCGTGGGGATGACGCCGTCGGAGGTTGCCTCGCTGCGCGGTGCGCTGAAGCCGTTCTCGGGCCGGCTCGACAAGTTCGCCTGAGCCTGGGGTTCGCCTGGGGATCGGGCGGGGAACTTCGAACAAAGGTCCGCATGTCGGTGGGGGCACCTAGACTTGACGGGTGCCGATCGTCCCTGTCTCCAGCCCCGGAAAGATCAGTGTGCGCGGTGCCCGCGTGCACAACCTGAAGAACGTCGACCTCGAGATCCCGCGTGACTCGATGGTGGTCTTCACAGGCCTCTCGGGGTCGGGCAAGTCGAGCCTTGCCTTCGACACGATCTTCGCTGAAGGCCAGCGCCGCTACGTCGAGTCGCTCAGCGCCTATGCCCGCCAGTTCCTCGGTCAGGTCGACCGCCCGGATGTCGACTTCATCGAGGGTCTGAGTCCCGCGGTCTCGATCGATCAGAAGTCTACGAACCGCAACCCGCGGTCGACGGTCGGCACGATCACCGAGATCTACGACTACATGCGCCTGCTGTGGGCGCGCATCGGCGTCCCGCACTGCCCGCAGTGCGGCGAGAAGATCCAGCGCCAGACCGTGCAGCAGATCGCCGACCAGCTCAACGCCCTCCCGGAGGGCACGCGCTTTCAGGTGGTCGCGCCCATCGTCAGCCAGAAGAAGGGCGAGTTCGTCGACCTCTTCAAGGAGCTGGGTGCAAAGGGCTACTCTCGGGCGATCGTCGACGGCGACCTGATCCAGCTCGCCGAGCCGCCGACGCTCAAGAAGAGCTACAAGCACGACATCTCTGTCGTGATCGACCGTCTCGTCTCGCGCGAGAACATGCTCGGGCGCATCACGGACTCCGTCGAGACCGCCCTGGGCCTCGCGGGCGGCGTGCTGCAGGTCAACTTCGTCGACGAGGAGGGGGATGACGCCTGGCAGTCCTTCTCCGAGAAGCTGTCGTGCCCGAACGGTCACGCCCTGCAGCTGACCGAGATCGAGCCCCGCACGTTCTCGTTCAACGCGCCCTTCGGCGCGTGCCCCGCGTGCTCGGGTCTGGGCACGCGGATGTCGGTCGACGTCGAGCTCATGCTCGGCGACGAGGACCTGTCGATCCGCGAGGGCGTCATCGTGCCCTGGACGACCCAGGGAAAGGGCCTGTTCCAGTACTATGAGCGGCTGCTCGTCGGTCTCGCGCACGACCTGAAGTTCTCCCTCGATACGCCGTGGCGCGCACTGCCGCAGGCGGTCAAGGACGCCGTGCTCTACGGCGAGGGCTACAACGTCAACGTCCGCTACAAGAACCGCTGGGGCCGTGAGGTCCGCTACGCGAGCGGGTTCGAGGGCGTTGTGCCGTACATCGAGCGCCAGTGGTCGCAGGCCGAGAGCGACACGCAGCGCCAGCGCTGGTCCGAGTACCTGCGCGAGGTGCCGTGCCCCGTCTGCGATGGCGACCGGCTCAAGCCCGAGGTCCTCGCCGTCAAGGTGCACGACCGCTCGATCGCCGAGGTCTCGCACCTCAGCCTCGAGGACGCCCGGGGCTTCATGGAGCTGCTCACGCTCACCGACCGCGAGGCCCACATCGCCGCCCAGGTGCTGCGCGAGATCCGCGTCCGGCTCGACTTCCTCATCCGGGTCGGCCTCAACTACCTCACCCTCAGCCGTGCGGCGGGCTCGCTCTCGGGTGGCGAGGCGCAGCGCATCCGCCTGGCGACGCAGATCGGCACGGGCCTGACCGGCGTGCTGTACGTGCTCGACGAGCCGTCGATCGGCCTGCACCAGCGCGACAACCGCCGCCTGATCGAGACCCTCGTGACGCTGCGCGACCTCGGCAACACCCTCGTCGTCGTCGAGCACGACGAGGAGACGATCGAGGCGGCCGACTGGGTCGTCGACATCGGTCCCGGCGCGGGCGAGGGCGGCGGACAGGTCGTCCACTCGGGTCCATACGAGCAGCTGCTCGCCGACAAGAGCTCGATCACGGGCGACTATCTCGCGGGACGCCGAGAGATCCCGACGCCCAAGAAGCGCCGCCGCATCGACCGCAAGCGCATGCTCTCGGTCGTCGGCGCGCGCGAGAACAACCTGCGCGACGTCACGGCCGACTTCCCGCTCGGCGTGCTGACGGCCGTCACCGGCGTCAGCGGATCGGGCAAGTCGACGCTCGTGAACGACATCCTGTACGAGGTGCTCGCGACGCGCCTCAACGGCGCGCGCCGCGTCGCCGGCAAGCACACGCGGGTGACGGGTCTCGAGCACCTCGACAAGGTCGTGCACGTCGACCAGGCGCCCATCGGGCGCACGCCGCGGTCGAACCCCGCGACCTACACGGGAGTGTTCGACCGCATCCGCAACCTGTTCGCCGAGACGCCCGAGGCGAAGGTCCGCGGCTACCAGGCCGGGCGCTTCAGCTTCAACGTCAAGGGCGGCCGCTGCGAGGCGTGCTCGGGCGACGGCACGCTGAAGATCGAGATGAACTTCCTCCCCGACGTGTACGTCGACTGCGAGGTCTGCCACGGCAAGCGGTACAACCGCGACACCCTGCAGGTCCACTACAAGGGGAAGAACATCGCCGAGGTGCTCGAGATGTCGATCGCCGAGGCGGCCGAGTTCTTCGAGCCCGTCCAGGCCATCCACCGCTACATGAAGACCCTCGTCGACGTGGGGCTCGGCTACGTGCGCCTCGGCCAGTCCGCCACGACGCTCTCGGGCGGCGAGGCGCAGCGCGTGAAGCTCGCGACCGAGCTCCAGCGCCGCAGCAACGGCCGCAGCGTGTACGTGCTCGACGAGCCGACCACGGGTCTTCACTTCGAGGACGTGCGCCGCCTGCTCGAGGTGCTCGACAGCCTCGTCGAGAAGGGCAACACCGTGATCGTGATCGAGCACAACCTCGACGTGATCAAGTCCGCCGACTGGATCATCGACCTCGGGCCGGAAGGCGGCTCGGGCGGTGGTCAGATCATCGCCACCGGCACGCCCGAGCAGGTCGCCACCGTCGAGGGAAGCCACACCGGCGAGTTCCTCGCCGAGGCGCTCGGCATGCGGGAGCGGGCCCGCAAGGCGGGCTGATGCGCGAGCAGCTCGCCTACAAGCCGAAGCCGGGGGAGATCCCGACCAACCCGGGCGTCTACCGGTTCCGCGACGCGCACGGCCGGGTGCTCTACGTGGGCAAGGCGAAGAACCTGCGCCAGCGGCTCTCGAACTACTTCGCGCCCCTCCACACGCTCCACGAGCGCACCCGCCGGATGGTCACGACGGCGGCGTCCGTCGAGTGGACGGTCGTGCCGACGGATGTCGACTCGCTGCAGCTCGAGTACCAGTGGATCAAGGAGTTCGATCCGCCGTACAACGTCCGCTATCGCGACGACAAGTCGTACCCCTTCATGGCGATCACGCTCGCCGACGAGGCGCCGCGCGTCATGGTGACCCGCAACCGGCGCATCCCCGGGGCGAAGTACTTCGGCCCGTTCCCGAAGGTGTGGGCGGTGCACGACACCATCGATCTGATGATCAAGGTGTTCCCGATCCGCACCTGCAGCGACTCGTCGTACAAGCGCGCGATGCAGACGGGGCGGCCCTGCTTCCCCGGTCAGATCGGGAAGTGCGGCGGGCCATGCTCCCACCGCGTCACGATCGCCGAGCACCGCGCGATCGTCGACGACTTCATCGCGTTTATGCAGGGCGGCGACGAGCGCTTCACGCGCGACCTCACCGCGCGCATGAAGGCGGCGGCCGCCGCGATGGACTACGAGCACGCCGCGGTGCTGCGCGACAAGCTCGCCTCGATCGAGGCAGTGCTCAACAAGAGCGCGCTCGTGCTGCCGGCCGACACAGACGCCGACCTGTTCGGCATCGCCGAGGACGAGCTGTCGGCCGCCGTGCAGCACTTCGTGATCCGCGGCGGACGCGTCCGCGGCGTCAGCTCGACGACCATCGACAAGGAGCTCGACATCTCGGGCGGCGACCTCGTCGACCAGATCCTGCAGCGCGTCTACGGCGACGCCGCGCCCGCCGACATCCCGCGACGGGTGCTCGTGCCGGTGCTGCCGCCCGATGCCGACGAGCTCGAGCAGTGGCTGCGCGGCAAGCGCGGCAAGGCCGTCGAGATCGCCGTCGCCCAGCGCGGCCAGCGCGCCGAGCTGCTGCGCAACGCGACGCTGAACGCCCAGCAGGCGCTGCTGCGGCACAAGACGCGGCGCACGAGCGACTACTCGGCCCGCACGCAGGCCCTCGGCGATCTGCAGGAGGCGCTCGGCATGGACGAGGCGCCGCTGCGGATCGAGTGCTTCGACATCTCGCACCTGCAGGGGACGAACGTCGTCGGCTCGATGGTCGTGTTCGAGGACGGGCTGCCGCGGAAGGATCAGTACCGGTCGTTCTCGATCGCCGAGACCACCGACGACACCGACTCGATCCACCAGGTGCTCACGCGCCGGCTCGCGCACCTCGACCGCCCGGACGAGCCGGAGGCCGCCCCGAGCGAGGAGGGCGCCGTCGTGAAGAAGCGCCCCCGGTTCGCCTACCCGCCGCAGCTCCTGATCGTCGACGGCGGCAAGCCGCAGGTCGAGGCCGCCGCCCGCGCGCTGCGCGAGTCCGGGCACGAGGAGATCGCGCTGTGCGGCATCGCCAAGCGGCTGGAGGAGATCTGGCTGCCCGGCGACGACTTCCCGGTGATCCTGCCGCGCACGAGCGAGGCGCTGTATCTCGTGCAGCGCCTGCGCGACGAGGCGCACCGCTTCGCGATCTCGCACCAGCGTCGTCGGCGCAAGCGCGACATCCGCAGCGTGCTGAGCGAGGTCCCCGGGCTCGGCGACGCGCGCATCCGGGCGCTGCTGCGGCACTTCGGGTCGGTGTCGGCGCTGCGCGGCGCGACCGTCGCGCAGATCGAGGAGCTGCCCGGGATCGGCCCGAAGCTCGCCGAGACGGTCTTCCGTCATCTGCAGGGAGACCTCCGCGAGGAAGCCCCCACCCCATAGGCTGGAAGCGATGATCGCCGACGAAGCACGCCGCCCCGAGGACACCACTGTCACCGGGGAGGTGCTCATCGTCACCGGCATGTCCGGCGCCGGGCGATCGACGGTGGCGAACGCCCTGGAAGACCTCGACTGGTACGTGGTCGACAACCTGCCGCCGCAGATGCTGCGTCCGCTGCTGGACCTCGCGGGCCGCCTCGGCGGGCAGCTTCCGCGGGTTGCCGCGGTCGTCGACGTCCGCGGCCGCGACCTGTTCGCGGAGCTCCCCGCGGAGGCACAGGCGATCCGCGACAGCAGCAACCTGCGCGTGGTGTTCCTCGACGCCTCCGACGACGTGCTCGTGCGCCGATTCGAGGCAGTGCGCCGCCCGCACCCGCTGCAGGGGAACGGCACGCTCGTGGACGGCATCCATCGCGAACGCGCGGTGCTCGCGCCGCTGCGGGAGAGCGCCGACGTGATCATCGACACGTCGCGCTTCAACATCCACCAGCTCGCCAACCGGGTGAGCGACCTGTTCGCCGACGCCGAGGCGCCCGCCCACGCGCTGACGGTGCAGAGCTTCGGCTTCAAGTACGGGCTGCCGCCCGACGCCGACCTCGTCGCCGACATGCGCTTCCTGCCGAACCCGTTCTGGAACGACGACCTCCGGGGCCTCACCGGCGAGGACAGCGACGTCAGCGAGTACGTGATGGCCCAGGAGGGCGCATCCGAGTTCCTCGACGCGTACGCGACAGCCCTGCGCCCGGTGCTCGCCGGCTACCAGCGCGAGAACAAGCGTCACTCGACCGTTGCGATCGGATGCACCGGCGGCAAGCACCGCTCGGTCGCGATGGCGATCGCGCTGGTGGAGCGGCTCAAGGATGTCCCTGGCGTCGCCGTGCGGGTGCGTCACCGCGACCTCGGGCGGGAGTAGCGGCCCGGAGCTCCCGACTAGCGCCCTCCGCTGGGAAGTCGCCCCCGGTGGCGAGGGGCCCCCAGCAGGTAGGCTGTCTCTTCGCGCCGAGCATGGCGCTGCAGTCTGTGAAGTAGGGAGAACGGTGTCTCTGACCGCCGATGTCAAGGCCGAATTGGTCGCCGTGCGCGACCCGCGACCGTCGGTGCGCGTCGCCGAGCTGACCGCGCTGCTGCGGTTCGCCGGAGGGCTGCACTCGATCGCCGGACGCGTGGCGGTCGAGGCCGAGGTCGACACGCCTGAGCTCGCTCGCCGCACGGCGCGCGACATCGCCGAGATCTACGGCGTCCGCCCCGAGCTCGCCCGCATCCAGGGCTCCGGAAGCCGCGAGGGCGAGTACTTCGCCGTGCGCGTCGTCGACGGCGGCGAGACCCTCGCGCGCCAGACGGGGCTCCTCGACGTGCGTCGCCGCCCCGTGCGCGGCCTGCCGAACAAGCTCACCACCGGATCGCGCGACGACCTCGCCGCCGTCTGGCGCGGCGCGTTCCTCGCCTCGGGCAGCCTCTCCGAGCCCGGCCGCTCCGCCTCGCTCGAGATCGCGTGCCCGACCGGCGAGGCCGGCATGGCGCTCGTCGGCGCCGCACACCGCATCGGCGTCGCCGCGAAGGCCCGCGAGGTACGCGGCGTTCCGCGCGTGGTCGTCCGCGAGGCCGAGGCGATCCGCGGCATGCTCGTGGCGATGGGCGCGGCGCAGACCGCGACCGAGTGGGACCAGCTGCGTCAGCGCCGTGAGGTGCGCGCCGGCGTGAACCGCCTCGTGAACTTCGACGACGCGAACCTGCGTCGCTCCGCGCAGGCGGCCGTCGCCGCGTGCGCCCGCGTCGAGCGCGCGCTGGAGATCCTCGGCGAGGACGTGCCGCCGCACCTGCGCCAGGCCGGCGACCTGCGCCTCGCGCACCGCGACGCAAGCCTCGACGAGCTCGGCCACCACGCCGACCCGCCGCTGACGAAGGACGCCGTCGCCGGCCGCATCCGCCGCCTGCTGGCGATGGCGGACAAGCGCGCCGAGCAGGAGGGCATCCCCGGCACCGAGGCGGCCGTCCCCGCCGGTTCCTGAGGAACCGGTCGCGCGATCCTGTCATCGGGCATCCCGAGGTCTTCCTTGCTCACTAGGATGAATCTCGTCCGGTCCCGTCGCGAGCGCGACGAGGAGGCACACCGATAGCGTCGGCAACCCCGGCGCGGATGGGAACTTCGCATGGCTGTCTACACCCTCCCCGACCTGCCTTACGACTACGCAGCACTCGAGCCGCACATCAGCGGCAAGATCATGGAGCTGCACCACGACAAGCACCACGCCGCGTATGTCGCCGGTGCGAACACGGCGCTCGAGCAGCTCGCCGCCGCCCGCGAGAGCGGTGACTTCGCCAACGTGAACAAGCTCGAGAAGGACCTCGCGTTCCACCTCGGCGGACACACCAACCACACGATCTTCTGGAACAACCTCTCGCCGAACGGCGGGGGAGAGCCCGAGGGCGAGCTCGCCGCGGCAATCGCCGACCAGTTCGGTTCGTTCGCCGCGTTCCAGGCGCACTTCGCCGCCGTCGCCAACGGCATCCAGGGCTCCGGCTGGTCTGTCCTCGCGTGGGACGCCATCGGCCAGCGCCTCTCGATCTTCCAGCTGTTCGACCAGCAGGCGAACGTGCCGCTGGGCGTGACGCCCCTCCTCATGCTCGACATGTGGGAGCACGCGTTCTACCTCGACTACCTCAACGTGAAGGCGGAGTACGTCAAGGCGTTCTGGAACATCGCCAACTGGCAGGATGTCTCCGCTCGCTTCACCGCCGCCCGTGAGAAGACCGCCGGACTGCTCGTCGCCGGCTGACCGACGGAGGTCCCGTCGGGGTGCCTGCCCGCCGGGACGCCCCGTCACCACCAAACCGCGCGCGCAGCGCGCATGACCTACAGGAGACCTCAGTGTCCGTCAGGATCGGAATCAACGGCTTCGGCCGCATCGGCCGCAACTTCGTCCGCGCAGCTCTCGCGCAGGGCGCCGACATCGAGATCGTCGGTGTCAACGACCTCACCGACAACAAGGCGCTCGCGCAGCTGCTGAAGTTCGACTCGGTGGGTGGCCCGCTGGGCAAGGACGTGACCTTCGACGAGCAGTCGATCACGGTTGACGGCCACGTCATCAAGGCGTTCGCCGAGCGCGACCCCTCCGCCCTCCCGTGGGGCGAGATCGGCGCCGACATCGTCATCGAGTCGACCGGTCGCTTCACCAAGCCCGACGAGGCGAAGAAGCACCTCGCCGGCGGCGCCAAGAAGGTCCTCATCTCGGCCCCGGCCTCCGGCCCGGCCCCGACTTTCGTGATGGGCGTCAACGAGGACAAGTACGACGCGGCGAACGACCACGTCATCTCGAACGCCTCGTGCACCACGAACGCGCTCGCCCCGCTGGCGAAGGTGTTCAACGACGCCTTCGGCATCGAGCGCGGCTTCATGATGACCGCTCACGCCTACACGGCCGACCAGAACCTGCAGGACGGCCCGCACAGCGACCTGCGTCGTGCGCGCGCCGCGGCGATCAACATCGTGCCGACCTCGACCGGTGCCGCCAAGGCGATCGGCCTCGTGCTGCCCGAGCTGAACGGCAAGCTCGACGGCACCAGCTACCGCGTGCCGGTGCCCACCGGCTCGATCGTCGACCTGACGCTGGTCACGAAGGACGGTCTCACCGTCGACGAGATCAACGCCGCGTACCAGGCGGCCGCCTCGGAGGGCCGCCTCAACGGCATCCTGCAGTTCTCGACCGACCCGCTGGTCTCGAGCGACATCCAGCTCAACCAGCACTCGTCGATCTTCGACTCGGGCCTGACGAGCGTCGCCGGCAACCTGGCGAAGGTGTCGGCCTGGTACGACAACGAGTGGGGCTACTCGAACCGTCTCGTCGACCTCGCCGAGTACGTGGGAGCGCAGCTCTGATCTGACGTCACCTGAGGCCCGTCGGCACCGGATCCCCGGTTGCCGGCGGGCCTTCGTCGTGCGTCCTGTGAGAGCGGATGCCGCGCGGTAGAGTCGGATCGATGTCTCTGCGAACTCTCGATTCCCTCGGTTCGGTCGCCGGCAAGCGCGTCATCGTGCGCTGCGACCTCAACGTCCCCCTCAAGGACGGCACGATCACGGACGACGGGCGCGTGCGCGCGTCGCTCCCCACCCTGAACGCCCTGATCAACGCGGGAGCCCGCGTGATCGTCGTCTCGCACCTCGGTCGTCCCGAGGGCGCGCCCGACGCCAAGTACAGCCTGGAGCCGGTCGCGCAGCGACTGTCCGAGCTGCTCGGCAAGCCGGTCGCGTTCGCGCGGGACACGGTCGGCGAGTCGGCTCGGGATGCGGTCGCGGCCCTCGAGGACGGCGACATCGCCGTCCTCGAGAACCTGCGCTTCAACCCGGGCGAGACGTCGAAGGACGACGCGGAGCGCGGCGCCTTCGCCGAGCAGCTCGCCGCCCTCGGCGACGTGCTCGTCTCGGATGGCTTCGGCGTCGTCCACCGCAAGCAGGCGAGCGTCTACGACCTCGCGCAGCGGCTGCCGAGCGCGGCTGGCCTGCTGATCGCGACGGAGCTCGAGGTGCTCGACCGCCTCACGGAGACCCCGGAGCGGCCCTACACGGTCGTCCTCGGCGGCTCGAAGGTGTCCGACAAGCTCGGCGTCATCGACCACCTGCTCCCGCGCGTTGACCGCCTGCTGATCGGCGGCGGGATGCTCTTCACCTTCCTCGCCGCCCAGGGCCACAAGGTCGGCTCCAGCCTCCTCGAGGAGGACCAGCTCGAGAAGGTGCGCGGATACATCCGCGAGGCGCAGGAGAAGGGCGTCGAGCTCGTCCTGCCGACCGACATCGTCGTCGCCGCCAAGTTCGGCGCCGACGCGGAGCACGCCGTGACCGCGGCAGACGCCATCGAGGACACGCCCTTCGGCGCCTCCGGCATCGGCCTCGACATCGGCCCCGACAGCGCCGCGGCGTTCGCCGAGGCTGTCCGCGGCTCCAAGACGGTGTTCTGGAACGGTCCGATGGGCGTGTTCGAGTTCCCCAACTTCGCCAACGGCACGAAGGTCGTCGCCAAGGCGCTCACCGAGGTCGACGGCCTCAGCGTCGTCGGCGGCGGCGACTCCGCCGCGGCGGTGCGCCAGCTCGGCTTCGAGGATGCGGCCTTCGGCCACATCTCGACCGGCGGCGGCGCCAGCCTCGAGTTCCTCGAGGGCAAGAAGCTTCCCGGACTGGAGGTCCTCGGATGGGCATGATCCGCACCCCGCTCATCGCGGGCAACTGGAAGATGAACCTCGACCACCTTCAGGCGGTCGCATTCGTGCAGAAGCTGCACTGGGCGCTCAAGGACGCGAAGCACGACTTCGAGTCGGTCGACGTGTCGGTCTTCCCGCCGTTCACCGACCTGCGCAGCGTGCAGACGCTGATGGACGCCGACAAGATCCCGTTCGGCCTCGGCGCGCAGGATCTGTCCGTCCACGAGTCGGGCGCGTACACGGGCGAGATCTCCGGCGCGTTCCTGAAGCGCCTCGACGTCGGATCGGTCATCATCGGCCACTCCGAGCGTCGTGAGTACCACGCGGAGGGCGACGACATCGTCGCCGCGAAGGTCAAGGCGGCCCTGAAGCACGGGCTCGTCCCCGTGATCTGCGTGGGCGAGACGGCGGAGGACCTCGAGACCCACGGCGCCAGCGCCGTGCCGGTCGGTCAGCTCGAGATCGCGCTCGACGGCGTGGACGCCGCGGCGGACATCGTCGTCGCGTACGAGCCGGTCTGGGCGATCGGTTCGGGCCAGGCGGCGACGCCCGAGCAGGCGCAGGAGGTGTGCGCGAAGCTCCGCGACGTCGTGAAGACGAAGCTCGGCGACGACGCTGCCGCGCGCACCCGCATCCTGTACGGCGGTTCGGTGAAGGCCGCGAACATCGCGAGCTTCATGCGCCAGCCGGATGTCGACGGCGCCCTGGTGGGCGGCGCGAGCCTGATCGTCGACGAGTTCGCCTCGATCATCCGCTTCCAGAAGCACGTCGGCGTCTGAGTCGTCGTCGACCCGCCCTGCCGCGCACGACCGCGCGGCGGGGTGGGCCGTATACTGATCCTTCGTGCGGGTTCTCCGTTCCGCACCCACGAAAGGTCTCCTTAGTGTCGGTCATCGAATTCATCCTCCAGGTGCTGCTGGGGCTCACCAGCCTGCTCCTGACGCTGCTGATCCTGCTGCACAAGGGACGGGGCGGCGGGCTCTCCGACATGTTCGGCGGTGGCATGTCGCAGGCGATGGGCTCGTCGGGCCTCGCCGAGCGAAACCTCAACATCCTGACCATCGTGCTCGCCCTCGTGTGGTTCTTCTCCATCGTGGGCCTCGGCCTCATCACGAAGGCCTCGGTGCTCTGACATGGCCGTCGGTGGTAACGCGATCCGCGGCACGCGCGTCGGCTCCGGCCCCATGGGGGAGCAGGACCACGGGCACCACGCCGACCGCATCTCGGTGAGCTACTGGGACGGGCTCGGCAACGAGACGGTGCGCCACTATGCGGCGGGGCTCCCCGAGGAGGAGATCCCCGACATCGTCGACCACCCGCACTCGGGGCTTCCCGCGGGGCGCGACAAGGACAACCCTCCCGCCGTCGCCAAGAACGAGCCGTACAAGACGCACCTCGCCTACGTGAAGGAGCGTCGCACCGACGACGAGGCCGAGGAGCTGCTCGACGAGGCGCTCCAGAAGCTGCGCGAGAAGCGCGGCCAGTAAGCCTTCACGCGCAGCACGCGTCTGCTGCTCCCACCCGACTCCGGTCGTTGAGCGAGGAGCGAAGCGACGAGACGAAACGGCCCGGACTCCCTGCGGCAGATGCCATGGGAAGTCCGGGCCGTTTCGACTCGCTTCGCTCGCTCAACGAGCGGGAGTGCTCAGTACTCCGGGTCGATCAGATCCTCGGGGACGTCCGCGGCGGCATCCTGGTCGACGAACACGACCGTGTCGGCGGTGCCGGACGCGCCGGCGGCCGGGACGCCCGCCTGGCCCGCGCCCGCGAGCGTGAGGCCGAGGGCCGACGCCTTGTCGGCGCCGGCGACGACCATCCAGATGTCGGCCGAGGTGTTGATCACCGGCAGCGTGAACGTGATCCGCTCGGGCGGGGGCTTGGGCGACTCGCGCACAGGCAGCACCGCGCGGTCGGTGACGAGCACCTCGCTGCGGTCGGGGAACAGCGACGCGATGTGGCCGTCGGGGCCGACCCCGAGGAAGCACACGTCGAACGCGGGCCACGGCCGGTCGTCCTCGCCGTAGCGCGCGAGCTCGGCGGCGTAGGCGTAGGCGGCCTGGTCAAGCGTGATGCCGTCGTCGGACGCGGCAGGCTCGTGCACGTTCTCCGCGGGAACGCTGATGCGCTCCAGCAGCGCGTCACGCGCCTGTCCCGCGTTGCGCTCGGCGTCGGCGCGCGGCACGAACCGCTCGTCGCTCCACCAGAAGTGCACAAGCGACCAGTCGATGTTCGACGCCCAGCCGTGCGCGGCCGTCGCGGCGAGCACGGCGGAGCCCATCGACCCGCCGGTGAGCGAGATGTGCACCGGCCGGCCCTCCTGCGTCAGCTGGGCGAGGCGGCCGACGAAGCGGTTCGCGACTCCCTCGGCGAGCTGCGCCTTGTCGGGCAGGACGACGACACGACGATCGCTCATGCCGACTCCCGAGGCTCGGTCAGGCGCGACCAGCCGTCGCTGATGACCCGCCCGTAGAGCGTGTCGGGGTCGAGGCGGCGCAGCTCCTCCGCGAGGCACTCGCGCAGCGAGCGACGGGGGAGGTGCAGCTCGTGGTCGGGCTGCCCGGGCTGCGTGAGCAGCGCGAGCGACTCGGTCTGACGCTCGAGCAGGATGTCGCCGCTCGGCCGCGTGAGGCGCACCGAGTGGATCCCGTGATCCCAGACCGCCGGATCCTCGTACTGCCAGTCGACGGGAAGGTCGAGCGCGAGCCCGAGCCAGGCCGCGAGCAGTGCGGTCGACGGGGAGGTCGACGCGCCGCGCACGGAGACCGCGGTGACGGGCTCGTACGGCGGCTGGTCGAGCACCGCCGCGAGCTGCTCGCGCCAGTTCGTCAGCCGCGTCCACGCCAGGTCGGTGTCGCCGGGCGTGTACGACTCCTCGAGCTTCGCGAGCCGGTCCGATGAATACGGCGCGGTGGACGTGTCGGTGATGCGGCGCTGCGCGATCCGACCGAGGGCCGACGCCCCCGGCTGGGACGGCGGCTCATCCGGCCACCAGGCCACGACGGGCGCGTCGGGAAGCAGCAGACCGGTGAGCAGCGTCGACTCGTTGCTCGCCGCGTCGCCGTATGCCTGCAGCACGATGACCTCGCTGGCGCCCGCGTCGCTGCCGACGCGGATCTGCGCGTCGAGACGCGCGTCGCCCTCGGCGTCCGTCACGAGCACGATGACGCGCATCGGGTGCTCGCGCGACGCGTCGTTGGCCGCCTCGATCGCCTCCTCCTCGAAGCCGCGGTGCGACTTGATGACGAGGGTGAGCACGCGGCCGAGGGCGACGGCGCCGCCCTCCTCGCGCGTGCTGACGAGCTGGCGGGCGACCTTGCTGACGGTGGTGTCGGGCAGATCGATGATCACGGGCGCCTCCAGACGCGGCCGTCGCGGGCAAGGAGCTCATCGGCCGAGGGCGGACCCCACGAGCCCGAGTCGTACTGCTCGAGCGGGCCGCCGAGCGAGGCCCAGTACTCCTCGACCGGGTCGAGGATCTTCCAGGACAGCTCCACCTCCTCGTGACGGGGGAAGAGCGGCGGGTCGCCGAGCAGGACGTCGAGGATGAGACGCTCGTACGCCTCGGGGCTCGCCTCGGTGAACGCGTGGCCGTAGCCGAAGTCCATCGTCACATCGCGCACCTGGGTGCCGTAGCCGGGCACCTTGGAGCCGAAGCGGATGGTGACGCCCTCGTCCGGCTGGACTCGGATGACCAGCGCGTTCTGCCCGAGCTCGGCCGTCTGACCGCGCGTGAACAGGTGCTCGGGGGCGCGCTTGAACACGACCGCGATCTCGGTCACGCGGCGGCCGAGGCGCTTGCCCGAGCGCACGTAGAACGGCACTCCCGCCCAGCGGCGGGTGTTGATCTCGAGCTTGATGGCCGCGTACGTCTCCGTCGTCGACTGAGGGTTCATGCCCTCTTCCTCGAGGAAGCCGCACACCTGCTCGCCGCCCTGCCAGCCGCCCGCGTACTGGCCGCGCGCGGTCGCCGTGGACAGGTCCTCCGGCAGCCGGACGGCGGCGAGCACCTTCTCCTTCTCGGCGCGCAGATGCTCGGCCGAGAGGCTGATCGGCTCCTCCATCGCGGTGAGCGCGAGGAGCTGCAGCAGGTGGTTCTGGATGACGTCGCGTGCCGCGCCGACCCCGTCGTAGTACCCCGCGCGACCGCCCACGCCGATGTCCTCGGCCATGGTGATCTGCACGTGATCGACGTAGTTGCGGTTCCAGATCGGCTCGTAGAGCTCGTTCGCGAAGCGCAGCGCCAGGATGTTCTGGACCGTCTCCTTGCCGAGGTAGTGGTCGATCCGGAAGATCGAGTCGGCCGGGAAGGCTGCCTCGAGCGAGTCGTTCAGCTCTCGCGCGGAGGCGAGGTCGTGGCCGAACGGCTTCTCGATCACCACGCGGCGCCAGCGGTCGTCGTCGGGGCTGTCGTCGACGAGCCCCGAGTCGAGCAGCTGCTGGGCGACTACGGGGAATGCCTTCGGCGGGATCGACAGGTAGAACGCGTGGTTCCCCATCGTGCCGCGCTCGACGTCGAGACGGTCGACCGTCTCGCGCAGGCGCCGGAACGCCTCGGGGTCGTCGAACTCGCCCTGCACGAACCGGATTCCCTGCTGCAGCTGCTGCCACGTCTCCTCGCGGAACTCCGTGCGCGAGTACTGCTTGACGGCGTCGTGGACGACCTTCGCGAAGTCCTGGTCCTCCCAGTCGCGGCGGGCGAAGCCGACGAGCGCGAATCCGGGCGGCAGGAGGCCGCGGTTGGCGAGGTCGTACACGGCCGGCATGAGCTTCTTGCGCGACAGGTCTCCCGTCACGCCGAAGATCACCAGCGCGCTCGGCCCCGCGATGCGGTTGAGCCGTCGGTCTGACGGGTCCCGCAGCGGGTTGATCCCGCGGGCGATCTGCACCGGTCCAGCGGCGTCCGTCACTGTGCCGCCTCGAACAGCGCGAGGATCTCGGCCTGCGGGTCGGTGAGCGTCAGCGTGACGACGGGTCGGCCGTGCTCGCTGAGCACGTTCGCATCGCCGGCGGCCTGCGCCTCGATCAGCTGACCGAACGTGAACGGACGCTCGGGGATCTCGACGTCGACCTCGGTGCGCTCGGTGATCTGCAGGAACACTCCCTGCGCCGGACCGCCCTTGTGGTACTGGCCGGTCGAGTGGAGGAAGCGCGGACCCCAGCCGAAGGTCGTCGGGCGACCGGAGTCGGCCGCGACCATCTCGCGCAGGCCCTGCAGCTGCGGGACCTCGAGGCGGTTCACGTATGCCTGGATCGACACGTAGCCGTCGGCAGGCAGCGCGGCCCAGAGGGCGTCGAGGACGCCCTGCACCGTGCCGCTGGCGGCGAGGGCCGGGTCGCTCACGCGCACCTCGACGCCGGCCTCGACGAACGCCGGAGCGGTCGGCTCGGGGCGCGCGTCGAGAAGGCCGCGGGCCGCGACCTTCGCCGACTCGACGTCGGGCTGGTCGAACGGGTTGATGCCGAGCATGCGACCAGCGATCGCCGTTGCGTACTCCCACACGACGAACTGCGCGCCGAGCGTGCCGCTGACGAGGATCTCGCCGTGGTGACGGTGCTCCACCTCGTCGGCGTCGTCGACGAGGCGCACGATCTGCAGGTCGGCCGGCTTCGACTCGAGCTCGGGGGAGACCGGCAGCAGCACGACGGGGAGGATGCCCGTGCCCTGCTTGCCCGTGGACTCGGCGATGAGCTGCTCGATCCAGTCGGGCAGGCCCACGATGTGCGTGCCGTCCGTGATCAGGCCGAGCTTGTCGCGCCGGGCCGAGCCGTCGGGCGTCTGCGTGCCGGCGATCGCCGCGGCGAGCACCAGCGCGGGGTTCTCGGGCGCGTCGATCGCGACCTCGAGCAGCGAGGCCTCGGCCTCGTCCAGGAGCTCGTCGATGTCGACGCCGGCGAGCCCCGAGGGGACGAGCCCGAACGCGGTGAGGGCCGAGTAGCGGCCGCCGACGTTCGGGTCGGCGTTGAACACGCGGTAGCCCGCGGCGCGCGCCGACTCGTCGAGCGGGGATCCGGGGTCGGTGACGACGATGATCCGCTCGGCGGGATCGATGCCGAGGTCGCGGAAGGCTGCCTCGAAGGCGCGGCGCTGCGAGTCGGTCTCGACGGTCGAGCCCGACTTGGACGACACAACGAGCGCGGTGCGCTCGAGGCCGCCGTCGAGTGCGGCGAGGACCTGGCCCGGGGACGTCGAGTCGAGGATGGTGAGCTCGACCCCGGCCGTCTGGGTGATGACCTCGGGCGCGAGCGACGAGCCGCCCATGCCGCCGAGCACAAAGCGGTCGACGCCCTTTGCCGCGAGCTCCTCGCGCAGGGCGAGGATCTCGGCCACGAGCGGGCGCGAGACCTCGACGGCCTGCACCCAGCCGAGGCGCTTCGCCGACTCCTCCTCGGCCTCGGGGCCCCACAGGGTGGGGTTGAGGTTCGTGATGCTCGAGGCGACGTAGTCGCCGATCAGCGTCGGCAGGTGCGTGGCGACCGCGGTCTCGGCATCGCCCGAGACGCGGATCGAGAAGGTCACGCGTCCGTCCCCTTCGCGGCGCTCTCCAGGGCGGCCTTCACGGTCTCCTGGAGGTCGTGCCACGAGGCGATGAACTTGTCGACGCCCTCGACCTCGAGCACCTCGGTCACGTCGATGAGGTCGATTCCCGCCGCGGCGAGCTTGTCGAACACGTCGTGCGCCTCGGCGTACGCGCCGGTCACGGTGTCACCCGTGATCTCGGCGTGGTCGAAGGTCGCCTCCAGCGTCTTGGCCGGCATGGTGTTGACAGTGCCGGGCGCGACGAGGCCCGTGACGTAGAGCGTGTCGGGCAGCGCCGGGTCCTTGACGCCGGTCGACGCCCACAGGGGACGCTGGACGTTTGCACCCGCGGCGACGAGGTCGCTCGCGCGGCTCTCGGCGAACCGCTTCTCGAACAGCTCGTACGCGAGACGGGCGTTCGCGAGGCCCGCCTTGCCGACCAGGTCCTTCGCGTCGTCCGTGCCGAGGGCGGCGAGGCGCTTGTCGACCTCGGTGTCCACGCGGGAGACGAAGAACGACGCCACCGAGTGGATCTTCGAGAGGTCGAGGCCGGCGGCCTGCGCCTTCTCGAGGCCGGCGAGGTAGGCATCGATCACGAGGTCGTACCGCTCGAGGCTGAAGATGAGCGTGACGTTGACGCTGATCCCGGCGCCGATGACCTCGGTGATCGCCGGCAGGCCAGCGAGGGTCGCGGGGATCTTGATCAGGACGTTCTCACGGTCGACCGCGGCGTGCAGCTCCTTCGCCTGGGCGATCGTGGCCTCGGTGTCGTGGGCGAGGTCGGGGGAGACCTCGATCGACACGCGGCCGTCGACGCCGCCCGTGGCGTCGTAGACCGGACGGAAGATGTCCGATGCGTCGCGCACGTCCGTCGTCGTGATGGCGAAGATCGCCTCGTCGACGGACGCACCGGCGGCCGCCTGGGCAGCGATCGCCTCCTCGTAGCCGATGCCGGCCGAGATGGCGCCCTGGAAGATCGTCGGGTTCGTCGTCACGCCGGAGACGTCGCGCGTCTCGATGAGCTCGGCGAGGTTGCCCGTCGTGATGCGCTGACGCGAGAGGTCGTCGAGCCAGATGCTGACGCCCTGTGCGGCGAGAGCTGCGGTGGGGGTGGTCATGCGTTCTCCTTGATGGTCTCGCGGGCCGCGTTCACCACGGCTTCGGCGGTGATGCCGAACTTCTCGAACAGGGTCTTGTAGTCGGCCGAGGCGCCGAAGTGCTCGATCGAGACCGAGCGGCCGCTGTCGCCGACGATGCCGCGCCACGTGAGGCCGAGGCCGGCCTCGACGGACACGCGCGCCTTGACGCCCGAGGGAAGCACGCTCTCGCGGTACGCCTCGTCCTGCTCGGCGAACCACTCGAGCGAGGGGGCCGACACAACGCGGGCGTTCACGCCCTCGGCCGCGAGCGTCTCGCGGGCGGCGACCGCCAGCTGCACCTCGGAGCCGGTGGCGATCAGGATGACGTCGGGCGTGCCGTTGGGCGCCTCGGCGAGGACGTACGCGCCCTTGGCCGCGAGCGACGCGGACGCGAACGTGTCGCCCGTCGCCTCGCCGTCGCCGCGCTCGAACACCGGGATGTTCTGGCGGGTCAGGGCGATTCCCGACGGGCCGCCGCGACGCTTGAGGATCTCGAGCCACACGACGGCGGTCTCGTTCGCGTCGGCCGGGCGCACCACCGTGAAGTTCGGGATGGCGCGCAGCGTCGCGAGCTGCTCGATCGGCTGGTGCGTCGGGCCGTCCTCGCCGAGCGCGACCGAGTCGTGCGTCCAGACGAACACGCTCGGGATGTCCATGAGGGCCGCGAGTCGCACCGCGGGGCGCATGTAGTCGCTGAAGATCAGGAACGTGCCGCCGAAGGCGCGCGTCGGGCCGTGCAGCACGATGCCGTTGACGATCGCGCCCATCGCGTGCTCGCGGATGCCGAAGTGCAGCACACGGCCGTAAGGGCTGCCGCTCCACTCGTGCGTCGACCACTCGGCCGGGATGAACGACTTGGCGTCCTTGATCGTGGTGAGGTTCGACTCGGCGAGGTCGGCCGATCCGCCCCAGAGCTCGGGGAGCTCGGCGGCGAGGGCGTTGATGACCTGGCCCGACGCGGCACGGGTCGAGACGTCCTTGCCCGCCTCGAACACCGGCAGCGCGCTCTCGATGCCCTCGGGCAGGGTGCCGGCCTGCAGGCGGTCCCACAGCGCCTTGCGCTCGGGGTTCGCCTCGGCCCACGCGTCGAACTTCTGCTGCCACTCGGCCTTCGCCGCGGCACCGCGCTCGGCGAGCGCGCGGGTGTGCGCGAGGACGTCGTCGGCGACCGCGAAGGTCTGCTCGGGGTCGAAGCCGAGCACCTTCTTGGTGGCGGCGAGCTCGTCGGCGCCCAGCGCCGAGCCGTGGATCTTGCCCGTGTTCTGCTTGCCGGGCGAGGGCCATCCGATGATCGTCTTCAGGACGATCAGCGACGGCTTGGTGGTCTCGGCCTTCGCGGCCTCGATCGCGGCGTGGAGCGCGGCGACGTCCTCGACGTACTCGCCCGACGTCTTCCAGTCGACGACCTGCACCTGCCAGCCGTACGCCTCGTAGCGCGCGGCGACGTCCTCGGTGAAGGCGACGTTCGTGTCGTCCTCGATCGAGATCTGGTTCGAGTCGTAGATCGCGATGAGGTTGCCGAGCTGCTGGTGACCGGCGAGCGATCCGGCCTCGCTGGTGACGCCCTCCTGGAGGTCGCCGTCACCGGCGATGACGTAGACGAAGTGGTCGAACGGGCTCTCGCCCGCCGGGGCCTCCGGGTCGAACAGGCCGCGCTCGTAGCGGGCAGCGTACGCGAAGCCCACCGACGAGGCGAGGCCCTGGCCGAGGGGGCCGGTCGTGATCTCGACGCCGTCGGTGTGGCCGTACTCCGGGTGGCCCGGGGTGAGCGAGCCCCACGTGCGCAGCGCCTTGAGGTCGTCGAGCTCGAGCCCGAAGCCGCCGAGGTAGAGCTGCACGTACTGCGTCAGCGACGAGTGGCCGGCCGACAGGATGAACCGGTCGCGACCGGGCCAGTGCACGTCGCTCGGGTCGTGCCGCAGCACCCGCTGGTACAGCAGGTAGGCCGCGGGGGCGAGGCTCATCGCCGTCCCCGGGTGGCCGTTTCCGACCTTCTCGACGGAGTCCGCCGCAAGGGCGCGGGCCGTGTCCACGGCGCGCCTGTCGATCTCATCCCAACGCAGTTCCGTCACCGGATCGCCTTTCGTGGTGGGGTGGTGCGCCCGTGCGCCGGCGCATCGTGGCCGTGACAGCACTGGAGTGAAAAGCACGGTGGAGCAACCGGCGCGTGGCGCGCGTGTGCCCCCAGCATAGCGCTGGGGAAATGGCCGGGATCGAGTCCCGACACGGAGCGTGACATACCCGATCGCGCGCTCTGAGACGGCGCGGTGACGGGCGCGTATCGTGCCGCTCACCGGGGTGCCGTGCGCGTCGTGAGGTCCCGCCGATGCTCTAGAATCGAAGGGCCGTTCCCGGGCGCGTCCGCACCGTCATCCGCGTGCGACGGCGCCCAGGTCGTTATCGAGGTCGCAGAAGGAGAAGCATCGGCATGTCGACGATCGCGCCGGAGACCTCGACGTCGAACCGCAGCAGGGCCGGCTTCGGCCGCAAGGTGCGCGCGTATGTCGCCCTCACGAAGCCCCGCGTGCTCGAGCTGCTGCTGGTGTCGACCGTTCCGGTGATGTTCCTCGCCGCCGACGGGATGCCGAACCTCTGGCTGGTGCTCGCCACGGTGATCGGCGGCTCGATGAGCGCCGGATCCGCCGCGGCGTTCAACATGTACATCGACCGCGACATCGACGCGCACATGCAGCGCACCGAGAACCGGCCGATCGTGACCGGTGAGATCCCGCCGCGCAACGCGCTGATCTTCGCGTGGACGCTGGCGATCGTCTCGACCGTGTGGTTCCTGCTCACCACGAACGTGCTGACCGCGGCGCTGTCCGCGACGGCGATCTTCTTCTACGTCGTCATCTACACGATGATCCTCAAGCGCCGCACCGAGCAGAACATCGTGTGGGGCGGCATCGCGGGCTGCTTCCCGGTGCTGATCGGCTGGGCGGCCGTCGCGAACTCGCTCGACTGGGCCGCGTTCATCCTGTTCGCGCTCGTGTTCCTGTGGACGCCGCCGCACTACTGGCCGCTCTCGATCAAGTACGCGGCCGACTACGCGAACACCGACGTGCCGATGCTGGGCGCGACGCGCGACGGCGTGCAGGTCGGCCTGCAGATCATCCTGTACGCGTGGGCCACGGTGGCGTGCTCGCTGCTGCTGATCCCGGTCGCCGGCATGGGCCTGGTCTACACGGTGTCGGCGCTGGTGTTCGGCGGCTGGTTCCTCTACGAGTCGCACCGCCTGTACAACCGCACGGTCAGGCGCGAGACCGCCGGGCCGATGCGCGTGTTCCACGCCTCGATCACGTACCTCACGCTCGTCTTCGTCGCCGTCGCGATCGACCCGCTGCTGCCGTTCTGACGTGAGCGGCGCACGCTCCGTCGAGCCCTCGTCCACCGCCGGCCTCAGCCCCTGGCCCGCGTTCTGGGTCTGTGCGGGCGTCGCCAGCCTGACGATCCTCGACATGACGAAGGTCAACGTCGCGCTGCCGTCGATCGAGGCGGCGTTCGAGGTCGGCTCCACGGAGCTGCAGCTCGTGGTGTCGAGCTACGTGCTCGCGCTCGGTCTGCTGATGGTGCCGATGGGGCGCGTCGGCGACCAGCGGTCACGGCGCACGCTGTTCGTCGTCGGCCTCGCGCTGTTCACGCTCGCGTCGGTGCTGTGCGCCGTCGCGCCGAACGCCGAGGTGCTGCTCGTCGGACGCGTGCTGCAGGGAGTCGCGGCGGGAATCCACATGCCCCAGGTGATGGGGCTCATCCAGCAGCTGTTCAGGGGCGCGGAGCGGGGACGGGCCTTCGGTCTGTTCGGCGCGACGATCGGCCTCGCCACCGCATTCGGCCCGCTGACGGGCGGCATCCTGATCGGGCTCGGCGGCGCCGCGGACGGCTGGCGCGGGATCTTCTGGATGAACCTCCCCGCCGGGCTGATCGCGATCTGGTTCGCCGTGCGGCTGCTTCCCCGCGACGGGCACCGGGCCGCCGACGGGCCGCGACCGCGCCTCGAGCTCGACCCGGTCGGCACGGCGCTGTTCGGGGCGACGGTGATCGCGCTGATGCTGCCGTTCCTGTTCACGACCGGATCGCCGGAGGACCCGCCAGCCCGCTGGTGGTCGCTCGCGGCCTTCGCGGTGCTGCTCGCCGTGACGCTGTGGTGGGAGCGGCGGTACGCCGCAATCGGACGCGCGCCGCTGCTGCCGCTCGGGCTGTTCGGCGTCTCCTCGTTCCGCAACGGCGCGCTGGTCGGCACGGCGTACTTCTCCGCGATGCCGGCGATGTTCCTGCTCACCACGCTGTTCCTGCAGATCGGCGTGCACTTCGATCCGCTTCACGCGGCTCTCGTCACGATCGGCTTCGCGCTCACCAGCTCGCTGACCGCGTGGCTCGGCGGACGCCTCGTCGCGCGGATGGGGCGCGCACTCGTCGTCACCGGCGTCGCCACGATGCTCGCCGGCGCCGTCGGGCTCGTCGCGGCGGCCGTCTTCGCCCCGGTGGGCGCGGTCGGCTTCATCATGGCCGGGATCATGGTCATCGCCGGCCTCGGCGGCGGCCTCGTGATCTCGCCGAACCAGACGCTGATGTACGCCGAGGTGCCGGTCCACCAGGCGGGGCTCGCCGGATCGGTCGGGCAGCTCGGTCAGCGCTTCGGCACGGCGATCGGCACCGCGGTCGCGCTGTCGCTGTTCTACGCGACCGTGTACCGCGAGCAGGGCGAGGCGCAGGATTCGGTCGTCTACCACGACGCCTACGCCTTCGGGATGGCGGCGGTGGGCGCATTCCTCCTGGTCGCGCTCCTCGCCGGCGTCGCCGACCTCGTGCAGCGACGCCGCACCGCGGCTGCCGCGGGCTGACGGACGACGAAGGCCCCACCCGGCGCACGCGCGAGGGCGTGGCACCGGACGGGGCCTGAGGTGGACGTCAGTCGCGCGCGCCGGAGGTCGCGAGGTCGGCGTCGGCCGGCTCGCTCTCGGGCTCCGCGGCGATCTCCGGGGCCGTCTCGGTCACGACGGCGCGCGGGATCAGCGATGCCCCGGCGGCGAGCGCGAGGGCGATCAGGATGCCGAGCACACCCGCACCGGCGAGCGCCGCGCCGAGCGTGACCCAGGCCTGTCCCGAGTAGACCTCGACACCCGTGGCGCTGCCGTCGAGCAGGCTCGACGTCATCACGCCGATGTTCGGCACGGTCAGCAGCACGCCGATCGCGAGGCTCGCGATCGAGGTGAGCACGAGGACCCAGTAGGCGATGCTGCGCACGAGGCGCGGGCGGCGGACGGGGGTGGTCTGAGCGACGGACATGTTCCTCCATGGTCTGGCCGCAACGGCGGCCGGGTCGGGCAGCCACCCACCTTTCCCACCGAGCCGGTGCGGGACTCATGCGGCCCCTATGGATCTGCTGGACGCGTCCCGTCAAGGCCCGCGCGCGTGGGATGCGGGCGCTCTAGTCTGGCCGCGAAAGGAGGGTCAATGTTCTCTTACGACCCGTATGCCGAACTCGCCACGCTGCGCGACTTCGCGCCGCTGACCCTGACGAGCACCGACATCTCGCACGATCAGCCGCTCGCCAAGGCCCACTGGGGGTCGCAGGCCGGCGGATCCGACACCTCGCCTCAGCTCACCTGGTCGGGCGCCCCGGAGGGCACGAAGTCGTTCGCGCTGTCGTGCTTCGATCCGGATGCGCCGACCGGCTCTGGCTTCTGGCACTGGGCGGTGTACGACATCCCGGCCGACGTGACGTCGTTCCCGACGGGGGAGACCCCGGCCGGCATCACCCTGCCGAACGAGCAGCGCACGCGCCAGTTCATCGGCGCGGCCCCGCCGCCCGGCACGGGCGTCCACCGCTATTTCTTCGTGGTCGACGCGCTGGACGTCGAGCACCTGGAGCTGCCGGACGAGGCGACGCCCGCCATCCTCGGCTTCAACCGGCACTTCCACTCGCTCGCGCGCGGCATCCTGGTGCCCACCGCCACGAGCGACGAGTGACTACCGTCCGGCCGGGCGCTCGACGTGCCCGGCGGGGCGCTTCAGCCGCAGCACAACCACGGTGAACGCCGCGGCGGACAGCGCCGCCAGCACCATGTGGATTCCCACCAGCAGCTCGGGAAGCCCGTTGCGCGCCTGGATCACGCCGACGACCACCTGCACGGCGATAACCGCGAGCAGCACAACGAGCCAGCGCAGCGGCCGCAGGCGCAGCATCGCCGCCGCCACGGTCAGGATCACGCCGAGGCCGAGAAGGATGTAGCCGGGCCACGAGTGCACGTGCGCGAGCACCGTGGCGTCGAAGCCGGTGCGGATGACGTTCCGGTCGCCGGAGTGCGGCCCGTTGCCGGTCGTCAGGACGCCGAACGCGATGGTCGCCGCCAGGACGAGCGTCGTGACGTGCGTCAGGATGGCGAACCATGCCGGCACCGCGCGCTCGCGCGGCCCTGGCACGTCGTACGCCCGCACGAGATACGCGGCGGTCAGGGTGACGAGCACGACCGAGCTCGCGTAGTGGAAGCCCACGATGAACGGGTTCAGACCGGTCAGCACCGTGATCCCGCCGACGAGGCCCTGCGCGACGATGCCGATGAGGACGAGCCAGGCGAGGACCAGGAGGTCGCGGCGGGCGGGGACGCGCCGGATCGTGACGATCGCCGCGGCGATCACGGCCAGGAGGGCGGCCGAGACGGCGGCGACGAAGGAACTCGTGACGACGAGCGTCAGGACGGCGAGCGCGATGCCGCCGAGCGCGAACCAGCCGACCGTCACGAGCTGGCGGCGGGCCCGCAGGTGCACAAGGGTCAGCGCCAGCACGACGAGCGCCAGGATGCCGACGACTCCCGTCATCGTGCGGTTTCCGAACTCGATCAGCCCGTGGATGCCGAGCTCCTGCGTGGGCACGAGCGACTCGGGCGTGCACAGGGGCCATTCCGAGCAGCCGAGTCCCGACCCGGTCAGGCGCACCGCGCCGCCGGTGCCGATGATCACGACCTCCGCGATGAACGACAGCCACGCGAAGGTCATCAGCCAGCGGCCGGGCCGGTGGCTCGCCACCGGGCGGCGAGGGGAGACGGGCGCGAGGACGTCGGCGGACATGACGGTTTGCCTCCTGGCGTTACCCCGTGAGACAGGTGCCGAACGGCCGGGTGAAGGGCGGAACCTGTAGAATCGGGAGTGCTGCGGATGCGCGCGAGGAGTCTCGCCGCGCCGCTCCAAGTCTAGGCGCGAGTTCTTCGCGCCTCATGTGAAAGGCCCTACGGCGCAGGTGCTGGCTCGTCCAGTGCATCGTCGGGGCGGCTGACACCGTCTGAGGCCTGATGAGGAGAGTGACGCCATGTCCGATGTGCTGATCGACCGTCCCGAGCTCGAGGGTCTGGGGGTGTACGAGTTCGGCTGGCACGACGCGGATGCCGCGGGTGCCAGCGCACGTCGCGGACTCAGCGATACCGTCGTCCGCGACATCTCCGCCCTCAAGAACGAGCCCGAATGGATGCTCAAGACCCGTCTGAAGGGTCTCGACCTGTTCGGCAAGAAGCCGATGCCGACCTGGGGCGCCGACCTCAGCGACATCGACTTCGACAACATCAAGTACTTCGTGCGCTCCACCGAGAAGCAGGCCCAGTCGTGGGAGGACCTTCCGGAGGACATCAAGAACACGTACGAGAAGCTCGGCATCCCCGAGGCCGAGCGCCAGCGCCTCGTCGCCGGCGTCGCCGCGCAGTACGAGTCCGAGGTCGTCTACCACCAGATCCGCGAGGACCTTGAGGCGCAGGGCGTCATCTTCATGGACACCGACACGGCGCTGCGCGAGCACCCCGAGTTCTTCGAGGAGTACTTCGGCACCGTGATACCGGCCGGCGACAACAAGTTCGCCGCGCTGAACACCGCCGTCTGGTCGGGCGGATCGTTCGTGTACGTGCCCAAGGGCGTGCACGTCGAGATCCCGCTGCAGGCCTACTTCCGCATCAACACCGAGAACATGGGCCAGTTCGAGCGGACCCTGATCATCGCGGACGAGGACTCCTACGTCCACTACATCGAGGGCTGCACCGCCCCGATCTACAAGAGCGACTCGCTGCACTCGGCCGTGGTCGAGATCATCGTGAAGAAGAACGCCCGCGTTCGGTACACGACGATCCAGAACTGGTCGAACAACGTCTACAACCTGGTCACCAAGCGCGCCGTGGCGCACGAGGGAGCGACCATGGAGTGGATCGACGGCAACATCGGCTCGAAGGTCACGATGAAGTACCCGTCGATCTTCCTGATGGGCGAGCACGCGAAGGGCGAGACCCTCTCCGTCGCCTTCGCCGGTCCCGGTCAGCACCAGGACGCCGGCGCGAAGATGATCCACATGGCGCCGTACACGCAGTCGTCGATCGTCTCCAAGTCGATCGCCCGCGGAGGCGGCCGCGCCGGCTACCGCGGCGAGGTCCGCGTCGACGCGAACGCCCATCACTCGGCGAACACGGTCCGCTGCGATGCGCTGCTCGTCGACACGATGTCGCGCTCCGACACGTACCCCGCAATCGACATCCGCGTCGACGACGTGCAGCTCGGCCACGAGGCCACGGTGTCGAAGGTCAGCGAGGAGCAGCTGTTCTACCTCATGTCCCGCGGCATGCCGGAGGACGAGGCGATGGCCATGATCGTGCGCGGCTTCATCGAGCCCATCGCACGCGAACTGCCCATGGAGTACGCCCTCGAGCTGAACAAGCTCATCGAGATGGGCATGGAAGGATCGGTCGGCTGATATGACGACGTCGACGTCGGCGCCGGAGACGGCGCAGGATACGCACGCCCACGTGGACCCCGCGGCGCAGGTCGCGGACACGAGCGCGCGCTCCGGCAACGTGCCGGTGCAGACCCGCTCGGAGCGCCTCCGCTCGTACGAGCCCGCCGACTTCGGCGTGCCGACGGGCCGCGAGGTGAACTGGAAGCACACGCCGCTGAACCGCCTGAAGCCCCTCCTCGCGCCCGCCGCCGTGAACGACGGCGTGACGGTCGAGGTGACGGGCGGCAGCGAGTTCGTCGGCGTGCCGCTCAAGATCGGCGACGCCCCGCGCGGCGAGTTCTTCGTCCCCGAGGACCTGCCCGCGGCCATCGCGTGGCAGGGCGCCGCCGAGGCCCTTCACGTCCGCGTGCCGCGCGAGGCCGAGGTCGCCGAGCCCATCGTGATCGAGATCACTGGCGCCGGCGCCGACCGCCGTGCGGACGGCCACTTCGTCATCGAGGCGCTCGAGCACAGCAAGGCGACCGTCGTGCTGCGCCACGCAGGATCCGCGCAGTACGCGCAGAACGTCGAGATCATCGCCCGTGACGGCGCGAACCTCACGGTCGTGACCGTCCAGCAGTGGAACGACGACGCGATCCACGCCGCGGCGCACCAGACGCGCGTCGACCGCGACGCCACGGTGCGCCACGTCGTCGTCAGCTTCGGCGGCGGCGTCGTGCGCGTCAACCCGAACCTCGAGCTGTCGGGCGCCGGTTCGAATGGCGAGATGTACGGCCTCGCGTTCAGCGACGCCGGCCAGCACCTCGAGAGCCAGGTGTATCTGCACCACAAGGGCGTCGAGACCGTCGGCGACGTGCTCTACAAGGGCGCGCTGCAGGGCGAGAGCGCCCGCACTGTCTGGATCGGCGACGTGCTGATCGGCCCGGACGCCACCGGCACCGACTCGTACGAGGCGAACCGCAACCTCGTCCTCACGAACGGCGCGCGCGCCGACTCGATCCCGAATCTCGAGATCCAGACGGGCGACATCAAGGGCGCCGGCCACGCGTCGGCGACCGGTCGCTTCGACGACGAGCAGCTGTTCTACCTGCAGGCTCGCGGCATCTCCGAGGAGGAGGCTCGCCGCCTCGTTGTGCTCGGCTTCCTCGCCGAGACCGTGCAGAAGATCGGCGTCCCCTCCCTGGAGGAGGAGCTCACGGCGCTCATCGAGAAGGAGCTCGCCGAGGGAGCGGATCCGATCGGAGCCGGCGCGTGAGCGCCACGCGCGTCTGCGCGCTGAGCGACCTCGAGCAGGACACCCCGCTGAAGGTCGACGTCGACGGCGTCGCGATCGCCGTGGTGCTCGACTCCGCCGGTGAGGTGCACGCCATCGGCGACACCTGCACGCACGGCGACATCTCCCTCTCCGAGGGCTTCGTCGAGGGCGAGACGCTCGAATGCTGGGCCCACGGCTCGGCCTTCTCGCTCCGCACCGGCAAGCCCCTGAACCTCCCCGCTTACGAGCCCGTCCCGGTGTTCGCCGTCCAGATCGACGGCGACGACGTGCTCATCGACCCCAGCCTGAAGAAGGAAGTCTGAAATGTCCGTTCTCGAGATCCGCGACCTGCATGTCACGGTCGAAACCGACGAAGGCATCATCCCGATCCTCAACGGCGTGACCCTCACGGTCCGCTCCGGCGAGACGCACGCCATCATGGGCCCCAACGGCTCGGGCAAGTCGACGCTCGCGTCGACCATCGCCGGCCACCCGAAGTACACGGTCACGAGCGGCAGCATCACGTTCGACGGTGAGGACGTGCTCGAGATGGCCGTCGACGAGCGTGCCCGCGCCGGCCTGTTCCTCGCGATGCAGTACCCGGTCGAGATCCCCGGCGTCACGGTCACGAACTTCCTCCGCACCGCGAAGACCGCGATCGACGGCGAGGCGCCCTCGCTGCGCACCTGGACCAAGCAGGTCAAGGAGGGGATGAAGAACCTCCGCATGGACGACAAGTTCGCCCAGCGCAACGTCAACGAGGGCTTCTCGGGCGGCGAGAAGAAGCGCCACGAGATCCTTCAGCTCGAGCTTCTGCAGCCGAAGCTCGCGATCCTCGACGAGACCGACTCCGGCCTCGACGTCGACGCGCTGAAGATCGTGTCGGAGGGCGTGAACCGCGCGAAGGAGAACACCGGCCTCGGCGTTCTGCTCATCACGCACTACACGCGCATCCTGCGCTACATCAAGCCCGACTTCGTGCACGTGATGGTCAAGGGCCAGATCGTCGAAGAGGGCGGCCCCGAGCTCGCCGAGCGTCTCGAGAACGAGGGCTACACGGCATACCTGCCTGCCGACGCCCCGCTCGAGGCGTAGGATCGCCGCCATGAGCGCGACCCTCACGCCAGAGAAGTACGACGAGGTCACTGAGGCCCTCAAGGACGTCATGGACCCCGAACTCGGTGTCAACGTCGTCGATCTCGGCCTCATCTACGACCTCGCGTGGGACGACGAGAACGACGCCCTCATCATCCACATGACCCTCACCAGCGCCGGCTGCCCGCTGACCGACGTGCTCGAGGAGCAGACGGCGCAGGCGCTGGACGACGTCGTGGAGCGATTCCGGATCAACTGGGTCTGGATGCCGCCGTGGGGTCCGGAGCGGATCACGGACGACGGCCGCGACATGATGCGGGCGCTGGGGTTCGCTATCTGATTTCCCGCTTCGCGGGGTAGTGCATCGAGCGTGCGCGATCTCTCGCCCGGCGCTTCGCGCCGGGGCTCGGGATCGCGGGCTGTCGCTTCGCTCCATCCCCGACGGGGGTCGCGTTGTGGAGATGGTCGGCAGTCGCTTCGCTCCACGCTCGCTTCGCTCGCACAGCATTGTTCAGAAGCGGCTCGCACGCTTCGGGGCCGCAAGCGGCGCCCTCGCGAGCGAGGCACCGTCGCTGGCGCTCCGTTGCGGCAGCGCTTCGCGCTGCGGGGTCGCTTCGCTCCACGCTCGCTTCGCTCGCAGGGGGTTACGGCCTGAGGGCTTCGCTCGCAGGGGTTGCGGCCTGGGGGCTTCGCTCGCAGGGGTTGCAGTCTGTGGGCTTCGCTCGCACAGCATTGTTCAGAAGCGGCTCGCACGCTTTGGGGCCCGGGGGAGACTCCGGGCCCTTCGGCGTTCGCCGGTAGGCTCGAGCGGGTGAGCATCACCCCGCTGGAAGCGCTGCCCCTGGAGGAACTCCGCAGGCGGAGCAGCTCGAAGTGGCGCACCTACCCCGCCGACATCCTGCCCCTGTTCGTCGCGGAGACAGACTTCGCGCTGGCGCCCGCCATCACGCGCGCGCTGGCCGCCGCGGTCGAGCGCGGCGACACCGGCTACACCCCGCCCCGCACGGGGCTGCCCGCCGCGTTCGCGGGCTTCGCCGAGCGCCGGTTCGGCTGGACCATCGACCAGGAGCGCGTGCGCACGACGTGCGACGTGATGATGGGCGTCGCGGAACTGCTGCGCGCGGTGACCGAGCCGGGCGACCGGGTCATCGTCACCCCGCCCGTGTATCCGCCGTTCTTCATGGTGAACGAGGAGTCGCGCACCGAGGTCGAGCGCGTGCCGCTCCTCGCCGACGAGAACGGCTGGAGCCTCGATCTCGACGGCATCGACGCCGCGTTCGCGCGCGGCGCGAAGGCGATGCTGCTGTGCAACCCCCACAACCCCACGGGCACGGTCCACTCGCGCGAGGCGCTTGCCGAGCTCGCACGCATCGCCCATCGGCACGGCGCGTGGGTCATCAGCGACGAGATCCACGCCCCGCTGACCCTTCCCGGCGCGACCTTCACGCCCTTCCTCGACGCGGCGCCGGAGGCCGCGGAGGTCGGGTTCGCGCTGACGAGCGCGAGCAAGGCGTTCAACCTCGCCGGCCTGAAATGCGCGTTCATCATCACGGCCGCGGACGCACCCTCCCGGATCGTCAGCGACCTGCCGGCCGAGGTCGAGTGGCGCACGTCCCTGTTCGGCGTGTTCGCCAACGTCGCCGCGTTCGAGGAGAGCGACGAGTGGCTCGACGCCCTGATCGCGCGGCTCGACCTCAACCGCTTCCTGCTGCGCGACCTCCTCGCCGAGCACGTTCCCGGGGCCCGCTATCTGCCCGGCCAGGGCGGCTACCTCGCGTGGGTGGACCTGTCCGCCCTCGGGTGGGGCGACAACCCCGCCGCCCGGATCCGGAAGGAGGCGGGCGTCGCGCTCCACCTCGGTCCGCTGTTCGGCGACGAGGGACGCGGCCACGTCCGGATCAACTTCGGCACCGGGCCGGAGATCCTCACGGAGGCCGTCACGCGCATCGGTGCGCTCGCGCGATGACCGGCCCCCTCAACCCGGAACCGCACGGCCTCACCCGTCCGATCCCCGTCGCCCATGTGGATGCGGAGGGTGCACGCTCGCTGTGGGATCCTCGCGTCGCCTGGGTGACCGCGGGCTCCGTCTCGCTGATCTTCCTGGCGGCGCTGACGTCGCTCGCCCTCACCACCGTGATGCCGATCGTGAGCGAGGCCCTCGACGGCGACGCGCTGTTCGCGCTGGCGTTCTCCGGCACGCTCGCCACCGGCGTCATCGGCATGGTCGCCGCCGGCGCATGGTCGGACCGATCCGGTCCCGTGCTGCCGCTGTTCACCGCGGTGGCGCTCTTCGTCGCGGGGCTCGCGATCGACGCCCTGGCGCCGACCATGGAGATCCTTGTCCTCGGGCGGCTCATCACCGGGCTGGGGTCCGGCGCCCAGGTCGTGGCGCTGTACGTCGTCGTCGCCCGCGTGTATCCGTCAGCGCTTCACGGCCGCGTGATGGCGGCGTTCTCGGCGGCGTGGGTGGTGCCGTCCCTCGTCGGTCCGTCCGTGGCCGGCATCGTCACCGAGCACCTCGGCTGGCGCTGGGTGTTCGCGGGTCTCGGAGCTCTCACCATCGTCGCGTTCACGATGATCCTGCCGCGGCTGCTTCACCTGCGCGGCCCCGCAGAGGGCGGTGCGATCCCGCAGGGCGGCGTGGCCCGGCGGCTCATGTTCGCCGTCGTCGTGGCGGTGGCGGCGCTCGCGCTCGGCATCACGGGCGAGCTCGCCGAGTCGCTCGACCCGGCGCTCGGCTGGGGGATCGCCGGGGTCACGCTCGTCGTCATCGGCGCGACCATCCTGCCGCTGCTGCCTAAGCGCACCCTGCGGAGCGCGCGGGGGCTTCCCAGCGTGGTGCTGATGCGTGGGCTGATCGCCGGCGCCCTGTTCGGCGCCGAGATCTACGTTCCGTACCTGCTGATCGATCATTACGACTTCACGCCGACCTGGGCGGGGCTCGGGCTGACCACCGCGGCGATCGCGTGGGCCATCAGCGCACAGGTGTCAGGCCGGTTCGGCGATCGGATCGGCAACACCAGGATCGCCGCGACGGGTGTCGTGCTGCTTCTCGTCGCCGCGGCGGCGTGCGCCGTGACGGCGCTGCTCGCGCTGCCGCCCGTGGTGCCGATCGCGCTCTGGTCGTTCGCCGGGTTCGGGATGGGCCTGATGTATCCGCGCCTGACCGTGCTGACGCTCGCCTACTCGGATCGCGCGAACGAGGGCTTCAACTCGGCCGCGCTGCAGATCAGCGACTCGGTCGGCGCTTCGGCGACGATCGCGGTGATGGGTCTTGCGTTCACATCGCTCGCGGGCACCGGCGCCGGTTTCCCCGTCGTGTTCGCCATCGCGGGCGCGCTGGCGATCCTCGCCCTCGTGCCGGGCCTGCGTCTCGGCCACGCCCACGAACTGACTCAACACAGGTGAGGCTGTCCTAACTTCATCCCGTAGACTCGTCGCCGTGACCACCATCGCGCCGCCTGTCATCCGCCCCGCGTACCGCCCGTACCGTGCTGTCGTGCGGCGCGTCGAACGGCTGAGTCCGCACTTCGCGCGGATCACGTTCGCGAGCGACGAGTTCGAGAACTTCGGCACGGCGGGGCTCGATCAGCGGATCAAGCTGATCTTCCCGTTCGCGGACGGATCGCTCTGCGACGTGGGTCAGGACGACGAGGAGCGCCGGCTCGCCGGCGACTGGTACGACACCTGGCGCGCGCTGCCCGAGGAGCGCCGCAACCCGTTCCGCACCTACACGGTCCGCCGGATCGATCCGGTCGCTCGCCTGCTCACCGTCGACTTCGTTGTGCACCACGACGCGGGCCCCGCCGGCACCTGGGCCGAGAACGTGCGCGGCGGCGAGGAGATCGTCATCGTGGGCCCGGACGAGCGCAGCCCGCATTCGCGGGGCGGCATCGACTTCCGGCCCGCGAACGCCTCGCGGCTGCTCCTCATCGGCGACGAGACCGCCGTGCCCGCGATCGGCGGCATCCTCGACTGCCTGCCCGAGGGGCGGACGGCCGACGTGTTCGTCGAGGTGCCGAGCGTCGCCGACGCCGGGGTGTTCGAGGCGCCGAACGCGGGCGTGAACATCCGCTGGATCGTGCGCGAGCGCGAGGGCGGCGCCGAGCGGGAGCACGGCGAGGCGCTGATCGAGGCCGTCGCCGACTGGGCGCAGGCGCACCGCGATGTGCTGTCCGTGGCCGCGGCCCCGCGACCGCAGGAGCTCGCCGACGTCGACGTCGACCGCGAGATGCTGTGGGACAGCCCCGACCCGATCGAGGGCGAGTTCTACGCCTGGATCGCGGGGGAGGCGGCAACCATCAAGCAGCTGCGCCGGCTGCTTGTGTCGACGCACGGCGTCGACCGCCGCCGTGTCGCCTTCATGGGCTACTGGCGCCGGGGAATCGCCGAGCGCACGGGCTGAGCGGGCTCAGCCCGTGACGTCGAGGCCGGCGAGGATCATCCGCACTCCCGCCGAGAAGTCCGCGGAGGTCGTTGCCACGACGTCCGCCTCGTCCTGAGGATAGGCGCCGAACCTCGCCGCCTGAATGCGCTGCTGCACGAGCGACGCATGTCCGAGGATGAACTGAAGCAGCACTGTCGCCGCGGACGCCGCCGCGTCGCCGCCACCGAGCGCCTGGGCAAGGCGCCGGTGCGTGGCCTCGGACCCGAGGCCGAGTGCCTGCGTGCTCAGCACGACCTCCGCGCCGTCGCGGTGGCTCAGCAGCGCGTCCCGCAGCCCGATGGCCGCCGCTGTCACATCCGCGTCGCGGTCTCCGGTCGCCGGCGCGGCCTCCGCCGCTCCGACGATCCTGTCGGCGACCGCGGCGAGCAGCGACTGCTTGTTCTCGAAGTGCCAGTAGAGCGCGCTCGGCTGAACGCCGATCGCGCCGGCGAGCCGCCGCATCGAGAGGTCGGGGAGGCCCGTCTCCTCGAGCAGGCGTATGGCGGTGTCGATGATGCCGTCCCGTGTGTTGCGCTCCATGACGGGTCGCGCGTCACGGGATTCCATGCGGCTCAGTATAGTGAACGGTGTTCAGGTGAACAGTGTTCAGGTCGCTGTTCGACTTCTCAGGAGGAACCATGGCGTCGTCCGCCCGTTTCGAATCGCGCGATCTCGCACGCATCGCGATCTTCGCCGCGATCATCGTCGTGTTGGGCGTCGCCGGTCAGGTCCCGCTCCCGGTCGGCGTGCCCATCACCCTCCAGACGCTCGGGGTGATGCTCGCCGGGATCGTGCTCGGCCCGGTGCGTGGTGCGGCGGCCGTGCTCGTGGTCCTGCTGCTCGCCGCCGTGGGCCTCCCCGTGCTGTCCGGTGGCCGCGGCGGGCTGGATGTGTTCTTCGGGCCCACTGTCGGCTACATGATCGGCTGGATTCCCGGTGTGATCGTCACCGGCCTCCTCGCTCGCTCCGGACGGACCCGCGGGGCCGGCCCCGTGTGGTGGCGAGTCGCGCTCGGCGCGATCGTCGGCGGGATCGGGGTCGTCTACGCGTTCGGCGTGCCGGGCGTCGCCCTGGTCGTCGGCATCCCGCTGGCGGACGCGGCGGTGTCGAGCCTTGTCTTCATCCCCGGCGACCTGGCGAAGGCCTTCGTCGCGACCGTGCTGGCGCTCGCGCTGTGGCGGGCGTACCCGCCGGCGTTCGCCCTCGCGCCGGCCGCGCCGCGCGCCGGGGAGCCCGTGCCCGCCGCGCGATGACGCGCACGTCGGAGCCCGGTGCACCGGTGATCGAGCTCGACCGGGTCTCGGTCGAGCTCGGGGGCCGGGCGGTGCTGCGTGACGTCTCGGTGCGGCTGGATCAGGGCCGGATCGCCGTGATCGGGGCGAACGGATCCGGCAAGTCCACCTTCGCGCGGCTCCTCAACGGCCTCGTCGCGCCGAGGTCCGGCCGGGTGAGCGTGCACGGCATCGATGCCTCCCGCGAGGCGCGACGCATCCGGGACCTCGTGGGCTTCGTCTTCACCAACCCGGATGCCCAGATCCTCATGCCCACGGTCGCCGAGGACATCGCGCTGTCCCTGCGAGGCACCGGCCTGCCGCGCGACGCGGTCGCGGCGCGCGTCATGGCTGAGCTCGAGCGCTATGGGCTCGCCGACCGAGGCGACCAGCCCGTCTACAGCCTGTCCGGCGGGCAGAAGCAGCTGGTTGCGCTGATCGCCGTGCTCATCCGCCGGCCGGCGGTGCTCGTCGCGGACGAGCCGACGACGCTTCTCGACCTCGGCAACGCGCGGCGGATCGGCGAACTCCTCGCCCCCGCGGCCACGGAGGACGCGATCGCGGCACAGACGGTGATCGTCACCCACGACCTGGATCTCGCGGCACGCTGCGACGTCGCCCTGCGCTTCTCCGAGGGGCGCCTCGTCGAGGTGGGGGCGCCCGCCGAGGTGATCGCGCGGTACCGCGCGGAGCACGAGGACGCGCGACGGTGATCTCGCTCTACCGGCCGGGTACGAGCCCCCTGCACCGGGCGCCGGCGGGCGCGAAGCTCGCCGGCATGGCGGTGCTCGCGGTGGCGATCTCCCTCGTCGCCCGCACGCCGCTGATGGCCGGCGTCGCGGTGCTCGTGGTCTTCGGTGCCTTCCTGCTCGGCGGGTTCGGACCGGTCACGTGGCTCCGGCAGCTGTGGGCCGCGCGCTGGATCGCCGTGTTCGTCGCGGTCACCCAGTTCGTGTTCCTGACCCCCGCGGACGCCGTGGTCAACACCACGCGGGTCGTCTCCGTGGTGATGCTCGCGGGGCTGCTGACCCTCACGACGCGGACCTCGGAGCTGCTCGAGGCCCTGCAGCGGGTGCTGTCGCCGCTGCAGCGCCTGGGAGTCGATCCGTGGCGCGTGGGCTTCACGCTCACGCTGACGATCGCGCTGGTGCCGGTCGTCGCCGACTTCGCGGCGCGCATCCGCGAGGCCCAGCGCGCCCGCGGGGTGCGGATCGGCCCGCGCGGCATCGTGACGCTGCTTGTGATGTCGCTGCGGCACGCCGACGATGTCGCCGACGCGCTCACGGCACGGGGGATCGCGTGAGCACGGGAGATCGCGTGAGTGCGGGCATCCGGGTCGGCGTTCACCGCGTCCACGGTGCGGTGGTCGACGCGCAGACGCGCTGCGCGCACTGGGCGGGCCCGCTCGACGTGTTGGCGATCCTGTTCCCCTGCTGCGGCCGGTGGTACCCGTGTCACTCGTGCCACGAGGAGCACGCCGACCATCCGGCACGCCCGTGGCCGGCCCGCGTCCGCGAGGCGCAGGCGCTGCTGTGCGGCGTCTGCGGCGAGACGTCGTCGATCGACGAGTACCTCGCCGCGGGGCAGTGCGCCCGCTGTCGAGCCGGGTTCAACCCGAACTGCAGCCTCCACCACCACCTCTACTTCGCCTGAGAGCGGGCCGGCGCTCGGGAGACGCTCGGACGCGGGTCCCTATACTGGGACGCTGGCCCGCCTTCGACAGGTTCTCGGGCCGACACCCCCTGAGCAGGCCGCGCGACGCGCGGGGAATGGATGTCCGCTGTGCTCGCCGTGCACGACCTCGAGATCCGCGTCGGCGCGCGCATGCTCATGTCCGACGTCTCGTTCCGCGTCAGCCCCGGCGACAAGGTCGGCCTCGTCGGCCGCAACGGCGCCGGCAAGACCACGCTCACCAAGGTGCTCGCGGGTGACCTCATTCCGGCGAACGGCCGCGTGGAGCGCACCGGAGAGCTCGGCTACCTGCCGCAGGACCCCCGCAGCGGCGATCCGGAGCAGCTCGCGCGCACCCGCATCCTCGATGCCCGCGGGCTCGGCTCGCTGCAGCTCGGGATGCACGAGGCGTCGCTCGAGATGGCCTCCACGGACGAGAAGGTCGCCGCCAAGGCGATGAAGCGCTACGCGCACTACATGGAGCGGTTCGAGGCGCTCGGCGGGTACACGGCCGAGGCCGAGGCGGCGACGATCGCGAACAACCTCTCGCTTCCCGACCGCATCCTCGACCAGCCGCTGAAGACGCTCTCGGGCGGCCAGCGTCGCCGCATCGAGCTTGCGCGCATCCTGTTCTCCGACGCGGAGTCGATGATCCTGGACGAGCCGACGAACCACCTCGACGCCGACAGCGTCGTGTGGCTGCGCGACTTCCTGAAGTCGTACAAGGGCGGGCTGATCGTGATCAGCCACGACGTCGACCTCGTCGAGGAGACCGTGAACCGGGTGTTCTACCTGGACGGCAACCGCCAGGTCATCGACATCTACAACATGGGCTGGAAGCACTACCTGCGCCAGCGCGTCGCCGACGAGGAGCGCCGCAAGAAGGAGCGCGCCAACGCCGAGAAGAAGGCGTCGGCGCTGCAGGATCGCGCCGCCCGCTTCGGTGCGAAGGCGTCGAAGGCGGCCGCCGCGCACCAGATGGTCGCCCGCGCCGAGAAGCTGCTCGAGGGGCTCGAGGAGGTGCGCCAGGTCGACCGCGTCGCGGCGCTGCGCTTCCCGAAGCCGGCGCCCTGCGGCAAGACGCCGCTCATGGCGAAGTCGCTGTCGAAGTCGTACGGCGCGCTCGAGATCTTCGCGGGCGTCGACCTGGCGATCGATCGCGGCTCGAAGGTCGTTGTGCTCGGCCTCAACGGCGCGGGCAAGACCACGCTGCTGCGCATCCTCGCGGGCGCCGACAAGAGCGACACCGGGCAGATCGAGCCGGGCCACGGCCTGAAGATCGGCTACTACGCGCAGGAGCACGAGAACCTCGACGTGAAGCGCTCGGTGCTCGAGAACATGGTCTCGGCCGCGCCGAACCTGAACGAGACCGAGGCGCGCAAGGTGCTCGGCTCGTTCCTGTTCACGGGCGACGACGTCCACAAGCCGGCCGGCGTGCTGTCCGGCGGCGAGAAGACCCGCCTGTCGCTCGCGACCCTCGTGGTCTCGAGCGCGAACGTGCTGCTGCTCGACGAGCCGACGAACAACCTCGATCCGGCATCGCGCGAGGAGATCCTCGGCGCCCTTGCGCACTACGAGGGTGCGGTCGTCCTCGTCTCGCACGACGAGGGCGCCGTCGAGGCGCTGAACCCCGAGCGGGTGCTGCTGCTGCCCGACGGCGTCGAGGACATCTGGAACAAGTCGTACCTCGACCTGATCACGCTCGCGTAGGCGCGCGATCAGGCGTCGAGGAGCGCATCCTCTTCGTCGGCGTCGCGGTCGCGGCGGCGCGGCTTCGCGCGCGCGGGCGCCGCAGTCGGGAGCTCATCGTCGTCGTCACCCTCGGCGTCCTCGTGGCGCGCCCTGACCTCCGTGCGGATCATGTAGGCGATGAAGACGAAGCCCATGATGGCGAACAGGATCCACTGGATCGCGTACGACAGGTGCGGTCCGGGGTCCTCGGTGGGTGCGGCGACCGCGGCGGGGCGGGCCTCCGCCGGCGCCGGGTCCTCGCTGACGAGCTGGCCGTAGAACGCGGTCTCGGTCTCGGGACCCGTCAGGTCCGCCACCGACGGCAGGTGGATGGTCGGCAGCTGACCCTCGGGTGCGGAGCGACCGGATGACGGCAGGGGCTCGCCGGGACGGATCCGCGCGATCACGGTGACCTCGCCCGTGGGCGGGGCGGGCACCGCATCCGGGACGGCGTCCTCGCCCGGCGGGACCCAGCCGCGGTCGATCACGACGATCCGGCCGTCGGCGAGCTGGAAGGGCACAAGCACCTCGAACGCGCTTGTGCCGCCCTGCGCGCGGTTGCGGACGAGCAGCTGCTCCTCGGCCAGATAGCGCCCGGCGAGACGGACGGGGTGCCACTCGTCCTGAGGGGCGAACCCGCGGTCGAGCACCTCTTCGACCGGCAGGGGAGCGGCGTCGTAGTTCGCCTCGACGAGCTCGAGCATCGCGGCGCGGTCCTCGTTGCGCGTGAACTGCCAGTGCGACAGGAATCCGCACGCGATGGCGAACAGGACGGCGATGAGTGCGTAGACGCTCCAGCGCGTGGCGCGGTTCTGCGAGAAGGGGGCGCTCATGCGTCAGCCTCCTTGGGCACGCCGGCAGTGACCTCGAGCGGGAAGTCGCGTGCCGCGAGGAACTCGCGCAGGTAGTCGACGTGCGCGTCGCACGCGAGCCAGATCTTGCGGCGATCGGCCGTGTGGATCTTGGGGTTGCGCCACGCGATCGACCAGGTCGCCGTGTCGCCGCAGCCGGCACGCGAGCAGGTCGGCTCCGCGAGGCCTCCGCCGTTGAGCAGGTCGCCGATCATGTGCGGTCCTCGTCGTCGGGCGCGAAGGTGGGCCGCGCGGCGGGGTCGGCGGTGGGGCGCTCGGGGGTCTCGGCGGCGGGACGCGCGGTGGTCTCGGCGATGCGGATCACCGTCGGCTCCGCGGGGGCCGCTTCCGTCTTCTCCTCGACCGGAGCGGCGTCGAGCGCCGCCGCCACGGGACGTTCGGCGACGGGAACGTTGCGGCCGCTCGCGGCGTTCGCGCCGACCACGGCGATGTAGGGGAGGAAGATCGCGCCGACGGCGAAGACGAACGTGTACCAGCCGTAGGGCGTGATGAGTGCCATGAGAAGCAGGCAGGTGATCCGGATCCCCATCGTGAGCAGGTAGTTGCGCACGCGGACGCCCGCGTCGTCGGCCGGGGCGACCGGCAGCGAGGTCGCCGACTGCGCGGCGGAGGAGGGCTCTCGGCGGGGGGATCTCACGGTCCATCAAGCCTACGCCGCTGTCCCTCCGGTACAGCCGTGCGTCGGGATGCTTGTGCGCGCCCGCACCGGGGTCGGCGTGAGGTGCGTCAGTAGGCTTGCCAGGATCGGCGAGCCAGTGGATCGCCAGGACAGGAGAGCAGCATCGTGAGCAGTGCAGAGGGACGCGTCGTCCTCGTCACCGGCGGCAACCGCGGCATCGGTCGGGCCATCGCCGGGCGCTTCGTGGAGGAGGGCTACCGCGTCGCGGTGACCGCCCGCAGCGGCGAAGGACCCGAGGGCACGCTCACGGTGCGTGCGGACGTGACCGACGGCGCCGCGGTGGACGCCGCGTTCGCCGAGGTCGAGCAGCAGCTCGGCCCGGTCGAGATCGTCGTCGCGAACGCCGGCATCACCAAGGACACGCTGCTCATGCGGATGAGCGAGGACGACTTCGACAGCGTCGTCGCCACGAATCTCGGCGGATCGTTCCGCGTGGTCAAGCGCGCGTCGAAGGGGATGCTGAAGGCGCGGTTCGGTCGCGTCATCCTGATCTCGAGCGTCGTCGGTCTGCTGGGGTCGGCGGGCCAGGTCAACTACGCCTCGTCGAAGAGCGCACTGGTCGGCTTCGCTCGCTCGCTCACCCGGGAGCTGGGAGCGCGCGGCATCACCACGAACGTCGTCGCCCCGGGCTTCATCGAGACGGACATGACCGCCGAGCTTCCCGAGGCGACGCAGGCCGAGTACCGCAAGTCGATCCCCGCGGGCCGCTACGGCAGCGCCGCCGAGGTCGCCGCGGCCGTCACCTGGCTCGCCTCCGATGACGCCGGCTACATCTCCGGCGCCGTGATCCCGGTCGACGGTGGCCTCGGGATGGGGCACTAGACCCGGTCGGCGGCCTTCAGGATCTCGGCCGCCAGCAGTTCCGGCTTCGAGAACTGGGGCCAGTGGGCCGTGCCGAGCTTGACGACCTCGACGTGCTGGATCCGGTCGAAGTTCTCGCCCCAGGCCGGCCACTCCGCGAGCATCCCGCGCAGCTCGGCCTCGTCCTGCCCGCCCGCCAGAACCGTCACCGGCACCGCGAAGCGGCGGTCGTCGTTCAGCTGAAGCTCATCGGTGGGCACGCGCGCAGGGACGGACTTCGTCGTCGGCGCGGTGCGCCTGCGCGTCTCGTCATCGAGATCGGCGGCATCGTCGCCGAAGAAGTCCCAGCCGGGGAACGGCACGACACCGTCGACCAGCGGGAACTCGGAGATGCCCGAGCCGCTCGGCGGCGGCATCGTGTCCACCAGGATGACGCGGCTCACCTTCTCGGGGCGGCGATCGGCGACGCCCCACGCGACGTTGCCGCCGCCCGAGTGGCCGACCACGACGACGGGGCCTGCGGTCGCGTCGACGCGCTGCACAACCGCGTCGACCCAGTCGTCGATGCCGACGTCCTGCGACTCGGTCGCGGGAGCGCCGACGCCCGGGAGGGTGAGCGGGCGCACGCGGTGTCCCGCGGCTTCGAGCGTCGGGACCACGTCGTCCCACGAGGAGGCGTCGAGCCAGAGGCCCGGGATCAGGATGATGTCTGCCATGCCCGCAGGCTATGACGGGCCACCGACATCCGGCGAGAAGATCTCGGGCAGAGCCGCGACGAAGGCGTCGAAGTGGCTGTACCAGACGGTGTGGGCGGCGCCGGGGATGCTGCGGACGTCCACGCCGTGCTCCCACAGCACCCGGACATCCGCGTCGGTGACGAACTCGCTCGGCTCGGCGCGCAGGACGATCGATCCGGGGGAAGGCGCCCAGGATCCGCCCGGGCCCGCGGAAATCGAGGCGGATGTCGCCGGATCGAATCGCTCGGCAGCACGTCCCTCGACGACGGCGTCCGCCTCGCTGTAGTGGGAGCGGGTCTCACGCAGCCGCTGCGGGGTCCGGACCCGCTTGTCGCGCTTGTATCGCGCCAGGGTGGCGTCGCGATCCGCGCCACCGGGGAACGCGAGGGGCGCGTCCACATACACCGCGAGACGGGGCCGCATCCTCTCCGCGGCCGCCGCGAGCAGGAGTGCGCCGTACGAGTGTCCGATCGCGACGGCGGGCGGATGGTCGACGAACGCCCGCACCGTGTCGACGACAGCGTCGGCGGCGCCCTCGAGCGTCATCGTCGGGTCGCGCGGCGACAGCCCGTGCCCCGGCAGGTCGAGGGCGAGGACGCGGTACCCCGCGTCGACGAGCAGCGGCACGACCCGCTGCCAGCTCTCGGCGGAGCCGAGCATCCCGTGCAGCAAGACTGCGCAGCGAGGTCCGCTGCCGGCCTCCACGACATTGAGCAGCATCAGCGCAGCCCCTGGCCGATGGCGTCCTTCATCGGCTGCCAGAGCGCGTCGAGACGTGGGAGCCACGGCGCGGCGAACGCGTCGAGGTTCCGGAGGTGCTCGACGTCATCCGTGGTGACCCAGTCGGCCTCCGCCACCTCTTCGGGATCAAGCGCCAGCACTGACCCATCCGGAAACGGCGCCGTATAGATGTCGACGAGAGCCGAGGGCTCGGGGAATCGGCCGACGAACCGGAAGCGGGCCGGATCGGGGGACAGGCCGGTCTCCTCGCGGAGCTCACGGGTGGCCGCCTCGACGCTCGTCTCGCCGGCGAGGGCGCTCCCGGCGGGGAACTCCCACGTCAGCGGATAGTCCTTCCCGGCGGCGCGGCGGGTGATCAACACCGCACCATCAGGCCGGTAGACGCAGGTCGCGGAAACAATGTGGAAGAACCCGGGCGGGATCTCGCCGATCCCGCGCCGGTGGGTGCGTCCCACCGGGCGTCCGCGATCGTCCGTCAGGTCCCAGAGTTCACCCGTGCCCATGCGTCCATGCTGGCAGGCGCGTCAGAAGGGGGCGCGTGGCCCGCCGGTGTAGATGAGGGATGGGCCTTCGGTGTAGTCGTAGCCGCAGGGACTGGTGATGCGGGTGCGACCGTGCCCGAGGTTCTGCCATCGCCAGGGGGCGTGGTGCTTGAGCATGTGGTGCTGCTCGCAGACGCAGTTCAGGTTGTCGACGTCCGTGACTCCGCCCGCCGAGTAGGGGATCGTGTGGTCGAGGTCGCAGTGCTTGGCCTTGGTCTCGCACCCGGGGACGCGGCAGGTCTTGTCCCGTGCGAGGAGGTACCGGCGTTGGGCCGCCGTGGGGGTGTAGTGGTCGACGGTGAGCAGGGCCCCGGTGTCGGGATCGAGGAAGATCCGCTCCCAGCCGGCGGTCGTGCCGGCGAGACGGCGGGCCGTGTCGGGGTCGATGGGGCCGTAGCCGGCAAGGAGGGCGGGGCCGTCGTCGAGGCCGATGAGGGTGGTGACGGGGATGGTGATCTCCACCGTGGCGCGGATGTCCTGCTCGATGTCGTGCCCGGTCGGGATGCCGGTCAGGAGGAGGTCGAGGGCGAGGTCGGCGCGCAGCTGGCCGAGGTGACGATCGTCGTGGTACTTCGCCGCGTCCGGGGACTGCGGCGCTGGCTCGATGCCGTCGAGTTCGCGGGTCACCCGGCGCCGGTCGCGTATGACGGCGCGGGCACGGGCGGTGAGGCGATCGTAGGCCCCGTGGATGGCGACGGCGTTGCCGATGATGGCGAGCATCGACTGCCCGTCGGGGAGGTCATCCAGGAACACCCGTCGCTCGGCGCGGGCCTTCTCGTGGCGGACCGCGAGCACGTCGGGGTGGTGCCGTTCGGCCACCAGAGAGGCGGTCTCCTTCGTGCGGTGCGGCGTGGTCTTCTCCGCCAGCGCGACGACCTCTGCCTCGTACGCGGCCCGCGCCTCGGGGGCGGGGATGCCGATGCCGGCGGCGCTGATCTCGCGGGCGTGACGGTCGGTGATACGTCCCGCCGCCAGGGCGGCGTGTGTGGCCGGGAACTTCTCGACGAGCTCGGCGGCGCGCTCCATTCGCCCCTGCATCGCCCGAGGCGACTCCCGAAGCGCCAACGCGAGCTCGGTGGCCATCGACCGGAGGGGGAACGCGTACTCGCTGGGCGACGGCATCCGCTCGATCTGCCCGACCGCGATGCCGGTCAGTGCTGCCAGCTCTGTCGCCTCCTGCGCATCCAGCCGCGCCCGCTCGGCCCGGATCTCCTTCAGTCGCTCGACACCCGCACGCGTCCGCGCCTTCTCACCCGAGGTGAAACCCCAGGTGAGACCGTCGGAATCCGTGAACTTCGGCATACATCAAGTGTCCCACGAACCTCGGACATTCGTTCGAATCTCTGGCCTATGTGGAGAATCGAGGGGCTCACCTCCTGTGTGGACGACAGTGCGCCCAGCATCTATTGACTTTCGATAGGTGATCTATCGAAGATCGATGCATGGACCACGATCTCCCGAAGCCGCCGCTCGCGCTTGTCGTCCTCACCCAGGCGCTCCTGGCGGCGCTGCTCCTCGGCGGCATCGGGGTGATCGCCCTCCTGCCGGCTATGTCGGCGAGCATCGCCGCGGCGCTTCCCGAGTACGCATCTCTGCGGACGCCCCTGCTCGCTCTCGCGATCGCGATCGTCCTGCTCGCTCTCGTTACGCTCGCCATGGTCGCTCTGCTCGTCCAACGGATCCACGCCGGCACCGTCCTCGCGCGACCGTCCCTCCTGTGGGTCGACGTGATCGTCTCGACGTTGATCTGCGCCGCTGCGCTGGTGGTCGTCGCATTCGTCGTCATCGGCGTGGGGCAGGCGGGAAGCCCCTGGCTTGCGCTCATCCTGGTGACCGCGTGCCTCGCCCTCACCGCGCTCGCCTGCATCACTCTCGTGCTGCGGTCACTCCTCGGCCACGCGATCCGGCTGCGCACCGAACTCGACGAGGTCGTGTGATGGCGATCCGCATCTCGATCGATCGGATGCTGCGGGAGCGCGGGATGAGCGTCGGCGACTTCGCCGACGCCATCGGCATCACCCCGGCGAACGTCGCGGTGCTCAAGAACGGGCGGGCGCGCGCCGTGCGGTTCACCACCCTGGACGCCATCTGCCGCGTCCTCGACTGCCAGCCGGGGGACCTCCTTCACTACGAGGCCTGAGCGGGCTTCACTACGCGGCCTCAGCGGGCGCGCGGACTCCTCGGCTCACACGTCGCGAAGCACCTGGTCGATCCATTCGTGTCTGGTCAACTGGCCGATCTCGGTCGCGTGAACCACGCGACCTTGTGCAGTTCCTCTTGCTCCAGAACCATCGGGCCTCGCGGAAGCCGGCATTCATAGGCGGTCGTGACGTATGCAACCTCGTCGCCGTTGGGAAGCACGCTGTGCAGCTCGGGTCCGCCGTACGCGCCGATGACCCGGACGACCTCGGGCACCACGCCCAGCTCTTCTGCCACCTCGCGGATGACCGCATCCCGCGGTTGCTCGTCGAGCTCCACACCGCCGCCGACCAGGCTCCAGCGCGCGGTGTCCCGCTGCCGTGCGAGCAGGAAGCGGTCGCCGTCACGGATCACCGCGGTCACACCGGGGAGGATCAGGAGGTCGTGGCCGATCTTCTCGCGCATTGCGCGGACATATGGCGACGCGGGCATGTGGACACCTTAGTGACGAGCCTCGCGATGTGCCTTCGGAAACCTAGTCAAGGCCGAGCGGTAGCGCGGACTTCATGCTCGCCTCAGAACGGCAGCAGCGGGATGACCTGGGACAGGTTGACCGGACCGATCACCAGGGGAGCCGCGCGACGGACGGCGGGCTTGGCGTTGAAGGCGAGGCCGAGGCCGGCGGCCTCCAGCATGAGCAGGTCGTTCGCCCCGTCGCCGATCGCGATCGTGCGCGACATCGGCACACCGTGCTCGTGTGCCCAGCGGGTCAGCCACTCGCGCTTGGCGGCGGCATCCACGATCGGGCCGTCGACCTCGCCCGTCAGCACGCCGTCCGCGGCGAGCAGGCGGTTCGCGCGCCAGAGGTCGACGCCGAGATGCGGGGCGAGCTCGTCGAGGATCTCGTGGAACCCGCCGGAGACGACGCCCACGAGTCCGCCGCGCGCGTGCACGGCGTCGATCAGGGCTGTCACGCCCGGCGTCGGCTCGATCCGGGCCCGCACCCGCACGAACGAGGCGACCGGCACCCCGGTGAGCTCCCGCACCCGCGACCGCAGGCTCTGGGCGAAGTCGACCTCGCCGCGCATCGCCGCCTCGGTGGCGGCGGCGACCTCCGCGCCCCGCCCGGCCTCATCCGCGATCAGCTCGATGACCTCGTTGCGGATCAGAGTGGAGTCGGCGTCGAGGACGACGAGAAAGCGCGCGGTCACGAGTGACGAGCGTAGCGCCCGGCACACCGCGCCCGTGCCCGACCGAGCCCGCGCGTCCGCGCTGGGGGCCCCATCCGGATAGGTAGGCTGAACGCATGCCCACTGTGCTCTCCTTCGAAGACGTCGTGGTCCGCCGAGAAGGTCGGAACATCGTGGATGGACTCACCTGGGCGGTGAACGACGACGAGCGCTGGGTTGTGCTCGGCCCGAACGGCGCCGGCAAGACGACGATCCTGCAGCTCGCCGACACGCTCATCCACCCGACCGCCGGCACTGTCGACATCCTGGACGAGCGCCTCGGCCGGACGGACGTGTTCGAGCTGCGCCCCCGCATCGGCTTCGCGTCCTCCGCGCTGGCAAAGCGCATCCCGGCGGACGAGACCGTGCTGAACGCGGTGCTGACCGCCGCCTACTCGGTGCTCGGCCGCTGGAACGAGCAGTACGAGAACATCGACGAGCGCCGCGCACTGCGCGTGCTGCAGGAGTGGCGTCTCGACCACCTCGCCGACCGCACCTTCGGCACCCTGAGCGAGGGCGAGCAGAAGCGCGTCCAGGTCGCCCGCGCGATCATGACCGACCCCGAGCTGCTGCTGCTCGACGAGCCCACCGCGAGCCTCGACCTCGGCTCGCGCGAGGTTCTCGTCGGTCTGCTCAGCGAGTATGCGAAGTCGCCGGTCACGCCGGCCCTCGTTATGGTGACGCACCACGTCGAGGAGATCCCCGCCGGGTTCACCCACGTGCTGCTGCTGCGCGACGGGAAGATCGTCGCCGCCGGCCCGATCCCCGAGACGCTCACCGAGGAGAACCTCTCGGAGACGTTCGGCGTGCAGATCAAGCTGAGCGAGGACGGCGGCCGCTACGCCGCACGCGCCCACTGACAGCGGTCTCAACGGCGGGTTGAGTCTGGTAGACTCGTTCGCTGGTGCCCAAGCACCGGAAGACTTTTCAAAATCTCTTGGCAAGGACCCCCATGAAGACTGACATCCACCCCGAGTACAAGGCGGTCGTGTTCCGCGACCTCGGTTCGGGCGAGACCTTCCTCACCCGTTCGACCGTGACCAGCGACAAGACCATCGAGCTCGACGGCGTCGAGTACCCGGTCATCGATGTCGAGATCTCGTCGGCGTCGCACCCGTTCTACACGGGTAAGCAGCGCATCATGGACTCGGCCGGTCGCGTCGAGAAGTTCAACCAGCGCTTCAAGAACTTCGGCTCCAAGTAAGCCCTCGTTCTTCAGAAAGGCCCCGCTTCGGCGGGGCCTTTCGCGTTTCCGGGGTGACGGATCACTCGTCGACGTGGATCTCGATGGTCCCGTTATCGAAATCGAGCACGCCCGGGCCGGTGTCCGGGCTTGGCGCGGGGACCGGGATGATCTTCAGCGACTGCGCCTCGATGTCGGCGTCGTGAGCCGAGGGGCGCCAGACCGCGTCCATCGCGGATCCTGCGCCCTGCAGCGGGTACTTCCGCCGCAGCCGGTCCATCCCGTCGTCGCGCACCATGGGGCGAGGCTACGCCGGGGTCAGCGCACGGGCCAGGAGCCGTCGAGCGCTTCGGTCGGCTCGAGGCGGCCGATCGAGATGAAGTACTCCGTGAGGCTCTCGGCCTGCTCGCGCGCCCAGCCGATCTGGCGGGTGTGGAGCTCGAGCGGATCCTCGGGCAGGCGGTCGGCGAACCGGTTCGCCAGCGCGAGGGCGACGCGCCCCGCGGCGATCGCGTCGGCGGACGCCTCGTGCGCCGACTCCAACGGCACGGCATAGTGCGCGGCGACGACGTCGAGCGTGCGCTTTCCCTTGCGGTAGCGGTCGAGCGTCTTGTCGATCACGAGCGGATCGATCACCGGCGCGGGGGAGTCGAGGCACTCGAGCCCGTGGCGCTCTCCCTCGTACTTCAGCAGCGAGAAGTCGTAGGCGGCGTTGTAGGCGACGACGGGGATGCCGCCCGCGAGCAGCGTCCGCAGCGCGGCGGTCACCTCCGCGACGACCTCTTCGGCGGGCCTGCCGTGCGCCCGTGCGTGTTCGGTCGTGATGCCGTGGACAGCGGTCGCGCCCTCCGGGATCTCGGTTCCGGGGTCGGCGAGCCAGTGCTCCTCATGCACGACCTCGCCCGACGCATCGAGCAGGCCCACGTAGGCGGTCACGATGCGGTCCTCGGCCACGTCCACGCCGGTCGTCTCCAGATCGAACACGCCGATCCTGCTCGTCCAGCGGTCGGGAGCGACCTCCACGAGCGCCTCGACGGATGCCTCGGCCTCGACCCGGACGGCCGGCGCGACCTCGACGGTCGCCTCGACGACGGTCTCGACGTGGACCTCGATCACCGGCTCGGGTTCGGATGCCACAACCTCGACGAGCGTCTCGACCTCGACGGCGGTCTCGACGGGCGGGACCCAGGTGATCGCCTCGCCCGGATGGTCGAGCTCGTCAAGCTCGAACAGCGGGGGCGGATCCGGCCACGACCTCGTCATGATCCACACCGTAGAGCGCGCCGCCGACATCACCGGGAAGCCACACCGCGGAGCGCTCACGAACGCCCAGCGGACCCTCCGTAGACTCGACGGATGCCCGTCGCCTCGCCCTACTCCGCCAAGCTCGCCGAGATCCCCGTGGTGCGGCACGAGGTGGAGGTCCTCGGCGGTCGCACCGCCTACTGGATATACGGGCCCGACGACGCGGCGATCACGGTCCTGGCGGTGCACGGGTTCCGCGGCGAGCACCACGGGCTCGAACCCGTTGTGGCGTTCCTTCCCGACGTGCGGCTGATCATGCCGGATCTTCCCGGGTTCGGCGAGACGGCGCCCCTTCCCGGCCGGCGTCACGGCATCGAGGCGTACGCCGACTGGCTCGACGCGTTCCACGCCGCGGTCGCCCCCGAGTCGATCATCCTCGGCCACTCCTTCGGCTCGATCGTGTCGGCCGCCGCCGTCGCGCGCGGTCTCCGGACGCCGAGGCTCATCCTCGTCAACCCGATCGGCGCCCCTGCGCTCGAGGGGCCCCGCGGCATCCTGACGCGGCTCGCGATCTTCTACTACTGGGCGGGGGCGCGGCTGCCGCGCGCGATCGGCACGTGGGTGCTGCGGAGCAAGGTGATCGTGCGGGTCATGTCGATCGCGATGGCGAAGACCCGCGATCCGCAGCTGCGGGCCTTCATCCACGATCAGCACGACCGCTACTTCTCGAATTTCGCCGACCGCGACGTGCTGCACGACGCGTTCGTCACAAGCGTGTCGCACGACGTCAGCCAGTACGCCGAGCGGATCGCCGTGCCCACGCTGCTGGTCGCCGCCGACCGCGACGACATCACTCCGATCGAGGCGGAGCGGGTGCTCGCGACGCGCTTCGCCGACGCGCGCCTTGTCGAGATCGCCGGCGTCGGCCACCTCATCCACTACGAGAAGCCGGCCGAGGCGGCCGCGGCGATCCGGACCTTCCTCGCCTGAGACGGCGCGTCAGCCGCGCGTGGGCTTCTTCCCGGCGAGCACGCGCAGCACGATGCCGATCGTGAGCAGCGTGGTGCCGAGGAGGCCGCCGCCGATCCCCGCGAAGCCCAGCAGGATCGTCGCGTTCAGGCCGAGGAAGAACTCGCCGAAGCCTCCGCCCTCGGTGACGAGGAAGAGGGCGTCCTCGGGCGCGTCCGCACCGGATGCGACCGTGATCAGGTACGAGCCCGCCTCGTCGGCCTGGAACGACGCGACCGCGGATGCCACGGTGGACCCCGAGCTCGAGGTCTCCGCCACGAACGCCGGATCGACGCGGACGGTCTCGGGGCCCGTCACGGTCACGTCCTCGAAGCTCAGGAAGTCCGGATCCGAGGACGAGGACATCTGCCAGATCGTGTAGCGCGCGGGTTCGGCCACGTCGAGCGCCGCCTCGCCGGGGAGCGATCCGGACGCGATGACCTCGGGGCCCGGCCTGCCCGACAGGTCGAGCACCCCGAAGGGCACCGTGCGTAGGAAGAAGAAGAGCGAGAAGGTCGCCGCCGCGATGGCGATCACCAGCAGCACGCTGCCGGTCCAGATCAGCCCGACTCCCCAGCCCCGCAGACCCGGGCGGTAGGGGCGCGGCGGCGGATCGAACGGGCCCGCGACCGGAGGCGGCGGGACGGGCGGCAGCTGGCTCACACGGTCATTCTGCCGCGCGGCGTCGCGGCGCCCGCAAGGCGTGCCCGGGCAGGTTACGGCTCGCGGCGGGCGAGCTGCATAAGACCGTTCACGCGGTAGGGCACTGCTTCGCTCATCACGAGCGACGTCTCGGTGCGCTCGACGCCCTCGATGCCCAGGATGCGCGCATCGACGTCGAAGAGATGACGCGCATCGCGGCACGCGACGAGGGCGAGCAGATCCGTCTGACCGGAGAGCCCGTGCACCTGCACAACCTCCGGGACAGAGGCCAGCTCGCCGGTGATGCGGGGGAGGTCGACCTGGCGCACGCCGATCGCGAGGAAGGCCTCGAGCGGGAACCCCAGGGCGGCCGTCGAGATCGAGCGCTCGAACGAACGGAAGACGCCGGCCTTGTCGAGCCGCGCCATGCGCGCCTGGACGGTGTTGCGGGACAGGCGGAGGCGCTCCGCGAGCGCTACGACCGTTGCGCGCGGGTCCTCGCTCAGCGCGGCCAGCAACTCGAGGTCGACGTGATCCAGGGAAGCCATAGTGCGAGACATTAGCAGTCTCTGGGACAGGCTCTTGGGCATCCTGCTCAGTCGTTATCGGATCGATTGCGCGGCCTGGCCTGCCGTACGTCAGTGTGCCGTGGGCGATCCGATCAGGCCTCGTCGGTCTCCCGGATCAGCCGGCGCGTCGCCCGCTCGAGGGAGAGCTGGCGCTCATCCGCGGAGTCGTAGCTGCGCCGGACGGCGCGGATGATCGTCCGGCCCTCCTCGTAGGCCGACACGACGCGAGGATCCACGTAGGACGTGCGGGCGAGCGTCGGCGTGTTGCCGAGGAAGTCCGCGACCTCGCGCATCGCATCGCTCACGACCCGGCCACGCCGCGTGACGCCGCCGCGACCGGAGCGTTCGAGCTCGTCCGCCCCGGTGGCGATCTCGGCGGCGGCGAGCACGGTCGCGTGCCAGGTGCGGAAGTCCTTGGCCGTCGCGTCCATGCCCGTGATCTCGCGCACGTACTCGTTCACCATCGCGGGGGTCAGGGTGCGCCACGAGCCGTTGCGGCAGGCGAGCAGGGTCTCGGCGTCGTCCCGTCGCCGGCGGAGGGTCTCAACCGCCGCGGTGACGGGCTCGTCCTCGATCTCGATGCGGTGGTCGACGCCCGACTTGCCGGTGAACTCGAACACCAGCGAGCGGCCGTGGCGCGTCACGTGATCGCGGCGCAGCGTGGTGAGGCCGAAGCTGCCATGGGTGTCGGCGTAGACGTCGTTGCCGATGCGGAAGCAGCCGAGGTCAAGCAGCCGCACCGCCAGCGCGCAGGCGCGCTCGGGCGGCATGCCCTCGAGCGCGAGGTCGTCGAGCACCCGGCCGCGCGCGCTGCCGAGGGCACGACCGAAGTCGAGGACGCGATCGAACTTCGCGGCGTCGCGGCGGGTGCGCCAGTCGGGGTGATAGAGGTACTGGCGCCTTCCTGCGTCGTCCGTGCCGACGGCCTGAAGGTGTCCGTGCGGGTACGGGCAGATCCACACGTCCTTCCACGCGGGCGGGATCGCGAGCGACCGGATCCGCTCCACGGCATCGTCCGGAAGGCGGGATCCCTGCTCGTCGAGGTAGACGAATCCCCGCCCCGCGGCGCGTCTCGTCCAGCCCGGCTGATCGGGGGAGGACCGGCGCAGGCGCACCACGGCGAGGCTCTGCCTACGCCTCGGCGTCCGCCTGCGGCGCCACGAGCGACGCCGACTCGAGGGCGAGACCGTCGGAGGTGAGGCGGAACACCGTCACCGACGCGTTGTCGATCCGCTCGCCGGGCCGCGGCAGAGCGCCGTCCGTGGCGATGCCGAGAAGCGACCGGATGACGCCGCCGTGCGCCACGACGATGGTCGGCTCTCCGGCGGAGTCGGCGGCGACCTCGCCGAGGGCCGCGAGAACGCGCTCGGCGAGCTCCTCGAGCGTCTCGCCGCCCGGGGCCACGCCGGTGTCGTACCGGGCGTGGAAGTCGGAGACGAGAGTTCCCTCGCCGATGCCGTAGTCGCGCTCGACGAGCCCCGCGTAGGTCTTCGGAGCGTCGAGGCCGAGCGAATCGGCGATGATCTGCGCGGTCTCGCTTGCCCGCTGAAGCGTGCTCGAGGCGATCCGCGTCCACCCGCCGTCCCGCAGCGCCTCTGCGGCGAGCAGCGCCTGTGCGCGGCCCGTGTCGTTCAGGGGGATGTCGGTGCGGCCCTGGATGCGCCGGTCGAAGTTCCAGTCGGTCTGGCCATGGCGCACGAGAGCAAGGAGGGTCACCCCTCGAGTTTATGGCGCCTCCGGAGAAGCCGGCTCCGCTCGGCGGATGGGCGCGGCACCGGCGGGCGGATCAGCGCGCGGCGGGCAGCGCGCGGGCGAGCTCCCGGAGGACCTCGGTGGTGCCCGCCTCGATCCGCACCGTCGCGCGGTTGTCGGCGCGCGTCTCGCCGCGGTTCACGATCACGACCGGCAGCTTCCGGCGGCGGGCGCGCTCGACGAACCGGATGCCCGAATTCACCGCGAGCGACGAGCCGGCGATCAGCAGGGCGTCGCTGCTGAGCAGCAGCTGCTCGGCCTCGCGGAACTTCTCGGCCGGGATGTACTCGCCGAAGAAGACGACGTCGGGCTTCAGCATGCCGCCGCAGACGGTGCACTCCGGCACCACGAAGTCCTCGGCCGACTCGGGAAGCACGTCGCCGTCGGGGCCGAGCGCGACGTTCTCGGGCACCGTGATCCAGGGATTCGCCTGCTCGAGCCGCTCGCCGATGTCGCGGCGGTCGAAGACCTGGCCGCAGTGCGTGCAGAACACCCGGCGCATCGTGCCATGCAGCTCGACGACGCGGTGACTGCCGGCACGAAGGTGCAGGCCGTCGACATTCTGCGTGATGATGCCGGTGGCGATGCCGTCGCGCTCGAGCGAGGCGAGGGCCTCGTGCCCGCCGTTCGGTGCGGCCGCGGTGAAGGCGCGCCACCCGAGGTGGGATCCGACCCAGTACCGGCGGCGGGCGGCCTCGTCGCTGAGGAACGCCTGCGCGGTCATTGGCGTGCGCTTTGGGGCGCCCTTGCCTCGGTAGTCGGGGATGCCGGAGTCGGTCGACACCCCGGCGCCGGTGAGCACCGCGACCCGGCGACCGGCGAGGGCGTCGACGGCGCGGCCGACGGCCGCGGTCGCGGGGGCGTCGAGTTCGGGGACGGGCACGAAGCCGAGTCTAGGGAATGCTGGATGGGTGAAGATCCTCCCCGTGGACGACCCGTCCGACCCGCGCCTCGCCGACTACCGCGACCTCACCGACGTCGCGCTCCGCCGTGTGCTCGAGCCCGAGGGAGGCCTGTACATGGCGGAGTCCGCGAAGGTGCTCGCCCGCGCCCTGGCGGCGGGGCACCGTCCGCGCTCGGTGCTGACGCAGGAGCGCTGGCTGCCCGAGCTCGAAGACGTCCTCGCGGGCCTTGACGAGGTGCCCGTGTACCTCGTCCCCGCCGAGGTGGCCGAGGGCGTCACGGGATACGCCGTGCACCGCGGCGTGCTCGCGGCGATGCACCGGCCCGAGCCGCCGGCGGTCGCCGACGTGCTCGCCGGGGCGCGCCTCGCGGTCATCCTCGAGGACATCGTCGACCACACGAACGTCGGCGCCGCCTTCCGTGCCGCGGCTGGCCTCGGGGCGGATGCGGTGCTCGTCACGCCCCGGTGCGCGGACCCGCTCTATCGGCGAAGCGTGCGCGTGAGCATGGGGACGGTGTTCCAGGTGCCCTGGACGCGTCTTCCGGAATGGCCGGAGGCGCGCGAGCAGCTTCACGCCGCCGGGTTCCACATCGCCGCGCTCGCGCTCTCGGACGAGGCGGTCTCGCTCGACGAGTTCGCCGCGGCTCCGCCGGAACGCGTGGCGCTGCTGATGGGCGCGGAGGGCGACGGGCTTTCCCGCCGCGCGCTGGCGGCGTCGGACTCGGTCGTGACGATCCCGATGGCGGGCGGCGTGGACTCGCTCAATGTCGCATCCGCGAGCGCCGTCGCCCTCTGGGCGGTCGGCCGCGGCCAGCGCGGCTGACGCGCCGCGGGTCAGTCCTCGGGCTTGAGCGTGGCGAACGGCGCCGCCTCGGGCCGCTTGGCAGTGACGTTGTCGCCGGATGACTGGTGGCGCACGCGCCGCAGCACCCACGGCACAAGGTGCGTGCGGGCCCAGATGAGGTCGCCGCGCCGCGCCTCGCGCCAGGTCGTCGGCGGGAGCGGGTCGGGCTGCATCGGCTGCAGGTCATTCGGCACGTTCAGCGCGCGCAGCACCATCCGCGCCACCTCATGGTGACCGAGCGAGTTCATGTGCAGCCGGTCGTCGTCGAAGAACCGCGGGTCCTGGATGGTCTTCAGCGCCCACTGGTCGGCCACGACGCAGTCGTAGGCGTCGGCGATCGCCCGGATGTTCTCGTTGTAGATCGCGATGCGGCCGCGCAGCGGTCGGAACACCGGCGTGAAGCGCGTGTCGATCCCGGTGAAGACGACCACGGTCGCCCCCTCGCTGCTGAGCCGCGCGACCGCCGCCTCGAACTGCGCCGCGACCGCATCCGGGTCGCCGCCGGGGCGGATCACGTCGTTCCCGCCCGCGCAGAGGGTCACCAGATCGGGCTTGAGCGCCATCGCGGGCTCGAGCTGCTCGTCGACGATCTGCGTGATCAGCCGTCCGCGCACGGCGAGGTTCGCGTAGGCGAAGTCGTCGACCTGGCGGGAGAGCACCTCGGCGACGCGGTCGGCCCAGCCGCGGTGGCCGCCGGGAGATCCGGGCTCGGGGTCGCCGATTCCCTCCGTGAAGGAATCGCCGATGGCGACGAAGCGGCGCCAGGGGTGGGGACCCACATTTGCATCGATCGGGGCCTGCGCGGCGTCGTTTGTCATCGAATCCTCCAGGGGGACGGGACGGACGGGATGGACGGGATGGGACGTGCAGAAGACTACGACTCGGCGCGTTCCCGCGGATCCGTCGCGCGGATGATCCTGCGCGGCCGGCGCGGGTGGGGAGCGCTCGGCGGAACGTCGGCGGGGGCCGTTACGCTTGAACCCCATGCTGTCACCGTCCTACCCGCAGAGAGCTCCGTGGGGAACCGCGGGCAAGCTCCGCGCCTGGCAGCAGGAGGCCCTGGACGCGTATTTCGAGGCGGACAAGCGCGACTTCCTCGTCGCGGCGACCCCCGGCGCCGGTAAGACCACCTTCGCGCTCACGCTCGCGGGCGAGCTGCTGCGCACGCGCGAGGTCGACCGGATCATCGTCGTCGCCCCGACCGAGCACCTCAAGACGCAGTGGGCCGATGCCGCGGCGCGGGCGCACATCCGGCTCGATCCGGTGTTCCGCAACAGCCACACGACCTTCTCCCGCCAGTACCACGGCGTCGTCGTGACCTACGCGCAGGTCGCCGTGAAGGCATCAGTGCACCGCGCGCTCACCGAGGGCGGCCGCACGCTGGTCATCCTCGACGAGGTGCACCACGGCGGCGAGGCGCTCAGCTGGGGCGACGCCCTCCGCGAGGCGTACGGCCCGGCGAAGCGGCGGCTGCTGCTCAGCGGCACGCCGTTCCGCAGCGACGACGCGCCGATCCCGTTCGTCGAGTACGCCCCCGATGCGCAGGGCCTGCGCACCTCGGTCACCGACTACGCGTACGGCTACGGCAGGGCGCTCGCCGACGGCGTCGTGCGGCCCGTCCTGTTCCACGTGTACTCGGGCCACATGAAGTGGCGCACGCGCGCCGGGGACGAGCTCGAGGCGCACCTCGGCCAGGACAACATCAAGGACGTCACGTCCCAGGCCTGGCGCACGGCGCTCGACCCCCAGGGCGAGTGGATGTCGGCGGTGCTGAAGTCGGCGGATCAGCGGCTCACCGAGATCCGTCAGCACGTGCCGGATGCCGGCGGCCTCGTGCTCGCGACGGACCAGACGGCCGCGCGTGCCTATGCGAAGCTGCTCCACTCGATGACCGGTCAGCGCGCGACCGTCGTGCTGTCGGACGACGCGGAGGCGTCGAGCCGCATCGAGCGCTTCTCGGAGAGCACCGATCGGTGGATGGTCGCCGTCCGGATGGTGTCGGAGGGTGTGGACGTGCCGCGCCTCGCTGTGGGCGTCTACGCCACGTCGTCGTCGACGCCGCTGTTCTTCGCGCAGGCGATCGGCCGCTTCGTGCGCGCCCGCCGCCGCGGAGAGGCCGCGAGCGTCTTCCTGCCGCACGTGCCGACCCTGATGACGCTCGCGAACGAGATGGAGCGTCAGCGCGACCACGTGCTCGACCGCGGCGAGAAGGACGAGGACGGCCTCGACGACTCCCTGCTCGAGGCGGCGGAGCGCGAGGAGAAGGCCTCCGACGCGCTGACCGAGGAGGGCTCGTTCGAGGCCCTCGGATCCGTCGCGCACTTCGACCGCGTTGTGTTCGACGGCAAGGAGTTCGGCCAGCTCGCCGTTCCCGGCACGGAGGAGGAGCTGGAGTTCATCGGCCTGCCGGGCCTGCTCGAGCCGGAACACGTACACGAGCTGCTGATGCAGCGGGTCGCGCGGCAGTCGCGGCACCGCCAGGTGCGCGAGGCGCGCGAATCGGAGAGCGGCGAGGAGCCCGTGTCGACGCTGCCGGCCCCGCTTCACCGCACGCTGCGCGAGCAGCGGCAGCTGCTCAACAGCCTGGTGGGCGTCTACGCCCGCCAGACGGGTGAGCCGCACGGCGTCATCCACGCCGAGCTGCGCCGTCGCTGCGGCGGCCCGGAGGTCGCCAAGGCGACGGTCGCCCAGCTGCAGGCGCGCATCGACGTGCTGCGCAAGCGCGTCCGCTCCTGAGGCTCAGGCCACGGCAGCGGGTTCACGCGCGGGACGCGACGCCCGGTCGAGCGGAAGCACGAAGGCAAGCAGCGCCGCACCCGTCGCCCAGCCGGCCCAGAAGCCGAGCTGCGGCACGGCGAAGAGCCCGAGCACGCCGATCGCGGTGAGGACGAGGGCGAGCGCGAGGTAGAGCCGGAGCCCGTACAGCGAGACGAAGACCAGGTAGTGCACGCCGATCATGAGCGTCGCGGCCGGGAAGAACCGGTCCGGACCGAAGATCCCCACCACGATCGCGAGCAGCGTGCCGGCAGGGGCGACCATCGCCGACTCGAACGCGAGCGCGCTCGACGGGTGACCAGGGGGAAGAGACGCCGGACCGCCTCGCGCGCGGAGCAGCAGGGTGGAGATCGGGAAGATCAGCGCTCCGCCGACGAACAGCGCCCACATCGCCGCCGGCGGGGAGGCCCACGTCATCAGCGCGGTGGCGACGAGCCACACCGCGCCGGAGACCAGGGGGCCCATCGACCCGCCGCGGTGCACGCGGCGCACGTCCGCCTGGGCGTGTGCGATCGTGATCTCGCCGGGTCCGCTCATGTGCAGCGGGGCGCCGCGCCGGCGGTAGTGTCGCCGGCATGTCCGCGCGCTACTCCTTCCGCACCCGCTGGAGCGTCGATGCGTCGCCCGAGCGGTGCTGGCAGGAGCTCGTGGCGGTGGCGATGGGACGATCCGACGGATGGTGGCGATCGCTGCGCGTGACGGCACCGGCCACCAGGGTGGAGCCGGGCGCCGAGATCGGGGCGCGCGTTCGCGCGCCCTTCGGCTACTCCCTGCGGTTCGTCCTGCGGGTCACGGCGGTCGACAAGGGACGCGCCATCGACGCCGTGAGCCTCGGCGACCTCGAGGGGCGCGGGCGCGTGGAGATCCAGCCTCGTGGCTCGGGCAGCGAGCTGCGATTCGAGTGGGACGTGACCGCGCGACGACGTTGGATGATCGCGGCCGGCCCGGTGCTGCGTCCCGTCTTCGCACTCGGCCACCGCATCGTGATGCGCGCGGGGGAGCGCGGACTGCGCCGCGCGGTGCGGGGCGCCCCTTCGGGGGCCCGAAAACCTGCCAATCCCGGCGCCTGACGGGGGAAGCCGCCGTCGGCTGGCTACCGTGGAGTGATCCCCCTCGTCATCCCTCTCTGGAGGCCTCTTGAGCGCGCCCACCGCCACATCCGCCGACCGTCGCCGCTGGGCGCAGTACCTCGCCGACGAGCGCGCCGAGGCGAACGTGTACCGCCGGCTCGCCGCCTCGAAGGAGGGTGAGATGCGCGCGATCCTCGAGCAGCTCGCCGCCGCGGAGGGCCGCCACGAGGCTCACTGGCTGACGCTGCTCGGAGGCGAACCGAAGCGGATGCCGCGCGCGAGCCTGCGCACGCGGATGCTCGGCTGGATGGCGGGGCGCCTGGGCACGATCTTCGTGCTCGCCCTGGCCCAGCAGGCGGAGGCGCGGTCGCCGTACGACGGCGAGCGGTACGCGACACCCGCCATGCGCGCCGATGAGAAGGTGCACCACGAGGTCGTGCGGGGCCTGGCGGCGCGCGGTCGCCGCCGGCTGTCCGGCACGTTTCGGGCGGCGGTCTTCGGGGCGAACGACGGCCTCGTCTCGAATCTCGCGCTCGTCCTCGGCATCGGGGCGACCGGCGTCGCCCCGCAGCTCGTCCTCTTCAGCGGCATCGCGGGCCTTCTCGCGGGTGCGCTGTCGATGGCGGCGGGGGAGTTCGTCTCCGTCCGGTCGCAGCGCGAGATGCTCGATGCGACCGATCCGGGCAGCACCTACGGCGACACGGCCCTGCCCGACCTCGACATCGACTCGAACGAGCTCGCCCTCGTCTACCGCGCGCGCGGCATCCCGGAGGAGGCGGCGATCGAGCGCGCGCGGAAGGCGATCGCCGAGGCCCACGCGGGCCGGGCTCCCGTGCACACCGGCCCCATCGACACGCACGAGGTGGTCGGCGGTGCGTGGCGCGCCGCCGGATCCAGCTTCCTGTTCTTCGCGAGCGGCGCCGTCATCCCGGTCCTTCCCTGGCTGTTCGGGCTCACAGGCGTGCCGGCGGTCGTGACGGCACTCGTCCTTGTGGGTCTCGCGCTCCTCGGCACCGGGGCGACCGTCGGCCTGCTCTCGGGCGCCTCGCCCCTGAAGCGCGCCCTCCGCCAGCTCGCGATCGGCTACGGCGCCGCCGCCGTCACGTACCTCCTCGGCCTCGCATTCGGCGTGACGCTCGCCTGACCCGGTCCCGAAGACGCGCCCGGGGCCGCGCCGCGATTCGTCACCGGGTTCACCGCGTGGTAATGTTTCTCTTCGGTCGCCACGGCGGCCACAGCCCCGGTCGAGAGATCGGGCACCCAGTTGCGCGGGTGGCGGAATAGGTAGACGCGCTAGCTTGAGGTGCTAGTGCCCGTATAGGGCGTGGGGGTTCAAGTCCCCCCTCGCGCACAGATCGAAGGCCCCGGAGAGATCCGGGGCCTTCGTCGTTCCCCGACTAGGTTGGAAGGCATGTCGACGTCCGAGCTGCCCGAGGTCGCGCGGATCGCGCGAGACCTGATCCGGATCGACACCACGAACTGGGGCGGCGGGCGGTCGAAGGGCGAGCGGGAAGCCGCCGAGTACGTCGGGGCCCACCTCGAGTCGCTGGGCCTTGCGCCCGAGTACTACGAGCCGATCGAGCGGCGCACGAACGTCATGGCGCGCGTGCCGGGCCGCGACGCGACGAAGCCCGCGCTCGTGCTGCACGGTCACCTCGACGTGGTCCCCGCGGTCGCCGAGGACTGGTCGGTGGATCCGTTCGCGGGGGTCATCCGCGACGGGATGCTGTGGGGCCGCGGAGCGGTCGACATGAAGAACATGGACGCGATGATCCTCAGCGCCATGGGAGACATCCTGCGCGCGGGGGAGCGGCCGGAGCGAGACCTCGTGCTTGCGTTCTTCGCCGACGAGGAGAACGGCGGCGTCGAGGGATCGCAGCTCGTGGTCCGCGACCGGCCCGAGTGGTTCGCGGGAGCGACCGAGGCGATCAGCGAGGTGGGCGGCTACTCGATCCCCGTCGGCGACCGCAGCGCGTACCTGCTGCAGGTGGGGGAGAAGGCCCTGATGTGGGTCACGCTCGTCGCGCGCGGCCGCGCGGGTCACGGCAGCCGCGTGCACCCGGACAACGCGATCACACGGCTCGCCGCCGCCGTCGCGCGCCTCGGGTCGACCGCGTGGCCGGTCGAGATGACCGAGACCACGGAGAAGCTGCTCGCCGGCATCGCGGAGATCAGCGGCATGGACCCGGCGTCGGATCCGGATGCCCTCGCGGCCGCCACGGGGCCCGCGGCGGCCTTCGTCGCCTCCACCTTCCGCACCATCACGAACCCGACCGGGCTCACCGCCGGCTACAAGCACAACGTCATCCCGGACGCCGCCGAGGCGACCGTCGACATCCGCGTGCTGCCCGGCGCCGAGGACGCGGTGCTCGCCGAGGTGCAGCGCATCGTCGGCGACGACATCGAGATCCGGATGTTCCATCGCGACATCGGGTTGGAGATCCCGTTCTCCGGTGGTCTCGTCGACGCGATGGTCGCCGCGCTCGGCGCCCACGACCCGGGGGTCCCCGTGCTTCCGTACCTGCTGGGCGCGGGAACCGACAACAAGGCGCTGGCGGGGCTCGGCATCGACGGCTACGGCTTCGCGCCCCTCAAGCTGCCCGCCGACCTCGACTTCACCGGCATGTTCCACGGCGTGGACGAGCGCGTGCCGCTCGACGCCCTCGACTTCGGGGTGCGCGTGCTGCGGGATCTGATCCGCACGTACTGAACGCGGGGCGCGCCGGATCCGATTGCGAGGATCATCCGGAAGTCTGACGAACCCGTCAGGAGCGGTGACCTAGAGTCGTCTCTCGTGCCGTTCATCGAAGCGATCATCCTCGGCCTCGTGCAGGGCCTCACCGAATTCCTGCCGATCTCGTCGAGCGCCCACATCCGCATCCTTGGTGAGTTCCTGCCGTCCGCCACGGACCCGGGCGCGACCTTCACCGCGATCACGCAGATCGGCACCGAGGCGGCCGTCCTCGTGTACTTCTGGAAGAAGATCACCACGGTGATCTCCCGGTGGGCGCAGTCGCTCGCGGGCAAGGTGCCGCACAGCGATCCGGATGCCCGGATGGGCTGGCTGGTGATCATCGGCACCCTGCCGATCGGCGTGCTCGGCTTCCTCTTCCAGGAGACGATCCGCGACGTGTTCCGCAACCTGTGGCTCGTCGCCATCGTGCTGATCGTCTTCGGCATCATCCTCGGCCTCGCCGACCGCTACGGCCGTCGCGAGCGCGACCTCGACGACATCACCTACCCGAGCGGCATCGCGATGGGCTTCGCCCAGGCGCTCGCGCTGGTCCCCGGCGTCTCGCGCTCGGGCGCCACGACGACCGCCGCGCGCCTGCTCGGCTACAACCGCACCGCCGCGGCGGAGTACGCGTTCCTGCTCGCCGTGCCGGCCGTCTTCGGGTCCGGCCTCTACGAGCTCCTTCACGCCGTCACCGAGCCGCAGTCGGGCCCCTACGGCCTGGTCGAGACGGCCGTCGCCACGATCGTCGCGTTCATCGTCGGCTGGGTCGTCATCGCCTACCTGATGCGCTACCTGAAGACCGGCAGCTTCCTGCCGTTCGTGATCTACCGCGTCGCCCTCGGTGGCGTCCTGCTGGTGCTGCTCAGCACCGGGGTGCTCAGCGCGTTCTGATCTTCTTTGGCCGCGCGCGGATCGGTCGCTCGGCGTTTTTGTAGCCGCGCGCTGATCGATCGCTCGCCCGACGCTCCGCGCCGGGGCTCGCGCTCGATTGGCTGATGCTCCTATGTCCTGTCAAGCGGCGTTGAGCCATTGCCGGTAGGCGTTGGCGAAGTCGTCGTCGCGGCGGGCGCCGCGTTCGATTGTGGAGATCTTGTCGGGCCAGACGCCGAAGTGCGCG
>NZ_JADGLL010000069.1 GCF_015235415.1 Microbacterium paludicola | reverse complement strand
CCCGCACCCCCACCATCGAGCGCCTCGCCGACATCGTCGCGGCGTTCGTCCGCGCCGAGCGCATCCAGGATCCGGTCCTGATCGGGCATTCGATGGGAACGCAGGTGATCGCCGAGGTCGCGGCGCGACATCCGGATCTCCATTCACGGCTCGTGATGATCGGGCCGACGGTGCAGATCGGCCAGCGCCGCGCGCTCGTGCAGCTGCGCAAGCTCGCGAAGGACCTCGCCGATGAGAGCCCCAAGGTGCTGATCACCGGCGCCCGCGAGTATCTCCGCGCCGGACCTAACCTGCGGCGCAAGATGCGCGCGATGCTCGTCCACAGGCCCGAGATCGTCTATCCGCGCATCTCCGCCGGCACCCTGGTGCTGCGCGGCGAGGCCGACACCGTCTCACCCCGCGACTGGTGCGAGTTCGTGGCCGCGGCGATCCCCCGAGCACGCCTGCGCGAGGTGCCGGGAAGCGGCCACGAGACCATGATCAAGAACCCGGAACCCGCCGCCCGCCTGATCCTGGAGTGGCTCGCCGAGCTCTAACCGGCGCGCTCCCACGGCTCGATCCCGCCCGCGATCACCTCGAACATCGGGTGCAGGATCGGCCCACCGCTCGCCACGCGCTCGTGCACCTCGGGCGACCGCGCGGCGAGCTTGCGCAGCAGGTGCTGCCACTCGAACTCCACCTGTCCCGACCTGACCGGGATCGGCCGGATCGCCGCGTCACCGGATGTCACGATGCGCGCGGAATCGAAGCGGTAGCCACGGCGGCCGGCCTCCTCGGCGATGACCGCGAGGTACGCGCCGATCGTCGCGGCGGGATCCGGCTGGGCGCGGAACCTCTCGAGCTGCGGATGCCGCGTGTAGCCGCGCGTGCGCCCCAGCAGGACGGCCTGCGCAAGCAGCGCCTCGCGCCACGCCGCGGTGAGGCCCTGCCGGTCGAGCAGCGATGGATGCAGCGACCACAACCTCATCCAAGGAGCCTACGGCGGCACCCCAGCCCTGGGGATAACTCATGCATCCGATCGCCGTTGCGCCCTACCTTGGGGGCATGGTGTCGCGTCGTGCCTCCCTCGGACTGGTCGCCCTCCTCGTGGTGGGGCTGACCGGATGCACGGGAGCGCCCGCACGGGATCCGTCGGACTCGCCTTCGCCTGCGGCAACCAGGTTTGCGAGCGAGGAGGAGGCGTTTGCGGCGGCCGAGGAGACGTATCGGGCGTACATCGATGCCACTAACGCCGAGAACGCTGGCGATGAGAGCGCGAATCCATTGCAGTACCAGCACGGCGAGTTGCAGAAAGCATCCGAGGCGTTAGCTGACGACCTCAGCGTTGCTGGCTTGCACTACGAGGGCGATGTCGTCATCACCAGCATTGAACGCCAAGCCGCAACCGTTACTGCTGGTGCGGGGCAGGCAGAACTCCTGGTCTGCCACGACGCGACTGAACAGCGCCTGATCAACGCGGATGGGGACGACGTCACACCGGCTGGCACGGAGCGGTACGGCCTCCGTGTTGAGTTCATGAGTATCGAAGGAAAGATGCTGATGATCTCCAGCGCCAATGATGCGGCATCGCAATGTTGAAGATTGCCGCATCTCTGCTCCTCGCGTCATCTTGGCTGCCCGCTGTCGAGCTCGCGCCCGCGTCGATATCAGCAGCGTCGTCAATGTGCACGCCGGCGGCCGCGCGCGCGAATCTCTGCGGCCTTGACCTTGCACCCGGTAATGCCGGGGATCGTGCCCAAGTTCGAGGCCAGCTAGAGCAATACACCGGAGGGCGCTCACCCGCTCCGAGTACCGGCAACCCGCGCGCCACCGGCAACTGGGCTCCCCCGACGCCCGACACCTACACCCCGCCGCCCGACCAAACAGACGGCCCCATCGTCTGCCTCGACGACTCGGAGAACGTCGTCGGCGCCGACTGCGCGACCGACGTCCCCGAGCCCGTCGAAGCCGAGCCTGCGCCGGTCGAGGTCGCGACACCTCCTGAGGTCGTGACGATCACCGACATCGCGAGCTTCGTCCCGGCGGCTCCGTCGATCGCCACCGAGCCCGACGGAATCGGCGCGAAGAACATGCCGCTCAACACCATCGCCACCTCCAGCGCACAGACACTCGGCGGCGAACTGTTCGGGTTCCCGGTGTCGGTGACCTTCACACCGGCGGGTTTCCGGCAGGACTGGGGCGACGAGACCGTCACCGAGACCGTTCACGGCGGCGCATCCTGGGCGACGATCGGGCAGGCCGAGTTCAGCCCGACCGACACCAGCCATTCGTATGCCGAGAAGGGCACGTACACGCTGACGGTCACCCCGCTCTACACCGCGGTCGTCGACTTCGGCGTGTGGGGCACCCGCACCGTCGAGGGCGTCATCTCCGGGCCGGCAGCGGCCCGCGACATCCGGATCGTCGAGGTCCACACAGCCCTGGTCGACCAGGACTGCCTCGAGAACCCGACGGGCGCCGGCTGCTCCTGACGGTGCCCCGGGATGTCAGCCGTGCTTCTCGATCAGCCGGTCGAAGGCGGCATCCAGCTCCGGATCCACCTGCTGCCGCGACGCATCCGCCAGGTACCAGGCGACGATCTCGCGCGCGCCCTCCGAGAACGGCGTGGTCGCGACCCATCCGGGCACGAGCTGCTTGATCCGCGTGTTGTCGAACAGCACCGAGTGCGCCTTGTCACCGACGAGGCCCGGGCCCATCGCAGGGATCTCCCGCGCGATCGCCTCGGAAGCGACGTGAACGATCTGGGGCTCGCGGCCCAGCGCGCGCCCGAGCTGACGCGCCATCTCGTCCCACGTGAGGCTCTCGTCGCTCGTGATGTGCACCGCCTGGCCGATCGCGTGCGGGTTGCCGAACAGGCCGACGAATGCGCGGGCGAAGTCGCGGGAGTGGGTCAGCGTCCACCAGCTCGTCCCGTCGCCGTGCACCACGATCGGACGCCCGTCGAGGATCCGCTGCAGCGTCGTCCACGCCCCCTCGATCGGGATCAGCGACTCGCCGTACGTGTGACTCGGGCGCACGATCGTCATCGGGAAGCCGCTCTCGCGATACGCGGCCACCAGCAGATCCTCGCTGGCGATCTTGTCACGCGAGTACTGCCAGAACGGGTTGCGCAGCGGCGTCGACTCGACGATCGGCAGCTGCGCGATCGGCTTCTGATACGCCGACGCGCTCGAGATATAGACGTACTGCGCCGTCCGCCCACTGAAGATCCGGATGTCGTCGGTCACCTGCTGCGGCGAGAAGCTGCGGAAGTTGGCGACCACGTCGAACGTCTCGTCGCCGATCGCGCCCTGGATGGAATCCGGATCGCCCGCGTCGCCGACGAGGCCTCGCACGCCGGCCGGAAGGGCGCGGTTGCCACGGTTCAACAGTGTGACCTCATACCCTCGCTCCACCGCCAGGGCTGTCACGTGAGAGCTGATGTTGCCGGTGCCGCCGATGATCAGGATGCGCATGCGCGCCAGGCTACCGGCCGGCGGCCAAGCCGCGGGTCATCGTCCACCCCTTCGAAACTCACGTGACAAAACTCTTCCCAATGTCGTACGTATCTACTATACTGTGACCATGGATGAGGTTCCCGACTTCGAAGATCCGCTCGACGCGGTCAGTCGAGTCGGGCTCGCGTGCTGGGATCTGCGCGATCAGCTCGGCAGGATCAGCGGCCTCTCCGACGCGGATGCCGTCGACTTCGCCCGCGCGGTGGAGGAATGCGGCCGCACGCTCGACGCGCTGCGGGTGCGGGCGGCCGGCGAGGTGGCCAAGCGCTCCCTCCGCCCGGGCGATCAGAACCTCGCCGCGCAACGCGGATGCCGCAACGGAACCGAGCTGATCGAGCGCGTCACGCAGGCGCCGACGGGCGAGGTGCTCCGCCGCGTACGACTCGACAAGCGCACCTCGTCGCGCCTCTCCCTCACGGGTGAGAGCCTCCCGCCGCTGCTTCCCGAGCTGGCGACTGCGCTCGACGAGGGACGCATCGGCAGTCAGGCGGCCTCCCTCATCTCCGACACACTCGCCGGCGTCGAGCACCGCGCCGACCCCGACATGGCGTCCCTCGCCGAGGAGACGCTGGTCGAGCTCGCCACGGGAACCAACACCGGCGCGCTGCCGTGCACGTTCGCCGAGCTGAAGGTGAACGTGCAGACCTGGGGCATCCTGCTCGACCAGGACGGCACACCTCCCGACCCCGAGCGAGCCGCCGCCCGCCGCGGCATCACCGTCGGCGCACTCAGGGACGGGGTGCACCGGTTCGGCGGGTACGCCACCCCGGAGCTCATCGGAGTGCTGCAGCGCATCTGGGATGCGCACGCAAATCCCGCCGTCCGCTTCGGCAGCCTCCCTGGCGAGAAGGACCCGGATGAGCCGTGGACCGGGGACGAGGTCATCGCAGACCTCCGCACGCCCGCGCAGAAGCGGCACGACATCCTGCAGGCCGCCCTCGACGCCGCCACCCGCAGCGAGGAGACCCCCACCCTCGGCGGCGCGGCCCCGACACTGCTCGTCCACGTCGCCCTCGAAGACCTCACCGCCCCCAACGGCACGGCCGCCATCGAGGGCGTGGACGTGCCGGTGCCCGCCACCGTCGCACACCGGATCGCCTGCACCGGCGCCGTGCAGAAGGTCGTCTTCGACCGGAACGGACGCATCGTCCGGCTCGGCACCAAGGAGCGGCTCTTCAACCACCACCAGCGCAAGGCGATCGCCGCCCGCGACGGCGGCTGCGTCATCCCCGGCTGCACGGTCCCGGCGGCCTGGTGCGAGGTGCATCACGTCGAAGAGCACGCCGCGGGCGGCCCGACCCACACCGACAACGGAGTCCTGCTCTGCTGGTGGCACCACCACACGATCGAGACCTCCGGATGGGGCATCCGGATGAACCTGGGCGTGCCGGAGGTCAAGGCGCCACCGTGGATCGACCCGCGCGGCATCTACCGCAAGGCACCCACCGCACTCACCCGGCGCCGAGCCAGGCGGCGATCCAGGCCGCTCGCCCGGCACGGCTGAACATCATCCGGTACCTGCACCGCCCCGATCCCGGGGCGGCTACAGGCATGCGCGCCGACTGCGCGGACGACCGACAAGCCAGAGCCGGCCGACCGTGGCCTCAGCGTGCGGCCGCGCCCTCGAGGACCGACGCGCGCTCGGGATGCTCGGCGAACCAGTCGGCGACGTACCAGCAGACGGGCAGCACGGAACGGTCGCCGGCGGCCTCGATCTCGGCCACGGCGCGGTCGGTGATGACGGCGGCGTACCCGTGGCCACGGTGGGCCGGGTTGGTGAAGGCGCGCGTGAGCGCGACGGTCCGGCCGTTGTCGCGGTAGTCGAGCACGCTCACCAGCTCGTCGCCGCGACGCAGCTCGTAGCGCGACGCGGCCCTGTCATTGGTGAAGGTCAACTCAGTCACGCCCCCGAGATTACGTCCGTCCACAGGCCGCAAGACTCATCCGCGCTGGCGATTCGCTGTGGACAACGCCGCTGGCCGAGGACCCCCTCCCTAGCGTCGATCGCATGGCGAACCTGCGTCCCCTCCTCATCCTGATCACCGCGATCATCGTGGCCGCGAGCTCGGGCTGCGCCGCGAGCCCCGCGGCCGAACGCGCCGCGTCGACGCCCGCCCCGGCGCCCCTCGCCGCCTCCGGACCGCCGCAGACCGCCCTCGAAGATCCGGAGGACATCCGAAAGCGGATGGCTGCCATCGATCCCATGGAAGGGATCGTCGCGAAGGCGACCTTCGAGCACTACCTCGAGTCGCTCCGCGCCTTCTACATGGATGAGCCCGGCGCGCTCGAGCAACTGCGCGCGCTCGCCTCGGAGGAGGTGATCGCGCAGGCCGAGGAGGACCTGGCGGCGATCCGCGCGAAGGGGCTTCAGGTGCGGGCGGCCGACCGCCTCGACGACCTCATCGTCCACTTGGCGGCCCCGCCCTCGCACGTGCTCGCCTTCGTCTGCCGCGACCTCGCCGCGATGGACCTCGTGTACGAGTCGGGAGAGCCCGCGCCGATCCCCGAGGGAGGCAGCATCCTCGCCCAGGAGGTGCGGCTCGTGAACGACCCCGCCACCGACGGCTTCATCGTCGACGGCATGTGGCCGGCGCCCGAGTTCGTGGGATGTTGATCCGCTCAGCGCTCTCCCCGCGAGAGCTTCGACGGCCACCAGATCGCCCGGCCGACGTCGGTCGCCAGCGCGGGGACGAGCAGCGACCGGACGATGAACGTGTCGAGCAGCACGCCGAAAGCCACGATGAACGCGATCTGCACGAGGAACAGCACAGGGATCACCGACAGCGCCGTGAACGTCGCCGCGAGCACCAGCCCCGCCGACGTGATGATCCCGCCCGTCAGCCGCAGCCCGCGCAGGATGCCCTCCCGCGTCCCGTGAGTCAGCGACTCCTCGCGCACCCGCGACATCAGGAAGATGTTGTAGTCGATGCCAAGCGCGACGAGGAAGACGAACCCGTACAGCGGCACGGCGGGATCCGCCCCCGGGAACCCGAGGACGTGCTCGAACACGAGCGCGGCGACCCCCATCGCGGTCCCGAACGACAGCACGGTCGTCAGGGTCAGCAGGATCGGCGCCAGCACCGATCGCAGAAGGAGCATCAGGATCACGAGGATCACGCCGAGAACGAGCGGCACGATGAGGTTCCGATCCCGGATGGACGCGTCGTTCGTGTCGAGATCGGTCGCTGTGCTTCCTCCGACGAGCGCGCCGGGCACCTCCGCGGCGAACGCTGTGCGAAGCTCGCGCACTGTCTGCTCCGCCGCGAGCGAGTCGGCCGCATCCGCCAGCGTCGCCTGCAGCAGCACGTCACCGTCCGAGACCACCGGCTCGGGCGCGGGCGTCCCGGGAGGACCGAAGGCGCCGATGCCCTCCGCGGTCACGGGCGCGGTCATCCCCTCGCGATCGACGGCCACCGAGACCTCGGCCACGCCGTCGTGGGCGAGCAGCACGTCGGCCGCATCCTGCAGGCGCTCCTCGGGCACGACGACCGACGCGGGGCTCCCCGACCCGGCCGGGAAGTGCTCGCCGAGCACCTCCTGCCCCTCCCGCGCCTCGGACGCCCCCAGCACCAGTTCCGACTGCGGCACCCCCGACGCCTGCAGCTGGGTCACGCCGACGCAGCCGAGGGCGAGCACCGCGGCGGTCGCGATCCAGATCGCCCGCGGCCGGCGCGCGATCAGGCGGGCGAGCTTCGCCCACAGGCCCGATCCCTCGCCGGCATCGCCCGCCTCGGCGTCGAACCTCGGCCGCCGCGGCCAGAACGCGGCGCGCCCCAGCACAAACAGGATCGACGGCAACAGCGTCAGCGCCGACAGCACCGAGAACACGATGCCGATCGCGGCGACCGGTCCGAGCGAGCTGTTCGAACGCAGGTCGCTCAGCAGCAGGCACAGCAGCCCCGCGATCACCGTGCCGCCCGACGCGACGATCGGCTCGACCGATCCCTTCAGCGCCCGGACGGTCGCGGTCCATCGCTGCGGCGTGCGCACGAGTTCGTCGCGATAGCGGGCGACGTAGAGCAGCGCGTAGTCGGTCGCCGCGCCGATCACCAGGATGAACAGGATCCCCTGCGTCTGCCCGCTGAGCAGCAGGATGTCGGCCTTCGCGAGCCACCAGATCGTCAGCAGCGCCACGCACAGCGCAAACATGCTCGTGGCGAGCACCGCGATCGGCAGCAGCAGCGAGCGATAGACGAGCACGAGGATCACGAGCACCGCCGCGAGCGCGACGCCGAGCAGCAGCCCGTCGATGCCGGCGAACGCCCCGACGAGATCGCTCGTGAACCCGGCGGGCCCGGTGATGTGGACGTCCACGCCGGAGGGGAGCCCCTCCGCGACGACCTCGCGCAGCTCCGTCGTCGCCTCACCGAGATCCGCGTCGCTGTCGAGCGGCACGAATGCCTGCACCGCGCGGCCGTCCTCGGACGGGATGGGCGGCGACGCCTCCCCCGCGACGACATCCAGCTCGGCCGCCTCGGCGAGCCGGTCGGCGATCCCCTCGAGTTCGTCGGGCGCGAGTTCGCCGTCCGAGGAGAACACGACGACCGCCGGGATCGCGTCGCCCTCCGTGAATCCCGAGAGCCGCTCCTGCACCTCGGTCGCCTCCGCCGTGGCCGGAAGATACGCGGTGCGGTCGTTCGACGACACCTCGTCGACGCGCCCGAAGTAGGGGCCTCCGATCGCCGCCCCGACCAGCCACACAAGGATCAGCGCCGACGGCAGCAGCACGCGCAGCCAGAGCGGAACGCGAGGCCCGCGAAGTTCGCGGCGGGTGAGATCCGTGCCGGGGTGATCAGTCATATTCCTAGCCTAGCTAGATACGTTAGGAACTACATACTTCCGAAGGGGAATATCATTCAGGCGTGAGGGAAACCGAGGTGCGGGGCGGCGACGATCCGTCGCTGTTCGATCCTCGCGTCCTCGACCCCGGGCAGGAAGTTGTGTCGCTCGAGGGGATCTCCGCCGCCGACATCGACCAGGTCGTCGAGCTGCTGCAGGCGCTGCGCCTCTGGCGCGAGGCGGAGGAGCGGATGAGCGAGGCGTCACGCCGCTACATGAAGCTCGGCGACACCGACATGCGCGCGCTGCGGTTCATCATCGTCGGTCAGCAGAACGGCGCGCTTGTCACCCCGGGAAGCATCGCCGCGCACCTCGGGATCTCGACGGCGTCCACGACGAAGCTGCTCGACCGCCTCGCCGCGGCGGGCCACATCCGGCGCCTCCCCCATCCGTCCGACCGGCGCAGCGTGATCGTCGAGGTCCTGGACGAGACGCGCCGCGCCGCGCGCGACAGCATCGGCCGCAGCCACGCGCGCCGCTTCGACGTCGCCGCTCGACTCACGGGCGAGCAGCGCGACGTGATCATCCGGTTCCTGCGCGACCTCGCCGCGACCGCGGACGAACCGACCGGCTGAGCCGCTCCGCTCACATTGCTGGCAGACCCGGACCCCCGGATGTCACATTGCGTCATAGGACGTACCGATCGCTGAAACCGTTTGACACGGTGCGACACGCCCGGACACAATTGCCCCATGTCTGCCAACGCCACGCTTCTGTCCGCCCTGGAGGCGAACGGGACCACCGGGATGATGATGCCCGGGCGCGTTGGCATGTGCTGTCGAATGTGCCGCTGACCTCTCACCAGCGCACACGGCTCGCCCGCATCTGACGCGGATGCGCAGCCGAGAATCCGGATCACCGGATCCTCACCCTCCGATCGCCATCTGGGTGCGATCGGTCGCACAGACACACACCCGCACCGCACAGGTGCATCCCGCAAGGACATCATCATCATGACGAACGCCCCCGCTCTCCTCGAC
>NZ_JADGLL010000068.1 GCF_015235415.1 Microbacterium paludicola | reverse complement strand
GGGCGGGGCTCTTCGCCGGGGCGGAGCTCTTTGGCGGGGCGATCGACGGGCGCGGCGTCGGCGCCTCCGCGGTCGCACTCGGCGCGGGCGTCGTGGCGGTCGGACGCGAGACGGGCGTGGTGCTCTCCGGGGACGACGCCGCGGTGGCCGTGGGGCGCGGCGCCGCGCTGGGCGACGGCCCGCGGGTCGCCATCGGCTCGCGAACGGCGGACGGAGGGGCCGACGGGGCGTCGGCCTCGGTCACGGGCCGCAGGGCGACGCCGCTTCCCGCCGAGGGCGCAGCCGCGGGCGACGGATCGATCCCAGACGGGTCGGCGGGGGAGGAGACGGGGCCGCTCGCGGCCGCTTCCGCGGCGTCGTCCTCGAGAGAGGGGAGCGGATCGGGCGCGGAAGTGCTCGGGGCGCTCACGCTCGCCTGCGGCACCGCAGCGCTTGCATCTGCCGGCGCGAGCGCGGGCACGATCGTCACCGTGAGCAGCGTGCCGGCGACGCCGACCGAGGTCATCCCCGCGCCGACGAGGCCTCCCAGCGAGAACGCGCTCGCCGTGCCGGCGGCCGCGGCTGCGCTCGCGGCGACGGCCCCTCCGGTCGCCGCTCCACTCGTCGCGGATCCGGCCGTCAGCGCGGTCCCCGCCGCGGTGATCCCGCCTCCGGCGGCCACGGCGCCCTCGACGACGCCCGAGGGCATCGCCGCGAGAGCGAGCACTGCGCCGTCGCCGCGGAGCGAGGCGAGGTAGCTGGCCGTCGCCGTCACACCGATGAACACCGGCAGCAGCGCGAGGGCCAGGCGGCTGCCGACCTCCTCGGCCTCGCCGGCGAGCACCGCGCACTCCTCGCAGCCGGCGAGGTGCGCCTCGATACGAGAGCGGTTGCGCGGGGTGAGGTTGCCGCGCGCGTGCGCGCCGAGGTGCTCGACGGCCCAGCGGCACTCGGAACCGTCCCCGAGCGCGGCGATGTGCGCCTGGATCCAGGCCTCGCGCAGCCCCTCGCGGGCGCGGAAGGCGAGCTGCTTCACGGCGCCCGGCTTCATCCCGAGCAGCGGAGCGGCCTCGGCGGGGCCGAGCCCCTCGACCTCGGTGTACCAGAGCACCTCCTGCCAGCGCGTGGGCAGGCTGCGGAAGGCGCGGTGCGTCAGGCCGCGGTCGACCTCCTCGAGCCGCGACTCCTAGGTCGACGACGGATCGGCGACGGCCTCCAGCTCCTCGATCGCGAACTCGCGGCGGCCGCGGCCCCAGGACGCCGCGGTGTTGCGGATCGCCGTGAACAGGTACGCGCGGAACGCGCCCGTGGGGCCGCCGCCTCGCCGGATCGCCTGGAAGATGCGCGTGTACGCCTCCTGCACGAGGTCATCCGGGTCGACGGTCGAGGTGATCGACCGCGCGACCGTCAATCCGGCGGAGTAATGGCGCTGCTACAGCTGCGCGAACGCCCCGGCGTCGCCCGCGCGCGAGCGAAGGACGAGATCGGTGTCGGCCAGGGACGCATCGGGGGAGCGGTTCACGGATCTCTCGCTTCGGGGGCAGCGGTCGGTCGGGCGCCAGGGGGAGCGCCGGCACGGGCGGCGGGGCCGACCCGTATGACCAATTGTTCATATATGCCGAGATTCCACCATCGGTGCCCGGGCAGTCGAGCCTGGTGACGGTGTGTGACTCCCCCGGGCCGGGACCCTGCAGCGCCAATACGGGATGCCGCTAGACTTGCGGCGTCGCGACTGGCGTTGAGGTGGGGTACCACCGGGAAGCGACCGAGACGGCATTCGACCGCACGCCTGGGCCGATGCGAGATTCCCCATCCCGAACGTCGTCTGGAGATCGCCATGACCGATCCGCTTTTCAACGCCCCTCTCGCCGAGGTCGACCCCGAGATCGCGCAGGTGCTGCAGCGCGAGCTCGATCGCCAGCGCGGCTTCCTCGAGATGATCGCCTCCGAGAACTTCGTGCCCGTCTCGGTGCTCGAGTCGCAGGGCTCCGTGCTCACCAACAAGTACGCCGAGGGCTACCCCGGCCGTCGCTACTACGGCGGCTGCGAGGAGGTCGACGTCGCGGAGGAGCTCGCGATCGAGCGCGCCAAGGCGCTGTTCGGCGCGGAGTTCGCGAACGTGCAGCCCCACTCGGGCGCCTCGGCCAACGCCGCCGTGCTTCACGCCATCGCGCGTCCCGGCGACACGCTGCTCGGCCTCTCGCTCGACCACGGCGGCCACCTCACGCACGGCATGAAGATCAACTTCTCGGGCCGGCTGTACAACATCGTCGCGTACGGCGTCGACGCCGAGACCTCGCTCGTCGACATGGACGAGGTGCGTCGCCTCGCGCTCGAGCACAAGCCGAAGGTCATCATCGCCGGCTGGTCCGCCTACCCGCGTCAGCTCGACTTCGCCGCCTTCCGCGCGATCGCCGACGAGGTGGGCGCGCTGCTCTGGGTCGACATGGCCCACTTCGCCGGTCTCGTCGCCGCGGGCCTTCACCCGAGCCCCGTGCCGCACGCGCACGTGGTGTCCTCCACCGTGCACAAGACCATCGGCGGTCCGCGCTCGGGCTTCATCCTGACCAACGACGCGGACCTCGCGAAGAAGATCAACTCGGCGGTGTTCCCCGGTCAGCAGGGCGGCCCGCTGATGCATGTGATCGCCGCCAAGGCGACCGCGTTCAAGCTCGCCGCCACGGACGCGTTCAAGGACCGCCAGGAGCGCACCCTCCGCGGCGCGCGCATCCTCGCCGACCGGCTCTCGCAGCAGGACGTCGTTGACGCCCGCATCGCCGTCCGCTCCGGCGGCACCGACGTGCACCTGGTGCTCGTCGACCTGCGTGACGCCGCGATCGACGGCAAGCAGGCCGAGGACCTCCTTCACGACATCCGGATCACGGTGAACCGCAACTCGGTGCCGAACGACCCGCGCCCGCCGATGGTGACGTCCGGCCTGCGGATCGGCACCCCCGCGCTCGCCACCCGCGGCTTCGGCGACGCCGAGTTCACGGAGGTCGCGGATGTCATCGCGCTCGCGCTCCAGCCCGGTGCCGACGTTCCCGCGCTGCGTCAGCGCGTCGCGGCCCTCGCCGACGCCTTCCCGCTCTACCCGGGGCTGTGAGCATGACCGCGCAGAAGCTTGACGGGGTCGCGACCGCCGCGGCGATCAAGGACGAGCTGGCGCAGCGCGTCGCGGCGCTCGCGGAGAAGGGCGTCACGCCCGGCATCGCGACCGTGCTCGTCGGCGCCGATCCGGCATCGCAGCTGTACGTCGGGATGAAGCACAAGCAGTCGGTCGCGATCGGGATGAACTCGATCCAGCGCGAGCTTCCCGCCGACGCGACGCAGGAGCAGGTCGAGGCCCTGATCGACGAGCTCAACGCCGATCCCGCCTGCCACGGCTACATCGTGCAGCTGCCCCTGCCGAAGCACCTGGACACGGACGCGATCCTCGAGCGGATCGATCCGGCGAAGGATGCCGATGGCCTTCACCCGACCAACCTCGGGCGCCTCGTGCTGAACGTGAACGAGCCGATCACCACCCCGCTTCCGTGCACGCCGCGCGGCGTGATCGAGCTGCTCACGCGCAACGGCTACGACCTCAAGGGCAAGCATGTCGTCGTCGTCGGCCGCGGCGTGACGATCGGCCGCCCGATGGGACTGCTGCTCACGCGCCGTGACGTGAACGCCACCGTCACTCAGGTCCACACCGGAACTCCCGACATGAGCCCGTACCTGCGTCAGGCAGACGTGATCGTCGCCGGCGCGGGCGTGAAGCACCTGATCACGGCGCAGGACGTCAAGCCCGGCGCGGCAGTGCTCGATGTGGGCGTGACGCGCGAGCGGGACCCGGAGACGGGCAAGTCGAAGGTCTACGGAGACGTGCATCCGGATGTCGCCGAGGTCGCGGGCTACCTGTCGCCGAACCCCGGCGGCGTCGGCCCCATGACGGTCGCGCTGCTGATGACCAACGTGGTCGAGGCCGCGGAGCGCGGAGTCGCGTAGCTCGCACGGGGTCCTCGCCCGCGGTGTCACGTGGGCGTGCTATCAACGGAGCATGCTGAACCTCGCCGGCGCCCATCGGATCCTGATCGACGCGCGCACCGAGCGGGAAGGGGCGCTCGGGATCGGCGCCGACGGACGGGTGGCCGACGGTGAGGTGCCGGGAGCGGAGACTCTGGACGTCTCCGGCTGCGTCGTCACGCCCGGGCTCGTGAACGCCCATCATCACCTACTGCAGTCGGGCTTCCGGACGCTGCCGGGGACGCGGGGCGTGCCGATGCGGGACTGGCTGCCGGCCATGGCGGCCGCATACGGGGCGGCGGTCATCGACGCGTCGCTCTTGCGCGCGACCGCGGGCATCGGGCTCGCGGAGTCGTTGCTGTCGGGCGTCACGACCGTTGCGGACCACCACCTGAACTGGCCCGCGCCGGAAGGCGACGATGCGGTCGAGCGCACCGTTGCGATGGCCGAGGCCGTCGCCGAGGCGGCCGGTGAGCTCGGGGCCCGGATGGTCTTCGTGCGGGGCTCCGCACGGGACGACCCGCGCGCGGCCGCCGACAGCGCGGACGCGATCGCGGAGCGCCTCCTCACCAATGGGCACGACGGCGGCATCACGAGCGACGGTCGCCTGCAGGTGGCCGTCGGGCCCGCCGGCGTGCACTCGGACGGGGAGGAGACGTTCCAGCGGCTCGCGGACGTCGCCCGACGGCACGGCCTGCGCCGGCGCACCCAGGCGAACGAGCAGGTCGACACGGAGGTCGCGCTGGCGCGCTACGGGCGGCGTCCCCTCGAGCTGCTCGACGAATGGGGCTGGCTCGCCGCCGATGTCACGATCGCGCACCTGTGCGACGTGACGGATGCCGAGATCGCCCTACTCGCAGCGCGCGGCGTCACCGCGACGCATGCGCCCGGCTGCGATGTGCCGATGGGCTGGGGCATCGCGCCCGTCGCGCGCCTGATCGAGGCGGGAATCGCCGTGGGGCTCGGCACGTCGGGCGGCGGCTCGAACGATGCCGGGCATCTGCTCGCGGACGCGCGGCTCGCGATGCAGATCTCGGGGCTCGTCGGCCCGCAGCTGCCCGCGCGGACAGTGCTCGGCATGGCGACGGAGGGCGGCGCGACGGGGCTCGGCCGCGCCGACCTCGGCCACCTGCGGCCGGGGGCGCGCGGCGACGTCTGCGTCTGGGACGTGTCGGGCGTCGCCGACGCCGGAGTGGCGGATCCGGTCGCGGGGCTCCTGTGGGCGGCGCCGGGACGCCGCCCGCGCCACGTGATCGTGGGCGGTCGCGTGGTCGTCCGGGATCACCGCCTCGTCGGGGCGGAGGAGGGCGAGCTCGTGCGCGCCCTGCACGAGCGCGTCGGCCGCTGACCGGCCGCCATCGCGGCGCTCAGAGATCGAGGACGAGGCGCGGGCACGCCGCGCGCGAGACGCACACCATCATCACGGCGCCGTCGGCCTGCTCGAGCGGCGTGAGCACAGAGTCGCGGTGCTCGACCTCGCCCTCCAGCACCGTGACCTCGCACGTGCCGCACGTTCCGCGACGGCAGCTCGAGAGCACCATCGCCTCCGGCGCCTGCTCCCGGATCGCGTCCAGCACGGACTGATCGGGACGGACCGTCACGACCTCGCCGCTCAGGGCGAGCTCGACCTCGAACGGGTCCGGCCACACCGGATCGCCGAACTCCCTCGCCTCGAACCTCTCGAGATGCAGCAGCGCGTCGATGCGCGCCGCCCCGACGCCGACGCGTTCCGCGTGGTCCGTGACGGCCTGCTCGACGGCCTCGAGGAGAGGACGCGGGCCGCACGCATACACCGCCGTGTCCTTGCCGATCCCGGCCGCGAACGCGGCGATGTCGAGGCGGTCGCCCTCGTCGGATGCATGGATCCGCACGCGCTCGGGATGCGCGGTGCAGAGCTCGTCGACGAACGCCATGGTGCGCCGTGATCGCCCGGAGTAGTCGAGGCCCCAGTCCGCGCCGGCCGCCTCAGCGGCCGCGACCATCGTGCGCAACGGTGTGATGCCGATGCCGCCCGCGACGAACCGGTAGCGGGTACCGGGGGAGACCTCGAACGCGAAGTGGTTGCGCGGGCCCCGCACGCGCAGCCGCTGGCCCACGACGATCTCGTCGTGCAGCCGCACGGAGCCGCCGCGGCCGTCGTCCTCGCGCAGCACCGCGACGCGCCAAACCTGTCGGTCGTCGGGATCCCCGCACAGCGAGTACTGCCGCTCGTCGGGCTCGCCGCCGGCCGTCGGCAGGACGACGTCGATGTGCGACCCGGGCGTCCAGGCGGGCAGGGCGCGCCCATTCGGCGTCACGAGGTCCAGCGCCACGACGCCGTCGGCGAGATCCGTGCGTGCGGCGACCACGAGATCGCGCTCCACGTCGCTGAAGTAGCTCACTCTCTCTCCTCGCATCCCGCGGTCATCGGGGCCCGAGACGTCGGCTCCGTGCGACAAGTTACGAGCCCGCAACACGCGCCGACTTGCTCGGTAACACGTCGCGCGTTGAATGCTCTCACACCCAGTGTTGGTCATGCCAACACCGCGGATCGACCCCGATCGACGTGAGAAAGCGAGTGCCGTGCCACGCGTCAACCCCCATGATCTCCGGCCAGGACAGGCGATCGCGACCCTCTCCGCTGTCACGCTGCCGGACGGCGTCGGCGCGTCGCTGAGCATCGAGCAGGGGCTGATCGCCGCCGCCCCGAGCGCGAGCGCGCCGGTCGCGGCGGCCTCGGACGAAGTCGAGGTGGATGCCACCGGCTGGCTGCTGCTCCCGCCGGCCGCCGACCTCCACGCGCACATCGACAAGGCCTACACCTGGAGCGCGGCGGGCGAGCCGGAGGGCTCGCTTGAGGATGCCGTCGCGTGCTGGCGGGCGTTCGGCGCCGCCGTGACCGAGGAGCGGATCGCGCTCAACGCGCGGCGGCAGCTCGACGCCGCGCTGCGCGCCGGCGTCACCGCGGTGCGGACGCACGTCAACTACCACGAGGGCGGCGACCCGCTGCGCGGCATCCGCGCGGTGATCGAGGCGCGCGAGGACTATCGCGGTCTGGTGGACGTCCAGGTCGTCGCGATGCACGACCAGTTCCGCGACACCGGCATGATCCGCGATGCCATCGCGCTCGGCGTCGATCTGATCGGCGCCGCCCCGCACCTCAGCACGGATCCGCGCGACGAGATCGATCGCGCCGTCGCTATCGCGGAGGACGCGGGCATCGGTATCGACCTGCACACGGACGAGACGCTGAACCCGGAATCCCTGGATCTGCTGCACCTCGCGCGGCGGACCGCCGACTGGCCCGACGAGATGACGCGCTCGGCGGGGCACTGCGTGAGCCTCGCCGTGCAGCCGCCGGACCGTCTCGCGGCGGTATTGGCCGCCGCCGCCGAGGCGCGCGTGAGCATCATCACCAACCCGCTCACGAACCTCTACCTGCAGGGATGGGAGCATCCCGTCGCCACGCCGCGGGCCGTCCCCCCGCTCGCGGCGATCCTCGATGCGGGAGTCGTGCTCGCCGCCGGTGGCGACAACGTCCAGGATCCGTTCAACCCGCTCGGCAACGGCGACATGGTGGACGTCGCGGCCGCGCTCGTCCTGGCGGGCCACCTGTCGCCCCGCCGGGCCTGGCAGGTCGTCGCGCGTGGGCGCGAGCTGCTGGGCCTCGGCGCCGCGAACGCGGCGGCGGGCGACGACGCCGACCTCGTGCTCGTTCGCGCCGCCTCCGTCGCCGAGGCGCTCGCCGAGCGCGCGCCCGACCGGGTCGTCGTGCGCGGCGGGCGCGTCGTCGCCACCCGTCGGACCGCGTCCGACGTGGTGGCCGTCCCCTCCCGGAAGGAGGTCGCTCTGTGAGCACCATCGCCACCATCCCGACGCTGCGTCTGGACGACGTGACGAAGGACTTTGCGACGGGCACGCGCGCGCTCTCCGGGGTGTCGCTGTCCGTCTCCCGCGGCGAGTTCGTGTCGGTCGTCGGGCCGTCCGGCTGCGGCAAGTCGACGCTGCTCCGACTCGCGTCCGGGCTCGACACCGTCAGCGGCGGCACCCTCGAGGTCGACGCGGCGGTCACGAGCTTCGTGTTCCAGGACCCCACGCTGCTGGAATGGCGATCGGCCCAGAAGAACGTCGAGCTGGTCGGCGAGCTCGCCGGCGTGCCAGCCGCCGAGCGCGGCCGGCGAGCGCGCGAGGCGCTCTCGCTCGTCGGACTCGACGGGTTCGAGAAGCAGCATCCGCGCCAGCTCTCGGGCGGGATGCGCATGCGCGTCTCGATCGCGCGGGCGCTCGTGGCGGAGCCGCAGCTCGCGCTCTTCGACGAGCCGTTCGGCGCGCTCGACGAGATCACGCGGCTCAAGATGCAGACCGAGCTGCAGCGGATCTTCCAGCTCAAGTCCTTCGCCGCGATGTTCATCACGCACTCGATCTCGGAGGCCGTGTACCTCTCGAGCCGCGTGCTGGTGATGAGCGGGCGGCCCGGGCGCATCGTGGACGACATCGAACTGCCTTGGTCGTATCCGAGGCCGCCGGAGCTGCGCTACGAACCCGAGTTCGGGCGTATCGCCGGGCGCATCTCGAAGGCACTGGAGGATCACTCGTGAGCGACGAGGCCATCATGACCCGCGAGCCCATGACCGTGGTGGCCGCGCGCGACACCCCGGCGCGGGAGGTCACGTCCTTCGCGAAGGCCGCGGGCGCGACCGGATCACGCGCGCTGCCGATCGTGCTGGCGCTCGTCGGCATCGTGGCGATCTGGTACGCGGTCTCGTATCTGCTGCTGAGCGAGGATCGCCGGTTCCTGCTGCCGCCACCGCACCAGGTGCTCGCGGAGACGCTCGGCAACCCCCAGGTGATCGGCCCCATGCTCGAGGCGCTCGGGCAGACGACTGCCGTCGCCCTGATAGGGCTGGCCCTGGCGGTCGCGATCGGGATGGGGTGGGCGATCCTGATGTCCCAGTCGACCCTGGCCGAGAAGATCCTCTACCCGTATGCGGTGATCCTGCAGACGATCCCGATCCTCGCGCTCACGCCCCTCATCGGGATCTGGATGGGCTACGGAATCCCGGCGCGGATCGTCGTGTGCGTGATCATCGCGGTGTTCCCGATGATCTCCAACACGCTGTTCGGACTGCATTCCGCCGAGGCCTCCGCGCACGACCTGTTCACGCTGAACAAGGCGACGCGGTGGCAGCGGCTGACGAAGCTGCAGCTGCCCGCGGCCATCCCGTCGATCTTCACGGGCCTGCGCAACGCGGCCGGCCTGTCGGTCATTGGGGCGATCGTCGGCGACTTTTTCTTCCAGCAGGGCTCGCAGGGCATCGGCGGGCTGCTGCGCACTTACACGCTCCGGCTCAACATGGAGTCCCTGTTCCTGGCGATCATCTTCACCGCGCTGTTCGGGGTGATCGTCTTCTCGATCTTCGCGGCGCTTGACCGCGCGGTCGTCGGGCGCCTGTTCGGCTGGAAGAAGCGGTGACGCCCCGCCCGTCTCCGCGCCC
>NZ_JADGLL010000067.1 GCF_015235415.1 Microbacterium paludicola | reverse complement strand
AGCGTCCCCGCTTCGATCGCGACGCCCGTCCGGCCCGCGACGGCGACCGCCCCCGCTTCAACCGTGACGACCGCCCCCGTTACGACCGCGATGCCCGCCCGGCTCGCGATGGTGACCGTCCCCGCTTCGACCGCGACGCTCGTCCGGCTCGCGATGCCCGTCCCGCCCGCGACGGCGACCGCCCCCGGTTCAACCGCGACGACCGCCCGCAGCAGGATCGCCCCCGCTTCGACCGCGATGCCCGCCCGCAGCGCGACGACCGCCCCCGTTACGACCGCGACGCCCGTCCGGACCGCGATGCCCGCCCGGCCCGCGACGAGCGTCCGGCCCGCGAGGAGCGCCCCCGCTTCCAGCACGAGGGCGAGCGCAAGTGGTCGGAGCGCCGCGAGGAGCGTCCGGCGCGCAGCCAGGCGCAGGAGGACCGGATCGACGTTGTGCACGAGCGCCTCGAGGCGCAGGCCGTGCAGGCGGATGAGGTCGCCGAGGTGACCTTCGCCGACCTCGGGTTCGGCGACAACATCGTGCGCGCTCTCGCCGCCCTCGGCGCCGAGAAGCCGTTCCCGATCCAGGCGTCGACCGCTCCGTCGATCATCGAGGGCCGCGACGTCCTCGCCCGCGGCCGCACCGGCTCGGGCAAGACCATCGCCTTCGGCGCGCCGCTCGTCGAGCGCATCCTGCGTGCCAAGGCCGGCCAGAAGCGTGAGTTCGGCCGCGCGCCCGTCGCGCTGATCATGGCGCCGACCCGCGAGCTCGCGCTGCAGATCGACCGCACGGTGCAGGCGATCGCCCGCAGCGTCGGCCTGTTCACCACGCAGATCTACGGCGGCGTGCCGCAGGGCCGCCAGGTGGGCGCGCTCAAGAAGGGCGTCGACATCGTCATCGGCACCCCGGGTCGCATCGGCGACCTGCAGCGCCAGGGCAAGCTCGACCTCTCGCAGATCCAGGTGTCGGTGCTCGACGAGGCCGACCACATGTGCGAGCTCGGGTTCCTCGAGCCCGTCCAGGAGATCCTGCGCGAGACCGGCAAGGGCGGCCAGAAGCTGCTCTTCTCGGCGACGCTCGACCGCGAGGTCGCCGCGCTCGTCGACGAGTTCCTCGTCGACCCGCAGGTGTACGAGGTCGCCGGCGAGACGCAGGAGACCGGCACGATCGAGCACCGCGTGCTCGTCGTCGACCACCGCTCCAAGCCGGAGATCCTGGATCAGCTCGTCGCGCGTGAGGGGAAGACGCTCGTCTTCACCCGCACCCGCGCGTACGCCGAGATGCTCGCCGAGCAGTTCGACGGCGCCGGCATCGACGCCATCTCGCTGCACGGCGACCTCAACCAGGCCAAGCGCACGCGCAACATCGAGCGCTTCTCGAAGGGCCGCGCCCGCGTGCTCGTCGCGACCGACGTCGCCGCGCGCGGCATCCACGTCGACGACGTCGACCTGGTCATCCAGGCGGACGCGCCCGACGAGTACAAGACGTACCTTCACCGCGCCGGCCGCACCGGTCGCGCGGGGCGCACGGGCCGCGTCGTCACGCTGATCCCGCGTCAGCGTCGCCGTCGCATGACCGAGATGCTCGAGCGCGCCGAGATCGCCGCGCCGTTCGACGAGGTCCGCCCGGGCGACGACGTGCTCGATGAGCTCGCCGGCGCCCCGACGCTCGCCGACCTCACGGCCTGATCGCAGACCGGGGCGCGTTCCCCGGCCGGATCGACACGGATGCCGCCCTCGCCGGTCGAGGGCGGCATCCGTCGTCTGCGGGCAGGATGATCAGCCGCCGAAGACGACGAGCATCCGGTCCTCGGGCTCGGCGGGGAGGCGGCGCAGGCTGATCCGGAGGTCCTGCTCCGGCACCGCGTATTCGGGGCCCTGGGTCAGCAGCTCGAGCGTCGCGACGAGCAGGTCGGCCGTCGCCTGCTCCCCGGGGCAGCGGTGTGCCGCAAGGGGATCGCCGACGCCCTGCGCGACAACTGTCATGGGTGACGCGGTCGCGAAGCGGCCGGGGTTGAACACATCCGGGCGCTCCCACAGCTCGGCGGAGTGATCGGTGCCGTACAGGTCGAGCATCACCCACTGGCCCTGCGCGAGCCGCGCGCCGTGCAGCTCGATCGGGCGGGTCGCGATGCCGCCGATCATCGGGAAGAACGGGGAGAACCGGCGGATCTCGTCGGCCGTCCACCGGGTCGCGGCGGGCTCGCCGCCCCGGATCTGCGATGCCCAATCGGGGTGGCGGTGCAGCGCGTGAACCGCGAAGGCGATGAAGCGGGCCACCGCCACGGTGGGGCGCAGCAGGTTCAGCAGCTCGATCGCCGCGACGCTCTCGTCGAGCAGCCGGCCGTCCTCGGTGTGGTGCGCGAGGCGGCCGGCGACCGTCGCCCGGTCGCCCTGGCGGCGGAGGTCGCGCACCACCTCTCGCGCCCATGCCTCGGTGCGCCGCCGGCGCAGCCGCGCCGCCCAGTTGAGCGGCCCGATGGCCGCGGCCCGCGACACCATGGCGTCGAAGTCCTCGCACAGGGCCCGCTCGTCGGCGGGTTCGGTGCGGATCCCCACCCAGGCGAGGGCCGCGCGCGTCAGCGCGAGGGACGCGACCTGCCGCACGGGCACCGGCCGATGCGCGTGCTCGGCCGCCACCTGCGGCCATGCCTCGCGGAACGCCACCACGAGTCCGCCACGCTCCTCCTGGGCGAGATCGAGCATAAGCCGCTTCCGCGCTTCGTGACGCGGCCCTTCGAGCTGCTGCACGCTTCCCTCGTCCTGCAGCAGATGCATGACCGAGCGGGGGATCGCCCCCGTGCGCGAGAACGCGTCCGGCGTCCCGAACACGTGTGCGGCCTCCGCGCCCCGGGCGACAACCACAGCGCGCCCCAGGAGGCGTGTGCGGAATGCATCGGCGTCGACGTCGCGGAAGCCGCGCGTGCCGAAGAGATACCCGTCGCGCGCGAGGCGCCACGTCGCATCCAGGCCGGGAAGCGCCGGGATGCGTGATGCCGTGGACGTCGCGGGCTCCACTGTCTGCGTCATGCGTCCACCGCACCATGCGCGATCCGCGCCCGACAGCGGGTTGACAACGGCCGGCACCGAGCCGCCCCAGTAGGGTCGAAGGGTGAACGCACCGACGCGCATCGATCCCACTGGCACCCAGGTCCGCATCCGTCGCGACGGCCCGGCGGGCGTGGTCGCCGCCCACATCGCGCAGGTCGGCGCGGCGTTGCGCGGCCTCACCGTCGGTGGCGTGGACATCGTCACGCCGTATCCCGAGGGCTCGCCGACGCCCTTCGGCAGCGGCATCGTGCTCGCGCCGTGGCCGAACCGCATCCGCGACGGGCGCTGGACCGACGGCGGCACCACGCGCCAGCTGGACATCACCGAGCCCGACCGCAGCAACGCCATCCACGGTCTCCTCCGCTACGCGCCGTACGAGATCGACGCCGCAGAGGGATCCGCGACGCTCAGCGCCACGGTCTTCCCGCAGCACGGCTACCCCTACACGCTCCGCACGAGCGTGACCTACGCGCTCACGGAGGACGGCGTCGAGATCACGCACGAGGTCGCGAACGTGGGTGACGGCGACGCGCCGGTCGCGCTCGGCACGCACCCCTTCTTCTGCCTCGGCGGCGTCCCCACGGAGGACCTCGTGCTCGCGGTGCCCGCGAGCACGGTGTTCGAGGTCGACGATCGCCTCCTGCCCACCGCCGAGGTGCCGGTCTCCGGAACCTACGACCTGCGCGGGGGAGCCCGCGTCGGCGACCTCGACCTCGACACCGGCTTCGGCTCGCTCGAGCGGGGCGACGACGGCATCGCCCGCACGACCCTCACCGCGCCCGACGGCCGGACGGTCACCATGTGGCAGGACGGGAACTGGGACTACATCCAGGTCTTCACCACCGACGCCTACCCCGGCCAGTCCCGCGCGATCGCCGTCGAGCCGATGACCGCGCCGACGGATGCCTTCAACGCGGGTCAGGATGTGCGCCGCCTGGCACCGGGGGAGAGCTGGACCGCCCGCTGGGGTGTGAGCCTTTCCCGCTGACGCGCTGCTGCGGCGTCGGAACGCGGATGCGGGCGAACGCGCCGGACGCCGTGTCCCCACGTCGCATGCAGGTGAGCTGACGAGAATGACGGCATGAGCTACGCCCAGCGGGTCTCCGCGCGGCGCCGCGCCGCGTGGTTGCGGCGCGCGCGGCGGATCGCGCTGGTCACGCTCGGCGCGGGCGTGCTGCTCGTGTCGGAGGTCTCGCTCATCACGCAGCTCGTGTCGCGGAGCGAGGCCGCCGCTGTGGTCCGCGCCGGCGGTCCCGATGCGGTCGTCGCGGCGCTGCTGCCGGTGCCGGTGATCGACCAGGTCGAGGCGGGCGATCCGCCGGAGGGCTGCGCCGACGACGCGCTGCAGGCGAGGACTCCGGACGCCCTGATCGGCGCGTTCGGCGGTGCCGAGGCGATGCACAAGGCGATCCTGGCAGGCGACGCCCCGTGCGTTCCGCTGGACGATCCGTCCCTTCCGTGGGTGGTGGTGAACAAGCAGCGCCCACTGGAGCCGCTCGGCTACGCGCCCGAGGCGCTCGCCGTTCCTCCGTCGCACGTCGTGGAGGGGAGCCTTCGCGCCGACGTGGTCGACTCGTTCGAGCGGCTCGTCGCTGCCGCCGACGCCGAGGGAGCGGGACGGATGTCGCTGTTCAGCGGCTACCGCTCCTACGACACCCAGGTGGCGACGTACGACTCCCAGGTCGATGCACGGGGCCAGATCGGGGCGGATGCCCTGTCGGCGCGCCCGGGCTTCAGCGAGCACCAGCTGGGCCTTGCGGCCGACGTCGTCGCGTGCGGCGACGCCGGGTGCGGGACGATCTACGAGGTGGGCGCCACCGCGCAGGGGAAGTGGCTGATCGACAACTCGTGGCGGTTCGGATGGATCATCCGGTACGAGGAGGGCCGCACCGACACGACCGGCTACAACCCGGAGCCCTGGCACCTGCGCTACATCGGGCCCGAGCTCGCCCAGGTGTATCACGAGGGCGGCTACCACTCCCTCGAGGAGTTCTTCGGGCTGCCGCCCGCGCCTGACTATCCCTGAATCGGCCGGCACGGGTGCATCCGCGATCTCCTGAGGCGCGGGATGCCGCGTCGCGCGCGCCTGCGGGAGTACAGTCTCGGACAGCCCGTCTGGTCACGGGTCTCCCCCGCGGACGCACGGCCCTTTCACGTTTGGAGCCTCGATGAAGTTCTTCCAACGGCTCGGCCGATCGATCATGCTGCCGGTCGCCGTCCTGCCTGTGGCGGCGATCCTGTCCGGCCTCGGCTACTGGATCAAGGAGACCGCTGGCGACAACGTCGCCTCGGCGTTCTTCGCCGCCGCGGGTGGTGCGCTGCTCGACAACATGGCGCTGCTGTTCGCGATCGGCATCGCGATCGGCATGGCAGAGAAGCCCGACGGCACCTCCGCCCTCGCCGGGCTCGTGTCGTGGCTCACGATCACAACGCTGCTGAAGCCCGAGACCGTGCAGGTGCTCACCGGTGCGGCCGAGCTCGAGGCGGTCGACCCCGCGTACGGGAAGATCCAGAACGTCTTCGTCGGCATCATCTGCGGCCTGATCGGAGCATGGTCGTACAACCGCTTCAAGAACACGAAGCTTCCCGACTGGCTGTCGTTCTTCTCGGGCAAGCGCTCGGTGGCGATCGTCAGCGCCGGTCTCTCGCTCGTCGTGGCGATCGTGCTGTTCTTCGTGTGGCCGGTCGTCTACGGCGGCCTCGTCACGTTCGGCGAGTGGATCCTGACGCTCGGCCCGGTCGGCGCCGGCATCTACGGCATGATGAACCGCCTGCTGATCCCGCTGGGTCTTCACCACGCGCTGAACTCGGTGTTCTGGTTCGACATCGCCGGCATCAACGACCTCCAGAACTTCCTCGACGGTGCGAACGGCGACGGCGTCCCTGGCGTCACCGGCCAGTACATGACGGGCTTCTTCCCGGTCATGATGTTCGGCCTCCCCGGTGCGGCACTCGCGATGTACGTCACCGCCAAAACGGCCCGTCGCAAGGTGGTCGGCGGCATCCTGCTCTCGGCCTCGGTCGCCTCGTTCTTCGTGGGTGTGACCGAGCCGCTCGAGTTCTCGTTCCTGTTCCTTGCGCCGTGGCTGTACGTGATCCACGCGGTGTTCATGGGCATCTCGATGACCATCTCGGCGCTGCTTCCCGTGCGCATGGGCTTCGGCTTCTCGGGCGGATTCATCGACCTCGTGCTCGGCTGGGTGAATCCGCTGGCGCAGAATCCGTGGCTCATCCTGGTGATGGGCGTCGCGTGGTTCGTCATCTACTTCTTCGTGTTCCGCTTCGTCATCCTGAAGTTCCAGCTGAAGACGCCCGGGCGCGAGGACGAGGACGAGACGCTCAGCACCGGTGAGGGCGAGGCCGGCGTCGGAGATTCGAAGTACGCCGCGGTCGCGGCCGGCTTCCTGGCGGGGCTCGGCGGTCAGGCGAACATCCTGTCGCTCGACAACTGCGCGACGCGCCTGCGCCTCGAGGTCGCCGACCCGTCGAAGGTCGACGAGGCGGCTCTTCGCCGCGCGGGAGCCGCGGGCACCATGAAGCCCGGCGGCAAGAGCGTGCAGGTGGTCTACGGCCTCAACGTGCAGTTCGTGAAGGACGCCATGGAGGACCTCATGGACGGCCGGGAGCCCGCTCCCGCCGCGGCCCCGGCGCCGCAGACCATGTCGGTCGCGACGCTCGCGCCCGCGGTCGTGCGGATCGCGCAGCCGATCGCGGGGCGCGTCCTGCCGCTGTCCGAGGTGCCCGACCCGATGTTCGCCGAGCAGACGATGGGCCCCGGCGTGGCGATCGATCCGACCGGGGACACGGTGGTGGCCCCGGCGGACGGCACGGTCACGACCATGTTCCCGACGGGGCACGCGGTGGGGCTCACCCTCGCCGACGGCACCGAGCTGCTGATCCACATCGGCATCGACACCGTTTCGCTCAAGGGCGAGGGCTTCCGGCCGCTCGTCGAGCAGGGTGCCGAGGTGCGCAAGGGCGACGCGCTCGTGTCGTTCGATGTGAACGCGATCCGCGCGGCCGGTCTCTCGCCGATCACCCCGGTCATCGTGGTGAACAACGAGGACGCGTCGATCCAGTTCTCCTGACCGACGTCCGCCGCGGACTGATCCGGAGCCCGCTCGTCAGAACAGGCCGGCGGGCTCCGGCGCGGGGGCCTTCGCGGCGGCCCGGCCGCGCGCGGTCGTGATGATGCGCGCGGGAGCCGGCGCCGGCGTGCTGGCGAAGGACGGGCGTCGCCACGGGTCTTGGTCGTCGCGGCCGTCGAGCCGGTGCGAGCGGATGAGCGGACGGATGCGCTGCGACAGCATCGTCCGGTACGCCTGCGGGGCGTTGACCGAGGCCCCGGGATACAGCCCGCGATACGCCGGCAGCAGTTCGGGGTGCTTCCGCGCCAGCCAGCGCATGAACCACGGCTTGACGCCGGGCCGCAGGTGGAGCGCCCCGTGCACGACGCGGGACGCGCCCGCCGCCTTCACCCGCGCGAGGGCCGCGTCCAGCGCCTCGGGGGAGTCGGTCAGGTGCGGCAGCACCGGCATCATGAACACCGACACCGAGAACCCCGCGTCGGTCGCGGCGCGCACGGTGTCGAGCCGCGCCTGCGCCGTCGGGGTGCCCGGCTCGATCGCCTGCTGCAGCTCGTCGTCGTAGACGGCGATCGACATCGCGATCGAGATCGGCACCTGGTCGTGCAGTCGCTTCAGCAGCGGCAGGTCGCGGCGCAGCAGCGAGCCCTTCGTCAGGATCGAGAAGGGCGTGCCCGACTCGGCGAGTGCGGTCGAGATTCCCGGCATCAGCTTGTAGCGCCCCTCGGCGCGCTGATACGGATCGGTGTTCGTCCCGAGTGCGACGTGCTCGCGCTTCCAGCTCGGCTTCGCCAGCTCGCGCCGCAGCACCTCGTCGACGTTCACCTTCACGACGATCTGCGAATCGAAGTCCTTGCCCGCGTCCAGGTCGAGATACTCGTGCGTCCCGCGGGCGAAACAATATACGCACGCATGGGTGCATCCACGGTAGGGGTTGATCGTCCAGTCGAATGGCATGCTGCTCGAGCGCGGCACGTGGTTCAGCGCCGACTTCGCCGCGACCTCGTGGAAGGTGATGCCGGCGAACTCCGGCGTCGTCACCGAGCGGACGAGGCCGTCGAGCTGCTCCATGCCCGGCAGCGCGTTGTCGTCCGCAACGCCGAGTTCCTGCCCCTGCCACCTCATGCGCCAAGTCGAACAAAGATTCGATGGGATGTCAAGAAGGATCGAAGCTATGTCCCCTCGGCGAGGCTGGATCAGGCCGTGGCGCGGCTCGCCTTCGGGCGCACGGTCGCGGCGACACCGGCGCGGTGGAGGCGGTCGGCGATGAGGATCCCGAGCGCGGTCGCGGCGACGCAGCTGAGCACGGCGAGCGCGTAGAAGGCGACGACCGCGAGGGGCGTCATGCTCTCGATGCCGAAGTACGAGCCCTGCCAGAGGCAGTAGATGATCGCGGTGGCCGCGCCGCCCGCGTAGTACTGCAAGGTCGCCCAGCGTCGGTAGAGCGCGGCGGCGAAGGCGAGCTCGATCGGCAACGCGAACATCACGTTGGTGAGCACGCTGGCAAGACCCCAGCCCGAGAACGGCAGCAGCACGAGGCCCGAGATCAGCGCCGTGAGCAGCGCGGCGCCCGGCCGCTGCAGCAGGCGCAGCGCGACGACCGCGGGAAGGATCCACAGGCCGGTCAGCAGCTGGGAGGCAAGCGGCGCGACGCCGAGCAGCACGGTCGACAGCCAGTTCGCCGGGGCGAGCAGGATGGCGGCCGCCACGCCCAGCACGGCGCAGGTCAGCAGGTACGCGGTGGACACGCGGTTCATCGGGGCTCCTCGGTGGGGTCAGGGGAAGACGCGGGGGATGATCAGGAAGACGGCCGCGCACGCGGCCCAGAACAGCAGGACGAACACGAGGTCGCGCCACCGCAGCGGCACGAGGTGGCGCTCGGTGCGCGTGGGGTAGGCGCCGAAGGCGCGGGCGTCCATCGCGAGGGCGACGCGCTCGGCATGGCGGATCGCACTCGCCAGCAGCGGCACGATGTATCCCCAGCCCCGAGCGATTCGGGCGAACGGCCCGCGCCCGCCGCCCCGGCCGTGGCCGCGCACGCGGTGTGCCGCCCGGATGAGCTCGAGCTCGTGACCGAAGCGCGGCACGAAGCGGTAGGCGGCGAGCGCGGTGTACCCGATCCGGTAGGGGACGCGCAGGTGCTGGACGCTCGCGCGCACCACATCCGGTCCCGCCGTGACCGCGCCGCTCAGCACCGCGAGCAGCACGATGGCGGCGAGGCGCAGCGACGTGGCGAACCCGATGGCGAACGCGCCCTGGTGCAGGATCCAGTCCCCGACGCGCAGCACCGCGGGCGTGGCCGCGACCTCCGCGGGATCCACCCAGAGCGAGAACCCGATGCCCACGGCGGCGATGCCGAGCGGCACGCCCGCGAGCAGCCCGAGCGCGAGCCGGCGGGGGAGCCGCGCCCCGGTCGCCAGCACCACACCCGCCAGGGCGAGCATCGCCAGCGGCGTCGGGATGTCGCGGGTGAAGACGAGCAGGATCATCGCGGGGGCGGTCGCCGCGAGCAGGGCGAGCGGATTCAGGTGGTGGAGGAAC
>NZ_JADGLL010000066.1 GCF_015235415.1 Microbacterium paludicola | reverse complement strand
CTCAAAAAGAGTCAGCCGACGAGGTTATTTGGCATTTGACAAGTGCACGCTGTTGAGTTCTCAAGGATCGGATGCTCCCAGCCCTGCGACTCCCGCCGCAGCCCTCCGGGGCAACTTCTCTATCTTATCTGCGCCGTTCTCGCTGTCAAATCCGACACGCCGTGGCGCTCAGCGCGCCAGGTGGCATCCCAGACCGGCCGCGAGGCCGCCCAGACACACCACGATCCACCCTCTTCCGAGGAGCTTCTTCATGGTGTCTGTCGTCGACCTGGGGTGGGAGCCTTCCGGCTCAACCTCACCGCTTGGCGGCGACAAGGGATTACATTACGCCGATCCGGGGGTACCGGCAAACCCCGCCCACTGTCGGGCGTGTCGCGGCTCCTCGTCGGCGTCGTCGTCTCTGACGGATCCGCTGGGAGTCCTGCCGCGCCCGGGAGATCCTGGGGACAATCTCCCTATGACCTCCCCCTCCTCGTCGCGGCCTCGCGCACGCCGGCGCCTCGTCACGGTGCTCGTGGTCGCCGCCGTCCTGGTGGTCGCCGCGGGCGCCGCCGCCGTGTTCGGCCCCGCCTTCTACCGCGACGTGATCGTGGGAGCGGCGCCCGCGGCTCCCACGGTGTCGAGCGGTTCGTCCGGCGCATCGGAACCTGCGGCCCCGCCCGCGGGCGATCCTCTGGTGACGCTCGACGGATCCTGGGTCTCCGCGCCCGGCTCGTACGCGGGGTATCGAGTGGACGAGGTCCTCAACGGCACGGACGTCACCGTGGTCGGTCGGACCGAGACCGTGACGGCAGACGTGCGCGTGGACGGGACGTCCGTCACCGCCGGGACTGTCACGGTCGACGTCGCCTCCATCGCGACCGACGAGGGAGCCCGTGACGCCTACTTCCGCAGCAACGCGCTCCAGGCCAGCCTGTTCCCGACGGCGACCTTCACCCTCACCGAGCCCGTGACCACCGCCACCGCACCCCGCGCCGGAGAGACGACGACGGCCACGGCAACGGGGGACCTCACCCTCCACGGCGTCACGCGATCCGTCACCGCGACGCTTGAGGTCGGCTTCGACGGCAGGACCGCGGAGGTCGCCGGAAGCATCCCCGTCACCTTCGCCGACTACGACGTCGAGGCCCCGAGCCTCGGCTTCGTCCGCGTCGAACCGCAGGGCTTCGTCGAGTTCCACCTCGTCCTCGACAGGGCGAGCTGACCGCGAGCGCGTCGCTCGCCACTGCGCGTCGCGCGACGACAGCGCGCGGCGAACCTACCCGCGGGGCAGGAGCACCCTGAGCGAGAACCAGGCGTCGTCGGCGGCGATGGAGACGGATCCGCCATAGGTCTCCGCGGTCTGCTCGATGCTGCGAAGACCGAGGCCATGCCCGTCCCCCTTGCGCGTGAGGAGCTTCTCCCCGTCGCACTGGAGGATGCCGTCGTAGGTGTTCTCGAAGCGCAGCATGATCCAGTCGTCCTGCGCGAACAGCGCCATCCGCACGACGCGACGGTCACGATCCGGGAGACGACGCGTCGCCTCGATGGCGTTGTCGAGGGCGTTGCCGACGAGCGAGGTGACATCCAGCAGGCGCAAGTGGTCGAGCAGGCGACCGTCCGCGACGACGGACATCGTGACCTCGTGCTCGGCGGCGTACATCTGCTTGCCGGTGACCACGGCATCCAGCACCGCGTTGCCCGTGCGCAGGTGCGCGCCGAACCCGCTGACCGACTCCTCGAGCTCCTCGAGCAGCCGCTGCCGGGTATCGGCATCGGTCTCCGCGCGCACCGCCTGCAGGTGGTGCTTCATGTCGTGGTACTTCCGGTCGACGTCCTCGATCGCCCGACGCGCGACCCGGTACTGGTCGTGCTGGCCGCGCAGCAGCGCGCCCATCGCCTCGTTCTCGCGGCGCACCTCCATCTCGCGACGCTGTTCCTGCTGCAGGTAGAGCGCGATGCAGCCGCAGAGGTCGACGAGCGTGCGGATGTAGAGCACCTCCTGGCCGAGGCGCCCGCTGAACGGGGTGGCCGGCGTCAGGAAGGAGAGGTTGGAGATGCCGAACGTCGCCGCCGCGATCGCCAGCGCCGCGGCGAGATCGCGCCAGGTGGCCGTGAACCGACCACCGCGCGGAAGGTGTCGACGCTCGGCCGTCCACGCGATGAGAGGGAGCGCGACGTACACCGCGACGAACAGCAGGATCCGCGCGGCCCCGCCGCCCGCCAGCGCCTCGGGCGCGCCGACCGCGCCGTGGAAGTAGAACGCGTCGAGCTGCCAATGAAGCGACGCGGTCAGCTCGGCGAGCATGAACGCGCGCGCGGTGATGAACCCCGCCGCCACCGCGTCGATCCGCACCGCCGCGATCAGGAAGCCGAACATCGTCGCCGCCGCCAGCAGCATCCCCGGCAGCCACAGCGACAGCGGCAGCGCCCCCGCCAGCTGTTGGACCCCGAGGAGGGCGACCAACGCACCTGCCGCGAGGGCGAGCGTCCCCGGCCAGCGCATCCGGCGCCCCAGGATCAGCACGAAAACGAGGCACGCCGCCCATTCGGCAAGGGCGGTGTACGGACGGGGGATGTCGGCGAGCGTGCCGTCCTGCGCGGGGAGGACGATCGCCGCGGGACCGATCGCCGCGAGCACGACGTCGAGGGACATCACGCGGTCGACCCCCGCTCGCCGATGTGCGCCGCGAGCGCGGCGAGGAAGTCCTTCTTGCGCGGGCGCGAGATCTGCAGCCGCGCGCCGCCGCGGAGGCGGCAGTCGTTCCCGTCGACGCCGATGACGTGACGCAGGTTCACGAGATACCCGCTGTTGCAGCGGTGAAAGCCCTCGCCCGCGAGCTCCGCCTCCATCGCCTTGAGGGAGGTCACCACGTCGTAGTCGGCCTCGGAGGTGTGCACCAGCACGTGATGCTTCGCGCTCTCGAGATAGAGGATGTCCGCCATGTCGACGCGGTGATGGGATCCGTCCGCCGTCGCCAGCAGCAGCCGCCGGCGCTCGCGCAGGCGGAGCTGGGCGAGGACTCGCTCGAGCTCCTGCGCGAACGCGGAGTAGGGGACGGGCTTGAGGAGATAGCTGAGCGCGGCGACCTCGTACCCGCTGATCGCGTACTGGGGGGACGCCGTGACGAAGACGATCACGACCTCCGAGTCGACCTCACGCACCCGCCGGGCAACGGTCATTCCGTCGACCCGCTCCATCATGATGTCGAGGAACAGCACATCGAAGTCGGCGCGATACTCGTGCAGCAGATCGGCGCCGTCGGCGAACGCCTCCACCTGGAACCGGCCGCCGTGCTCTCGCCGGTACCGGTCGATGTGGGAGACGATCCGGTCAAGGCTGACCGGATCGTCCTCGACCACGCCAATGCGGATCATCGCGTCTCGTCGCCCCGGCTCAGCTGAATCCGGCAACGCGGCGCGCGGCGTGGTACGCCAGCGTGGTCACCCGGCTGCCCGCCCTGCCGGGAAGGTTGCTGCTGGCCCCGAACAGCGTGCGACGCAGCCGCGCGTGCAGCCACGGGCTCTCGGCGCGTACGTCCGCCCAGAACTCCTGACGCTTCGCGAGGTGCGCGGGCGTTCCCCCTCGCGAGAGCGTGGCGCTCGTGACCACACACAGCGCCTCGACGTAGTGCATCATCGCGGCGTACAGCCGCGCCGGCACGGCGCCCGAGGCCACCTCCTGCGGGTACGGCAGCAGCCGCAGCGCGCGCCGCGTGACGAACAGCTGCTGGTCGATCCGGCGCAGCATGGTGTCGGCCTCCACGGACTGTCCCTCCCGCCCGATCACGTAGCGGTAGAGCGAGACCGGCAGGTAGACGATCCGGCGCGTGTGCGCGAGCGCGGTCAGCACGAACAGGCTGTCGACGTAGAAGGTGTGCTCGGGAAGGCGCAGCTGCGCCCGTCGCAGCACGGCGGTCCGCAGGATCACCGCGTGCATCATCAGGTACTGACGGCGCGCGAACCGGGAGGTGTCGTCCCATCCGATCACGCCACCAGCGGGGAAGACCGAGTCGAACCTGACGACGCGGTCGCCCCGTCCGTCGCGCACGTGCGTGAAGTCCGTGACGAGCAGGTCGATCCCGCCGTGCGCGTCGCGCCGGGCGAGCTCGCCGAGCACCACCGTCAGCGCCGTGGGATCGAGCCAGTCGTCGGCGTCCAGCACCTTCAGGTAGCGGCCGGAGGCGGCCGCGACGCCGGCGTTGATCGCCCCGCCGTGACCCGCATTGTCCTGGTGGATCACTCGGATCGCGCCGGGCGCGCGCACCGCGTACGCGTCCGCGAGCGCGCCGGTGCCGTCGCGGGAGCCGTCGTCGACGACGATGACCTCCACGACCCCCGGGTGCGCGTCGGAGAACGCGACCAACGGCTCGAGCGCCCGATGCAGGTACTCCGCCGCGTTGTACGCGGGAATCACGACCGTCAGACGGGGCACACGTCCAGTCTGCCCGGATCTGACGCCCGCCGCCGTCATCGCGCGTCCGTGGCGGCCGGCTCCTGCTCGGGCACCTGACGGAAGATGAGCTTGAAGATCGGGTAGAACACCCAGAACGAGATCGCCGAGTTGATGATCATCGTGAGCACGTCGGCGATCACCTCACCGGTCGTCCCCCAGCCCCAGTCCGTCATCAGCAGGTGGTAGATCGGTGCCTTGTAGAAGCCCTGCGCGGCCGCGGCGATGAACGTGATCGCGACGTAAGCCAACGCGTACCAGAACGCGGCGACCCAGACCGAGGTGTTCGACTTGAACGTGATGCTGCGCTGCAGGAAGAAGTTGATCACCTGCGCGATGAGCAGCGTGATCTGCACGGCGAGGAAGTACGCGAGCCCGCCGCCGCCAGCCGGCAGGGGGCCCGCCGCGTAGTCGAACATGAAATACGGGCTGCCATCGACCTGGCTGCCGACCTGCAGCACCTGGAAGTTCACGCCGACCAGCCCGGTGAAGGTGTCGAACGCCCACCGGAAGATCGGCATGAGCGCGAGCTGCAGCACCGTGATGCCGTTGCTGATGAGGAAGAACACGAGGAACTTCGACAGCTCCGGGTGCTTCACGACGAAAGAGGACCAAGCCCTCCGCACCGCGGTGATCATCGCGGCCTCCTGTCCTGGTGGTCGACGCGGGCCTCGCTCGCGTCGGTGAATGCTCGTGCGGTGCGACGCTCGTCTCGGCGCCCGCGGAAGTAGCCGCCGATCGCGCGGCCGAGGCCGGCGAAGGGACGTCCGTTGATGACGGTCAGCACGCCGTCGGTCACGCGGCGCGTGGCCATCCCGCCGCTCATCTTGTGGATGATCCGGAACGGCGCGTTGTAGACGAACAGGATGTTGAGATCCGGTTCGCCCTTCGCATCGGCCGCGCGCTTGCGGGACTCGAGGAAGCGGAACGCGAGTCGGGCGAGCCCGCTGCGGGCGCGACCGAGCTGATCCATCGGGGTGTTCTCGACGAGGGGACCCCTACCCCAGGCGTCGGCCGGGACGGGGCGCCCGAGGAGGGCGGCGAACGCCGCGTCGGGGACGGCACGCACCTCGCCGCGGGAGTAGTCGGCGAGTGCAGGAACGGGAGCCCCCGACGGGACGGTGCCGGTGACCTCGAGCGGGGCGGACAGGATCAGCGCGGCGCTGTGCGATCCGACGAGGATCTCGTAGCTGCCGGCCTCGACCTGCCACGCGCCGTTCGCGGTGTCCCAGAAGCGGAAGGTGCGCTCGGTGAACGGCACCGTCACGGTCTCGGATGCGCCGGGCTCGAGGCGGAGCTTGCGGAAGCCCTTGAGCTCGAGCGCGGGGCGCGGCACCGCCGAATCGGACGTGCGCCGCACGTACAGCTGCGGCACATCGACGCCCGCGCGGGTGCCGGTGTTGGTGACCGTGAAGGTCGCCCCCTCCGCGGTGACGCGCAGGTCGCCGTAGGAGAAGGTCGTGTAGCTCAGCCCGAATCCGAGCGGGAACGCCGGATCGACGCCGGCGGTCGCGTAGTACCGGTAGCGGCTGAACATCCCCTCGCGGTACTGCGCCGTCGGCCCCTGCGCGGGGAAGCGCCCCGTGAGCGGGTCGTCCTGCAGCTGGCGCGGGAAGGTCTCGGCCAGGCGTCCGCCCGGCTCGACCGCGCCGGTGAGGACGTCCCAGATGCCCTCGGCGCCGGCCTGACCGCCGAGGTAGGCGTGCAGCACGGCGGCCGTGTGGTCCAGCCACGGGGTCTCGATCGCGCCGCCGCCGGCGAGCACGACTACGACCGGAGTGCCGGTGGCGGCCACGGCGCGCAGCGCAGCGAGCTGGGTGTCGGGGAGGTGAAGGTGCGTGCGATCGAGGCCCTCCGACTCGTCGCTCTCGGGGAGCCCGAGGGCCATCACGGCGACGTCGGCGCGCGCCGCGAGCGCGGTGGCCACACCACGCAGCACCGCGTCCTCGGTCTCGGAACCGCGACGGGTGTAGCCCGCGGCGAAGCCCTCGAGGGTGAGGCCCGTGTTCGCGATCGCGTCGCGCAGGTTGGTGAGGCGCGTCGGGTTGACGGCGGACGATCCGGATCCCTGGTAGCGGGGAGTCTCGGCGAAGTCGCCGATCAGGGCGACGCGCGTGCCGGCGGCGAGCGGCAGGAGCTGCGACTCGTTGCGCAGCAGCACCGCGCTTTCGGCGGCGGCCTGGCGGGCGAGGGCGTGGTGCGCGTCGACGTCGATCGGCTCCGTCTTCCCCGCGGCGGTCACGCGCAGCACGAGGCTCAGCACCTCGGCGACGCGAGCATCCAGGTCCGCCACGGCGAGGGTGCCGGCGTCGACGGCGGCGACGATGGCGCGCGCCGAGTCGAACCCGGGCGAGGGCATCTCGATCGTGCCGCCGGCGGCGACCGCCGCCACGGCGTCGTTCCCGCCGCCCCAGTCGGAGATGACGGCGCCGTCGAAGCCCCACTCCTCGCGGAGGACGTCGGTGAGCAGCTCCCTGTTCTCGTGGGCGTACACGCCGTTGACGAGGTTGTACGACGACATCACCGCCCACGGCGATGCCTCGCGGACGACGATCTCGAACGCCGTCAGGTAGAGCTCGCGGAGCGTCCGCTCGTCCACGACGGAATCGGAGACCATGCGGCGCAGCTCCTGGCTGTTGACCGCGAAATGCTTGGGGGTGGCGGCGACGCCCTGCGACTGGATGCCGCGCACGTAGCCGGCCGCGAGGCGACCGGACAGCTCCGGATCCTCGGAGAAGTACTCGAAGTTGCGACCGCCCAGCGGGCTGCGCTTGATGTTCAGCCCGGGGCCGAGGAGGACGTGCACGCCCTGGGCGCGCGCCTCGCGGCCGAGCGCGCGACCGATGTCCTCGGCGAGCGCCTCGTCCCAGCTGTTGGCGACGGTCGCGGCGGTCGGGAAGCAGGTGGCGGGCTCGCTCTGGGCGAGTCCGAGGTGATCCGCGGATCCGGTCTGCTTGCGGAGTCCGTGAGGTCCGTCCGACATCCAGATCTGCGGGACGCCGAGACGGGGGATCCCGCGCGTGCGCCACACGTCGGCGCCGCTGAGGAGCGCCGCCTTCTCGAGCAGCGACAGCGAGGCGACGAGCGCGGCGGTGTCGGGGGCGCCGTTGGCGGCTGCGGCGTTGGGGGCCGCGGCGGCCGGGGTGGCCGGTCCGTTCCCGGGGGTGCCGGGCGAGGGGGTATCCATCACGTTCTCTCCTGGTGCGGGGCCGGATCCGGTTCTCACCGGTCCGGCCCCGCGATGTTCGATCCGCCGGGGCGGTTCGTTACTCGGCAGGGGCGGCCTCGACGACCGCCGCCTTGCGCTGGTTGTGACGACGGGTGCGACGGATCATCCACACGAGCGCGGCGACGACGAGCAGCGCGAGCACGATCGTTCCGATCAGCACCCCCACCTCCCAGCCGGCCATGTGGTAGGTCAGCGTCGCGCCGGGCGCCATCCCGTTCATCGCGTTGGAGTTCGCGACCGTGTACAGGATGTTGTGGGTGGCGTTGCGGATGTTCGACACGGCGAAGGCACTGGTGGTGTCATCGATCGTCTTGAAGTTCTCGAACGTCAGCATCAGGTCGGTGCCGCGCGCCGCGAAGGCCTGGTCCGTGTACATGTACGGGTACAGGTTGAAGTCAGTGATCGTGAAGCCGTTGAAGCCCCACTCCCCCCGCAGCACGCCGTTCATGAGCGAGTCGTACCCGCCGGCCCACACGGCACCGACGCGGTTGAACGAGCTCATCACGCCGCCCATCGGCACCTCGGCGGTCTTCTGCGCGCCGGACGCGTCGAAGTAGCTGACCTCGCCGTGGACCGTCTTGACGGGGATCTCGAAGGCCTTCAGGTAGATCTCGCGGATCGTCTGCTCATCCGCCCAGGTCGCCAGGCCATTGCCGTTGGTGCGGTTGGTCTCCTGGTCGTTCATCGCGAAGTGCTTGAGCGTCGAGTACACGCCCTTCTCGGCTGCACCGTTGGCCGCGCCGGCGGCCATCAGGCCGGACAGCAGCGGGTCCTCCGAGTAGTACTCGAAGTTACGACCAGCGAACGGGGAGCGGTGGATGTTCATCGCCGGTCCGTACCAGCCGGACACGCCCATCGTGAGCGCCTCCTCGCCGATCGCCTCGCCCATCTTCTTGGCGAGCTCGACGTTCCAGGACTGCGCGATCAGCACCGCCGACGGGAACGCCGTGCCGGTGTAGAGCTCCGGGTTGACGAACGAGCTGAAACCGGCGGGGCCGTCCAGGTCGGTGACGCGGAGCTTGCCGATCTCGGGCAGAGCGGCGCTGTTGTACGCGCCCGACGTGAGGAGCTTTGCCATCTCGTCCACGCTCAGGCGGTCAAGCAGCGCAGCCCACTTCGGGTCGTCGTAGGCGAGACCGCGCAGGTCGACCAGCGACAGGTCGCCGTCCTGACCGGTGGCGGGCATCTCCACGTCGCCGGCAGCCTTCGCCGCGGCGGCCGCGTCGTAGGGCGCGTACGCGGCGATCGTCGCGTCGTCGGCCTTCAGGTCGTCGCCCTTCGGTGCCTTCGGGAACGTCCCCGCGAAGTCGGCGCGCGACATCACCGTGCGCACGGCGCCGTCCTTGGTGAAGGCATCGGTCGCCTGCGCGAAGCGGTTCTCGGCCGGGGCCTTGTCGGTCGAGCGGCCCTTGTCGTACGTGACGGTCTTGTCGACCGTGTACGTGATCGGGGCGATGCCGTCCTTGACGTGGTGCGAGTCGCTCTGCAGCTTGAGGGCGTAGTCGCCCTTCTCGAGGACGTACGCGCCCGCGCCCTTCTCGTCGTAGGACGCCATGTCCTCCACGCGCAGGGTGAGCGTGACCGTCTCGGACGCACCGGGCTCGAGGACGCCGGTCTTGCCGAAGGCGCCGAGGACCACGTGGGCCTTCTCGATGCCGCCGCGCGTGTAGGGCGCGGTGTAGTAAAGCTGGACGACGTCCTTGCCCGCGACATCACCGGTGTTGGTCACCTCGACGTCGACGTTGATCTCGCCGTCGACCGCGCCGAGGCGCTGGTCGGCGACCTTCCACGCGAAGTCGGTGTAGCTCAGGCCATACCCGAACGGGTAGACGACGGCCTTGTCGTAGTCGAGGAAGCCCTCCGCGGCCGCGGTCTCGTAGTAGCGGTAGCCGACGTAGATGCCCTCCTCGTAGTCCACGAAGTACGCGTCCTTGAGGTTCGAGTAGGCGTAGTTGCCGAAGTTCTGGAACGTCGGGTCGGCCGTGAAGTCACGCGCGTAGAGGTCGACGGTGTGACCGGACGGGTTCACCTCGCCCGAGAGCACGCGACCAAGCGCGTCGAAGCCGTTCTGTCCGCCCGATCCGGCCTGGATGATGCCGTCGATCTTCGGGTCGTCCTGAAGGGAGCCGAGTTCCATGGTCGTGGAGGCGTTGATGACCACGACGACGCTCTCGAAGTTCTTCTCGGCGAGCGCGACGAGATCCTTCTCGTCCTTGTTCAGCTCGAGCTGGTGCTGGCCGGGCTGGGCGTTGTCGTCCCAGGCCTCCATGTTGGTGGCGAGGTCGCCGCCCTCGCCACCGCCGCGTCCGATCACGATGATCGCCGCGTCGGAGAAGTCCGCAAAGCTGCTGATCGACGCGTCCGAGTACTCCGACACCGGCATCTCGCCGATGTTGTAGTTCGATTCCGCGGGCTTGTCCATCACGATGTTCGTGCGTCCGCCCTTGTCGGCGGGGTGCGCCGCGGCGAAGTCGGAGAGCTGCGAGTACACGGTGTCGTTGACCGTGAAGCCGGCGTTCTCGATGCCCGCGCGGATGTTCACGGCGGTCGACGTGTCGACCGATCCGGATCCGGATCCGCCGTAGACGGGATCCGCCGCGCCGCGACCCAGCAGGGTCACCGCGCCCTTGTCGAGGGGGAGGACGCCGGTGTTCTTGAGCAGCGTCATGCCCTCATCGGCGATCTCGTCCACGACCTTGCTCGAGGCAGCCTTCGCCTCGTCCTTGGTCTTGTACTCGCCCTTGCTGTAAGCCGTGTCGAGCTTCTCGCCCTCGGGGGTGTTCTGCACCGAGTAGGTGCCCGCCCCCATAAAGCTCTCGATCGCGCCCCGGAAAATCCCGACCGCGACATTCGCCCCGATCGCGATCACGGCCACGATCGCGACGATCGGGATCCAGATCGCGAGGAACTTCCTGTTCGACATCGGCCTCTTCGCCGCCGCTGAACTCACCTGTCACTCCTCTGTCACAAACGCACCGTGTCGCCCCGGTTGCATCGATGCCATGCCGGGGTCGCGCGGGGCGCGCCATCGCACCTGCACGTCGCAGGTTCATCGGATCCAGTTCACGACATCCTCGCCCCCCGCCCGGCTCCACCCGCACAACCTGTCACTCTGGCGGCACAGACTGCGGCTTGGG
>NZ_JADGLL010000065.1 GCF_015235415.1 Microbacterium paludicola | reverse complement strand
GTCGCTGCGTATACGGGTGGGTGGGGGTGGAGGTGACTTCGGCGCCGTCGCCCCACTCGACGATGTCGCCGCCGCGCATGACGGCGACCCGGTGGCACAGCACGCGGATGACGGCGAGGTCGTGCGAGACGAAGAGGTAGGCGACCCCGGTGCGCTCCTGCACCTCGCGGAGAAGGTCGAGGATGCGCGCCTGGGTGGTCAGGTCGAGCGCCGAGACGGGCTCGTCGCAGACGATGAGGCGCGGCTCGAGCGCGAGCGCGCGGGCGATCGCGACGCGCTGCCGCTGACCGCCGCTGAACTCCCGCGGCAGCCGGTGGGCGGCATCGGCGGGCAGGTGCACGAGATCGAGCAGCTCCTGCACCTTGCGCTGCGCGTCGCGGGCGGTCGCTCCGCGGGCGCGCAGCGGCTCGGTGAGGGTGTCGCCGATGGTCATCGCGGGGCTGAGCGAGCCGTAGGGGTCCTGGAACACGACGGCGAGGTCGGATGCCAGCTGCCTGCGGCGCGCACGGGACGCGTGGGCGATCTCCTCCCCGTCGAGGCGGACGCTGCCGCCGGTGATCGGTGCGAGTCCGAGAACGGCGCGGCCGAGCGTCGACTTGCCGGATCCCGACTCGCCGACCAGCCCCACGGTCTCGCCGGGCAGGACATCGATCGACACGCCGTGCAGGATCTCGTGCGGACGGCGGCGCAGCCCTGTGCCGGGGTAGGCGACGCGCAGGTCGCGCACGTCGAGAAGTGGCGTCGCGGTGGTCTGGAGGACGCTCATGCCCGTGTCTCCTCGACTGTCAGGGGGCCGCGGGCGGGAGCGTCGTCCAGCAGCGCGGCGAACAGCCCCTTCGTGTAGTCGTGCTGCGGCGCGGCGAACACGTCGGCGACCGTGCCGGTCTCGACGATGCTCCCGGCGCGCATCACCGAGACCCGGTCGGCGAGGTCGGCGACCACGCCGAAGTTGTGGGTGACCAGCAGGATCGACACTCCCGTCTCACGCCGCAGATCGCGCAGGAGCTGGAGGATCTCCGCCTGGACCGTGACGTCCAGGGCTGTGGTGGGCTCGTCGGCGATGATCAGCCGCGGCTCGGTCGCGACCGCCCCGGCGATCAGGACGCGCTGCGCCATGCCACCCGAGATCTGGTGCGGATACGACCGCATGACGCGATCCGGATCGGCGATGCCGACCCGGCCGAGCAGCGCGACGGCCCGCTGTCGGGCCTCGGCCCGGGACAGCCCGAGCACCACGCGCAGCGGTTCGATGAGCTGGTGGCCCACCGTGTAGGACGGGTCGAGGTTGCTCAGCGGCTCCTGCGGGACGTATCCGATCCGTCGACCGCGCAGGGCGGCGAGTTCGGCGGGGCGCAGGGTGCGCAGGTCGGTCCCGTCGAGACGGATCTCCCCCGCGACGGCTTCGCCGCCCGCGGGCAGCAGGCCGAGCACCGACCACGCGGTCTGCGTCTTGCCCGAGCCGGATTCGCCGATGAGCGCATGCACCTCGCCGCGGCCGACGCTGATCGACACGTCATCGACCACGGTCTTCCACCCGCCGTCGACGGTGTAGGCGACGCTCAGCCCGGCGATCTCGAGGACGGGCTCGTCGTTCGTGGGGCCATCGTGACGCACCGCGGCGGCGGGACGGACGACGGGCGCCTCCCAGGAGATGGTGCGGGCGGGTCCGGTGGCGGCATGCTCGAGCTCGTCGCGCAGCGCGCTGCCGAACAGCGTCAGCGCGACGCACGTGAGCCCGATGGCCAGGCTCGGCCAGACCATCAGCCACGGCGTCCGGGAGAGGTTGTAGAACCCGTCGCTGAGCATCCCACCCCAGGTGGGGACGGTCGGGTCGCCCACTCCGAGGAAGTCGAGGCTCGCCTGAATGGCGATGGCGACGGCGAAGAGCGCGGCGGTCAGCAGGATGACGGGGGCGCGCACGGCGGTGAGGATGTGGCGGCCGACGATGCGCCAGTCGCTGAGTCCGGCGACGCGGGCGGCGTCGATGTAGAGCTCCTCGCGGACCCCTCGCACCGCCGCGTAGACGATGCGGAAGTAGGAGGGAGCGAGGACGACGCCGAAGACGGCCATGACGCCCCAGATGGACGGGCCGATGACGGAGCGCGCGGCCAGCAGCACGACGATCGCGGGCAGCGACAGGATGGTCGCCGTCAGCCACCCGGAGACCTGGTCGAACCACCCGCCGCGATAGCCGGCCACAAGGCCCGCACTGACGCCGATGAGGGCGGCGACGGCGACCGCCAGCGCGGCCGCGACGAGGCTCGTGGAGGTCGCGGCGATGAGCCGGGAGAGGACGTCGCGACCGGCGCTGTCGCCTCCCAGCAGGTGCTCCGCAGAGGGCGCCGCGAGCACATCGCCGAGCGCGGTCTGCGCCGGGTCGTGGGGCGTGAGGAACGGCCCGACGACGGCGACCACGAGCAGCAGGGCGAGGTAGACCGACGAGATGAGACCGAGCGGATTGCGCAGCATCCGCACGGCGAGCGAGGAGCGGGGGGCGGCGGGCGTGGGGATCGAGGTCGTCATGCGAGGCGCACCTTGGGGTTGAGCCATCCCTGCAGCAGATCGACCGACAGGTTGATGGCGAGGACGAGCAGTGCGGTCACGACGATGACGCCCATCACGAGGGGGATGTCGCCCTGCACCGTTGCCGAGACCGCGGTCTGGCCGAGGCCCGGGAGCGAGAAGACCTGTTCGACGACCACCGCACCGCCGAAGATGACGATGAACTGGAGGCCGAGGACGCTGAGCGCGGGGCCCGCCGAGTTGCGCAGCACGTGCCCGTACAGGACGCGGCGCGTCGGAAGCCCCCGTGCGCGGAGCGTGCGCACGTAGTCGAGGCGCAGCGCGTCGACCATCGACCCGCGCACCTGCTGGGCGACGCTGGCGATGGCGCCGATCGCCAGCGCGATGATCGGCATCGTGATGGTGGACAGCCAGCCGGCGATCGAGTCCTCGGGACGGACGTAGCCGGTGGCGGGGAACCAGCGCAGCCCGATGCCGAACACGAGAGCGAGGATGAGCGCGACGAGGAAGCCGGGGATCGCGCCGGCGATGACCGCCGTGGCCTGGATGGCGCGATCGACGGCGCCGCGGCGGGCCGCGGCGATGACGCCGAGGACGAGCCCGATGACGGCGGTGGCGAGGACCGCGCCGATGGTCAGAGAGAGCGTGACCGGCAGGCGCGAGGCGATCGCATCGGTCACCGCCTGCCCGGAGAACCATGACCGGCCGAGATCCCCGGTCAGCGCGCCCGCGACCCAGTCCGAGAACTGGGCGACGACGGGCCGGTCGAGACCGAGCTGCTCCTCCTTGCGGGCGACGATCGCGGGATCAGCCGTGTCGCCGACGATGCGACGAGCGATGTCGGTCGCGCCCATGTAGAGAAGGAAGAACGCGAGGACGCAGATCGTGGCGACCGTGAGTGCACCCGCGGCCAGCCGTCTGACGATGAATGAGAGCATGAGCGGATCGGGTGCGGGACCGTCGCGGTCCCGCACCCGGCCTTTCTGTTACTGCGCGGGGCGGATGTTCCACAGGTACGGCACGGCGTTGTCCGCCTGCACCGTCGCCTCGGTGGACTCGTTCGTGAGGAACGCGGACGAGGGACGGTAGACCGGAGCGAACCACGCCTGGTCGACGATGTACTCGTTGAGCTCCGCGGCCGCGGCATCCGCGTCGGCCGGCTCACCCGAGCGGATGACGTCGGCCAGCTCGACCACCGTCGGGTCCGCAACGTGGAACGGGTTCCAGGTCGACTCCGGCAGGAGAGAGAACTGGACGGTCTGCCACGCCGTCGGGTCGGTCTGCAGCAGCATCGAGAAGGCCGCCCACGAGCCGGTCAGCATGCGACCGAAGAGGTCGTCGCCCGTGGGCTCCCCCTCCACCTCGAAGCCCACCGCACCGAGCTGCTCGGCGTAGATGGCGAACTCGGACTCCGGGACGAAGTTGCTGCTCGGCATCACGATCTTCACGCCGTCGGCGTATCCCGCCTCGGCCAGCAGCTCGCGCGCCTTCTCGGGGTCGTACGGGTACGCCTCGTCGAGCGCCTCGTCGTAGGCCGCCGTGTTCACGCCGAACACCTGCGTCGTCGGAGTGCCGTAGCCGCCGGCGAGGGCCTGGACGAGTCCCTCGCGGTCGAGGGCGTAGTTGAACGCCTGGCGCACGCGGACGTCACCGAACGCCGGGTTCACCGTGCCGTCGCGGTCGGCCAGCAGGTAGCCGATCCAGTTCTGCTCGTACTGCTCGGCGGTGAAGCCTGCGGCCTCCGCCTCCGGGATCTGCACCGCGCTGGTCGTGTTGGTGGCATCGAGCTGACCGCCCTTGACCGCGTTCATCAGCGCGGTCGGGTCGCCGTAGAAGGTCATATCGATCTCGTCGTAGTGCACGGAATCGGCATCCCAGTAGTCGGGGTTCGCCTCGAACGCGTAGCTGGAGCCGACGACCGTCTCCTCCGCGTTCAGCGTGTAGGGGCCGCTGCCGATCGGCGTGGTCTGGGCGTCGGGCGCGTCGAGCATGGCCGGGCTGCCGACGAGTCCGGCGTTCTGGCTGAGGTAGACCGGAAGGGCCGGGTCGGGCGCGGCCAGGGTGATCGTCACCGTGCGGTCGTCGGTCGCCTCCGCCGACGTCATGCCCGCGAGGAACGAGGCGTTCTCGCTCGTTCCGTCGCGGAACTTGGTGAGGTAGTCCGCCACGACCTGAGCCGTCAGCTCCTCGCCGTCGGTGAAGGTGACGTCGTCGCGCAGCGTGAGGGTGAGCACCGTCTTGGTGTCGTCCCACTCCCAATCGGTGGCGAGGCCGGCGACGAGGGAGCCGTCCGGCTCCGCGCGAAGGAGGGTGTCGTACACGGCCTGGAGGTACGGCGACTGGTTCGCCCACGAGGCTTCCCACGGCGCGAACGACGCGAGCTGGGTCACGACGCCCAGTCGGAGGGTCGTCGGGGCGGCGGACTCTTCAGCCGACGTGGCGGCGCAGCCGGTGAGGGCGAGCGCGGCGATGGCGGTGCCTGCGGCGGCGATGCGCACAAGCGAGGTGCGGTGCTTCATTGCACGTCCTTTCGAGGACGGTGGTGTTCGGGTCGGCCCCGGGGGGCACCGTGGACGCTAGCACGAATATCTTAATTGGCAAAGATTTTCATTTTCGGCACGCGCTGGTACGTTCAGCGGGTGGCAGGAAGAGCAGGGCCGCGCGGCGAATACGCGAAGACCGCACGCCGACGCGAGGAGATCCTCGACGCGGCGTTCGACGTCTTCTCGCAGTCCGGCTACCTCAACAGCACGCTCAGCGAGATCGCGAAGCAGGCGGGCATGACGATGCCGGGCCTGACGCATCACTTCGCCACCAAGGCGGTGCTTCTCGAGGCAGTCCTGAGGGAGCGAGACATCGATGCCGGCCGGCTGCTGAAGGACCGCCACGGTGTCGATCTTCTCAACGGCCTGCTGACCATCGCCGCTCGGGATGAGGCCGACCCCACCCTGACGCAGCTGTATACCCTCCTGTCCGCCGAGGCGACGAGCGAAGACCACCCCGCGCACCAATTCTTCCAGGATCGCTACACGCTCATCCTCGAAACGGTGACGCGCGCGCTCGAGGAAGCCGCCGAGCGAGGCGATCTGCGCGAGGGGATCGAGCCGGCCGCGGCCGCCCAGATGTACGCCGCCCTCTCCGACGGACTGCAGCTGCAGCGGCTCTATCGCACGGGCGGAGAGCCGCACGTCGTCCTCATACGATCGTTCCTCGCGAGCCTCGTCACGCCGCGGGCCCTCGACATCCTCCACGCACCCACCCCGGCCTGAGCCGGCGACGCCCCAGCGCATCGCTGCCGCACCGCCGGCATCGCACGCCCGATTCACCTCGGGGCGCTGGCGGACACGCGCCGATGCCGATCGGTCTCACGACGCGCGATCTGCGCGCAACCTTCGCGAGCTGAAGGGGACCTTGTCCCGGCTAGGACACTTGGTCACGCCCCGGCTTCCCGGAAGGATCGGTTGAGATTCGTTCTGGGTCGGCACCTTCCCGGCTGGATTCCGTCATCGGGAAGGCGCTTCTCGACGCCCACCATGTATTAGCCGGGCTGCGCATCGGCGCAATCCCCGCTCGCCGCGCACCAGCCGCGCTCGCATGTCAGTTCTCGGCTGGTGTCTGTGTCAGGTTGATTGAGGACCACCTTGTCGCTCTGAATCAGGACCACCCTGGCGAAGACCGGAGAGTCGTGTCGGTCTGATTCGGGACCACCTGTATCGCTGGGTTCGTGCTCACAGGGAGCGCGGGGAGCGAGGTGCCCGGTGGGGAGTCGAGTGGATCTGTTCGCGAGCATTCGGCGTGATGCGCGACTGGAGGGGCTGGGAACGCGCACGCTCGCCCGCCGATACAAGGTCGGACGGGAGACGGTGCGGCAGGCGTTGAAGAGCGCGGAGCCGCCCGCGCGGAAGACGCCGGTGCGGGTCGCGCCGAAGCTCGAGCCGTTCAAGCCGGCGATCGATGAGATGCTGCGGACGGATCTGACCGCGCCGCGGAAGCAGCGGCATACGGCGACGCGGATCTGGAACCGCCTCATCGACGAGCACGCCGCGCAGCTCGGCTACCCATCCGTCCGCGACTACGTCCGCAAGCGACGCCCCGAGATCCTCGCCGAGAGCGGGTCGCTCGCCGAAACGGCGACGGTGCCGCAGGAGCACACCTCGGGGGCCGAGGCGGAGGTCGACTTCGGCGAGTTCTGGATCGACCTGGCCGGGGTGCGGACGAAGTGCTACATGTTCGTGTTCCGGATGTCGCACTCCGGCAAAGCGATCCACCGCGTCTACCCGTCCTTGTCGCAGGAGGCGTTCCTGGAAGGCCATGTGACGGCGTTCGAGACGCTGGGCGGGGTGCCGACGCTGCAGATCAAGTACGACAACCTCAACCAGGCCGTCACGAAAGTTCTCGGCGGCCGGGCACGGACCGAGAACGAGCGGTGGGCGCTGTTCCGCTCGCACTACGGGTTCGACGCGTTCTACTGCGAACCGGGCATCGACGGCGCGCACGAGAAGGGCGGCGTCGAAGGCGAAGTCGGGCGGTTCCGCCGCACCTGGCTCGTCCCGGTGCCGGACGTGTCGTCGGTCGACGAGCTCAACGCATACATCGCCGAATGCGAGGCTCGCGATGACGTCCGTCGCATCACGGGCCGGCTGTCGACGGTCGGTCAGGACTGGGCGGCCGAGCAGCCGCTGCTGAACCCGCTGCCGGAGGACCGGTTCGAGCCGGGCTTGCCGCTCACGCCGATCGTGGATCGGTCGTCGTTGGTGACGATCAAGCAGGCGAAGTACTCCGTGCCTGCGTCGCTGATCGGCCGCCGGGTGCGGGCGATCCTGCGCGCGTCCGAGGTACTGATCTACGACGGTCGGCGCTTGGTCGCCCGGCACGAGCGCGTCGGGGTCCGCAACGGGCAGGCCGTGCAGCTGGACCACTACCTCGAGGTCCTCAAGCTCAAGCCCGGTGCTCTGGTGGGGTCCACGGCGCTCGCTCATGCCCGCGCGACCGGGGCGTTCACTGCCGAGCATGACGCATTCTGGGAGGCCTCCCGCCGCGTCAATGGCGACGCCGCCGGCACCCGTGAACTGATCGATGTGCTCCTGCTGCACCGCCACATGCCCGCCGAGACCGTGACCGCCGGGATCCGCGCCGCGATGAGCGTGGGGTCGGTGCTCGCCGAGGTCGTCGCCGTCGAAGCGCGTCGCGCCGCCGAGCACCTGCCCGGCGCCGACGCCGACACCGCTGCGGGCGGGCCGGTGACGGCGAACGTCGTGTCGATGACGCAGCGCCGGCTCATGGATCCGCTCGCGGTGATCGCCGGACTACCGGCCGATCGCCGACCCACCCCGTCCGTTGCGCAGTACGACGACCTGCTCGCGCGTCGCACGGCGAAGCAGGCCGCCACCCAGACCTTGAACGAAGGAGCCACCCCGTCATGAGCCCCACGATCACCCCGGTGACCCAGGTGCTGCGCCGTAGGCGCGCGATGACCGACGAAGCCGCCGTCGCGGCCGCCGACAGCGCGTTCCGCCGCCTCCGCCTGCCCACCATGAGGGCCGTGCTGGAGGAGGCGGTGAAGACGGCGGAGAAAGAGCAGCTGTCGTACATCGGGTTCCTCGCCGAGCTGCTGCTCGCCGAGGTCGACGACCGCGACCGCCGCTCCACGCTGCGCCGCGTCCAAGGCGCCGGATTCCCGCGCCCGAAGTTCCTCGACGACATCGACTACGACGCCAACCCGATCCTCAACCCGGCGACCATCAACACCCTCGCCACCGGGGACTGGGTTCGCCGCGGCGACCCGCTCTGCCTCATCGGCGACTCCGGCACCGGCAAGTCCCATCTGCTCATCGGGCTCGGCACGGCCGCGGCAGAGAAGGGCTACCGCGTCAAGTACACCCTCGCGACGCGGCTGGTAAACGAGCTCGTCGAAGCCGCCGACGAAGCGCAGCTCGCCCGTACCATCGCCCGGTACGGTCGCGTCGACCTGCTCATCATCGACGAACTCGGCTACATGGAACTCGACAAACGCGGCGCCGAACTCCTCTTCCAAGTCCTCACCGAACGCGAGGAGAAAGCCTCCGTCACGATCGCGACCAACCAGCCGTTCAGTGAATGGACCCGCACCTTCACCGACCCGCGACTCTGCGCAGCGATCGTCGACCGCCTCACCTTCCGCGGCACCATCATCGAGACCGGGACCGAGTCCTACCGCCTCGCCCACACCCGCCAGCAAGCCGGCTGAGCCACCGACGAGATCGGCCAGGGCGACGCTCGCCACATTCCCGCGTGGCGCGCGCGTCAAGTGGGAGCCGGGGGTCACAGCCTCCGCCTGTCTCGCGTGGGACCCCCCAAATTGCCTCTCCCGCTACGTCCGAAACTCGGAGTAAGTTCTCAGCTAACCGCACGATGGCTCTGAAATCAGGGGAACGGATGAAGTCGATGGGCACCCGAAAATCAGCGCGCACGCTGGGGATCGCAGCTGCGCTTGCGCTAGGAGCAACATTCCTCGTCGCGGCACCCGCTGCGGCGGCAAGCTGGACCTCCATCTCCGGAACGGTCTTCTCGGACTCGGATGCGTGGTACTACTCGAGCGTCATCCGGACCAAGCGTGGCGGAGGAAAGGTCTCGGCGAAGTTCAGCAATCTTCCGGCGTGCGGCTCAAGCGCGAACACGCAGCTCCGGTTCGCGATCACCAAGCCTGGCACACAGACTCTTATTGGCGGAATCCAGTATTTCCCCGTCATCAACGACGAGCGGACGCTCGCGAGCAGCGTGGCTGACGGCACTCAGTTCCGCACCACCTTCTCCCGGTACCTGTCGTGCACGAACTCTGACCACAACTTCTCCGGTTCCCTCTACTACTGATCACGAGAGCAGGTCGACCTTTGCGTAATAGGAAGCGAATCGGAGCCCTGGCAGCCGTCGCTTTGGCTACGGCTATGGTGGCAACGCCGGCCGTCGCGACAGCGGCATACACATACCAGTTGAGCGGAGTCGTCTACTCCAACACCGACTGGTTCTACTCGGCGAATGCTCGTTACAAGAACGGAACTGGCTCCGTTTCAGTGAACATGTGGGATGCCCCCGAGGGCTGCTCGTCGTCGAACACGGGAGTTGGCAACGGGTCCAACGCTTCCATTGGCTTCAAGGTTACGAACCTCGGGTCAACGACTGCGATCGGGAGCACTGTCACCCTCACACAGAGCACTTCATGGAAGACGCTCGTGACCAGCATGGCCGACGGAAAGTCGTTCCGCACCGCGTTCCACCGACTCAGTCTGTGCCGAAACGCTGATCACACGTTCGACGTGCAAATGAGCTATTGATTTGAGGGCAGGATCACGGCGTATCGCTTCTGGCGTCGCTGTCCTCGCGGGCTTCGCGATCTTGAGCGGGTGCGCGACCTCTCCACCAACGGCCTTCGGCGAAGAGTGGGTTTCCGAGGAAGCCGCGACCGAGGACTACTTTCAGACGGCAGCTCACCTTGAGCTGCCCCCTGATCAAGATTGGCCAGATCCCGGCTACACCGGCACCGGGCCAGACGGACAGCCGGCCCTATACGGCGCTGATCTCGGGAAGGTCGATGCATCGTTCGTCTGGTACTGCGCGTGGGGCCGTGAACTCGTCAGCCCGGAGTCGTCCGAAGACACCCGCGCCCAGGCGATGGCGCACGTCCTGGAAGTGACAGAAACTCCGTACTACACAGTCGGGCTACAAGCGGGTGACCGTGAGTACTGGCGGGAGCAGGTCGTCGATCCGCTCCTGCAGGGTGACATCGAAGGGGTGGCCAAGGATGTCGACACAAACTGCTCATAGTCGTGCAGCGATGCTGGCGAACGCCATCCCACCTTTCAAGTTCCATCTCCTCGCAGCAGGGATCGGGATCGTCGTCGGCACGGCAGCGTTCATCGCCGATGACATCCACGGGCTCATGGGGGCCATCCTTATGGGGATCGTGAGCTCAGCGTCGACCTGGATGCTCGGAGCCACGTTCATCGGAGCCCTGGCGCGGAACCCCCCCGCCGGGGCTGTCAGCGCGGGGGTGTTCGGTGCCGGCGTCACTGTCACCTACTACACGTTGCGATGGTTTGTGCTACGCCCCTGGACGTTCAGCGCCCCGGACATCTCAGCGGCCACTTGGAACTCTCCGCAGGGAATTAAGTTCCTTCTTATTGCCGCCGTGTGGGTCATCGGAACGACCATCGGCGCCGCGACGCTGGGGGCGCTGGCAAACCGACTGCTCCGTCGCAAATCGCCTCCTCGACGAGATTTGTGGAACGGTGTGTGGCTGGGCACATGCCTTGCGCCAGCACTCGCATACTTGCCAGAGCTAGTGACGAACGCAGTCGCCGCCGCTTCGTGGACTGGTTTGGATGCCGACACCGGAGGCCTGTTCGTGCTTACCAGCACGATTACCTCAGGGCTGCTCGTAGCCGTCACCGTGACTTGGTGGGCGACGCGTAGCCCAGGCATTTCGTCGTGGTGGCGGTTTGCCGGGGTGGCTGTTGCCACGGCCCTTGTGCTTGCTGTGCTGTTCCGGCTCGCGAGCGATCTCTTCCTCGCTGTGACAGCGCTTCTCTGATCGATCGCTCCCGCAAGCGGCCACAGCCGGCGGCGGATCGGTTCTTCGCAGCTGAGGGCGAATGGTTGAGGGCGTCGGTCGCAGGGTGAGGCGAGCTCTTCCGAAGAAGGACGTCTCACCATCGTCACCATGCTGAAGCCGGGATGGCATCGTCCCGGCTTCAGCGCTCAAACTGGCGTCAGCCGCGATGGCCTGCAGAAGCAGATCGGTGGTCCCGAATCAGACCGACAGGGTGGTCCAGGTTGGAGTTGACATTCCCAGCTGGGGCACGCACACCGAACCTGGGCAGCTACCCCACATGAATCAGATGTGGTTGAAGTGTGGGCACGGCGCCATTCGCGGGGCCTTCGTCGAGCGCTACGACAGCGGCGATCGGCGCGGGTCTGCTTCGTACGGCCTCGATCGGATCACCGGCGGCCCAGCGATCCCCTGAATCGGCCTGACTTTCGTTCCTATCGGGAGCCTTGTCCAGCAGGTGCCGGATTGGCTGATTCCAGGTCAGCGTAGTACGCGTCTTCGACCTCGATCGGGGTGCGCATGTCGAGCTCGCCGTGGAGGCGCTGATTGTTCCACCACCACACGTACTCAAGGGTTGCTAGCTCGACCTGCTCGACGGTTCGCCAGGGGCCGCGCTGACGGATCAGCTCGGTCTTGTAGAGACCGTTGACCGCCTCCGCGAGGGCG
>NZ_JADGLL010000064.1 GCF_015235415.1 Microbacterium paludicola | reverse complement strand
GGAGACGGAGCGCGAGCTGCTTCTGCTCACGACTGAGATGACCATGCTTGCCCTGCAACGAATGCCTCCCGAGATCAGCGTCTGCTTCATCTCACAACACTCATTGCGCTGACCGGTTGAATCCGCCATCTCATTCGCTCGCCGCAGCTCCCGCACCTCGGCCTCAAGCGCCTTGATCCGCTGCGCCTCCGCGGTCGTCACCCCGGGCGCCTGCCCGGCGTCGATCTCGGCCTGCTTCACCCAGCCCCGCAGCGTCTCCGGGTTGATCCCGAGTTGCTCGCCGATACGCTGCAGCGCACCGGCCCTCCGTGCGGGGTCCTGCCTCGCCGCGACCGCGAGCCGCGTCGCGCGCTCACGCAACTCATCCGGGTACTTCTTCGGTGCTGCCATGACTCTCATCCTCCGTGAGTTGAGAGCCCCCACCGAACCCGGGGCGCTTCACGACTCGACGTCAGCGAGATTCCAGACGGGATGCCGGTACTCCCCGCCACTCATGTAGCGCCCCTCCAGCCGGTTCTGGAGTTCACGCCCGGCCAGGCACCAGAACAGCAGCCGAATGGACGGCTTCTGCTCGACGATTCGGTCGAGGGCGGCAAGGGAATCGGCGTAGAGGGCACGGTCGTTGGCCCTGCTGATGAGATCCTTCTCGATTCCGTTGTAGGCGCCAGGCTGCCGGTCGTCCACCAGCCGCCGGTTGCCGAACCGGAAGTCACCGACCATCAGGACGACATCTTCAGCGCCCTCGACGACGGCCGGCTCCTGAAAGAACGGCGAAGCCACGCTCTCGCCGGGCCTGTCGTGGAAGACGACCTCGCGTCGCGGCGGTGCTGTCTCGCCCTGATCGATCGCGAAGCGGAGCCTCGTCACGTGAGACGGGCCCGCGAGGACGACGGCCTCAGACATGCTCACCCGCGCCAGACCGGCAGGCAGAACTCACCATCCAAAGAACCAGTCACCCGCGAACGCGAAGTCCTCGACCACCCGTCGGCACTGCTCCGGCGTCAGATCATCGACATACCTGAAGGGCACCGTCATGTCGATGGAAGTGCTGTGGGTGTTCTTGAACTTGAGATCCTTGAGCAGCAGATAGTTCGGATCGAACGACAGTCCGACGTGACCGAAGATCCGATCGACGGAGGCCTTCGTGTTGACGGAGAGCTCCTCCAATGACACGAACGCGACGCGAGGGTCGCGCAGATGCGCCTCGTAGCTGCTGTAGAGCGCCTTCATGTACCGACGCTTCTGATCGAGGTACGTGGGATACCAGCCGTCGAAGTCCGGCCGCTTGGATCGCTTGAAGTCCGACGCCACGATCGATCGCGGGTCCTTGTACGTCATGACGGCCGGCACCCCGCTCCGTTCGAGGACCCGCTCCAGCTCAAGGAGATAGCGCGGAGTCTTGTCGAAGATCTTCGATCCGTCAGCGATCTGCGAAGACCGCGCTCGAAGCCTTCCGTAGAACTCCGCGAACGAATCGGTGTCGCAGATGTAGTCGAGATCGGCGTCCGTGACGCCCCACCCCTCGTTCATGAAACCGATATAGGGCTCGAAAGTGCGGAACTCCCGAGGTGAGCGGTTCATCAGGACTCCGACCTCGAAGCCCGAGTCGAGGCCCGGCACCTGTCGGAACAGGTCGGAAACCAAGGTCGTTCCCGAGTGCTCGATACCGCCCACGACGAACTCGATCATTGCTGAACTGCTTTCCTCCGCCGACGTCCTGCGCCGGTCGTTTCCGGCGAAGACCCTTTGTCCTTCGATCACTTCACGGTACATGAGGACGGGCAATTGTCTCCTTCAGGAGCTGTGCACCACGTCCACCCGCCGGCCGGGCCGCTCAGCGCTCAGGCAGCCGCGGGAGGAAGCGCTCCACGGTATGGCAGATCACGACGTCGGGCTTCACCGCTTCGACATAGTCGAGATCGATGTCGGGCTCCCAGCGGAAGTGGTACTCCCCGAACAGGTGGGAGAAGAGCCGATTGCCGGTGCGGTGGATCCGGGGAGTGCTCGAGAACGTGCTGGCGCCGAACAGAACGACCTTGAGCGGGACGGGCGCCTGCGGGTTCCGCCAGACCATCTTCGTCCCCACGAACTTGTGCGCGGGTCGTGTCGTTCCCGACTCGATGAGGCGCGGGGCGCCGTTGTCGAGCCACGGCGCGGTCGATGTCACGATCGGCTGCCGGATCCAATGCCCGAAGATCTTCCCCGACAGGTCACCGGCGTGGGTCGTCGTGGTCGTGAACTGCACGCTGTCAAGGGGCGACGCATCGGCGAACCGCTCGACGAGCGCCCGCGCGAGGCGCCACATTCCGAGCGGCGACGGATGGCTGTCGAACGGGATCCAGTTCTCCTCGACACCGAGTCGCGTCCGGGTACCGCGGTCGATCACCTCGCGGCCGCTCACGTACCACCGTTTGGAAGCCACCCGCTTCTCGAGCTCGACCAGGAGCGGCGTGGGGCGCCCGCCGAGACCCACGAGGCCCGTGTCGAGCATGCTCGACTTCTCCGGCTGCACCATCTGCACGAACTGGGAACCGAGCGACCGGACGGCGTCATGCCGCGCGCGCATCAGCGACGCCCAGCGTGCCGCTCGCTCCCGGAGCTTCGCCGACTCCGCACGGGTCGCCGGCGGCACATACTGCTGCTCGAGCGCATTCGAGCCACGCGCGACGAACAGGTGGCCGCCCTGACCGACCACGACGACGTCGTCTGCGGAGCGGGACCCGACCGGCACGGTCAGCGCGGAGAACGCGTCGCCCGTGTGCGCCGCGTTCGCGCGCTCGTTCTGGAAGCCAACGACCGGCACCGGCGGCCCCTGCAGCGACAGCACTCTCGCGCGCTCGCGATCGCGCAGCTCGTCGCCCACCGGAAGCCGCTGACCGCGCAGGTTCGCCTGAAAGGGGCCGCCGAGCAGTGCCCAGGGGCCGAGCCCCTGCTTCAGGGTGATGGTGGCCGTGTGCGCGGCGTCGTCCACCTCGATGATCGGGTCCTTGCCCAGCGAGCGGATGTCCGAGGCCACGACGCCGTCGGGAAGCCCCGTCACCGTCAGGGTCTTGCGATCGGCAGAGAGGTCCGCGAGAAGCGGACGGGGCGACGAACGGCGTTCCTCTGACATCCGATCCAGGCTATTTCATTCGCCCGGCACGTCGTGTCCGGCGAACCCCAGGGCGATGCCGAACACGGCGCGCGCTGCGGAGTCGAAAGCGCCCGGCGCAGCGACGGGCTCCGACCGCATGCCGCGCAGAGCGCCGCGGCCGACGACGGCCACCCGCTCGGCGGCGGTGAGCGGAATGTCGGCGGTGCTCGCGTTGAAAGCACGGATGAGCTCGATGTCGTGCTCGCTCAGTGCGCCGGCCGGCTGCGTGGTGACCGCCAGGCGGGCGGGGTGCCGTGCGGCGGCCCGTTCGAGCGCGACGTCGTCGACGACGTCGAGCGACGCCGCGAACGGGGCGATCTCCTCGAGGAAGGCGGCCACGTCCGGCCTCTCGGCGCCAGCCCATTCCGAGAAGGAACGCCATTCACCGCGCGCGAGCGCCTGCTCCCACAGCGCTCGTTCGGGGCGGTCGTCGACCGTGACGAGCACACGAGGTACGCGCAGCGCGGCGAAGAGCTCGCTTCGGACATCGGAGTCGAGCAGGGCGGCTGCGTCGATCCGGATCCATCGGGATCCCCGGCGCGCGCCGAGCACGTCCGCCTCACCGGCGATCGCGTCGGCGTCGCCGGGCGCGGCGATCGGCCGGATGCGGTCGCCGGGCCGCCGCCCGCTCAGTTCGACGTGCAGAGTGTCACGCGCTCGCGGAAGGCGGATGCGAGCAGGCGGCGGTACGGGGCGAGGCTCGGAGCCGCCGCCGCTTTCGAAGTCGACTCCGCGTCCGAGCGCGGCCGAGGCGGCGCCGCGCAGGGCGCACACGGCGATATCCAGCTCGAGCGCGCCGTTCGAACCTGGTTCGCGTGGCCACGGCGCAGACTCGAGCAGGCTGGCGTCATCGCCGACCACGCGCACGCCGGAATCTCGGAGCGCTGCAACGAACGTCGCGGCCGCTCGGGCGACGTGCTCTGCGACGCGCCGGCCGACCCCCGCCTCCCCCTCGTCGGGGCCGGGGCTCCGTCGCTGCTGGATCGTCGCGACCACGCCGTCGCGAATCAGCGCATAGTACGAGCTGCGCGGCAGCACTCGCGAAGGCAGGAGACGGTTGATGTCGAGGACGAGCCGGGTCTCCAGCGGCGACAGACTGCGGTTCACCGCTGCCCCGGTGGGCTGCGGCAGGCGCAGCAGGCCACGAGGAAGGTCGAGGAGGTCCTCGAACGCGTCGGTGACGCGGGCGGGGTCGTGCTTGTCGGCGATCACGACGATGACGCGGTCGGGCCCGACCACCCCGCTCCAGCGCCGCACCTGTGCCGCCAGGTCATGCTCCGCCCAGAATCCCGCTCCCTCGCGCGCGGCGTGACGCACGCCGTCGCCCAGGAACTCCCGGCCCAGCCAACCGCGCAGGGAGATCGCGCGACCGCTCTTCACGTACTGCTGCCACACGGATGGCAGCATCGGGGCGAAGGCGCGCACCGTGATGACCACGTAGGTGTTCTCCCCGAGCTCATCCGCGAATCTGCGTGCCGCGGCGTCGTCCGCCTGCACGATCAGCTCATAGCTGACGAACGCGCGATGGGCGGGTGCGGCTTCGACCTCGGCCCTCAGCGCGTCCCACCGGGAGCGGTCGGGGACGCGCGACCATGCCGGCGACTGGCGTTCCATGAGCGCCGAGGTCTCGATGCCGTGGTTCAGCCCGGTGCCGGGGTAGATCACGCCGTGAGCGAGAAGCTCCTCACGCCGGGAAGCGGCCGCCGCCTGCAGCGTCGTCGTCGCGGTCTTCGGCTGCCCGATGTGCAGCAGGCGAGCACCGGGAGGGAGGGCCGCCGTCTTCCTTTCGGCCATCAGACGATGGTATCTCCGCGGGCGCGGAAGCCCTCGCCCGCAGTGAGTGCGTCGGCCGGTGTCAGAGCGGCAGGAACTGGAATCGGCCGCCCTTGGCGTTCAGCCTCTCCAGAAGCTCGAAGGTGATACCACCAGCCACGAACTGCGCCTCCAGCAGGGGGAAGAGATTCCCTTCCGATTTCAGCTCCCGCACCGCGGACGGCGACCGGGACGTAGGAGGGCCCCAGGAAGCGGGCGGCATGGAGCGCATGCACCAAGTCGACCTGCTCCGTCGTGCCGAACAGCGCCGTCGCGTCACGGCGTACTCGCAACGGTCCCAGCTCCGCGACGTCGAGGAACATCCCCGACGCAGCGTTGTTCGCCCTCTCGATGAGGCGGGGCCAACGGTGATCGTTGAAGGCTGCTCGACGGGACGGGGCAATCGATGTCTGCGCACCGAACGTGAGGACCGACACAGCAGGAATGACGGTCGCATAGGCGAGCGCGGCGAACCCGCCGGAAGACGTTCCGAGGAAGTGCACCTCAGATCCACCGCACTGATCGATGTACTCGCGTATCCGATACGCCTTGTCGAGAAATGTGCGGCCGAATCCAGGGATCTGGCTCTGATACCACGAGAGGTTCGGATCGCGCAGCAGGACGCTGTTGACGCCCAGGCTGTCCATCGTGCGGGCGAACTCGAACGGAGGCAGGGCGCCGACCCTCTGTGCGAGACCCGTGAAGACAACCACCGTCGTCTTGGAGCCGCGCCCGCGGATGTCGACGAACTCCGCGGCACCACCCGCACGATCCGTCTCGCGGGGACCGATCTCAGTCACGCCGAGACCGCCCCTGTGCCACGGCGCGGTTGTAGATGTCGTAGTCGCGCCCGAAGAAGGGCATCAGCACGCGGATGAGGGCGTCGGGCAAGAAGTTCTGATACTGCGCCTGGTCGACATTCTGCAGCTCGGCCGGCAGCAACTCCGAGTAGTCGTCGGTGCGAGCGCTCAAATCCAGCGCCCCCGCCGCGGTGGCGTTGTACCTGCGGTTGTCGTGCTCCACGCCGAGGTACGACCAGATCTGCGCGGTGTCACCCATGGAGAAGAGCTCGTACCCGTCCAGGTCCTGATCATCTCCGAAGTAGGTCCATTGGGGCTTCCAGTGCGGGTCCCAGACCGCCACCGGCGTCTGGGTGAGGTACCAGACGAACTCCGCGAACGAAATCGATCGGGACAGATCCTCGCGCACGCCCAGCATCCTCTGCGCCCGGCGCAGGTGCCCCTCCGCGAACCGTTCGAATCCGCGTTCGCGCACGGTCGGAGCACTGAACTTGTCGAGGTAGCAGCTCACCACGCGCTCGAGTGGCTCCCGTACCACGGCAATCGCCTTCGCCGATTCCATGCCGGAGAACACCCGCGCCGGAGCGGGACCATATGCGTCCTGCACCTCCGCGTGGAAATTGTGAGTCGAGAAGCTCTCGGATCGCTCCGCGTCCTCGAATCCCACGAGCGTGCGCTTGATCGCCGTGCACGAGTTCTTCGGAATCCAGCGGTAGTAGACGTCGAGCTTTCGGAACTGGAGCGTGAACGCGCCTGGCTCGACCGTGCCTCCACGACGGCCGAGATATCCGCGTGCGTGGAGCTGCCTCATGTGGTCTGCAAGACCGCCGTCGAAGTTCGCTCGATGAGCGCCTCAACCGAGGACGCATCGACCGCCGCCTTGAGCCCCGCGTAGTAGTCGAAAGCCGACGCCACCAGGGGAAGAGGCTGTCCCGGCGATTCGAAGGTGTAGCGGGACGGTCCGCGCAGGCGGAAGAGATCGATCATGCCCTGGTCGATCTCCTGACCGCCTCGGAGCTCCAGCCCTGTACGACTCGGTTCCACTACACGCCCTCCATTTCCTTCAAGCCGATCAAGCATCGGCACCCGTGCCGAGCCGGTCGGTGCGGGTCGCCGCCGCGAAAGGCGGCTTGCGAGATCATTTTCCGAAAAGCGACCGCGCCATGCGCGCGACGCCCCGCTGGGCTGGAGGCGCACCGAGGGCCTCCTTGGGCGCGTTCGGGCGGGATGGCGACGACTTCCCTGTCGGCGAGATCGTCTCCGCGTACACCGTCGCAAGACGGCCTACCTGGGCTTCGACGCTCTGAACCTTTGTCGGCGCAGGCCGACCCAGGAAGCGCTCCGCATCGCCGTCGATCGTGTGGAGCGCCTGCAAGAGACTCGAACGGTCTCCGGCCTTGACCTTGAGCCCGGTCTTGCCCTCCACTACCTGCTCGCCGATGCCTCCAATGTCAGAGGCGACGACCCAGCATCCAGCGGCAGCCGCTTCCCGCGTGACCAGTCCAAAGCTCTCCGGCCAGATCGAGGGGGCCACGAGCACGTCCGTCTCCGCGTACACGTCGGCGATCGATTCCTGCGGCACCTTGCCGATGATCGTCACGGGCGTGGATCCCCAGGTCGCCCGCTCGACGTGGCCGAAGGGCTTCGAGTGGTCGACGACAGTGAGGGAGAGTCGCTCGAAGCGCTCGGTCCGAAGGATCGACCGAAGCAGCTCGAACCCCTTGTGCGCCGACATACCACCGACATGCGAGAGCCTCACGCGTCCGTCACGTGAGGCGGTGCGAGGCTTCCAGCCCGTGAGCTTCGTGCCGTTCTCGATGACCTCTATCTGGGGAAATCCGTTCATGCGATACAGATCCGCGAAAGACTGCGAAACGGTCACCACGCGCGCGGCGCCGTGGAGCAACGCCTCGAGCTTCATGCGACGATCCTCGGAGTCCTCCGAATCGATTCCCTCCGGGAGCGGGATGTCGGCTGCGGGATCCGCCCGGCCCATTGGGTGAACTTTGCCATGCTGATCGACGAGGAACTGGTGGTCGAAGATCCACCAGGCATCGTGCACTGTGACGATGTATGGGATTCCGGCGTTCCTCGTCGCGCTCACGATGGACGCGGTCAGGCGCTGAATGCAGTGGAAGTGGACGAGGTCCGGCCGTTCGTGCTCGAGGAAGCGCGCGAAGAGCCTGCCCGACTCCTTGTCGGAGGGGTGCCAATCCATGTGCGGCCGCTTGATGATGCCCGCGCGGTACACCCGTCGCCCGTTATACGAATGCACCTCGAGCTCGTGCTCCGGCATGTCTCCCGCATCCGAGGTGTAGAAAACGAGGTCGAACTCGTCGCCGTACTTCTCCCCGAGAACCCTCGCGTTGTCCGCAACGACACGCGTCGCACCGCCGATCGACTGCGGCGGGAAGAAGACATTCACGATCGCGATCTTCGGCTTTCCCATCAGCTGGATCCTCTCGCTACCGCTTCCGCCAGCGCGTGGCGCCCACGTGCTTCCATGTCATCGCACGCCGCGTCGATGATGCTGACGAGGTTCTCGCCGAGCGTCTTCAGACTGTACTCGGAGAGAATGCGCTGACGAGCGGCCTCGCCGATGACCTGGCGAGCGCGACGGTCGTCGACGAGCATCCGCAAGGACCGGTACCAATCGTCCGGCGTGCGGGCGATGAGGCCGTCCTCGCCGTCGCGGATGATGTCGCGGTAGTTCGCTGTGTCGCTCACGACGGACGGGATGCCGAAATTGCCCGCCTCGAACCACTTCAACTCGCTCTTGCCGTCGGTCAGCACGCCCGGTTGGAGCACAGCGAGGTTGATATCGGCGCCGCGCAGGATGTCCATGTACTCCTCGACGGTGCGAGTGAGCGGGAGCTGTGCAATCTGCGCTCGATGCCGACGAACGAACCACTCCGGAAGCACGAGGTGCCCGACAACCATCAAACGCACATGCGAGCTCTCCGACAGCAGCCGGTCCAACGCAGGCAGGACGAGGTCGATGAAGTCATCGTTGTGCGCCTTCGTGCCGGATCCGTAGAAGACGGTGACTGACTCGCCTTGCGAACTCACGGCCTTCGGCAGGGACCTCGGGTTGCGCGAGTCGAGGCCGTTCCGGTGCAGGAAAGCCCGCCTTGTCTGCACGAGCGCGCCGAGCCGCTCAACGAGGGGGAGGGTCGAGCCGATCGCATAGTCACAGAGTCGCGCTGCCGCACGATAGGCGGCCATGCCCGTCATCAGTGACTGGTACTCACGCGCGTCGACCTGGCCCGCGTACTCCCCGATCGGCGGAGGGAACTCGACATCGAAGATCATGTCGTCGAGCTCATAGAAGGTCACCTTCCCGGCGGCCTTCGCGTCGATGACGAGCCGAACGATGTCGGGCCATGCCGGTGCGCGATACACGATGAGAACGTCGTGCCAGGGAAGCTGCTTGTGTGCTTCGTCGGCGTCCTGCCAGTCGACAACAGTAACCTGACGGCCCTGCAGTTCGAGCTGCTCGACCTTCTGATCCACGCGGTAGCGAAGCGTCTGCGGAAGACCCTTGTCGGCGACCAGCAGCACCTTGTCACGCCGAAGCGAACTGGGAACGGCGGCGATCGCCCCCTGCGCGACCCATGACGCGCGCACGCGCGCCATGTCGTCGACCGCTCGCGACACGACATCGATCAGCTCTGCGCGCCGCCCTCGAGCAGCGAGATCCATCACCTCACGCTCCGCCGCGCTCCAGATGCGGTAACCCAGTCGACGTACCGAGTCGCCCGCGACGGCGTCGCCCGCGTGTTCCTCCGCGAGCCGTTCGGCGTCGCGAAGAGCTCCCTCGATCTCCCCGAGCTCACTCCTGAGAGTCACACTGTGCGCACCCGGCCACACAGAACGGCTGCCCAATTCCAGCGCCCTGCCGTAGTTGCGCAGGGCGACTCGACGGCGACCTTGCCGCACGGCAACGTCGCCCAGCCGCTGATACGCGTCGGCGGTCTCTCCGTGCCTGAGCGCCTGTTCTACGCGAAACTCCGCCAGCTCGTCGTCTCCGTGGATCGCGGCATGGTCCGCGAGCAGCATCCAGAAGCGCCCATCCTGCTCCGCAGACTCGTAGATGCGGAGGTCAGACAGGTCGCGCCCCGCGATCACCTCCTCCAGTTCCCGGTACCCGAACGATGCAAGCCCGTTCAAGCGCGCGACGGCGCCGAAGTCGGGCACGACCATCGAGAGGTCCGCCTTCACGCCGAGTGACTTCAACCACGCTGCTGCGGTGGGATGCCACCCGAGTGCACGCCCCACGTCCAGCCAGTGCTCGATCTCCCGCCGGCCATCAGCGGAGGGCGCATCCCAGAGGTAGTAGTCGGCGTAGAACCCGGCATCGAACTGGTAACGCCGCCAGTGCCTGCCGATCCCATACTGCAGATAGTGCGCGATCGCACCATCACGCGTCGAATACCCCGCTTCGACCACGTCGGGATTGAGAGCGAGGTACGCCTGCCATTCGAAATCCTCGGGCAGGTCATCGAGGGACAACCCTTTTCGATCGAGAAAAGCCGTCAGGTCCGCTGGCAACTTGGCCTTGTGGCCTGCGCGCACATAGTGCTCGGCTGCCTCCACGCCGTTCCAGCCGTTCTTCGCCAAGTCTCGGTTGAAGGCGAGGTATGACCTCCAGTCGAATGTCTCCGGCAGGAGGGAGGCGGCCTCTCCCAGATGAGCGCGGAGGTCTTCCCGCGTACCGATTCGCCCCTGCGCTGCCCCCACGGTCCGCCAGTGCTCGTTGAGCTCGTGGTCCGAAAGCTCGGCCACATCGGGATACATCTCGCGATAAAAGGCGTGGTCTAGCACGCTGCGTCCTCTTCTCCTCGTCCGACGCCGTGACGTGCGAGAAGGCACCAATTCGTCATTGACCGACCCGCGCCTTCTGGCCCGATCATCGTAGCCCGTCTCTCTTGCGCACCCGGCCAGGCCTCCGGCGGAACCGCCCCGCCCCATAGACTGCGAGACGTCCACCCCGAGGAGCCGTCCGCATATGCCACTTCTGGTCGTCATGGCGCACTACGACGTGGACAGGCGGCTCCGCGCGCACACGCTGCGCGCGATCCGGAACTACACGCAGGCGGCCGAGCGCGTCGTCATCGTGTCGACCTCGGGCGCACTCGATGACGACCTCGCGTCACTGCCCGCCCACGCCGAGTTCCACACCAGGCCGAACTTCGGGTACGACTTCTTCAGCTACAAATGGGGGCTCGACCTCGCGGGGGACTACGCCGCGTACGACCGCATCGTCATCGCCAACGACAGCTTCGTCGGCCCCTTCGTCCCGCTGCGCGTGATCACCGAGAGCGTCCGCGCCGAGGAGTGCGACCTGCTGGGGATCACGTGGTCGGCGCGGTTCGGCGGGCACGCACAGAGCTTCTTCCTCACGGTGAATCGCGCCGTCGCCCGATCGAACGGGTTCCAGAGGTTCTGGCGAGACATGGTTCCCCTCTCGGATCGCACGACGGTGATCAGGGAGTACGAGGCGGGGCTCACGCAGGCCGTGCGGGGGTCGGGCTTCCGCGCGGGGGCCTACTTCCAGCCGACGGACGCCGAGGACGCGCTCGCGCGGGCACGATTCGAACACCAGCTCACGGTGCGACTCAAAGCCGGCCAGGGCGCGACCACCGTCGCCGAGACGACCCGGCGGCGCCGCGAGATCCTGCGCGAGTACAACCCCGTCGCCGCCCTCGCGGACCGCGCGCTCCTCGACGATCGCCTGCCGCTGCTCAAGTTCGACACGCTGCGGTTCGACCCCTACGGCCTGGGCGCCGACCTGCTCCTGGCCGCCGCCGAGCAGCGTCACCCGGAGCAGATGGACGGGGTCCGAGAGTATCTCCGGCACACGCGCGCCCGGTATCCGCACCGCACGGGCGAGCTCAACCTACTGCCGGACCGCCGCTACCTTCAGAGGACGGGGCTCGGCTACACCGCCGATGCCGCGTTCCCCGCACACGATTCGGAACGAGACCTGGCGAACCGATGAACAAGCGTCGACTCCTTCTCGCCGCGGCGGCCCTCGTCGCGTTCACCGTCGTCGTCATCGGCGCGCTCACCTCGCCCAGCGCACTCCTCGTCGCGCTCGGCGCGCTGCTGATCGGGGCCATCGTGCTGCTGATCGACACGAGGACGACGCTGAGCGCGCGTATCGCGTCGACCGCGCGCAAGCTCGAGCGCAACCTTCTGACCGCCCGCCCGCCGCGACCCGCGGCCGCACCCC
>NZ_JADGLL010000063.1 GCF_015235415.1 Microbacterium paludicola | reverse complement strand
GCCCCCTCCCGCGCATCCTCGACCTACGCCGATGCCGGTGTCGACACCGCCGCGGGCGACCTCGCCGTCGAGCTGATGAAGGCGTCTGTCAAGGCGACCCACGGCCCCGAGGTGCTGGGCGGCGTCGGCGGCTTCGCCGGTCTCTTCGACGCCAGCGCGCTTGTCGGGATGACGCGCCCGCTGCTCGCCAGCAGCACGGACGGCGTCGGCACGAAGGTGGCGATCGCGCAGGCGATCGACAAGCACGACACGATCGGCCACGACCTCGTCGGCATGGTTGTCGACGACATCGTCGTCGTGGGCGCCAAGCCGCTGTTCATGACCGACTACATCGCCACGGGCAAGGTGTTCCCGCAGCGGATCGCCGACATCGTCCGCGGCATCGCGGAGGCGTGCGCCCTCACGGGCACCGCGCTCGTCGGCGGCGAGACCGCCGAGCACCCCGGCCTGCTGGGCCCGAACGACTACGACGTCGCGGGCGCCGCGACCGGTGTGGTCGAGGCCGACGCCATCCTCGGCGCCGATCGGGTGCGCCCCGGCGACGCCGTGATCGCCCTCGGCTCGAGCGGTCTTCACTCGAACGGGTTCTCGCTCGTGCGCCACATCGTGACGCGCCACGGCATCTCGTACGGCGACCACGCCGCCGACTTCGGCACCACGTGGGGCGAGGCGCTCCTCGAGCCCACGCGTCTCTACACGGCGCCGCTGCTCGACCTCATCGCGAAGACGGGCGACGGCATCCACGCCCTCAGCCACGTCACCGGCGGCGGCATCGCGGCGAACCTCGCGCGCGTTCTTCCGCAGGGCACGTGGGCCGAGGCCGACCGCTCGACCTGGTCGCCCTCGCCGGTCTTCCGCGTGCTGAGCGACATCGCCGGCACCTCTCTCGCGTCGAGCGAGGGGACGTGGAACCTCGGCATCGGCTTCCTCGCGGTCGTCGCGGCCGACCGGGCATCCGACGTGATCGCGCACATCGAGACCGCCGGCATCCCCGCCTGGCAGGTCGGCGTCGTGCGCGACGGAGCGCTGCCCTCGGGCGGCGACGAGTTCGAACAGGGCGCCAAGGGCGTCGACGGCGGCGCCGTGCGACTTGTCGGCACCTATGCCGACAGCGCCCGCGGCCAGTGACAGAACGGGACAACTGACACCTCCATGTGCGGCATCGTCGGAATGGTCGGGGGCTCCCCGGTCAACCAGGACATCTACGACGCTCTTCTCCTTCTCCAGCACCGCGGCCAGGATGCGACCGGCATCGCCACGGCCGAGCCCAACGGCGTGATGCACACGCACAAGGCGCAGGGGATGGTGCGCGAGGCCTTCCGCACGCGCGACATGCGCTCGCTGCTCGGCAACGTCGGCCTCGGCCACGTCCGCTACGCGACGAAGGGCACCGCCTCCAGCGAGGAGGAGATGCAGCCGTTCTACGTGAACGCGCCGTACGGCATCATCCTGATCCACAACGGCAACCTGACGAACACGCGCGAGCTGACGCTTGAGATGGGCCGGCGCGACCGTCGTCACCTGAACTCGTCGAGCGACACCGAGCTGCTGCTGAACGTGCTCGCCAATGAGCTGCAGGCGACCACGAGCCCGGTCGACCTCGAGCCGGAGCGGATCTTCGAGGCCGTCGCGCGCACCCACCGCCGGATCGAGGGCGCGTACGCCGTCATCTCGATCATCGCGGGATACGGTCTGCTGGCGTTCCGCGATCCCTTCGGCATCCGCCCGCTCATCCTGGGCCGCCGCGCCGGCGCCACCGGCAAGGACGAGTGGGTCGTCACAAGCGAGTCGCTGGTCCTCGAGAACGCCGACTACGAGATCGTGCGCGAGGTCGAGCCCGGCGAGGCGGTGTTCATCACGAACGAGGGCGAGCTGTTCAGCAAGCAGTGCGCCGACGACCCCAAGCTGCTGCCGTGCTCGTTCGAGTACGTCTACCTCGCCCGCCCCGACTCGATCATGAACGGCGTTCCCGTCTACGAGTCGCGCCTGCGGATGGGCAAGAAGCTCGCCGCGACGATCGCGAAGCACGTGCCGGATGGGCTGATCGATGTGGTCATGCCGATCCCCGACTCGTCGCGTCCCGCGGCCATGGAGGTGTCGCGCGTGCTGGGGATCGAGTACCGCGAGGGCTTCTACAAGAACCGCTACGTCGGCCGGACGTTCATCATGCCGGGCCAGGCGGCGCGCAAGAAGAGCGTGCGCCAGAAGCTCAACGCGATGTCGAGCGAGTTCCAGGGCAAGAACGTGCTGCTGATCGACGACTCGATCGTTCGCGGCACCACGAGCAAGCAGATCGTGCAGATGGCCCGGGATGCCGGTGCCAAGTCGGTGACGTTCGCGTCGGCGGCGCCGCCCGTGCGTCACCCGCACGTGTACGGCATCAACATGCCCTCGCGCCACGAGCTGATCGCGCACGGCCGCACGATCCCCGAGATCGCGCAGGAGCTGGGCGCCGACTACCTCGTGTACCAGGAGGTCGACGACCTGCGGGACGCGATCGTGGAGAGCGCGCGCGGCGAGGCGACGTTCACCGATCTGGACATGAGCTGCTTCGACGGCCGCTATGTCACGGGCACGGTGTCGGCCGAGTACCTCGAATGGGTCGAGGGGACGCAGACGTCCTGACGCGACGTCGCTCAGGCATGCAGAAGCGCCCGGTGCGTTGGCTCCGGGCGCTTCCGTGCGAGAGATGAGGGTGGCTCAGGCCTGCTGAGGCTGATACTCGTCCTCGTCCTCGTCGCTCTCATCGCCGTACAAGTCGGCCCACTTGTCGACGTAGTCGTTCTCGTCGCTCGGGTGCGCGAGCTCGCGCTCCAGCGCCGAGTAGTTCACAGTCGGGCTGAACGACTTCAATTCGCGGGCGAGCTTGGTGTGCTTCGCCTTCTGACGGCCACGGCCCATGGGCGAGACCCCCTCACGTGTAGCTGCCGGGATCGCTGCCCCGATGCGCTTGTCTGGATCCGGCACGAGAGCCGGTGAAGAGTAGAGTTCAGATTACCACGCGGCCTCGGCGCCTCGGCCGGCCGCGACACCGGGAAGGGGTCGCAGGATGACAGATGAGTCGTTCGTCGATGGACCGTCGGAGGGCGCGAAGGCGCGCCAGGCGGCTGTGGACGCGGCATTGCGCGGCGCGGTGATCGCGGGAGTCAACCCGGATCAGTCGCCGCGTGTCCTGCAGGAAGCCGCTCGATTCGCAGCGCTCCTCGGCGTGCCGCTCGCCGTCGTCCACGTGGATGTCACGCGTTTCGTGACCTACGAGGATCCGGATGGCTACGTGCACTCGGCTCCGGTCGACATCAACGTGCAGGCCGGCGAGGGTGAGCTCGAGGCGGTGCGCCGCGACGCGGAGACGCACCTCGTGAACAGCCCGGTGACCTGGGAGGTGCGCCAGCTCGTGGGCGACCCCGCCCTCGCGATCAAGCACTTCGCCGACAAGATCGACGCCCAGCTGATCGTCGTGGGAACCCGCAAGCGCGGCTTCGGCGAGTCCGTCCGGCAGTTCTTCACCGGATCGGTCGCCGCCCGGCTCTCGCACCGTCAGCACCGGCCGATCCTCGTCGTCCCGCAGGGCGAGCTGCTTCACGACCACGAGGACTTCCCGGAAGTTGAAGCGTGACGGATCGATGCCGACGAAGGAGGCGTTGATGCGGCGCGGTTCAAGGTTGAGCGAGGGAGCGAAGCGACCGAGTCGAAACCTAAGCAGCGTGACGGATCGCTGGAACCGCGCACGGATGCCCCGGGACCATCGAAGGTCCCGGGGCATCCGTGTGTGCGGGATCAGCGGCGCAGCGACTCGCTGAGCGAGGACGCCGCGGCCTCCAGCCCCGCCTGCAGCGCGTCGACGACGGCGGCAGGCAGGTCGCCGCCCCGGGCCACGTGCGAGCGCAGCTCGGCGCGCACGCGGCCGCGGAAGTCGGCGATCGCCGCCTCGGCCCGGTGGAGCTCCTCACGGGCCCGAGCGCGTGGGTCCTCCTGCGCGGGCGGCGGCGTGGACGCCGACGCGCGGGGCGACTCGTTGGCGGCCGCGGCGAGGTCGGCGCGCAGGCTCTTCATCGCCTCGCGGACGCTGGTGCGCACCTCGTCGGCGATGAGCCGCACGGTGTCGGCGAGCCCCGCCTCGATGCCCGCGATGTCGTCCGCGCGGTCGCGCACCTCGGCGCGGCCGGCATCCGTGATCTCGTAGACGGTCTTCCGGCCGTCCGAGGTCTTGGTCACGAGACCCTCCTCTTCGAGCTTCGACAGCCGTGGGTAGATCGTGCCGGCGCTCGGCGTGTACGTTCCGCCGGTGCGCTCGGCGAGCGACTGCATGATGTCGTAGCCGTGACGCGGCGCCTCCGCCAGCAGGTTCAGCAGGTACAGGCGCAGATCGCCGTGGGAGAAGACCGGGGGCATCAGAGCGCCTCCTCCGTGGGAGGCGTCGCGGGCTCCGCCTGGGCGGGAGTGGGGCGACGCAGCACGGTCACGTCTCCGGAGACGGTGTTCGCGCGCACGTCGACGAAGGATCCGGACAGCTCGCCGATCGACGTGGCGACGCTGCTCGGGCCGCCCGATGAGCGCACGACGCCGTCGAGCGCGATGCGGCCGCTTGCCGAACGCACCACGTAGTTCGCGGGAAGGCCCTCGTCGAGGCGCAGGGTGACCGCGCCGCCGACCGTGTTCACGGCGACCGAGTCGACAGGCCCCTCGGCATCGAGCATCGTCGCGCCCGAGACCGAGTCGACGGATGCGCGGCGGACGCGGCCGGTGACGGTGACGTCGCCCGAGACCGTGTTGGCCGAGAACTCGCCGTCCAGGCCGCGGGCCTGCACGTCACCCGAGACCGCGTTGGCGGTGAGGTCGCCCGTGAGGCCGTCGACGAGCACGTCGCCCGAGACCGTGTTCACGCGGGTGTCGGCGCCGAGGCCGGCGACGAGCGCACCCGCGCTGACGACACCGAGGTTCAGGGCGACGTGGCGCGGCACCGCGACGCTGATCTCGACGCGAGGACCGCCGGCGCCGAAGTTGCGGAACACCTCGAGGAAGTTGTCCCAGCGCAGCTGCGGGTGGTCGATCTCGAGCTCCTCGCCGGTGACCTCGATCCGCAGGTCCTTGACCGTGACACCGTGCACCTCGACCCGGGTGCCCGGCTCGTCGTGTCCGATGATGTCGATCTGCCCGCCGACGAGACCCACCTTCAGGCGGCGGATGCCCTCGACGTCGATCACCCGCGTCTGGCCGGGCTGGACGATCCATTTCTCCACGGCTTCACTCTCCATGTGGTGCGATCCCTTCAGGATGAACTCGAGATATATCTCGATAGAGGGAGTAGAACACGATATATCTCGACTGTCCACCCCTGTCGGCGAAATCGCAGGATCACCGCGCTTGACGTTGACGTGACGTCAACCTCTAGCGTCGAAGGCGACAAGAGGAGGAGACGGGATGGACTGGTCGATCCAGCAGATCGCGAAGCTCGCCGGCACCACCAGCCGCACGCTGCGGCACTACGGCGAGCTGGGGCTGCTGCCCGCCACGCGCATCGGCAGCAACGGCTACCGCCACTACGACGAGCGCGCGCTCGTGCGCCTGCAGCGCATCCTGCTGCTGCGCGAGCTCGGGCTCGGCCTGACGCAGATCGGGGAGATCCTCGAGCGCGAGACCGACGAACGGCGGGCGCTGGAGGCGCACCTCGAGTGGCTGCGCGGCGAGCAGGATCGGATCGCGCGCCAGATCGCCGCGGTGACCGGCACCATCCACGGACTCGACGGAGAGGAGGAACTGATGGCCGAGAAGATGTTCGACGGCTTCGACAACACGCAGTACAAGGAGGAGGTCGAGCAGCGCTGGGGGCGCGACGCGTACGCACGCGGCGACGCCTGGTGGCGCGGCATGACCGACGACGAGCGCACCGCCTGGCAGGAGCAGACCGCTGCGCTGTCGCGCGACTGGACGGCGGCCGCCGAGGCGGGGGTCGACCCGGCGTCGGAGGAGGCGCAGGAGCTCGCCCGTCGCCACGTCGAGTGGCTGACCGGGATCCCCGGCACGCCCGCCGGCGATCGCGGTGACGTGAAGGGCTACGTGCTGGGTCTCGGCGAGATGTACGTCGCCGACGAGCGATTCGCGCGCAACTACGGCGGCGCCGAGGGCGCGACCTTCGTGCGCGACGCCCTGCGCGTGTACGCCGACCGCAGCCTCTGAGCGTGTGGCACACAATCGTCGCCCCGGGCCCCACATGCGGGGCCCGGGGCGACGTGGTTCAGCGCCCGAGCAGGTCGTCGAGCCCGGGAAGACCGAAGCCCGACGCCAGGTCGCTGAGACCGCCGCCCGCCTCGGACACCTGGTCGCCAAGGCCCTGCGCGTACTCGCCGGCTCCCGAGACGAAGCCGCCCGCGTTCTCGGCGATCGCCGACACGTCCAGGCCGCCGGCGATGGCCTCGAAGTCGATTCCCTCGCTCAGCGCCTCGCCGATCAGCGATGCGCCGACCCCGGTGAGGATCGCGCCGCCCGCGACGGTCGCGAGCAGGCCACCCGCCGCCACGCCGCCGGCGATGCCCCCGCTGCGGGCGAGGATCCCGCGCAGGCGGCCCGGCTGCATCGCCTCGGTGCGGGCCGCGACGCGCGCGAGCTCGGGGGAGTCGGACGAGCGCGGGCGCTCGTCCGGCGGCAGCTCCGCCCCCAGGCGCGCGGCGACCTGCGCGCGCTGGTCCGGCGTGAGGCGCGCGAAGGCCTCCCTGTGCACCTGCTCGATCTGCTCGGGGTGTGCGGTCCTCAGCAGGTAGTCGTACCGAGCGATCGCGGCGCGATCCTGAGCGGATCCGGACGGCGCCGTACGACCCACCCCGGCGGACGAGTGCGGCGCCGGCGGCTGCAGCGCGGTCGGGGAGCCGGGGGCCCCGGCGCCCGGGTGCGCGGAGGGAGTGCTCGGCGGCGACCAGGGCGAGCCGGCGGGGCGGCGGTCGGTCGACCGCTCGTCGCCGAGGAGCGACTCGACCGCGCCGCGGGCCTTGGTCATCCAGTCGCCCTGGCTCGATGCTCCTCGGTGCTGCGAGGACGACGAGCCGGCATCCATCGCCTTCTTCGCGATCGAGACGAGACGGTTCAGCTTGCTCATTGGGTCCTTCCGGAAGGGTCGGGCGCGGCCGACGTCTGCCAGAGTCTCCTTCGCTCCGACGGATCGGAGCCGACGGCCCGGGACTCGATGACGAATCCGTACTGACGGGCCCACCGCGGGGAAGTACTCCCTCTGTGCGCTCGAACGTACGGGGGCCGCTTATGCGGAACATGGGAGCCGCCTCTCGACCCGCTGGCTGCCGGCGCGGGGCCGTTGGCCGCCGCGAATAGGCTGACCGGGTGATCCCGTGGAAGCTCCTGCCGCTCGTTGTGGCCGGCGGAGTTGTGGGCGTGGCGCTGCGCCAGGCGATGATGCTGACGTTCGAGGGCGGGCTGTCGTTCGGCGCACTGGTGGGCACGATCCTCGTCAACGCGCTCGGGTCGGGTGTCCTCGGTTTCGTCGCGGGACGTCTCGGCGACCGCAGCCCCGCGCGGCGCTCGTTCCTCGGCACCGGACTGCTCGGCGGGTTCACGACCTACAGCGGGTTCGCCGTGCTGATCGCCGAGTTCACGAGCTACGGCCTCGTCGTCCTCATGGTGCTGTTCGCGGGCGTCGCGCTGCTCGCCGCGGGCGTCGCGGCCATCCTCGGCCTGCAGGCGGGCAGTGCCCTCGCGCGGCGGGCCCGAGGCGAGGAGGCCGCATGACGCCGCTGCTGTTCGTCGGCGTCGCGCTCGCGGGGGGCGTCGGCGCCGGGCTGCGCTGGACGGCCGACATGCTGCTCTCCCGCGTCCTGCCGCGCGGCTTCCCCTGGGCGATCCTGATCGTCAACGCGACCGGATCGCTCGCACTCGGCCTGCTGACCGGGCTCGCGCTCGACCAGATGTGGCTCGCGATCCTCGGCACGGGCCTGCTCGGCGGATACACGACCTTCAGCACCGTCGCGGTCGACACGCAGCTGCTCGCGCGGGACGGGCGCTCGGAGGCGGCGTGGGCGAACGCGCTCGGCACGCTCGTCCTGTGCGTGGCGGCCGCGATGGCGGGTCTCGCGCTCGGCTGGGCGCTCACCGCCTGATTCACGGCAAGGCCATAGCGCAACGGCCGATGCGGGGTGCCTGGCGCATGCCAGAATGAGCCGGGGATACAGCACCGTATCGGCGTGTGTCGCCGTCGGTGGACCCCGATCGCGCCCCCCCCCCGAACGAGAGACCGCCGTGTCGAGACTTGCCGTCCTCAGCCTGAAGAACCGCGCCCTGATCGCGCTCATCACGATCTGCGCCGCCGTGTTCGGAGGCCTCTCGCTCACGACCCTGAAGCAGGAGCTCATCCCCGCGATCGAGCTGCCGCAGCTGCTCGTGATGACCTCGTACCCCGGCGCGTCGCCCGAGGTCGTCGAGAACGACGTGTCGACGCCGATCGAGACGGCGATCCAGGGAGTCGCGGGGCTGGACGGCACGAGCGCCACCAGCACGACGAACTCCTCGATCGTGCAGGCGTCCTTCACGTACGGCACCGACCTCGCCACGGCCGAGCAGAAGCTGCAGCAGGCGATCAACCGCATCTCGAGCCAGCTTCCCGAGGACGTCGACCCGCAGGTGCTGTCGGTCAGCATCGACGACCTGCCCGTCATCCAGATCGCGGTCACCGGGTTCGAGGATGCCGAGACGGCGCAGGCAGACCTCGAGGCCGTCGCCATCCCCGACTTCGAGGACGTCGAGGGCGTCGGCTCGGCGTCGATCGTCGGCGGCATCGGGCAGCGGATCACGATCACGCCGGATGACGCCGAGCTCGCCGCGCGCGGGCTCTCGCAGCAGGCGATCCGAGACGCCCTCGACCAGAACGGCGTGCTGTTCCCCGGTGGGGAGATCACCGAGGACGGCTCCACCCTGACGGTGCAGACCGGAGCAAAGCTGACCTCCGCGGAGGACCTCGCGGCGCTGCCGCTGCTGGGTGCCGCCGGCCCGCCCGGATCCGCACCGACCATCGACGACGTCGCCGACGTCGAGCTGACGACCGATCCGGTGTCCTCCATCTCGCGCGTGAACGGCGAGGATGCACTGTCTATCGCCGTCACGAAGCTGCCGGCGGCGAACACCGTCGAGGTCTCGAACGGCGTGCTGGATGTCATCCCGCAGCTCGAGGAGACGTTCCCCGACGCGGCGTTCACCGTCGTGTTCGATCAGGCACCGTTCATCACCCAGTCGATCGAGACCCTCGCGACGGAGGGCGTGCTCGGCCTCGTGTTCGCGGTCGTCGTCATCCTTGTGTTCCTGCTGTCGATCCGGTCGACGCTCGTCACCGCGATCTCGATCCCGACCAGCGTCCTGATCACCTTCATCGGGCTGCAGGCGTTCGGGTACTCCCTGAACATGCTCACGCTCGGCGCGCTGACCATCGCGATCGGCCGCGTCGTCGACGACTCGATCGTGGTCATCGAGAACATCAAGCGGCACTACGTGCAGGATGCAGACAAGGGCGCAGCGATCCGCCTCGCCGTGCGCGAGGTCGCGATGGCGATCACCGCGTCGACGCTCACCACGGTCGCGGTGTTCCTGCCGATCGTCTTCGTCGGCGACATGGTCGGCGAGCTGTTCCGGCCGTTCGCCATGACCGTGACCATCGCGATGGTGGCGTCGCTGCTCGTCGCGCTGACGATCGTTCCCGTGCTCGCGTACTGGTTCCTGCGCCCCGGCAAGCCCGTGCTCGACGCCAACGGCGCCCCGATCGACCCCGAATCGCCCGACGCGCCGCCGTCCGCGCTGCAGAAGGCGTACCTGCCGATCCTGGGCTGGACGCTGCGTCACTCGTGGGTCACGCTGCTCGTCGCCGTGCTCGTGCTCGGCGGCACCGTCGCGGCCGCCCCGCTGATGAAGGTGAACTTCCTCGGCGACTCCGGGCAGAACACGCTCACCATCTCGCAGGAGCTCGAGCCGACCGCGAGCCTCGAGACCGCGGACGCCGCCGCGCAGCGCGTCGAGGAGGCGCTCCAGGGGATCGACGGCATCGAGACCGTGCAGGCCTCCATCGGGTCGAGCGGATCGCCGCTGCGCGACGCCTTCTCGGGCGGCGGCAGCGTGACGTACTCGATCGTGACCGATGCGGATGCCGACCAGGAGGCCCTGAAGGCAGACGTGCAGGACGCGCTCGACGGCCTCGACGACGTGGGCGAGCTGTCCCTCAACGCGGCGGCCGGCTTCGGCTCGACCGACATCGCCGTGACCGTCACCGCTCCGGGGCAGGACGAGCTCCAGCAGGCGACCGCCGACATCGTCGCCGAGCTCGACGGCCGCGACGGCATCGGCCAGGTGACCGACGACCTCGCCGCAGCCCTGCCCTACATCGCCGTGGAGGTCGACCGCGAGGAGGCGGCCGCGTACGGCCTCTCCGAGGTCGCCGTGGGCGGCATGATCTCGGGCGCGATGCGTCCCCAGCAGGCCGGATCGATCGAGATCGACGGCACGTCGCTCACCGTCTACATCGCGGCCGAGGAGCCCCCGGCCACGATCGACGAGCTGCGGTCGATGGAGATCCCGACCCCGGCGGGCCTCGTCCAGCTGCAGGATGTCGCCACAGTGGAGCAGGCCGACAGCCCCACGTCGATCACGACGCAGCAGGGCCGCCGCACCGCGACCGTCACCGTGCCGCCCGCCGGCGACAACCTCGCCGAGGCCACCGCCTCGGTGGACGCCGCGCTCGCCGCCGTGGACCTTCCCGACGGCGCGGATGCCGAGGTGGGCGGCGTCGCCGAGGACCAGGCCGAGTCGTTCAGCCAGCTCGGGCTCGCGATGCTCGCGGCGATCCTGATCGTGTACGTGATCATGGTCGCGACGTTCAAGTCGCTGCGCCAGCCGCTGCTGCTGCTCGTGTCGGTGCCGTTCGCGGCGACCGGCGCCATCCTGCTGCAGATCGCGACGGGTGTGCCCCTCGGCGTGGCATCGCTCATCGGCGTGCTGATGCTCATCGGCATCGTCGTGACGAACGCGATCGTGCTCGTCGACCTCGTGAACCAGTACCGCGAGAAGGGGCTGACGAGCCACGACGCGACGGTGGCCGGCGCCTCCAACCGTCTGCGTCCCATCCTGATGACCGCCCTCGCGACGATCTTCGCGCTGACGCCGATGGCGCTCGGCATCACCGGGCACAGCGGCTTCATCTCGCAGCCGCTCGCGATCGTCGTGATCGGCGGCCTGCTGTCGTCGACCGTCCTCACGCTCATCGTGCTTCCCACCCTCTACAACCTCGTCGAGGGAGCGCGCGAGCGCCGCCGCGCGAAGAAGGGCCTCCCGCCCGAGCACCGCGATCCCGAGCCGACCGCCCCCGAGGAGCGCGAGGCGACCATCGCCGCGCCGGCCACGGTGCCGGAGGGTTCGCTTCCCGCGGCGGGTTCGGTGCAGGCCCCGCTGCGGCGTCGGCGGTCTGTCTAGAAGAGGCTCGCACGTTCGGGGGCCGCAAGCGGCCGCCCTCGCGAGCGAGGCAACGTCGCTGACGCTCCGCTGCGGCAGCGCTTCGCGCTGCGGGTCGCTTCGCTCCACGCTCACTTCGTTCGCAAGGGGCACAGGTCCCGTACCTGGGCTCGGTTATCGAGCGAGCTTGCGAGTCGAGATGACCTGCTCGCACGGGCGGGCGGCTTGGGGTCGGTCGCTTCGGCTCGCTGGCGCTCGCTCAGCAACCGGTGTGGGCCTACAGGCCCTCGGCCCCGCCCCGGTTATCGAGCGAGCTTGCGAGTCGAGATGACGGCTCGCACGGGCGGGCGGCTCGGGGTTGGTCGCTTCGGCTCGCTGGCGCTCGCTCAGCAACCGGCGGGGGTGAACGTGCGGCGTGTGCACCTTTGCGCCCCTCGATCGGTGCGTTTGCCGCACCTTTGCGCGGGCCCAACCCCGGTTATCGAGCGAGCTTGCGAGTCGAGATGACGGCTCGCACGGGCGGGCGGCTTGGGGCGGGTCGCTTCGGCTCGCTGGCGCTCGCTCAGCAACCGGTGGGGGCACAGACCCTATGCCCCAACCCCCGGTTATCGGGCGAGCGGAGCGAGTCGAGATGACCCGCTCGCGCGGACGGGCGGCTTGGGGCGGGTCGCTTCGGCTCGCTGGCGCTCGCTCAGCAACCGGTGGGGGCACGGCTTGCACGGGCCAGCCGGACTCGGGGGTCTCTCAGGCGCTGTCGGTATCCTGAAGGGTCGGCTTGGGATACCGCGTTGTATGCGCGGGTGTGTGTGGTCCTGACAGGCCGCATGACACCTATGGAAGGTGCGTTACTTTCGCATGCCCAAGAACAAGAAGCCCGCGGGCGGTCGTCCCGCCCAGAACTTCGACCCGCGCTACGCCAAGAAGAAGACCGGTGGTCCCTTCCGCGGCAACGACGGGACGCGTGCCCCGCGCCGCGATGACAGTGCCGGCGCCGGTCGCTTCGACCGTGCCGAGCGTCCCCGTTTCGACCTG
>NZ_JADGLL010000062.1 GCF_015235415.1 Microbacterium paludicola | reverse complement strand
GCGTCGAACACGACACGCGCGTCACCACCGGACACGACCGGAACGAGCGGACGCCGGAAGCCGACGGGCACGGCGTCCGCTCACCCCTGCCCCTTGACAAACCCACGCCCATATCAGGGCGTGTCTCTTAAAGCCTTGAGCCAGATGGTGATGGCGCGTAGGACGACGCCGCCGCGATAGGTCAGGGCGAGTTTGTCGTAGCGGGTGGCCAAGGCGCGCCATTGCTTGAAGATGTTGAATCCGCGCTCGACGACGTTGCGGCGCTTGTAGGCCTCGGTGTCGTAGGTGACCGGGCGACCACCCTTGGCGCCGCGGCGCTTGCGGTTGGCGATCTGATCATCGCGTTCGGGGATGACGGCCTGGATGCCGCGCCGGCGCAACAGCTTGCGGTTGGCCCGGGAAGAGTAAGCCTTGTCACCCAGCGCCCGGTCGGGCCTGGTGCGTGGCCGGCCCCCACCCAGGCGCGGTACCCGCAGGGCGTTCATCACGTGCTCGAACATCGGGGAGTCCCCGCCCTGCCCGGGCCCGAGCAGCATCACCAGCGGCCGCATGTTCCCGTCGCACAGGTGGTGGATCTTCGTCGACAGGCCGCCGCGGGAGCGGCCGATGGCGTGATCAGGCGGCTCGATGCGCAGATTCGTGTAATTCGTCAGGTCCCCCTGTGTCCCGGGGCAGGTTGGTGGCGTGCTGATGGGCGCGGTTGATCGTGGAGTCCACCGAGACTTCCCAGTCGATCAGCCCGGCGGCGTCGGCATGGGCCAGCAGGACGCTGTGGATCTTGTCCCACGTCCCATCACCGCTGAAGCGGCGGTGCCGCTTCCACACCGTCTGCCACGGCCCGAAGCACCCGGGTAAGTCCCGCCACGCGATCCCGGTCCGGTAGCGATAGATGATGCCCTCCACCACGGTGCGATGATCGGCGAACGGCCGACCACGACGCCCCTGCGAGGACGGCATCAACGGAGCAATCAGCTCCCACTGCGCATCAGTCAGCAACTCCGTTCGAGACACACACCGAGCGTTCCAGCGACCAGCCCAAACCTTTGGGAGACACGCCCTAGTACTACAGTCGCGTTTATGGCGTGTGTCCGCGGCGTAGATAATGGTGTCGTCGGGCGGTGTGTTGGTGTTTTCGGCGCCAGCGTGACCGGTGGAGCACTCGCGCGGGGTCGGCGGGCGCATTCAGCACGAGCGCGGCGATGAGGTGTCGGATCTCGGGCAGGCTCAGCTCGACGAGGTCTCCGTCTTTGTCTCCTCGAGCCCCCTTTTTGACCGGGTGACGGTGAGGAAGGCGTGGGCGAGCATGGAGAGCGTGATGTGCCGGTACCAGCCGGTGTACTGCCGGACTTGGTAGTGGTCCAGCCCGGTCTGCCCTTTCGCCGTTTGGAAGGTCTCCTCGATCGCCCATCTCGCGCCGGCGACGCGGACCAGCTCGCCCAAGGCGACGCGCTTGGGGCCGTGGCAGAGGTAGTACGCGAGCTCTGACGGGTCGGTGAGGCTGCGGCGGGCGAGGAGCCAGTACTCGGCATCCGGGTCGCGTTCCCCGTTGATCCGGGCGCGTGCCCACGCGTATCGGCGGTCGCCTTTCGAGCCCGCGCCGGCGGACCTGGTCCGCCACGCCGTGGCTGGGAGCTCGCCGATGAGCGCGTCGGCGCGGTACTCCTTCCCGAGGATCGACACGGTGGTCTTCGCGATCACCCGCTGGCTGGACGGCACGGCGAGCACGTACGACATCCCGCGATCCTCGAGCGCCTTGCGGAGCCGGTAGTACTGGCCGTAGACGGCATCGCCAGTCACCCATGATGCGGGGACGTCGGCATCGATCGCGCGGGCCAGCATGCCCATCGCGAGCTCCGGCTTCGTCTGAAACCCGCGCTCCTTCGGGACACCGGCGCGGGCGCAGCGGGCACGGTCCTCGGTCCACGTCTTCGGCAGATACAGCTCCCGATCCAGGAACGTCCGGCCCGTGGGTGTCGAGTACGTCAGGAAGACGCCGACCTGCGCGTTCTCGATCCGTCCCGCCGTGCCCGTGTACTGCCTGGCCACGCCCGCGGACCGGTCGCCCTTCTTCAAGAACCCGGTCTCATCGACGATCAGGATTCCGGCACGGTCGCCGAGGTGCTCGACCACGTAGGAGCGGAGATCGTCACGGACCAGGTCGGGATCCCAGTCCGTGGTCGACAACAGCCGCTGCATCGGATCCGGCGTCACCTGACCGGCGTGCTCCGACAGCGTCCACGAGTTCTTCCGCTCCTGCTCCGACAGCAGCCCTCGCACATACGCGACAGCGTTCCGGCGCGGCTCCGAACGAGCGAACCGCGGCCCGATCAGACCAGCGACCTCATCCAGCTCCGCCGCCCACTCCCGCACATCCGCCACAGCAATATCGTCACCCACCGCCAAGGGTTAACACGATCATCACCCACAACGGCGCTAACGCGCCGCACCACGCAAAATAAACGCGACTGTAGTACTAGTCGAGGTGGAGTTGACCACCAAGACGCTGCAGCGCTATCGAGACATCCTCCCGGACCACGTGCGCCGCATCCAGGGCGGCGTCGAACGGGTGGTGTACCTCACGACGCCCGAGGCGGGTCGCGCGCTGACGCGCGAGGTGCAGCGCCTGGTGCACCCCTCCCTGCAGCCGCATTTTCTCGTGCTACCGATCATCGACGAGCGGGGCCGGCTGACCGACGACGGTTTCACCGGAGCGTGGGAGGAAGCGCCGGCGCCGGTGGTCGTGCCGGCGGCGCCGACCACTCCCCCGCCGCTGCCCAACCAGCTGCCCGTGTGGGGAGGTCGAGACTGATGAGTGACCAGCCGCGCACGCCACAGTCGGACCCAGCTTCCGACGCGCTGACCGGGATCGTCACGACGGTGCTGGGCGCCGTCGCCGCAGTGATCTTGCTCCCCCTCGCGATCCCGTGGCTGGTGACCACGATCGGTGGGTACGCGATCGCGAAGCGACATGCGTTCTGGATCACCTACCGCTGGCAGTGGGCCGTGAACACGATCGGCGTCATGGTGGTCGCCGTAGTGATCGCGTACGAAGCAGCCCAGATCACCGAGTGGGTAGGCTCCGGCGCCGCGAAGGCGTTGCTGGACACTGATCGGTGGTGGGAACCGCTGTGGGCCGGCGCGTGGCCCTGGCTGCTGCTCAACCTCGCGCTGGGGCTGCTGCTGCTGCCGGTCACCTGGTCGATTCGTCGTCGACGGATCGCGGAAATGGTGCGACGGCGCACCATTCCTGATGTGCTCACCCAGGAGCACATCGAGAGCGCTCGTAAGCGTGCTGCGGATCTCGTAAGCGCACGCCGGCTCGGCGTGCAGCTGGACCCGCGCACCGGGGCACTCTCGGCCGGGAAAGGAACGAGCATCGACGCGCCGGCAGGCGCGATCGCTCTCGTGAGCCGCGCGACTGTCTCCTCGTTCGCGGAGAAGTTCGCGGACCGGCGCGAGATCTCCGACTGGACCGATCCCGCGGGACGGTTCGTCACCCTTCCCGCCGCTGCGGGCGCGATCCGCGTCATGCAGCTGGCCGAGAGCGGCAGCGGCAAGACGGTTCTGATGCACCACGCGATCGTCGAGGTGCTGCGTCGAGGCTGGCCGGTGACGTTCATCGACGCCAAAGGCGACCCCGAAGATGCGGACGAGCTCGCGGAGCTCGCCCGCTCACTGGGATACACGGTGCGGATCGGCGAGCCATGGAATCTGTTCACCGGCACGACGTCGCAAATCACGACCAAGCTGCTGCGGACCATCCCCGTCAGCCACGGGGATGGAGCGTTCTATCGTCGCGAGGCGGAGCAAGCACTGCGCGCGATCCAGTCCCACGCTCCCCTCACGGGGATGCGCGACCTGTTCTCCCGCCTCAACGACCCGACGGACCACGTGCGCGACCAGACGCAGCTGAGCAGTCTCCTCGCGCCCGTCGACAAGATCGGCACGCTGCGCAACGAGCGCATCCGGGACACACTGCTTATGGCGCTCGAGCCCCTGGAGCCCTACCTGGCTGCCGCGGGCTGGTCCTATGGGGATGGCGGCGCCGATCTGACGATCGTTCCCCTCTCCCCCGCCGACGAGGCCGAAGCGCGCGTCGGAGATCTCATGCTGTTGGATCTGCGCCAGTGGATGACGACGAGGCTGCGCGGCCGCGACAAATCACCCGGCGTCGTGTTCGTCGACGAGTTCGCGCAGCTGGTCACAGCCGACAGCGACCCCGGCGACACCGCGGGAAGCATGTTCGAAACTGCGAGGTCCGCAGGGCTCGGTCTGTGGCTGGCCGTGCAGTCGGTCGCGGGGATCTCCAACGACGAGACGCGGCGAGAGCGCGCACTGTCCAGCGGCGCCGCCCTCATCTTCGGACGGTCGAAGGCGCCCGAATCCGTCGTCAGCTACGCCGGCACGGTGATGCGGCTCGAATCTTCAGGTGCCGCCACGGGCGACGAACTGCGCTCCGCTCGAGCACAACACACCTACGTCGTGCCGCCGCAGGACGTACGCCAGGCGAGCATCGGGCAATTCTGGCTCGTTCAGAGCGGCGGACTCCTCAGCGGCCGCGCACTCCCGCCCAGAAAGCCGGCCACTCCCCCGCGGAGGTGACCTCCCGGGTCGCGCTCCAGATGTCATCCTTCGCGGCGGCAAGCCGGCAAATCCGTGAGAGGGAAGGAGCGCAGTGATGAGCGCTAAATTACGCGGCGCGCGCTCGGGAAAGGACCCTGATCACATCTCGTCAGATTGCTCCGCGAAGCGCACGTCGACGCTGAGGGCTGTCAGGACGTTAGTGAGTGTGCGAAGCGTAGGATTTGCGGGCTCGCCTGAGACCGTGAAACCTCGCTCGATCGTTGCGTATGTCTCCGTGGAGATCTCCGCGGCTTGAGCGGCTTGTTCCTGTGAGAGCCCGGCGGCAAGCCGTGCTTGATAGACGATGTCCGAGAGCTGTGCGGCGGACGCACGGTGCCGTGCTCTGCCCATGTTCGGGTCGCGATCGGGCACAGCATCAAACACCCCCATATGCCCAGAGTGGCCCAGTGCACCAGCGGCTGCGACAGATACCTGTGGATAGCGCGACGGAGTGGGGTAAAGAGGCTCTTCGGACATCCGGTGGGGGGGTCATGGGGTGAGTCCGCCGGCGGTGAGGAGCATGCGGAGGCGGTAGTTCTCGCGGTTGCGATAGCCGCGGGCGAGGCGGCGGTGGAGCTCGATGATCCCGTTGATCGCCTCGGTGCCGCCGTTGTTCGCGCGGCTCGTGGTGAAGTACGCCAGGAACGCTGAACGCCAGCGGCGGAGGGTGCGGCCGAGGCGGGCGATCTCGGGGATCGGGCAGGTGTGGAACGTGTCGACCACCCTCTCGGCGATCCGCCGCCCCTCGGTCAGGTCCTTCGCGTGGTAGGCAGAGCGCAGCTGCTGTGCGCACTGCCACGCGACGAACACCTCGTCGTGCGCAGGATCGGCCTCGATTGCCGCGGTCAGCCGGATCCGCTGCTTGTCGGTGAGGTTCTCGGCCCCGGCACGGAGGATGGTCTGAATCCCGTAGAGCGGGTCGCCCTTCCGACCGCGATGCCCGAGGGTGTCTTGCTGGACGCGGCGGCGGACCTCGTCGACGGCGGCGGTGCCGAGCTTGACGACATGGAACGCGTCCAGCACAGCGACCGCGTCTTCGAGCGTGTCATCGATCGCAGTCTTGTAGCCCGCGAACGGGTCCAGCGCCGCCACCTTCACGTTCTTTCGGAACGCTTCGCCCCGCTCGCTGAGCCAGGACGCGTATGCCTTCCCCGATCTGCCCGGCACGAGGTCGAGCAGCCTGGCCCGCGTCTTCCCGGTGCTGTCGCGGCTGAGGTCGACCATGCCGGTCAGTTCCTTCGGGCCCCGCTTGCGGTGGTCGACGTGATGCCAGATGTGCTCGTCGACGCCGAGCGTGGTCACGTTCTCGAACCGGGACTCGTCGGCTGCCAACCGCACCAGTTCAGGCTCAACAGCCCGCCACACCGTCTTCCACGATGTCCCGAGCTGACGACGTAGTCCTTCGATCGTGGCGTGCTCGCGGCGCAGCTGCCCGATCGCCCAGTCGACGGCTCGCCTTGTGAGCGACCCGCGCCGAGCGACCAGCGAGGGAAGCTGCTCCACGAACGTCTTCTTGGCACAGCCCACGTCGCCGCATCGCCAGACCCGTTGCCGCCAGACGATCCGCACCCGCGTCACGCCCGGCACGTCATGCAACACTCGACGGCGGCGCCCTCGACCGATCGCCACGACCCCGCACAACGGGCACCCGGTCGGCGCCGCCGGTGTCGAAACGGTGACGATCAGCAGCCCGTCGCGGCGGTCAACGTGCTCGACATGGACGCCGTCGAGACCGACCAGCAGATCGCAGCGGTAACACGGATCAGCGGCAGAGCGCGCGTCAGCGCACCCCGAAGTAGGGTGAAGCACGTCGAGGTCCTCGTGATGGATCAGCAGTTGGCGCTACTGATCCTCGGGGACCTCGACCCCTACCCGCCGACCATCACCCGGCGAGCCTCACCCCCACCGCATGTCCGAAGAGCCCCCAATTCCCTTGGTCACCCCGGTGTGAACCATGCACCCCGGGCGGGCCATCCCCGTATCGGTGCACACCGTGCGTAGCGAGCTTTCCCGGAATCTCCTTGTGTCCTGGCGTTAACACGGGTGTCGTAGCATCGCATTAGCACCGCGACCACTCCTGAGAGTTGCACCCGGGATGAGGTGAATGCATCGTGACGGCACCGGGGTATGAGTTCAGCGTCTGGGAGCGCTACGCCACCGAGTTCACACTGGCTTTCGGTGACAATCCGTCGCGCATCCGGGCGGTGCGGGTGGCCTACTTCGAGCACGAGTTCGATGTGGACTTGATTGCGCAGCTCAGCGGTTTTCCTGTTTGGAGAATCCGACAGGCGTTGTCCCAGGGACTTCCACAGGCGAGCTGAAGAATCGTCGACCAGAGTCCCAGAACTGCTCGCCCATCTACCATCCCCTTGCGGGCACTGCGCGGTGAGGGGACGTCAGCGTGCGACGGTTCGGCCCGGGCGCGATGTCTCCCCTTTCACGTCTGAGTGGCCATCGGTCTGATCGGGCCATGAGCAGGATCAGTTTCGCGCGTCGCCCCCGCCCTCTGGTTCCGCGCTGCGGGCGTCATCGTCGTGGCAGGCTTCTTCGCGTCGTTGGTTACCGGTGTCTGCTGCCCCGGCGCCCCCGCCAGCGGAACATCGACGTGCGGAACGTTCGAGCGCTTGACCGCCGGGATCGACAGATCACGTGGCTCTGGCTCGCACGGACGGTCATCGTAGGCGCCATCGCGGCGCTCGAGGTGGGCGTCTTCGGTCGAGTCACCCTTGGCCGACTTCCTTGCGGGCATGGCACTGTTCGGGAGCTCGAGCGGACGCAGGGAGGTCATGAAATTGCCTTTCGCGGATAGCGGAGGCGTTGAACGCTGCGTTCACCTATGGTTGGGGTCGTGGTCGCATTGCGCCCATACGATGTGCGGCGAACCCGAAAGGTGATCACCGGCTACATGAACTCGCCCCTCAACGAGCCGCCGCTCGGCGGAACCATCGACCACATCCTCTCGATCCTGCCGTCGCTCGTACCGAGCGCGCAGCGCGTCGCCCGCATCTGCGCCGAGCGACCCCACGACGTGGTCGACATGTCGGGCGCCGACCTCGCCGAAGCCGCCAACACGTCGCCGGCCACCGTCAGCCGCACCGCCCAGGCGCTGGGGCTGCGCAGCTTTCAGCACCTGCGCATGCTGCTCGTGCGTGACCTCGCCGCCGACGCCACCGCCGCGCCCGACGCACCCGCCGGCACCGAGGGCTTTCTGCGGTGGCTGGCCGAGGGGCGGGTGGGATGCTGCAGACCGCGCTCGCCTCGATCGACCCGGTCGCGTTCGACGCCGCTGCCGACGCCATCGCCCGCGCGCCGCGCCTGCTGATCTCGGGCACCGGCGCCTCGCACGCCGCCGCCCAGGCGTCGGCCGTCGCGTTCGCCGTCAACGGCCGGCCCTGCGAAGCGCCCGCTGACGGCGTGGTCGCCCACCTCACCGCCCGCGTGCTCGCCCCCGGTGATGTGTGCCTCATCGTCAGCTCGAGTGGCGCCAACTCGGTGACCCTCGCGGTTGCGGACGCCGCCGTCGACGCCGGCGCCACCGTGATCGGGGTCACGAGCTTCGCCCGTACCCCGCTCACCACCCGCGCCGACCACCTGCTCGTCGCCGGTGCGCGCTTCCAGGCGTGGGATCAAGGCATTCTCGGCAGCGGGCTCGTACAGCTGCTCGTGCTCAACGCCCTGCAGATCGCCGTCGCCGACCGCATGAGCGACGCCGCCGACCGCGCGCGCCTCGCGGTGCGCGAAGAGGTGCTCGACATCGTCGCCGACGACGGCTCCGACGCCGAGGCATCCGACGTGCCAGACGTTATCGACCACGGCGATGGGCGTTGACACTCCGTTTGCAGGAAATTCACTTTCCTCGATTGCAATAGCTCTGCAAGCGGATTTCGCGGGAAGGCCCCGGTTCGTCAGGTCGCTTGCAGAAGGCGACTCATGGGAACGATCCAGCTCTCTGGTGTCGGTCGCTCCTTCAAGAGCACCGCCGCCGTCAGTGATATCGACCTGATCATCGAAGACGCCGCCGCGCAGATCACCGAGTCCACCGGTGCCCCCTCGATGAGCGCGTCGTGCGTGATCACCGGCGGCAGCTGGTGCATGCAGGGCCTCTTCCTCTCGAACGGCGCCCAGGTGCTGAGCGATGACCGCACGACGATCGAGTTCGGCTCGGACGCCGCGATCGATACGGTCGCGACCTTCACCGAGATGTACGAGGACGGCGTGCTCACCAACGAGGACTTCACCAGCCAGTACGAGGCGTTCGCGCAGGGGAAGACCGCGATCCACGTCAACAGCTCGGCCCTGCAGGGCGCGTTCATGATGGGCGCCGAGGCCGGTGGCTGGACCCTCGACGCTCACACCCTGCCCGCGTTCGGAGACCAGGCGGTCGTGCCCACCAACTCGGGCTCGTTCCTCGCGATGTTCGCCACCGACCCCGCCAAGCAGGCCGCCGCGTGGGAGCTCATGCAGTTCATGACCAGCCCCCGCGCCTACGAGATCATCTCGACCCAGATCGGGTACCTACCGCTGCGCAGCAGCATGGCCGACGAGGGCGGACCGCTCTATGACTGGGTCGAAGCCAACCCGCTCGTGAAGCCCAACCTCGAGCAGCTCGACGCGCTCGAGCCGTGGGTGTCGTACCCCGGCGACAGCTACGCCCAGGTCGACCAGGTGCTCGCCACCGCCATCGAAGACGCGGTCTTCTACGGCGCCGACCCGGCCGCCACTATGACCGAGGCCGCCGAGCGCGCGCAGGGGCTGATCGAATGACCATCGACCTCGACCTGACGCCTTCGGCGACGGATGCCGCGGCCGCTTCGTCGCCGGATGCCGCGACCGCGGCGCCTCGTGAGCGTCGCCACGCCGTGGCCGGCCTCTACAACCTGCGCGACACCGGCGGCTACCGTGCAGCCGGCGGCACCAGCCGGTGGGGCAAGCTGCTGCGGTCAGATGCTCTGCACCGCATCGACGCGACCGGTCGCGACCGGCTGGCCGAGATCGGCGTCGCCCACATCATCGACCTGCGCGGCGGCGACGAGCGCGCCACAGCGCCGAGCGCGGTCGACGGGCTCGAGGTCACCGTGCACCACCTGCCCGTGTTCGACGACGCCGACCCGGCCGCGCAGGCCACCACGCACGTCGGACTCGTGCCCGTCTACGACCACATCGTCGACGAGCGCGGGGCGCAGCTGGTCGACGCGATCCGGGTGATCATCGCGGCTGACGACGACGACGCGGTGCTCGTGCACTGCACCGCCGGCAAAGACCGCACCGGTCTCGTCGTGGCCTTCGCGCTCGCCGCCGCCGGGGTCGACCGCGACGACGTCGTGGCCGACTACGCCGCCACCGCCGAGAACCTGCGCGGCGAGTGGTCAGACGCGATGACCGCCGTCTTCGAACAGCGCGGCATCGAACTGACCGCGGGAATGGTCGAACTCATCACCGAGAGCCCCGCCGAGGTGCTCGAGGCGCTGCTCGAGCGCATCGACCGCGAGCACGGGTCGATCAGCGCCTACCTCCTCGCCCACGGACTCACCCCCACCGAGCTCGAGCGTCTCACCGCCGTGATCATCGACCCCGCCGCCACCGCGGTCTGATCGGAAGGAACACACACCATGTCGCACATCGCGAGCCAGCATCCCGCTCCCGAGCACTTCATCCTGCATGTCTCTGACACCCACTTCGTGGGCGACGGCGACCTGCTGCACGAGCGCATCGACAGTGACAAGAACCTCGCAGAGCTGTTCGACGGCTTCACCAAGGCCAACGCCCGCCCCGAAGCGATCGTGTTCACCGGCGACCTCGCCGACACCGGCCGCCCCGACGCCTACGAGCGCCTGCGGGCCATCGTCGAGCCCGCCGCCGAGAAGCTCGGTGCCCAGGTGATCTGGGTGATGGGCAATCACGACGAGCGCGTCGCGTTCCGCCGCGGCCTGCTCGACGAGGAGGCCGACCAGTCCGAGCCCGTCGACCGCGTCTACGACGTCAACGGTCTGCGCATCATCGCGCTCGACTCGACGGTGCCCGGGCAGCACCACGGCGAGATCAGCGACGAGCAGTTGGCGTGGCTGCGCCGCGAGCTCGAAGTCCCCGCGCCCGACGGCACCCTCATCGCGCTGCACCACCCGCCCGTGCCGAGCCCGGTCGGGCTCATCGCCCTGATCGAGCTGCGCGACCAGGAGCGCCTCGCCGAGGTCATCCGGGGCACCGACGTGCGCGGCATCCTGGGCGGTCACCTGCACTACTCGACCACCAGCACGTTCGCGGGCGTGCCCGTGTCGGTCGCGTCGGCGACCTGCTACACGCAGGACCTCGCCGTCGCCTACCCCGGTGCCCGCGGCCAGGACGGCGGCCAGTCCTACAACCTCGTGCACGTCTACGGCGACCGGGTGCTGCACTCCGTCGTGCCGATCGGGCAGTTCCCGACCGTCTACGAGATGACTCCCGAGATGCTCGAGGCGTTCATGAACATGACCCCCGACGAGCAGCTCGCCGCCGTCAACGCGCTCGCCGCCGTCAACGCGTCGGCGGGAGAGTAGTCAGCCCGTGAACAATAATGTCTCGTATCTACATCTCCTCGAACGGAGCAGTTCATGACGGATTCCACGCTCGGCGCAGTCTCTGCGACCGCGATCACGAACACCAGGGTCTTCGACGGACACAGTCTGAGCGCCCCCACGACGGTCGTCGTCCAGCCCGACGGGCGCATCGGTGACGTATCAGCGGATGCGGTCGTCGTCGGTGCCGCTGTCGTCAACGCGGAAGGTACGGTGCTCCTTCCTGGCCTGATCGACTGTCACATGCACCTGAAGGGGCGCGAGTCCCTCGAGACGCTCGCCACGTACGGTGTCACCACCGGCCTGGACATGGCGACATGGCCCGCATCACAGTTCCAGTCGTTGCGGGGACTGAGGGGAGTCGCTGACTTCCGCACCGCCGGCATGGCGGCGACATCTCAGGGCAGCACGCACAGCCGCATTCCGACCTATCCGGACGTCGCGCTGGTCGATTCCCCCGACAAGGCGGAGCGGTTCGTCGAGGTGCAGGTGGCAGACGGGGTGGATTACATCAAGATCATCGCCGATCTGCCCGGTCCCACCCAGGACGTGCTCGATGCACTCGTGGCTGCTGCGCACGCGCGGGGGCTCAAGGTCATCGCGCACGCAGCCCTGTACGAAGCTGTGCGTATGAGCCTCGCTGCGGGGGCCGACATGATCACCCATGCTCCACTCGACCGCGCGCTCGACGATGCGACGGCTGAGACGATGCTCGCCCAGGGCACGGTGTTCATCCCGACCTTGACGATGATGAAAGGCATCGCCGCGAATCTCACCGCAGCGGGCGTTCCCGGTGTGAGCTATGCACACGCCCACGAGAGCACGCGCGCGATGCATGCCGCGGGCGTTCCGGTCCTGGCCGGCACCGACGCCCACATCGGGTCCTTCGGCGAGAGCATGCACGACGAAGACGCCTACATCGGGCTCCTCGAACGGGCAATGCCGCCATACGGCGAGAGCATGCACGACGAACTCGCTCTGCTCGTGGACGCCGGCCTGTCAACAGCCGAAGCGCTGCGCGCTGCCACCTCGACGGCCGCGCACGCGTTCTCACTCGACGATCGGGGGGCGATCACCCCCGGATTGCGAGCCGACCTCGTGCTGGTGGACGGCGATCCGCTCACCGACATCGCTGCCGCGCGTCGCGTTCTGCGTGTGTGGTGCGGCGGCATCGAGGTGTGAGGGCGTCCTCTCGACCGCGGTGTCACTCCACGGCGGTGTTCGCGCCGTGGTGCCACGCGAGCACCCGGTTCTCGACGACGATGAGCAGCAGGTTGAACACGTACCCGAAGATCCCGATGAGCACGATGCCCGACCACATGTCCGTGATCGCGAACGACCTCTGCGACTGAAGAACGAAGACGCCGATCCCGTTGCCTCCCGCCATCATCTCGCTCACGACGACCATGATGAGCGCGAGCGAAAGACTCGTGCGCATTCCGGCAAAGATCTGCGGAGCTGCCGCGGGAAGTGCGACCTGCAACTCGTAGCGGAACCAGTGGATGCCGTACACCCGGGCGGTCTCGCGCAGTCCGGGGTCCATTCCTCTGATTGCAGCTTCGGTATTGAGGAGCACGGGCCAGAGGCAGATGAAGGTGATCAGAATCACCTTCGCGGTGTCGTCGAGGCCCAGCACGATGATGACGAGGGGAATCAACGCGACCGCAGGGATCGCGCGCAGGAACTCGAGCACGGGTGCGAACATCGCCTGGAGGCGGTGCGCCTGACCGAGAACGAACCCCACGACCACGCCGATGACCACAGCGCCGATGAACCCGATCATCATCCTGGAAAGACTCGGCAAGACGTCGCTCGCCATCCGCGCGAAGAGCCAGTTCTCCTGGAAAGCGACTAGACGCTATGAGTGGTTGAGCCTGAGGCCTCCGCTCGCGTAGACCGTGGGTTGCGGGCCGGTCTTCCGGCTTCGCCTATCCACATACGTGAGGGAGGCCCCAGTTGATATCTGAGCGTACGAGTG
>NZ_JADGLL010000061.1 GCF_015235415.1 Microbacterium paludicola | reverse complement strand
ACCAGACAGGTCGTCGTGTTCGACGGAAGGTCCACGACTAAGGGTCGCGGACCATGACGAACCCCGTTTCACCGCGTAATCACGCGGCAGGATCAGTCATCCATCCACTCGTTTTGGCCTATAACCCTCTTTAGAAGAGGCTCGCACGCTCGCGCCGACGCTCCGCGCCGGCACTCGTGAGCGAGGCACCGTCGCTGGCGCTCCGTTGCGGCAGCGCTTCGCGCTGCGTTGGTCGCTTCGCTCCACGCTCACTTCGTTTGCACCGGGCACAGGCCCCTATACCCACCGCCCGGTTATCGAGCGAGCGGAGCGAGTCGAGATGACCGACTCGCACATGTCGGTCGCTTCGGCTCGCAGGCTCGCTCAGCAACCGGTGGGGGTAAACGTGCGGCGTGTGCACCTCATCGCGCCCTGTTCGGTGCGCTCGCCGCACCTTTGCACTCCCACCCCGGTTATCGAGCGAGCGGAGCGAGTCGAGATGACCGGCTCGCACGGATGCGCGGCCTGGGCGCGGTCGCTTCGGCTCGCAAGCTCGCTCAGCAACCGGGTGCGTGTGCACCTCATCGCGCCTCATTCGGTGCGTTCGGCGCACATTTGCAACGCCGGCGGGGCGTCAGCGGGGGACGCCGGGGCGCGGGACCTCGCGCCAGAGCTGAACGTCGTCCTCGTCCGTCAGCCCGTCGCCGCCCGGCGACCGGCCGACGATCGTGATCGCCACCTCCGGGTCGGGGGCCGTGCGGATGATGATGCGCGCGGCATCCGTGCGGCGCAGTGTATCGGCGAGGTCGTGGCGCACCGTATCGAGGTCCTCGGCGTCGATGTCGTCGAGGCCGCCCTCGTCGAACACGGTCACGGTGGCGCCGCGCAGGCGCAGCGCGCTGATCGCGTCCCGCACGTCGTCATCCAGCAGGCGCGCGCCGCGCAGCTCGTCGCGCAGGCTGCCCTCGGCAAGGCGCGCGGTCGTGCGCTCCTCGTCGGTGAGGGCGCCGTCCGCCGCGATCACACGGGACAGGATCGGCCCGGCGACGGCAAGCGCGTACTGCACGCGCCGCCGCCGCTCCATCCGGCGCACCGCCTGGCTCGCCTGCCACGCCGAGGTCGCCTGCTGCAGGGCCGCGAGGCGCGCGGTGTCGCGGTAGGCGCGATCCGTGAAGACGAGCAGCAGCTGCGCGAGCGCCACCCACACGGCCGATCCGACGAGCCCGAGTGACATCGCGGAGACGAGGCCGATCGCGAGCGACGACTCCACCGTCAGGATGACGATGCCGATCCAGGCGTAGATGGGCCGGTGGCGCGCGCACACGATGGTGAGCACCGCGCCGACCGCGCCGAGGTACCACGTGGCGTGCGACGCGGTGCGTCCGTCCGGCGGCGTGTAGGCGGTCACGATCAGCGGCAGCGCGGTGGTGCCGACGAGCACCACCAATGCCGTCCAGCGCGGCAGCACGCTTCCCGCCCGATCCCGCGCCGACGCGTCCGCCGCCGGCTCACCGCCCGCGTGCGGCTGCTCGACGTACAGCGCGACGAGGGTGAGCGCGAGGTAGAGCGAGACGGCGACGATCGGGCCCAGCAGTCCCTCGTCGGGACGGAACAGCCCGCGCACGGCGAAATAGGCGGTAAGCGCGAGCGCGATGACGTCGAAGACCCGGCGGACGCTCCTCATGCCCGCTTCTCCCCCGCCCACGTCAGCGCCACGACGGTGCCGCGCGCGCCGGATTCGATCGACGCCTCGCCGCCCACCGCGGCCATGCGCGCGAAGATCGACGCGCGGATGCCGAGCCGATCCGCGGGGATGGCCGCCACGTCGACGCCGGGGCCCGTGTCGGACACCTCGACGCGCACGCCGCTCCCGTGGCGCGACACGACCACGCGCAGGCCCGCTCCCTCGGCGTGCTGGACCGCGTTCGCGATCGCCTGCGTCGCCGCGAGCACCACGGCCCGCGCGACACGGCCGGGGACGACGGCCGTCGCGTCGTCGAGGTCGGCGCGTTCGGCCTCGAGCGAGACGCCGAGCTCGTCGGCCGAACGCTCGATGCCGGCGGCGATCCAGCTTCGCGGCACCGGCTCGTCGCTTCCCTCCGGGTCGTCCGACTCCGCGTTCGCGAGGCGGGTCAGCGCCTCGCGCGCCATGGACACCGCAAGCTGCCGCTCACGGTCGCTGTGGGCGCGCTCCGCGGCGATCAGCGCGGCGAGCACGCTGTCGTGCATCAGCGCCGCGACGGCGATGCGCTCCTGCTCGCCCGCGTCGGCGGACGCCGCGGCCGCGTAGGACAGCACTGCCTGCACGCGGGCCGCATCCACTCCGGCGGCGACTCCCCGCAGCACCCACCCGACCGTCACGAACACGAGCCCGAGGATCAGGGCGACCGAGATGTCGTAGCCGACCCCGATCCAGAACTCCGGCGCGAAGCCGCCGCGGACGAGCCGCACCACGGCGTAGAGGACAGCCGTGCCGATCGCCCACACGTACTGCCACGGCAGCGGGAACGCGACCATCGCCCCCACGACGGCGAGGCTGATCAGGTAGAAGGTCCAGGGCTGCACCCCCGGATCGGGGGCCGTGCCGGCCGTCACGGCCGGCCATGCCAGAAGCCCGAGCGGATAGAGGACCGCGAACACCCCGGAGGCGAGCCGCGCCCCGCGACCGAGCAGGCAGCAGGCGGTCATGACCGCGAGACTCAGGAACAGCACCGCATGGAGCACCGCGTGCGGCACCCCGATGTCGTAGATGTCCCACGACAGGACGAATCCCTGGCCGCCGATGGCGAGGCATCCGACCGCCACCGTGATCTGGATGATCCGCTCCATCCGCGTGGACGTGTAGCGGCCTGCCGTCTCGACGGTGCGGCCGGCGGGCGGCAGCGTGCCCCATGCCGCGTCGATGACGCCCTGGGGGGATGTCACCGGGTCATTCCCCCGCCGACCCGTCGACGATGCCGTCCTCCATCGCGCGGCGCAGCAGATCCACCTTCGTCGGCGCGGGCCGGCCGACTTCGATGTACTTCATGCGCACGCGCGTGATGTTCTCCTTGGCGGTGGAGTATGCGACACCGAGGCGGTCGGCGACGATCTTCAGCGGAAGGCCGGCGGCGTAGAGCCGCAGCACCTCGCGCTCGCGGGTCGACAGCTGCGCGTCGGCGAAGGCGCGGTCGCCCTCGACGGCGCTCGCCCACTCGACGTTGTTGAGCGGCTCGCCGCGCGCCGCGGTGCGCACGGCCCCGAGCACGTCGTCGAGCGGGGATGCCTTGCTGACGACGCCGACGGCTCCCGCCGCGAGCGCCTCGCGCACGGCCGCCGGGCGGTCGGCGACGGAGTGGATGATGACCGCCGACTCGCCGGCGAGGGCGACGACGTTCTCGGTGACGGTGGTGCCGTCGCCGAGCGTCAGGTCGAGCAGCACCACGTCGGCGGGCGGCGCGGCCACGCTCAGTCGCCACGCGCGGTACTCGGCAACGCTCGCTCCCGCGAACACGACGTCCTCGCCGTCGCGCTGGAGGGCGGCGACGAGTCCGAGGCGAACGGACTCGTGGTCGTCGATGAGGGCCACACGGGTCATGGCGAGAGCCTATCTGCCACCCGGCCCGCCTCCCGCTCGGCCGACTGCGCGCCGGCCGCGACGAGCGCCACCGCGCGATCCCATCCGATGAGGGCGGCGCCGATGGCCATCACCGCCAGCATCATCGGCAGCAGCGACACGACGACCCCGAACCAGTCGTCGCCGTTCGGCTGCATGAAGGGATACGGCACCCGGTTCGTCACGGCGGGGAACCAGATCGCCCGAAGGATCGTCAGCACGCCGTAGGCGACGGGGAACAGCGGCCACCACAGCAGGTCGCCCCAGGTGGTCTTTCCGCGCGGTCCGAACGCCAGCCAATCGATCAGGATCCCGGCCGGCATCACGTAATGCGCGATCAGGAGCGCGATTCCCTGCAGCGACTCCGCGGGATCCGGCACGAAGACCTCGTCGAACGGGTTCGCCCAGTGCGCGAGCATCGAGTGGGCGATGAGCGCGATGAAGACCATCCAGGTCGCGATCGCCCCGCGCAGGCGCGGGGCGGGCAGATCCGGCGACCGGCGCACCCACATCGTCCAGACGCCGACGACGAGATAGCCGAGCAGGATCGCGTTGGTGATCGTCGTCAGGTACGAGACCGAGTGCGATCCGACCATGAAGCCGAACACCGAGATGGCGACGAGCAGCCCGCGGAACCAGAACTGGGGGGCCGCAAGAAGACGTCTCACGGCCTGATGATATCCGCGGGATGGCGTCAGCGCTGAAGGATGGCGACGGCCTCGACGTGGTGGGAGTTCGGGAACAGGTCGTAGGCCTGGATGCTCTGCAGCTCGTATCCGGAGGCGCGGAAGTACCCCACGTCGCGGGCGAGGGCGACCGGATCGCACGCGACGTACGCGACGCGCGAGGAGCCGAGGTCGGCGATCCCCTCGACGACCTCGCGGCCCGCTCCGGAGCGGGGCGGATCGAGGAGCGTGACGCCGCGCGTGAGCATCTCGCGGTCGAACAGGCTCGCCTGGTTCGACACGCGCGACAGGAACCGGTCGACGCGCGCCGTGACGGCCTCCGCGCCGAACTCCTCGAGGTTGCGCTCGGCGTGCGCCGTCGCGCGCGGCTCCGACTCGACCGTCGTGATCCTCGCGCTTCCGGCGAGGTCGCCGAGGGCGGCGGCGAACAGGCCGACGCCGCCATAGAGGTCGAGGTGCCAGGCGTCGCTGGAGAGCTCGCCGAGGGCGTCGCGGACCGCGCGGTCGAGCGTCGCCGCCGCGGCGCGGTGCACCTGCCAGAAGGCGCCGGCATCCACCTGGAACTCGCGGTCGCCGACGCGCTCGGTGACGACCTCGGGCACGACGCGCTCGGGCTTGGGGGCGAAGCGGCGCCGGCGGTCGCCGGTGCGCGCCGCGCGGCGGATGGTGCGGACGGCGCCGTCCGCCGGCTGCACGAGGTCGATCCGACCCTCGGGCGCCTTGCGCACGGCGAGCGCGACGGCCTCGATCTCGGGCGTCGCAAGCGGATACGCGTCGACGGGGATCACGGTGTGGCTGCGCGCGGCGTACGGGCCGATGCGGCCCTCGGCGTCGACGTGGAGGCTGACGCGGGTGCGGTAGTGCGTGCCGTCGGCGGTGCCTCGGACCGTCGGGTGGTCGCCGCCCAGCAGGTCCTCGGGGCCCCGCACCTCGACGTCGATCTCGGTTCCCGCGAAGCGCTCGAACGCCTCGCGCAGCACCTGGGCCTTGAGCGCCCGCTGACGCGGCAGGGAGATGTGCCCGAAGTCGGCACCGCCCGGACGCGCCTCGGGGGCCGTCGAGATGTCGGCCTGCGCCCACACGTGGGGGCGGCGATCTGGCGACGCGTCGAGGACCTCGAGGGCCTCCGCGCGCGCGAACGACTTCTTCACCTCGGTGATCCGCGCCCGGATCCGCTCGCCGGGAAGGGCGTCGGGGACGAAGACCACGAGACCTTCCTCGCGCGCGACGAACACTCCCCCGTGGGCGACCCCGGTCACGTCCAGGTCGACGACATCCCCGCTCTGCATCCGTCCATCCTCTCAGCCCGCGCCTGACCGAACCCCTCGAACCCTCCTGAGAGGATGACGTCATGCAGGTCTGCCTCGCGTCGACGTCCCCCGCCCGCCTGATGCTGCTGCGGCAGGCCGGCATCGAGCCTGTCACCCTGGCACCGGCCGTCGACGAGGAGGCGGTGATCGCCGAGACCGAGGCCCGGGAACAGCGGATCCTGCCGCCCGCCGAGCACGTGCTGCTGCTTGCGCGCCTCAAGGCGGCGGATGTCGCGCGGCGCGTGCGCGAGGAGCACCCCGGATTCGAGGGCGTCGTGATCGGCGGCGACTCGATGTTCGAGCTCGACGGCACCGTCTACGGCAAGCCCTACACCCCCGAGGCGGCGACCGAGCGGTGGACCGGGATGCGGGGGCGCACGGGCGTCCTTCACTCGGGTCACAGCGTGTTCCTCGTGACCGGCGACGACGAGCCGGTAGAGGCGCACGCGGTCGCCGAGGCCGCCGTGACGTTCGCCGCCGACGTCGACGACGCCGAGATCGCCGCCTACGTCGCGACCGGGGAGCCGCTGCACGTGGCGGGGGCCTTCACGGTCGACAGCCTCGGAGGCGCCTTCATCGAGCGCGTCGAGGGCGACCCGTCGACCGTGGTGGGCATGTCGCTCTCGACGGTCCGCCGCCTCGTGCGCGAGCTGGGCGTCGCCTGGCCCACCCTCTGGAACCGCCCGGCGTAGCGCACGCCAGCACCCACCGCGTGCGAGCGAAGCGAGCGTGCCGCGGATGCGGCCCGCAGCGCGAAGCGCTGCCCTCACGCCCCCGATGGAGCGAAGCGACAGCGTCCGCATACGCGAGCGGCATCCGCGAAGCGGGTGCCCGAGCGGATGCGGCCGGCGTGAGCAAAAAGAACGGTGCCCGAGCGGATGCGGGGCGTGAGCAACCAGTGGACCGCGCCACACGTTCTGCGGGTTTTCTTGTCGAGCGGCGTCAAATGCCGCGGCACGCCCGTGGGTAGGCTCGAATCCATGCCTTCCATCGCCAAGGTGCTCATCGCGAACCGCGGCGAGATCGCCGTACGCATCGTCCGCGCGGCGCGCGACTCGGGGATCTCGTCTGTCGCCGTCTACGCCGATCCGGATCGCGATGCGCTTCACGCACGTCTCGCCGACGAGGCCTACGCCCTCGACGGCGCCACCAGCGCCGACACGTACCTGCAGATCGACAAGATCCTCTCGGTCGCCCGCCGCTCCGGCGCGGACGCCGTGCACCCCGGCTACGGCTTCCTCGCCGAGAACGCCGAGTTCGCACGTGCCGTCATCGGCGCGGGACTGATCTGGATCGGCCCGTCGCCCGAGGCGATCGAGGCCCTCGGCGACAAGGTGACCGCGCGTCACGTCGCCGAGAAGGTCGGCGCCCCGCTCGCCCCCGGCACGCCGGGCCCGGTCGAGACCGCCGACGAGGTCGTCGCCTTCGCCCGCGAGGTGGGCCTTCCCATCGCGATCAAGGCCGCCTACGGCGGCGGCGGGCGCGGCCTGAAGGTGGCCCGCACGATCGAAGAGGTGCCCGAGCAGTTCGAGTCGGCCACGCGCGAGGCGATCGCGGCGTTCGGCCGCGGTGAGTGCTTCGTCGAGAAGTACCTCGACAAGCCGCGTCACGTCGAGACGCAGTGCCTCGCGGATGCCGCCGGCAACGTGGTCGTGATCTCCACGCGCGACTGCTCGCTGCAGCGCCGCCACCAGAAGCTCGTCGAGGAGGCGCCCGCGCCGTTCCTCACGGACGAGCAGAACGCGACGCTCTACGAGGCGTCCAAGGCGATCCTGCGCGAGGTCGGCTACGTCGGCGCCGGCACCTGCGAGTTCCTCATCGGCGCCGACGGCACCATCTCGTTCCTCGAGGTCAACACGCGACTGCAGGTCGAGCACCCCGTGTCCGAGGAGGTCACGGGCATCGACCTGGTGCGCGAGCAGTTCCGCATCGCCGCCGGCGGGCTGATCGACTACGACGACCCCACGCCGACCGGCCACTCGATCGAGTTCCGCATCAACGGCGAGGACCCGGGTCGCGGGTTCCTCCCCCAGCCCGGCCCGATCCACGTCTTCAAGACCTTCGGCGGCCCCGGCATCCGTCTCGACTCCGGCGTCACCGCCGGCGACGTCGTGGGCGGCGCCTTCGACTCGCTGCTGGCGAAGATCATCGTCACGGGACGCGACCGCGCCGAGGCGCTCGAGCGTTCCCGCCGAGCCCTCGACGAGTTCGAGGTCGCCGGCCTGCCCACGGTGCTGCCGTTCCACCGCAAGGTCGTCCGCGACCCCGCCTTCACCGCCGAAAGCGGCGAGTTCGGCGTGTACACGCGCTGGATCGAGACCGAGTTCGTCAACGACATCCCCGCGTGGGACGGCGAGCTCGAGGCCCCCAAGCCCGCCGAGACGCGCCACACGGTCGTCGTCGAGGTCGCGGGAAAGCGCCTGGAGGTCTCGCTTCCCGACCGCATCGCGCAGGCCCCCGGCACGCAGGGACGTCCGGCGATCGTGCCGCCCTCGCGTCGCAGCCACGCCTCGGCCGCCGTGTCGAGCGGGGCGTCGGGCGACGCCGTCAAGTCGCCCATGCAGGCGACGATCGTGAAGGTCGCCGTCGAGGAGGGCCAGTCGGTCGTCAAGGGCGACCTGGTGGTCGTGCTCGAGGCGATGAAGATGGAGCAGCCGCTCCAGGCGCACAAGGATGGCGTGGTCCGCGCGATCGACGCGACTCCCGGTGCGACGGTGTCGGCCGGTCACCAGCTGCTGCAGATCAGCTGACGAGGACGCTGATGAGGCCCGGATCCCCTCGGATCCGGGCCTCTCTCACGTCTGTGCGCCGACCGGCCGGCGGCGCCGCCTCCGGAGTCGTGTCAGGACTGGACGTGGTGCATGGCGCGGGCCGCATCCGTGATGGATCCGGACAGCGACGGGTAGGCCGCGAACGCACGGGCGAGCTGGTCGACCGTGAGGCGCCGTTCGACCGCGAGGGACAGGGGGAAGATCAGCTCGGACGCCTTGGGCGCCACGATCACGCCGCCGATGACGGTGCCCGACCCGGTGCGCGCGAAGAGCTTCACGAAGCCGTCCTTGACGCCCATCATCTTCGCGCGCGCGTTGGACGACAGCGGGAGGGTGTGCACCTCGCCATCGACGACGCGCTCCTCGATCTGCTTCTCGGTCCAGCCGACCGTCGCGATCTCGGGGTTGGTGAAGATGTTCGACGCGATCTTGCGCTCCTCGAGCGGGATCGCCGTGTCGCCCATCGCGTGGAAGACGGCGGTGCGCCCCTGCATCGACGCGACGGAGGCGAGCGGCAGCAGCGTGGTGCAGTCGCCCGCGGCGTAGATGTTCGGCACCGAGGTGCGACTGACCTTGTTGACCCGGATGTGGCCCGACTCGGTCATCTGGACACCCGCCTCCTCGAGGCCGATGCCCGCCGTGTTGGGCACAGCGCCGACGGCCATGAGGCAGTGCGAGCCCTCGATCGTGCGGCCGTCCGAGAGCGTGACGACGACGCCCTCGCCGGTGTTCTCGACCTTGTCGGCGCGAGCCTTGGCGAGGAGCGTCATGCCGCCGCGCTTGAAGACCTTCTCGAGCACCTTGGCGGCGTCGGCGTCCTCACCGGGCAGCACCTGGTCGCGGCTCGAGACGAGCGTGACCTTCGCACCGAGGTTCATGTAGGCCGAGGCGAACTCGGCGCCGGTCACGCCCGAGCCGACCACGATCAGGTGCTCGGGGACGGCCGTGAGGTTGTACAGCTGCTTCCACGTCAGGATGCGGTCGCCGTCCGGGCGTGCCGCGGGCAGCTCGCGGGGCGTCGCCCCGGTGGAGATGACGATCGTGTCGGCCTCGATGCGGTCGAAGTCGGTGCCGTCCTGGCCCGTCGAGACGACGACCGCGTCCTCGCCCTCGAGCCGGCCATGACCGGCGATGATCCGCACGCCCGCCTCGAGCAGGCTGCTGCGCATGTCCTCCGACTGCTGCCCGGCGAGCGCGAGAAGCCGCTTGTTGATCGCCAGCAGGTTGATCGCGATCTCGGGCTTGAGCGGCTTGCCGCTGTCGCCCTTGGCGTAGAACTGCACGCCGAGGTCGCCCGCCTCCGCGACCGCGAGCGCCGCGTCGGCCGTGGCGATCAAGGTCTTCGAGGGCACGACGTCGGTGATCACCGCCGAGCCGCCGATCCCGACGCGCTCGATGACGGTGACATCCGCCCCGAGCTGTGCGCCGGCGAGCGCCGCCTCATATCCGCCCGGGCCACCGCCGAGGATCGCGATCCGCTGCCTGCGTTCGAAGTCGAAGACCATGCCCCCATTCTTGTCCCCCGCGGGGCCCGCGTCGAACGGGCGCGGGTTCGGCGGCGCGAAGCGTCGCCCGCGCGGGTGCGAGCGGAAGAAAAGAACGGAACATCTATCGTGGATCCATGACCCAGGCACATCCGCTCGACGCTCCCGCCGATCCGTTCGAGGTCGCCACCGCGGCCGCCGCCGACATCGCCCGGCTGACCGGCGTCGACCGCCACGACATCGCCGTGACGCTCGGAAGCGGCTGGGGCAAGGCCGCCGAGCTCATCGGCGAGACGGTCGCGGAGATCCCCGCGACCGAGGTCACCGGGTTCTCGAAGCCCGCGCTCGCCGGCCACGTGGGAACGATCCGGTCGCTGCGCACCGAGGGCGGCAAGGCCGTGCTGGTGATCGGCGCCCGCACCCACTACTACGAGGGCCACGGCGTCCGCCGCGTCGTCCACAGCGTCCGCACGGCGGCCGCCGCCGGCGCGAAGACCATGGTGCTGACGAACGGCGCGGGCGGCATCAAGGAGCACTGGGCACCCGGCCAGCCGGTGCTGATCAGCGACCACCTCAACCTCACGGCCGACTCTCCGCTGGAGGGCGCCACCTTCATCGACCTGACCGACCTGTACTCGCGCCGCCTGCGCGACCTCGCGCGCGAGATCGACCCGAGCCTCGACGAGGGCGTCTACTGCCAGTTCCGCGGGCCGCACTACGAGACCCCCGCCGAGGTGCAGATGGCGAAGGCGATGGGCGGCCACATCGTCGGCATGTCGACCGCTCTCGAGGCGATCGCCGCCCGCCAGGCCGGCATGGAAGTGCTCGGCTTCTCGCTGATCACGAACCTCGCGGCCGGGATCTCGCCCGATCCGCTCAGTCACGAAGAGGTGATCGACGCCGGCCGTCAGGCCGAGCCGGTGATCTCCGACCTGCTCGCCCGCGTGATCGGACGACTCTGATGGGCGCGGCGATCCTGGATCGCGCCCGCGCCTGGCTCGCACAGGACCCCGACGAGCAGACCCGCACCGAGCTCGCCGCGCTGATCGAGCGCGTCGAGGCCGGCGACGAGGACGCGGCCGACGACCTCGCCGACCGCTTCGACGGCCGGCTGCAGTTCGGCACCGCGGGCCTTCGCGGGGCGCTCGGCGCCGGCAGCAACCGGATGAACCGCGTGCTCGTCGCGCAGGCCGCCGCGGGCTTCGCCGAGTTCCTGCGGACGCGCGACCCCGAGGCGACTCCGACGGTCGTCGTCGGCTACGACGGCCGCCGCAACTCCGACGTCTTCGCGCGCGACTCCGCCGAGCTGTTCGCCGGTGCCGGGCTGCGGGCCATCCTGCTCCCCCGTCGCCTGCCGACGCCCGTGCTCGCCTTCGCGGTGCGCCACTTCGGCGCCGACGCCGGCGTCATGGTGACCGCCAGCCACAACCCGCCGAACGACAACGGCTACAAGGTGTACCTCGGCGGCAGCGACGCCGGCTCGCAGATCGTCGCCCCGTCGGACGCCGACATCGCCGCCAGCATCCGCCGGGTTGCGGACGAGCAGTCGGTGAGCGACCTGCCGCGCTCGACCGCGTACGAGATCGCCGACGAGGCCGTGATCGAGGCCTACGTCTCGGCCACCGCCGCCGTCGGGCCCGCGCCCGAGGGCGCCGCCGGCACGCGCTGGGTCTACACCGCGATGCACGGCGTCGGATGGGAGACCTTCTCGCGCGTGCTCGAGGAGGCGGGCTACCCCCAGCCGACGGTCGTGCCCGAGCAGATCGAGCCCGACGGCACCTTCCCGACCGTGGCGTTCCCGAACCCCGAGGAGCCGGGCGCCATGGACCTCGCGTTCGCGACCGCCGCGGCATCGGGCGCGGAGTTCGTGCTCGCGCAGGATCCGGATGCCGACCGCCTCGCGGTCGCCATCCCCGCTGAGAGCGGCTGGCGTCGTCTCACCGGCAACGAGGTGGGCCTGCTGCTCGGCCGGCGCGCCGCCCGCGCCGCCGCCGGGACGCCGGATGCGTCGCTCGCGTGCTCGCTCGTGTCGTCGCCGGGGCTCGGCGCGATCGCGGAGAAGTACGGGCTCGGCTTCCACGAGACTCTCACGGGCTTCAAGTGGATCTCCCGCGCCCCCGGCCTCGTGTTCGGCTTCGAGGAGGCCCTCGGCTACCTCGTGAACCCCGAGACGGTGCGCGACAAGGACGGGATCTCCGCCTCGATCGCGTTCCTCGAGCTCGCGGCGGAGGCGCGCGGACGCGGCGCCACCATCGCCGACCTGCTCGACGAGCTGACGGCCGAGATCGGCTTCTACGCGAGCGGCCAGGTGTCGCTGCGCGTCGAGGACGTCTCGACGATCGCCACGATCATGGCCTCGCTGCGCGCCGAGCCGCCCGCGGCCTTCGGCGAGACCGCCGTCGAGCGTGCCGACGACCTGCTGCAGGACCCGGCGCGGCTCGGCGGCGACGTCCTGCGCTACGCGCTCGCGGACGGATCCCGCGTCATCGCCCGCCCGAGCGGCACGGAGCCGAAGCTGAAGGCGTACCTGGATGTGCGCGGCGAGTCGGCGGAGGACTCGGCCGCACGCCTCGTCGCCCTCGAGCAGGCGGTGCGGGAGCTGCTCGACCGGCTCTCCTGACCCCTTGGCCGCCGTCTGCCCGAGTCGTAGCATTCGAGCAGACGGACGGCCGCCCGGCGCCGCCCCCGAGGAGAGGAAACGCGCATGGGAATGATGATGGAGATGATGGAGTCGATGCCGAGCGCTCAGACGAGCGGCATGGACATGGGGATGATGCAGGAGTGCATCGAGGCGTGCTCGGCCGTGAGCATGACCGCCACGATGTGCGCCGACGCCGATGCCGGCGAGGACATGGCGCGGTGCGCGGCGATGTGCGCGAACATGGCCGACGTGGCGACGACCATGATGCGCATGATGATGCGCCCGCAGGGCTACGACATGGGCGTCATGCAGGGGATGATGACCGCGTGCATGACCATGGGCGAGGCGTGCGCCGCCGAGTGCCGCATGCACGCCGAGATGGCCGAGCACTGCCGCATCTGCGCCATGGCCTGCGAGGCGATGGTCGAGACCTGCCGCAGGATGATGGATTCGATGCAGATGGCCTGACGGCCGCCGCCGTCAGCTGCGGCGAGCGCGGATGAGCTCGCCGCCGACCGAGACCACCTCGGCGACCGGATGGAACGCGACCGGCTCGCCGACGGCGACGCGCGCCCGCGTGTCGACCGAGAGGAGCTCTCCCGCGAGGGTGCTGAGCAGCAGGCCCGTGGCGTCCGAGCACATCACGAGCGCGTCGATCCATGCGCTCGGCCATGCCGAGGCGACGGCGCGCTGCACGGGCAGCACATCCTGGGTCGTCTTGTCGCTCATGCCCTCCACGGTAGAAACCGCCCCCTGCCCCTGTCACGCCGCCCGTCACACGCCGCAACACAGCCC
>NZ_JADGLL010000060.1 GCF_015235415.1 Microbacterium paludicola | reverse complement strand
CGAAGCCGCTCGCGTCGCCGCGTTCCCGGCCTGGTTGCATCACTACAATCACCACCGACCCCACACCGCCCTCGGCGGCCAGACCCCGGCCTCACGCGTTCACAACCTCACGGGGAACTACAGCTAGGGGCTGCCCGGCTGAGTGCGAATCAGGTCTCTTGTCGACCAGTCCCGCGGTCGCAAGGGAGGGGAAAGACGGGACACATCACTCCGATCGGAAGAGGGCCAGGGGCGACCGTGGGGGACGTCTGGATCGGCAACAAAGTATGTCTGCCGCCAGGGACAGACCCTTGGGCTGTCTCAACCTCGTGCACGGATCCCGCTCAGGCCGGCCGTACGGGCGGCAGCTGCCAGCGCACCGGCCGCGCACGCCGGTGGGCGCCGACGTGGACCGCCGGGACGCCAGCTACGCCGGCGGCTGCCCGCGCGTGGACCTGAGGAATGGCATGCCGAGCTGTAGCTCACCGACACGTTGTGAACGTGTGAGCTGAGGTGAGGGCCTCCGGGATGATGTGGGATACCACACTCACTCCTCACAACGGAGGCCCTCGTGACTCACGCTAACGAGCCCTTGACGCCGGAGGGGCGTCGTCATCTCGCATCCGCGATCGTCGATGCCGGTTGGATGATCCGGCGGGCAGCGGAACGGTTCAACCGCTCGCCCGGCGGTGTCGAAGTGGGCCAAGCGCTACGCCTCCGGCGAGCCGCTCCCCGACAGGTCCTCACGACCGTGTCGTCGCCGCATCAGTTGCCGCGGCGGACGGAGCGGCGGATCATCGCGTTGCGGTTCACCCGTCGTTGGGGGCCTCACCGGATCGCGTATCACCTGCGCCTGGCTCGCTCGACGGTGGGGCGGGTCCTGGCCCGCTACAGGATGTCGCTGCTCAAGCACCTGGACCGGTTCACCGGGCTGCCGGTCCGCAAGCCCAAGCCGATCTGTTACGAGGCGTCCCAGCCCGGCGAGCTGGTCCACGTCGACATCAAGAAGCAGGGCCGCATCTCCGAAGGCGGCGGGCACCGCGCCCTCGGCCGGGCGGCAGGCAACCGCGACCCCAAGACGGGGGCCGGCTACGCGTTCGGGCACAACGCGATCGACGATCACTCCCGTCTGGCCTACTCCGAGATCCTCGGCGACGAACGCAAGGAGACCGCCGCGGGCTTCTGGGTCCGCGCCCGAGCGTTCTTCGCCGACGCGAGGATCACGGTCATCGGGGTGATGACCGACAATGGGGCCTGCTACCGCTCCCACGCCTTCCGAGACGCGCTCGGCAAGGGAGTGAAGCACCGTCGAACGCGGCCCTACTGGCCGCAGACGAACGCGAAGGTCGAGCGCCCTCAACCGCACCGCCGAGGACGAATGGGCATACGCACGCCTCTATCCCAACGAATCGAACCGCTGCGATTGGGAGGGGCAGGCGCGCCGCTGCGTTAGTTCAGGACAGACCGCGCCCTGCGCCGAGGGCACCCGTACCAAGCTTCCCTTCGAGGAACGCAAACATGAGTGCACGTGACATCATCCGACTGCCAGGGACCGGCATGTACGCCCGACGAAACTTCGTTACGTCGTGGCGGGCCGCCGGTTCGCCCCCGCTGGTCTCCGCTGGGCGTCTCTATCTCGAGCAAAAGCGCTTGTTCGACGGGTGGCGGGCAGGCCTGCCGGGCTTCAACCCCGCTGACGATCCAGACGATGAAACGCAGCGTCTTGCGCACGTTCGATTCGTGGCGGGCGATCTCGCCAACCCGGCCCGCGATGCGGCCGCGTGTGAACGGGCTGGACTCGTGAGGCCATACGCCTACGAGCCCTGGCATGTCGAGCTGCCTGGTGATCCGCGTCGGTTCAACCTCGTTCGCTCCCTACCAACCAGCGAGAAAAGAAGGCGAGGTGGCGGCATGACTGCTCAGTACTACCGGCGAGCGTCGGACGGCAAGATCGGGCGCTTCGCCGACGGTGTCAAGGTTTTCGGCACGCAGGAGGACTACCAGCATCACCGGTTCGCGGTGACGGAGTTCGTGAAGAAGAACCCCCATTTGAAGGGTTCTATTGCGGTCCCGCCGCTCGACGCAGATCCGAAGAACTTTGTCAATCTAAGCGATCACGACTGGGCATTGCAGATCGCTGTACACGGAGGTGTCTACTGACATGACTGATCTCGAGCTCGACACTAGTTCCTCACCGGCATTCCACCCCGCGGTGCGTACGACGGCCTACGTCGTGGCACTCGTCGCGGGCGCGGTCTGTGGAGGAGCGATTACGACCATGGGAACGCTGGCCGCAGCGGGAGTGGTCGACGGCGATGCTGCGCTGCTAATCGCGGCGGTATCTGGCGGCGTGCTGTCTGTCGTCACGACCATCGCCGGAGGCCTGGGCGTGGTCTTCCGTCCGCGCGCATGACAGCTCCAGAAGATCAGGCCACGACCCTCGCGGTGGTCGTCGCGCGCCTCGACGACGTGAGAGAGGACATCCGAGAACTGCGTTCCGACGTGACTACGTCAGTCGCAGGCAAAGTGAGTCAAGGGGAATGGGAGCAACGAAATCGCGCCGTCGACGCTAAGTTCGAATCTCAGGGAAGAGAGATCGGTGAAATCCGAACGGCCGTCGAGGCGCGCCGCTCACCGTGGCACAGCGTCGCCGCTGTCGCAGTCGCCAGAGCGGCGCTCGCCTGGTCTGTCTTTGGGCCCCCATAAGCAGGAAGAGGGTCGACTGGCTCTCCGGTGGAGGCGCGTGAGGTTCTCTGCGGCGGAATGGGCCGCAGAGCTGTGAGCGTTCCGGCCACGCGCCCGGTGAGGCGCTACATCGACGACGACGGTCGCAGTCCGTTGCGGTCGCGGTGGCCGGGGGCTGGAACCTCAAAGCTTCACGTCGTCTCCAGAGCGCCGATCACTTCAGCCACGGGCCATGATCATCAATGCTGTTCGCGGTCCAACTGCCACAGCTGATCTTCATGCCGCCGTCTTCGGTGGCCGAACGCGAGGCCGCCCTGCTTGCAGTGACCTGCTCCCACTACTACCGCACCGGATGCACCAGCGGCGGAGCCGCATCCTTCGGCATCGCGAATCTGCAGCAGTGCCTTGCTGGTCGCGCCGTTGTGAGCCACGTGTGGACGCGCCCGCGAGTCGCGTGAGTGGAGGATCTATGGACCGATGAGTGGACACCGGAGAGGCAGCCTTGGGCTCGCTAGGTTAGGGCCGAGCAGCCCGGGGCAGGCTAGAGGACCGCGCGCGTCAGCACGTTCTCGGGGCCCGATACCGCGACCACAAGTCGATCAGGCGCGCGGGGCGAGGGTGATCAGCGAGACTTCGGGGCGGCATGCGAAGCGCACGGGCGCGTAGATCGAGTGGCCGAGACCGGCGCTGACGTTCAGGGGCACCACGCGGCCGCGGTGGGCCCACGTCGACAGGCCGCGGGCCTGGCGGAGGGGGATGTCGCAGTTGGCGACGAGCGCGCCGTAGAACGGCACCCGCACCTGGCCGCCGTGGGTGTGCCCGGCGAACAGCACGTCGGCGCCGCGGTCGCTGAAGCCGTCGAGCACCCGCCGGTAGGGCGCGTGCGCGACCCCGAGGGTCAACGGGGCATCGGGCTGCTCGCCGAGTGCCGCGGCTGCCGCTTCCATGTCGTCGAGGCCGTGGTGGGCGTCGCCCACGCCGAACAGGCGGATGCGCTGGCCGCGCACCGTCACGGTCGCGGCGCCGTTGTCGACGCTGTGCCACCCAAGGTCATCGGTCATGAACGCATCGAGCGACGCCGTGTCGAGGCGCACAGCCTTCGGCGGGCACTTCGAGGGACCCGTGAAGTACAGGAACGGGTTGCGCGGGCCAGGCCCGTACATGTCGTTCGAGCCGTGGACGAACACCCCGGGAACGCCAGCCAGCGGCGACAGCGCCTCACGGATGCCGTCGATGCCGTCGACGTGTCCGAGGTTGTCGCCGGTGTTGATCACGAGGTCGGGGCGCAGGGAGACAAGCCCGGCCATCCACCGCTGCTTGCGGTGCTGCCACGGCGCCATGTGGGCGTCGGAGATGTGGAGGATGCGGATCGGCGCCGAGCCCGGCTCGAGCATCCGGATCACGTGACGACGCACGGTGAACAGGTAGCGCTCGATCCCGATACCCCAGACGGCCGCGGCCGCACCGGCCGCCGCGACGGCACCCAGCGCGGCCGCGCCGCGAGCGAGAGAACCCACTAGTCGTCGTCGCCGCACTTGCGGGCTTCGTAGTTCACCGTCACTGTCGCGCCCTGCGTGAGCACCTCGTCGGCCTCGGGGGACGTGCCGGTGACCCGGCCGGCTCCGGCGTTCTTCGACTTCTCGCATTCGCCCTGCTGCGGCGTGAAACCGGCGTTCGCGAGGGACGCAAAGGCGCTCTCCATCGACTGGCCCTTGACGTCCGGAACCGCGCTTCCCTTGCCGTTGCTCGGGTGGATCGTGACGGTCGTGCCGCCCGCGACGCGTCCGGCGCCGGGGTTCTGCGTCTCGATCACGCCCTCCGGCTGCGTGCCGGGTACGGGCTCGCCGACGGACGGGACGAAGCCCGCGGCCCAGAGCCTGTTCTGGGCGTCCTGCGTCGACATGCCGACCACGTTGGGAAGGTCGGACAGGATGAGTCGGCTCAGGTTCGGGTCCGGCGGCGGGAACTGGCTGCCCGGATAGTGCGCGTTCGCGGCTCCCTGAATCGTCCGGGAAATCGCGTAGCGCAGGTTGGATGCGACGCCGGCGGGGGTGTAGGTCCGGAACAGGTCGGCCTCTCCCTTGGCGTTGCCGACCCACACGAACGTCGCGACCTTGGTCGACGACTGCACCATCGACGTCTGGAACTGCTCATGCGTACCGGTCTTTCCGAGGACGGGCGTACCGTCGAAGGCGTTCGCATCGCTACCCGTGCCACTGCTCATCACGCCGGCGAGCGCGGAGGCTGCCGTGGCCGCCACCTCGGGCGCGATCTTCTGCTCGCAGTTGCCGGCCTCGGGCAGCGGCTGCTCCTCGCCGGCCGCGTTGGTGATCCGGTCGATCGCCTTCGGCGGGCACTGGAGGCCGTTGTTCGCGATGGTCGCGTACACCGACGCCATCGTCATCGGGGCGATGTTGAACGATCCGAGGATGTCGAAGGGGCCCTGGAGGTACTCGGAGATGACCTTGCCGTCGCCGGTCTTCACATCCAGCCTGTCCGCCACGCGCAGGATGTCGCACAAATTCAACCGGGAAGCCATGGCGAGGTAGCCGGAGTTGAGCGAGTCCCTTGTAAACCGCGCCACCGAGCCGGTGTAGCCGGGGGCCTTACGGAAGTTGTCGATCTTGGTCCCCTGCGTGATCGGCGCGCCGTCGCAGTGGAAGCCCTGGAACGCCTGTCGGTTCACGCCATTGAGCGTCTCGTTGATCGAGTGGCCCTTCTCGAGCCAGTCGAGCAGCGTGAACACCTTGAAGGTCGAGCCGACCATGAAGCCCTGCGAGCTTCCGTGATTCTTGTCGGCGGCGTACACGATCGACGTGCTGCCGGGCGGTGCCTCGGCGCTCTCGTTGAAGGTCGTGTTCTGCGCCATGGCGAGGATGCGCCCGGTGTTGGCCTCGAGCGAGACCGCCGTCGATCCGAAGTCCATGCCCGGGATGGTGGCCGGCGCGTAGTCCTTCATCGCCTGCTCGGCCGGGCCCTGGACGTTCGTGTCGAGCGTCGTGTAGATCTTCAGGCCACCGCGACGCAGTGCCTCGGGGCCGTAGTTCGGGTCGTTCTCGATGACCGTCTTGACGTACTGGCAGAAGTACGCCGATCCACCGGCCGCCGTGCAGCCCTTGGTGCGCGGGTGGATGTTCGGCTCGACCGGGGCTGCGTGCGCCTCCTTGTACTCGGCCTCGGTGATCTTGCCGTCCTCGTACATGCGGGTGAGTACGTAGTTGCGGCGATCCCTCGTCTCGGCGTAGCCGCTCTCCTCGGTGTTGAGGACGGTGCCGTCACTTGTCGTGTACGTGCCCTCGGGACGGTCGATGCGGTACAGGTTGGGGTTCTGCACGATGCCGGCCAGGGTCGCCGCCTGCACGATGCTGAGATCCTTGGACGAGACGTCGAAGTAGTACTGCGCGGCCGCCTCGATGCCGTACGTGATGCCACCGAAGTTGGCGATGTTCAGGTAGCCGAGCAGGATGTCGTTCTTCGAGTACTCCTTCTCGATGGCGATCGCGTAGCGCATCTCCTGCAGCTTGCGCTGGATGCCCTCGGGGCCTTCGGCCTGGATCGCCTCGGCATAGCAGGCCTGGCGCTCGTCCTCATTGCCGGCATCCTGCTCGCACCGCTGGATCAGGACGTTCTTGACGTACTGCTGGCTGATCGACGAGCCACCGCGGGTCTGACCGCTGCCCTCGAGGTTGCTCGCGACGGCCTTCGCCGTGCCGAGCAGGTCGACGCCGCCGTGCTCGTAGTAGCGGGGGTCCTCACTGGACAGGATCGCGTCGTACATGACCGTCGACACGTCGTCGTACTCGACGGGCGTGCGGTTCTGGTCGTAGAACGAGGCGAGCTCATACGGCTTGTCGCTGTTCGGGTCATCGATGTAGATGGTGGTCGGCAGCATCGGCTGGTCGACTTTGAGATCACCCGGGAGCTTCTCGAACAGCGTGATCGCACTCGACGCCGCGTAGCCGGAGACGGCGATCGCGGGCGTGACCGTCGCGGTGATGAGAAGACCGGCGACCGCGCTCAGGCCGACGAGGCCGAGCAGGCCGCCGAGCACACCGCTGGCCGTCCTTTTTCCATGAGGCATAGGGTGATCGTAAGCCGTCAGCCTGAGCGATTTCCGGATCCCGGGCGCGTCGCGGCGCTCGCCCTGCCACCCGCCCGGCTCTCGCACGCCGGCGCCGTACCCGGAAGGACCGCTCCATGACCACGTGGGAGTACCTCACCACGCCGCTGCTGATCCACAACACCGCGGCCATCCTGAACAACTGGGGCAAGCAGGGCTGGGAGCTCGTGCAGGTCGTCCCGAACAACGAGGGGGGCCTCGTCGCCTACCTGAAGCGGCCCGTCGGCGGCGGCGCCGCCAACGCCGGTCTCGGCCATGCCGCCGAGGCCGCCAAGCAGTTCGAGGGCGAGCAGTGACCGTCTCGGCGCGCCTGGCCGAGCTCGGCATCGAGCTGCCGTCGGTCGTGCCGCCCGTCGCGGCGTACATCCCGGCGAAGGTGCACGGCGACGTCGTGCAGACCTCCGGCCAGCTGCCGATGGTCGGCGGATCGCTTCCCGCCATCGGCAAGGTCGGCGCGGAGGTCGCGGCCGAGGACGCGAAGGCCCTTGCCCGCCAGAGCGCGCTGAACGCCCTCGCGGCGGCAGCGGATGCCGTCGGCGGCGTCGACCGCCTCACGGGTGTGCTGAAGGTCACGGGCTTCGTCGCCTCGGTGCCGACGTTCACCGGCCAGCCCGGCGTCATCAACGGCGCGAGCGAGGTGCTGGGCGAGATCTTCGGCGACGCCGGCCGGCACTCCCGCTCGGCCGTGGGCGTGCCCGTGCTGCCGCTCGACTCGCCCGTCGAAGTCGAGGTAACTTTTACTCACATTTGATCTGGAAGTGCGTGCAACTTGAGGAGGCTAAGCGCAACGACTTCCTTAGAGTGACGTCATGGTGGCGTGGCCATAAACTTCCCGCTGTCACGAGGCTGGGCTGTGGCGCGATATTATCTCGAGCACCGCCGTGCGCCGGTCGGAAAGATTGGATCGAATTTGTTCGAGTTCGCTCCGGTGCTCGTTTAGTATGTCTAGCTGGGCGGCCTTCTGTGCGCGATAAAGGGCGTCCGAGTATCCGCTGGATTCCATACACTCGGCGTCGGCGACGGCGATGCGAACTTCGTCAGGTGTTGGCCGGATGGCTGAGTTCAAGAAGGTCTTCTCTACGGAATCGCTGGGCATGGCCATCGGATCCGCAGGCAGATCCGTGATACTCAACGGTGCCATGCACGTAGTCCATCTCTCGCTGGCGGCCCTGACGTCGGCGTCCTTCGCCGCGGTCGCCGCAGCCTTCTGAACGAGGGATAACACGCGGGGCGCATCATCCGCGGGGGTGGGTGGGTACTCCCGACGGATCTCACCTAAGCAAGCCTCGATGGCTGAATTTCGCTCCGCGCTATCCGTTCGAGAAACTGTAGACCGAAAATTATCCCACGCTACGACGTTGGGTGTTGCGATAGCAGCGAAGCTATAACCCCAATTCCTCGCGATATCAACGTCGAACAGCCGGTGGCCCACCCGATTATGCGTAGGGGGCAACTCCTCGTTTACGTCTTGTCGCGGTACCGGCCACGGATACCCGAGAGGTTCCAAGCATCGCTGCAGGAGTAGCTGCTCCGCGTAGTTCTCGGCGATGTCCACCACCGGGCGATATGCATCGAGAGGCAGTGACCAGCGATCACGTTCTGTATCGAGGCCCTCTGATTGCGCGGAGCTCGCGGTAACTGGCGTGGGGCTGATCGAGCGAGTTGGTGTGTTCGATGTAGTCATCGTGCAGCCCGCGATTAGTGGAACAAGCGCTAATACGAACGCTCCAACACCAGTGATCCTCGTCGTCATATTTCGGCGCGCCTAATCTCGTGCATCACTCACAGACGCTCGGGGGCAAGCAGCTCTGGAAGTAGCCGGACTCGAGGTTGTCATTGAAGAGAGAACCAACCTGGGTCTTGCCCGTGCCTACGTACAGGATGAACCCGTCGCCTCCCTTATTCGGTCCGGTAAAGAGGAAACTGGCGTCGGTGTTTCCGTTGTTGTAGACAGATGTCACTGTGTTGGCAAGGTTAATGGATGTGCCCTGGTACGTGTAATTTCGGAAATTCGCAATGGAGTACCGGTACCACTGGAGCCTGGCGCTGGAACCGTTGGTGAGGTAATTCGGGTCCTCCCAAAGGCAGGTGGTCCCCGACGGACAGTTCGCCGGAGCGGCGTTGGCTGGGGCGGCGAGCAACAAGTTAGCTGCAAGAAGGGAAGCAACTGTTGTGACAAGCACGGTGGCACGGCGAAGGAAACGAGGGATCATTTACGTATTCCGATCTGATACGGACTTCGATGGGACCAGGCACCTCTCACGGTACTGTCGGAGGCACGCATCCACAACCAGTTCGAGAGATTTGGCGCGATGGTTCTGCTCTGGCGGGACATCGACATGGTAACGGTGTGCAACGCGGAGCTCACGGAAGTGAAGTGGAAGGATGTGGGTGCGACGAGTGAGCGCGTTTGCTCTGCCGTGCAACTCAATCGAGCAACACCGCGTCGGCGATCTTGGTGGCTACCTCATCCAACGACGCGTACTCCGACGTGGTGAGGCCCGATCGTGCGGCGAGCAGGGGACTCACGTCTCGCAGGGCCTCGAAAGTGGTGCCGTGAGCGACCGGAATAACCCGATCGGTCGCCAGGAGCGCCGAGAGCTCCTTGTCTGCGATGCCCTCCGCGTTGAGGCTCTTGAGCATGGCCGGGGTTATGAGCACCACGCCGGCACGAGAGTTCCTTAGGCCCCTGTCGATCTGTCGAAGCAACGAAGTCCCCAGCGGAACATCTTTCTCACTGAACCACACTTTGACGTCTAGGCCACTTAAAAGATTGTAGAAGTCGAGGGCTGCGCTCTGGCGGTCGTCCCATGCGTGGCAGAGGAACAGGTCGCGACGATCGTTGTCCGTCTGGGCGATCCGCACAACCTGCTCGTGGACCGGATTGAGGGTCTGATACTCGCTGATCGAATAGGAGACAGCTGACCGTTTCGCGAGACTCGAAGCCCTGCGGCCGCTGCCTCCGGCTGATGACTTGCTGGCGTAGCTCGGGAACCGCCTCGGTGGCGTAGGTGTTGAGTGGGCCGAACTCGGCGGCGTGTAGGTCGAGTGCGGTGAGTAGTGGCTTCCGCGGCGGGAAGATCTGTAGCGGCAGACGGGGCAGGAGGCGGCACCGCTTGCGGTGCGGTGGCCCTCGATAGGGGCGGTGCATTGAGACATGCGCCGACTCTACGGAGGGCCACCGACATTGCGTCGTCGGGACGAGAACTACTTCTTGGCGACCTGGTCGCTGATAACACTCATAACCATCGTGTCCGCGAGCGTCTGCGTGTCGCCGACCTCGCGGCCTTCGGCCACATCGCGCAGGAGCCGCCTCATGATCTTGCCGGAGCGCGTCTTGGGGAGCTCGCTGACGATGTACACGTCTCGCGGCCGCGCAATGGCGCCGATCTGCTCGCCCACCCACAGTCGGAGCTGATCCACGAGCCCTTCGGTCGAGTGCGCCCTGAGGTAGTTCTCCTTGATACATACAAAGGCGACGACCGCCTGACCGGTGGTCTCATCCGACGCCCCGACGACGGCGGCCTCGGCGGTGGCCTCGTGAGCGACGAGCGCCGACTCGATCTCGGCGGTCGACAGGCGGTGGCCCGAGACGTTCATCACGTCGTCGACCCGGCCGAGCAGCCAGATGTCGCCGTCCTCGTCGAGGCGGGCGCCGTCGCCGGCGAAGTAGTAGCCCTGGTCGGCGAACTTGTCCCAGTACGTCTCCTTGAAGCGCTCCGGGTCGCCCCAGATGCCGCGCAGCATGCTCGGCCACGGCTCGGTGATCACCAGCAGCCCGCCCGCGTCGTTGCCGACGGGCCGGCCGTCATCCGTCACGACGTCGATCGAGATGCCGGGAAGCGGAACCTGGGCCGACCCGGGCTTCGTCTCGGTCACGCCGGGAAGGGCGGACACCATGATGGCGCCCGTCTCGGTCTGCCACCACGTGTCGACGACCGGGGTCTTGCCGGCGCCGATCACCTCGCGGTACCAGACCCACGCCTCGGGGTTGATCGGCTCGCCCACCGAGCCGAGCACGCGCAGCGACGAGAGGTCGCGCGCCTGCGGGATCTGCCGGCCCTGCTTCATGAACCCGCGGATCGCCGTGGGCGCGGTGTAGAAGATCGTCACGCCGTACTTCTGGATGACGTCCCACCAGCGCCCGGGCTCCGGGTGGTCCGGCGTTCCCTCGTAGAGCACCTGGGTCGCGCCGTTGGCGAGCGGGCCGTACACGACGTACGAGTGCCCGGTGATCCATCCGATGTCCGCCGTGCACCAGTACACGTCGGTCTCGGGGTGCAGGTCGAACACGTTGCGGTGCGTGAACGCCGCCTGCGTCAGGTAGCCGCCGGAGGTGTGAAGGATGCCCTTGGGCTTTCCGGTCGTGCCCGACGTGTACAGGATGAACAGCGGGTTCTCGGCCTCGAAGGCCTGCGCCTCATGCTCGGCCGAGGCCTGCGGCACCACGTCGTGGTACCAGAGGTCGCGGCCCTCGAACCAGTCGACCTCGTTCTCGCCGCGCTTGACGACGAGCACGTGCTCGACCGTCTCCTGCTCGCCGAGGCCGTTGCGGGCGGCGAGGGCCTGGTCGACCGCGGGCTTGAGCGGCGAGACCTTGCCCTTGCGCCAGCCGCCGTCGGCGGTGATGACGAGTTTCGCGCCGGCGTCGTCGATGCGGGCGCGCAGGCTGTCGGCGCTGAACCCGCCGAACACGACGGAGTGCACGGCGCCGAGCCGCGCGACGGCGAGCATCGACGCCACTGCCTCCGGGATCATCGGCAGGTAGATCGCCACGCGGTCGCCCTGGCCGACGCCGAGGTCGGCGAGCACGTTCGCGAGGCGCTTGACCTCGTCGGTGAGCTCGGCGTAGGTGAGGCGGCGCTCGTCGCCCGGCTCGCCCTCCCACAGCAGCGCGACGCGGTCTCCGTTGCCGGCTTCCACGTGCCGGTCGAGGCAGTTGTAGGCGACGTTCAGCGCGCCGTCGGCGAACCATTTCGCGAACGGCGGGTTTGACCAGTCGAGCACCTGCGTGAACGGGGTGCTCCAGTGGAGCAGCTCGCGCGACTGGTCGGCCCAGAAGCCCTCGCGGTCGGTCTCGGCCTTCTCGTAGAGCTCGGCGCCCGCGACCGCGTCCGCGGCGAACTCGGCGGACGGAGCGAACCTCCGGTTCTCGGTGAGCAGGTGGTCGATGCTGGTGTTCTCAGCGCTCATCTGGCTGTGCGCTCCTTTGCGACGTCCGTTCGATGTGTGCTGCCGCGCGTTCGCGGCGTCCGGGGCCGGCAGTGCCGGACACCCGCGCGGGCCGTGCCCGCGCTTCGAACGTACGCCGCTCGCCGCGCGGGCGTATACCGACGAAAGGGAGTATCCGTCGTCCACAGGGCGGCAGCCGTCGGAGGTTGTGGTGGTTGGGACAGGATGGCGCCGCGCGGGCGCTCGGCGCTTTCTAGCGTCGGGATATGGCCGAACCGTTCGTCGTGCAGCCCCGGCCGCGCAGGGACCCTGATCCAGCCGCGCCGGGGGACCGAGGGGATCCGGCCGCGCCCGCCGGGCAGCTCGGGGCGCTGACGCCGTACCTGGCGGATCCGGGCGTCACCGACCTGTTCGTGAACGGCGCCACGGGCCTGTTCGTCGACCGCGGCGACGGGCCGCGTCCGGATCCGGCGTGGCGCGCGTCCGAGCGCGAGGTGCGGGAACTGGCCACGGCCCTGATCGCGCGCGGCGGGCGGCACATCGACGACGCCACGCCCTGCGTCGACGTCCGGCTGCAGGACGGCGTCCGCGTCCACGCGGTGCTGCCGCCGGTGGCGACATCCGGCACGGCGCTGTCCATCCGCATCCCGCGCCTGCGTGGCGCCGACCTCGATGCGCTCTGCCGCGGCGGATCCTTCGGCGACGACGCCCGCCGCTGGCTCGTGCAGATCGTCCGCGAGCGCGAGAACCTGCTCGTGACCGGTGCGGCCGGCACCGGCAAGACGACGCTGCTGGGGGCCCTGCTCGCCCACGCACCGGCGCACGAGCGCATCGTCACGATCGAGGACGTCGCCGAGCTGCGCATCGCGCATCCGCATCACGTCTCGCTCGAGGCGCGGCAGGCGAACCTCGAGGGCGCCGGCGCGATCGACCTCGCGCGGCTGGTGCGGGAGTCGCTGCGCATGCGGCCCGACCGCATCGTGGTCGGCGAGTGCCGCGGCGAGGAGGTGCGCGAACTGCTCACGGCGCTCAACACGGGGCACGACGGGGGAGCGGGGACGCTTCATGCAAGCGGCCTCGCCGAGGTCCCCGCACGGCTCGAGGCGCTCGGAGCCCTCGCCGGGATGGACGATCACGCCGTCGCCCGCCAGGTCTGCAGCGCCATCGGATACGTGCTGCACCTCGAACGGAGCCCGGACGGATCGCGCCGCCTGGCGAGCGTCGGGCGGTTCACCGACACGGGCGGGCGGCTCGGGATCGAGCCGGTTGCGCCCTGGCGGGAGGCGGCGTGATGCGCGAGCGGATCGAGGCGAGCGGCCGCGGTGTGGGGCGGGAC